>NZ_JAPSLE010000018.1:0-13051 GCF_031181085.1 Domibacillus sp. | reverse complement strand
AGCGAAGAGGTCACACCCGTTCCCATCCCGAACACGGCCGTTAAGCTCTTCAGCGCCGATGGTAGTTGGGGGTTTCCCCCTGTGAGAGCAGGACGCCGCCTGGCACGCTAAGACAACTTGAGAAATCGGGTTGTCTTTTTTGTTGTAATTTTTGAAGAACAAGCTAAAATAAAACAGAAGAATGCCTCTGCGACACTGAATATGGGAAACATTGTTTCCCTGCCGCGTGAAAAAATGTTTGCTTTAACGTTCGAGTTTAAGTGTGAAAATTCCAAAAAATCTAACTTATAAAGCGAACCTTGACATTATACCCGTTCAATTGATAACCTACTAATAATATTTTTCGGTCAGGGAGGCTTAATTATGTGGGAAGATAAGTTCAAAAAAGAAGGTTTAACGTTTGATGATGTATTGCTTGTTCCAGCTAAATCCGAGGTGCTTCCAAAAGACGTATCTCTAAAGGTGGAATTAACACCTACCTTGAAATTGAACATCCCAATGATCAGTGCAGGGATGGACACTGTAACAGAAGGCGATATGGCTATCGCAATGGCCCGTCAAGGCGGCTTAGGAATCATTCATAAAAACATGAGTATTGAGCAGCAAGCTGAGCAGGTAGACAAAGTAAAACGCTCTGAAAGCGGCGTTATCACCGATCCATTCTTTTTAACACCTGAGCATCAAGTGTTTGATGCCGAGCATCTAATGGGCAAGTATCGCATTTCTGGTGTGCCAATTGTAAACAATCAAGAAGAGCAAAAGCTTGTTGGCATCCTGACAAACCGTGACCTTCGCTTTATCCAGGACTACTCCATTTTAATTACAGACGTAATGACGAAGGAAAATCTGGTGACAGCTCCGGTAGGAACTACACTGGATGAAGCAGAAAAAATTCTTCAAAAACATAAAATTGAAAAGCTTCCACTTATTGATAAAGACGGCGTTTTAAAAGGCCTTATCACGATTAAAGATATTGAAAAAGTAATCGAGTTCCCGAACTCGGCAAAAGACGCGCAGGGACGCCTTTTAGCAGGTGCTGCTGTTGGGGTAACAGGAGACACGATGAAGCGTGTTGAAATGCTTGTTAAGTCCCAGGTAGACGTAATTGTGGTGGATACGGCACACGGCCACTCAGCAGGGGTAATCAACACCGTAAAAGAAATCCGCGCTGCTTATCCTGACTTGAACATTATCGCTGGAAATGTTGCTACAGCTGAAGCAACACGTGAGCTGTTCGAAGCGGGCGTAGATGTTGTAAAAGTAGGAATCGGTCCAGGCTCTATCTGTACAACGCGTGTTGTGGCGGGTGTAGGCGTACCACAAATTACAGCTGTATACGATTGTGCAACAGAAGCGCGTAAGCACGGCAAAGCGATCATTGCCGATGGCGGCATTAAGTACTCCGGTGACATCGTTAAAGCCATTGCAGCCGGCGGCTCTGCAGTTATGCTTGGCAGCTTGCTTGCGGGTACATCAGAAAGCCCTGGTGAAACAGAAATCTTCCAAGGACGCCGCTTCAAGGTATACCGTGGTATGGGCTCTGTAAGCGCGATGGAAAAAGGTTCAAAAGATCGTTACTTCCAGGAGGACGCAAAGAAATTTGTTCCAGAAGGTATCGAGGGGCGTATTCCTTACAAAGGTCCACTATCTGACACATTGTATCAGTTAACAGGCGGCCTTCGTTCAGGTATGGGTTACTGCGGTACAAAGGATATCGTAGCACTCCGGGAAGAAAGCCAGTTTGTTCGTATGACGGGTGCGGGTCTTCGTGAAAGCCATCCGCACGATGTGCAAATTACAAAAGAAGCACCTAACTATTCTCTATAAGAAAACATATAAAGCCTGTCCATTGCCGGACAGGTTTTTTTTCTTCTTTATAAAACGAGTTATCTAGGTCGTTTCTCGTCTATTTTTCTCCTGAATGTGTATGGTACAATAACGAAAGTGTTGCATAATAAATGGAGGGTTTTGAGTGTGAGAAAAAGAAATGGGTATCGGATCAGTGCCATTGTATTGAGTATTTTGTTGTTTTTTGGATTATTTTCTCCGGGAGCGTTAAAGGCGGATGCCGCATTTAATGTTAATGCAGGTGCAGCCATTTTGGTTGATGGAGAAACAGGACAGATTTTGTTTGAAAAAAATAGCAACCAGCAGCTCGGTGTAGCGAGTATGTCGAAAATGATGACAGAATATCTGCTGCTTGAGGCTGTTAAAAAAGGAAAAGTAAGCTTGGACGATACGTATCAGGTATCGGAGTATGTATATCAAGTGTCACAGGATCGCAGCTTGTCGAATGTACCACTTCGTGCGGACGAAACATACCAAATCCGTGAACTCTACGAAGCGATGACCATTTATTCAGCCAATGCGGCAACAATCGCGATTGCAGAAAAAATTGCCGGTTCAGAAGCGGAATTTGTTAAGTTAATGAACAAAAAAGCAAAAGAACTTGGAATGGAAAAAGCAAAGTTCGTCAATGCGACGGGATTAAACAATAAAGACTTAAAAGGCCATCATACGACTGGTGGACCGACAGAGGAAAATATGATGACAGCCCGGGATGTGGCGACACTTGCTTACCGGCTGGTGAACGATTATCCGGAGGTTCTTGAAACAGCAGGAATTCCGAAAAAGAAATTCCGTGAGGGAACTGATGATGAAATTGCAATGGAAAATTGGAACTGGATGCTTCCGTCCCTTGTTTTTGAATATGAGGGTATGACAGGTTTAAAAACGGGAACAACAGATTTCGCTGGATATTGCTTTACTGGAACAGCTGAACGCGACGGCCAAAAGTTAATTGGTATTGTGATGGATGCAACGGATGATAAAGGCGAGGGGACGTACAACGCTCGTTTTACTGAAATGAAAAAGTTGATGGATTATGGCTTCACTCAATTTGAGCGTAAAGAAATTGCAGCAGCCGGCAGCACTGTAAAAGGAGCTGAAACGGTACCTGTTCAAAAAGGAAAAGAGAAGGAAGTAAAGCTTGAAACAGCTTCCGATCTGTCTGTTTTAGTCTCAAAAGCTTCAAACGCGAAATATAAAACGGATATAACGTTAAATAGTTCGGATTTGGATAAAAATAATGAGCTGGTTGCCCCTGTTAAAAAGGGTAAAGTGGTTGGTTTTGTTGAAGTCCAGGATGAAAAAGGAGAGGCTGTTCCTTTCCTAAAAGCAGGCGGTCAGACAAAAGTGAAAACCGCCGAAAACGTTGAGAAAGCGAATTGGTTTGTTTTATCAATGCGGACAGTTGGCGGCGGAATCGCAAACGGCTGGCACTGGCTGATAGATACGATAACTGGTTGGTTTTAATAAAAATCACCTTCTGCTATTGACAGAAGGTGATTTTTCGTGTTTATTAGGATTTAAGTATTTTACAAAAAATCAGACCTTTCTGATCAATATAGGAGGAATATCAAATGAATACAGGTACAGACCGTGTAAAACGTGGAATGGCAGAAATGCAAAAAGGCGGCGTAATTATGGACGTCGTAAATGCAGAGCAGGCAAAAATTGCAGAAGAAGCAGGCGCAGTTGCAGTTATGGCGCTTGAGCGCGTTCCTTCTGACATTCGTAAAGCAGGCGGCGTTGCCCGTATGGCAGATCCCCGTATTGTAGAAGAAGTGATGAACGCTGTTACGATCCCGGTTATGGCGAAAGCGCGTATTGGCCACATTGTAGAAGCACGTGTGCTTGAAGCAATGGGTGTTGATTACTTGGATGAAAGTGAAGTGTTAACGCCGGCAGATGAAGAATACCACTTGCTGAAAAGCGATTTTACTGTTCCGTTCGTTTGTGGATGCCGTGATATCGGTGAAGCAGCACGCCGTATTGGTGAAGGTGCTTCCATGCTCCGCACAAAAGGCGAGCCGGGAACAGGAAACATCGTAGAAGCCGTGCGCCATATGCGCAAAGTAAATGCACAAGTGCGTAAGCTCGTTCATATGAACGAAGATGAAGTTATGACAGAAGCAAAAATTCACGGCGCTCCTTTTGAAGTATTAATGCAAATTAAAAAAGAAGGACGTCTTCCGGTTGTCAACTTCGCAGCAGGCGGTATTGCAACACCAGCAGACGCAGCACTGATGATGGAGCTTGGTGCAGACGGCGTATTCGTTGGATCTGGTATTTTCAAATCAGAAAACCCGGCGAAATTTGCCCGTGCGATCGTGGAAGCAACCACTCATTACCAGGACTACAAATTGATTGCCGAACTTTCGAAAGAGCTTGGTGAGCCGATGAAAGGCCTTGAAATTGCCGGCATCGCAGCGGCTGATCGTATGCAGGAGCGCGGCTGGTAATGACAAAGATCGGTGTACTGGGCTTACAGGGTGCCGTTCGTGAGCATGTTCGTTCAATAGAGGAAAGCGGTGCGGAGGCTGTAGTGGTAAAATGGCCGGAGCAGCTGGATGAGCTGGATGGGCTGATTTTGCCTGGCGGTGAAAGTACAACAATGCGCCGCTTAATGGACCGCTACGGTTTTATGGAGCCGCTGCGGACATTCGGGGAATCAGGGCGTCCAATGTTCGGGACGTGCGCAGGCCTTATTTTACTCGCTGGCGAAGTGGTTGGGCATGATGAGCCGCATCTTGGCTTAATGGATATCAAGGTTGAACGAAACTCATTTGGCCGTCAAAAAGAAAGCTTCGAAGCAAACCTTGCCATTAAAGGCGTGGCAGATGATTACAATGCTGTTTTTATTCGGGCGCCGCATATCGTCTCAGCCGGCGAAGGAACAGAAGTATTGGCAGAATGCGACGGGCGGATTGTCGCTGCGCGCAACGGCCAATATCTCGGCTGTTCTTTTCATCCGGAATTGACGGATGACCATCGCATTACCGCTTACTTTGTCAAGATGGCGGAGCAGGTAAAAGCGTCACTTGCGCATTCATAAAAAATGTAGTACATTGAATGCAAATCGAATAGTGAAACGCGATGAAGGAAGTCAGTAGCTTGATACTTCTTCTTAAAGAGAGCCGGTGGGTGGTGCGAACCGGTGTAGAAGCCAGGTGAATCCGTTCTGGAGCGGGATGCTGAACACAAAGAGTAGGCATTGACCGGCGCAGGCCGTTAAAACGTTGTTTGAGAGGAAAGCTGTATGGCTTTCAATCAGGGTGGTAACGCGGAATCAAACTTCCGTCCCTTTCCATAGGGGCGGAAGTTTTTTTATTTTTTAAAGGAGGAATTGCATATGCTGGATATGAAATATTTGCGGTCTCATTTTGCGGAAGTGAAAGAACGCCTGAAGTTCCGGGGCGAGGATATGAGCGCATTTGAAGATTTTGAAGAACTGGAGAAAAAGCGCCGTGAGCTGCTTGGCCAGACAGAAGAGCTGAAGAGCAAACGCAACACAGTATCACAGGAGGTTGCTCGTTTAAAAAAAGAAAAACAGGATGCGGATGCACTTATTACAGAAATGCGTGAAGTCGGCGAAAAAATTAAAGAGCTTGATACGGAGCTTCGGGAAACAGAAGAAAAACTGGAGCAGCTGATGCTGCGGATGCCGAACATCCCTCATGAAAGTGTCCTGGCAGGCGATTCTGAAGAAGATAATGTGGAAATTCGTAAATGGGGAAGTGTGCCGGAATTTAGCTTTGAAGCAAAGGCGCATTGGGATTTAGCGACCGATTTGGATATCCTTGATTTCGAGCGTGCCGGCAAAGTAACAGGCAGCCGCTTTACTTTCTATAAAGGGGCGGGTTCAAAGCTTGAACGTGCTCTTATCAGCTTTATGCTGGATTTACACACGGAAGAGCATGGCTATACAGAAATGATGCCGCCGTACATGGTAAACCGGGGAAGCATGACGGGAACAGGGCAGCTGCCAAAGTTTGAAGAGGATGCTTTCCGGATTGAAGCGGAAGATTACTTCCTCATTCCGACAGCGGAAGTGCCGGTGACAAACTATCATCGCGATGAAATTTTAAATGGTGAGGACCTGCCGATCGCTTATGCAGCGTACAGCGCATGCTTCCGTTCTGAAGCAGGATCTGCCGGCCGTGACACACGCGGTTTAATTCGCCAGCATCAATTCAACAAAGTAGAAATGGTTCGTTTTGTAAAGCCTGAAGATTCTTATGCAGAGCTTGAAAAGCTGACAGGTCATGCGGAAAAAGTACTGCAGCTGCTCGGTCTTCCTTACCGTGTACTTGATATGTGTTCTGCAGACCTCGGGTTTACCGCAGCAAAAAAGTACGATATTGAAGTATGGCTGCCAAGCTACAATGAATATAAAGAAATTTCTTCTTGCTCAAACTTTGAAGGCTTCCAGGCACGCCGGGCGAATATCCGTTTCCGCCGCGAGAAAAATGGCAAGCCGGAGCATGTGCATACACTAAATGGATCAGGTCTTGCGATTGGCCGTACAGTGGCAGCTCTTTTAGAGAACTACCAGCAGGAAGACGGAAGCATTCTAATTCCAGAAGTGCTGCGTTCATATATGGGCGGTAAAGAAAAAATCGAAAAAAAATAAATGGAATCGTGTTGACAGAATAATTTACCCTATGATAAATTAATTCTTGTCGATACGACGGAGGAATACCCAAGTCCGGCTGAAGGGATCGGTCTTGAAAACCGACAGGCGGGTCAAACCGCGCAGGGGTTCGAATCCCCTTTCCTCCTCCATTTTTAACATAAGTGCATAATTGGAGATATGAACGCCCATCTGACTCATCAGATGGGCGTTCTTTTTATATTTTAACGATCGTAAACCGATCAGAAAGCAGCAGCCAGTTTTGTGGGAAGGGAAAACCGATTTTCCAATAAGCGATGCCACGCAGTCCGAGCTCTCTAATGAGCGAGAATTTTGCGTCGACCGAACGTGCATCTTCAAACCAAATTTTATGAGCGCGTCCTTCTTCGTCTGTGTAGTCAATAAAAGGAGCCTGTGCCGTGAAATCATAACGGACGGAAGCGTTATAACGCGCCGCGCGCCGTAGTGCTTCCTGCGGACTGACCGCTCTTGCAAACGGATTTCCCGGCCTATATGGAAGTGTCCAGTCATATCCGTACAAATTCTGGCCCATGACGATTTTTGAAGCAGGCATTTCCGTTACGGCATACGTAAGGACGTTACGGACAGGTCCAATCGGTGAAACGGCCATTGGCGGACCTCCGCTGTATCCCCATTCATAGGTCATAAGGACGGAGAAATCCACAATTTCTCCATGCGCTTTGTAATCATGCGCCTCATACCACTGCCCCTGCTGGGTGGCGCTTGTTTTAGGCGCAAGGGCGGTTGAAACCGTTTTGCCTTCGCGGTGAAATCGTTCCACTGCCCGGCGGAGAAACTGGTTGTAGGCTTCCCTGTCCTCAGGCCGCAAATATTCAAAATCAAAATGAATATCTCTGAAATTTGTTTGGGCGGCAATCCGGCTGATATTGTTTAAAAAGGTTTCCTGTACAGCTGTATCGTTCAGCAGTACGCGAGCAAGCTCTCCACTGAACTGTCCTTCTTCTAAATTGGTAATGTCCATCATGAGCACGGTGCCATGTTGTTCAGCAATTGTTGCGATGGGACGAACGGCCGGTTCTGTCAAAGATCCATCCCGCCTTGCATTGTAGCTGACCGGGGCGAAGTAAGTGAGATGGGGGGCCGCTTCCCGGGCTTGAGTGAGAATAGTGCTTGAATAACCAGCCGCAGAAGGCTCGACGTAAGCAAGAGACTCAATTTGTTTTTTTGGAGGCGATGGAATACGCAGCCGACGTCCGATTTGAAGCGGAGCAGTTGGCGACAAACCGTTGAGACGAACAATTTCCTCAACGGTCACTCCGTACTGCCTTGATATTTTCCATAAGCTGTCTCCGGCGACCACAGTGTGGAACCTTCCTGCAATAGGGATCACTAGCGCCTGTCCGACCACAAGATGTGGCAGAGTCGCAAGCTGGTTTGCGTCGCTGATTGCGTCTGCGGTTGTCCCGTACCGCCGTGCAATTTGAAATAATGTATCGCCGCTTTTTACAACATAAATGTCCATACGCCGTTCCTCCTCTCTATACTAAGTGTACAGAGAGGAAAGGCGTCTTATGACAACAGTTGAATCAAATCATTTGACGGGCGCACATCTGCGCTAAGAACTGTTTCCATCATTTCAAGCGCATATTCGTTGAATTTCTTTTCCTCTGATGCAATGGCATCCTTTGGAACGTAAATGTTAAACTCGCGCATATAAGCGTCGTTTGCGGTAAAGAAAACACAAATGTTTCCGGCTACGCCTGTTACGGCTACCGAATCTACGCCTAGTTCATGCAACAGTGTATGAAGAGCGGTACCGTAAAAAGCGGAATGCTTTGGCTTGATTAAAAAGTAATCTTCGTCGCTCGGCTTTATTTGCTGTATAATAGGAGCGCTTATTTCATTAAATGCGTGGTCTGTAATAAGCGCAATATCTGCTTTCCAAAGTCCATAGTGGTCATTTATATAAATAACCGGCCATTCTTTTTGATGGAAATGATCTTTCAACTGCAAAATCGGTTCGATCGTTTCTTTTGTAAAGCCGGCCAGTTGTTTCCCTTTTGGAAATTGAAAATCGTTAATCATATCAACAACTAGAAGTGCACATTTTTTGGTCATAACTGTTCCTCCTTCACTTCTATATGTACTACCCTTATTTCTGCAGAAAGGAGCATGAAAGTGGACGAATTTTTTATGAAGCTGGCAATTGAGGAAGCAAAAAAAGCCGAGCGCCTCGGTGAAGTGCCGATCGGGGCGGTAATTGTGAAAGACAATAAAGTCATTGCATCGGGATACAATTTGAGGGAAACGACTCAAAACGCGGTTACCCATGCGGAGCTTTTAGCCATTCAACGCGCTTGTGAAGCAACAGAAGGCTGGAGGCTGGAAGGGACGACGCTTTACGTTACACTGGAGCCGTGTCCGATGTGCAGTGGCGCCATTTTATTGTCTCGTGTAGAGCGGGTGGTTTACGGAGCAGCAGATCCGAAAGCCGGCTGCGCCGGTACACTGATGAATCTGCTTGAAGATGACCGTTTTAACCATCGCTGTGAAGTGGTGCCCGGTGTGTTGGAAGAAGAATGCGGCATGATCCTGACGCAGTTTTTTCGGAATATCCGGCAAAGGAAAAAGGAACAAAAAAAGCAGCAACAGAGTAAATAGTTTCCACATTGCTTTTTTTGACTTGAGGTAGTATAATAGATCTTGCCGTGCTAAGTGGGGAGGTAGCGGTGCCCTGTATCCGCAATCCGCTCTAGCGGGACTGAATTCCTTCTCGAGGCTGTTTAATTGTGGGGTCTGCCTTTTGTAAGTGGCGTTGACGTTCGGGTCCTGCGCAATGGGAACCCATGAACCATGTCAGGTCCGGAAGGAAGCAGCATTAAGTGGACTCTCTCATGTGCCGCGGGGCAGCCTGGGCTGAGCTAACTGCTCAAGTAACGCCTGTGATTGGCAGTCGACAGAAGGTGCACGGTATTACATAATAAACATAAACAAGGCGTCCGGTTTGTCGGGCGTCTTTTTGCTTTCATTGGAATAGAAAAGGTGTGCTCGTTCGTTTATAATAAAACAAGAAAGATGAAGGGGGTACAGAATGAGCTATCAGGCATTATACCGTGTATGGCGGCCGCAGAACTTTGCGGATGTCGTTGGGCAGGAGCATATAACGAAAACGCTTCAGAACGCTCTCCTTCAAGACAAGATCTCACATGCTTATCTTTTTTCCGGCCCGCGTGGAACCGGAAAAACAAGTGCGGCGAAGATTTTAGCTAAAGCGGTAAACTGTGAAAACGGTCCTTCAGCAGAACCGTGCAATGAATGTGCATCCTGCCGGGGAATTTCAGATGGATCCATTCAGGATATAATTGAAATTGACGCAGCTTCGAACAATGGTGTAGATGAAATTCGCGATATTCGCGACAAAGTAAAGTACGCACCCGGCTTTGTCCGGTTTAAAGTATATATTATTGATGAAGTGCACATGCTTTCAACCGGCGCGTTTAACGCTTTATTAAAAACACTTGAAGAACCACCGGCGCATGTGATCTTTATTTTGGCGACAACGGAACCGCACAAAATTCCGCTCACGATTATTTCCCGCTGCCAGCGGTTTGATTTTAAGCGAATTACGGCTCAGGCGATTACCGGGCGCATGACGCTTATTCTAAATGAAACCGGAACAGCGTTTGATGAACCGGCACTGCCGGTTATTGCCCGGGCGGCGGAAGGCGGAATGCGTGACGCCCTTAGTCTGCTCGATCAAGCGGTTTCTTATAGCCGCGGCCGTTTAACAGAAGAAGATGCTCTAACAGTAACCGGGACAGTCGGGCAGGAGATGCTTCAGGGCATCGCCGCGGCCGTTTTTAATCAAAACGCCGCTGAAGCCGTTCAAACACTGAACAAACTGCTTATGGAAGGAAAAGATCCGGCTCGATTTACGGAGGATTTAATTTTATATTTCCGTGATATGCTGCTTTTAAAAATGGCGCCGGAACTTGAAGAATCGTTAGAACGTACAATGGCGGAAGAATCATTTACAGAACTTGCTAGACAGGTGTCTGAAGCGGCTATTTATGAATATATCGCCATTTTAAATAAAGCGCAGCAGGATATGAAGTTCACCAATCATGCGCGTATTTATCTTGAAGTGGCCCTCGTGAAAATGAGCCGTCTTCACGTGAAAGCAGAGTCTGCTGCCTCCGGCCCGGAAATCGCCGGCCTGCTTGAAAAAATAAACCGGCTTGAGCAGGAAGTACAGGAGCTGAAAAAACGTCCGGCCGGCTCAATAGAAATGGAAGCACCGAAGCCGTCTGCGAAGAAGATGTCACGCCCGAGTAATCAATTTAAAGTGGCTATTCCGCAGATTGAAAAAGTACTTTCGGAAGCAACCAAGCAGGATATTCAAAATATTAAAAGCCGCTGGGGCAATATGATTGGCTACTTGAATGAACGCCAAATGCGCTCTCAGGCAGCTCTTTTAAATGATGCAGAACCTGTCGCTGCGTCTGCAGACTCATTTGTGTTAAAATTTAAATACGAAATTCATTGTCAAATGGCCTCTGATAATAAAGCGTTTATAGATTCCATTTCGACGATTTTAAATGAATTAACCGGCAAGCCATATCGGCCGCTTGTTGTGCCGGAAGAAGCGTGGCTCGACATTCGCCGCTCTTTCGTAAAAAAGCAAAAAGAAGAAGGCGTTATGGCACCACCAGGTGAAGAAACAGAAGCGGATGTGCCGGAGGAGGAAGAGGATCCTCTCGTGTCAAAAGCGCTTGAGCTTGTTGGAGAAGAATTTCTTGAAATCAAAGACTAATTTAATTGGAGGATGATGAACATGATGCGTGGCGGAGGAATGGGCAACATGCAGAATATGATGAAGCAGATGCAGAAAATGCAAAAGCAGATGCAGCAGGCGCAGGAAGAACTGGCGGAAAAACAATTTGAAGGAACAGCAGGAGGCGGCATGGTGAAAGTCAGCATGTCCGGCCAAAAACAAGTAACCGATGTTCAAATCAAGGAAGAAGTTGTAGATCCAGATGATATCGAAATGCTTCAAGATCTTGTTCTTGCAGCAGTAAATGACGCGCTGAAAAAAGTGGACGATGAAACGAACCAGACGATGGGACAGTTTACGAAAGGGATGAACCTTCCTTTCTAAAGAGGAGGAATTATACATGTATTATCCCGAACCTATAACGAAGCTGATTGACAGCTTCATGAAATTGCCGGGCATCGGGCCGAAAACAGCGGCTCGTCTGGCTTTTTTTGTGCTAAATATGAAAGAAGAAGATGTGCTTGAATTCGGGAAAGCACTTGTGAATGCCAAACGTGACCTTGGCTATTGTTCAGTATGCGGCCATATTACCGATCAAGATCCATGTTCCATTTGTAAAGATGAGCGCCGTGACCGAAGCATTGTCTGCGTCGTACAGGACCCGAAAGACGTCATTGCGATGGAGAAAATGAAGGAATACAATGGCTTGTACCATGTTCTTCATGGCGCTATCTCTCCAATGGAAGGAATCGGGCCGGAAGATATCAACGTACCGGACTTAGTGAAACGGCTTCAGGATGAAACCATTAAAGAAGTCATTTTAGCGACCAATCCGAATATCGAAGGAGAAGCAACGGCGATGTATATCTCCAGGCTGCTAAAACCATCTGGTATCCGGACGACCCGCATTGCTCATGGCCTTCCAGTCGGCGGTGATCTTGAATATGCCGATGAAGTGACTTTGTCTAAGGCGATAGAGGGACGCCGGGAGCTGTAAGGAGGAAAGCATCTATGTTTTTTCGCAAAAAACAAAGCATGCGCAGTATATATGATGATAAATTAATCAGCTTAATGAGCCAGGCAAGAACAGATTGGTTTAAAAATCGTGACCTGCTTCGTCTTAGCTTTGAACAAAACAATGAGCTCGAAGCTCAAACAAAAGCCGCTCAAGCGAAATATTTCTTTTTGTTCCGCGAAGCGAAAAAGCGGCAAATTCGCATAAAAGAATAATTCTCTTCTATATATAGAAGAGGAGCGTGAAAAAATGCGAAAATTGAGCGAGATTCTGATGATGATTTTTAAGAAAACAGTGATAGGTGCTTTTCTTTTATACGTGATCAATGTATGTATACAAGAGACGGATCTGTATATTGTGATAAATCCATTTACCGCTTTTTTGGCCGGTTTTCTCGGGCTGCCGGGAGTTCTCTCTCTGGCAGCTATTTATTTTTTTGTTTTCCCGTAAAAAATATTGAAAAGTTATTGACGTGAAAGAGATGAGCTGGTATATTAATAAAGTTGCTGCTGAAAAGCAGTCAACAAGAAATAAGAAATTAAAAAAGATATTGACACATCGCATCAGATAATGATATGATGTTATAGTTGTCGGAGAGATGACACAAACGAATTGAACATTGAAAACTGAACAAAATCAATAAAAACGTCAACGTTTTAATTTTTATCTTCCATTAAAACACCCCGTGTTTTAATGGAAACAAATGAGCAAGTCAAACTTTTTGGAGAGTTTGATCCTGGCTCAGGACGAACGCTGGCGGCGTGCCTAATACATGCAAGTCGAGCGGACAGAAGGGAGCTTGCTC
>NZ_JAPSLE010000003.1:0-329048 GCF_031181085.1 Domibacillus sp. | reverse complement strand
TGCTCTACCAATTGAGCTACACCGGCATAAATGGTGGAGGATGACGGGATCGAACCGCCGACCCTCTGCTTGTAAGGCAGATGCTCTCCCAGCTGAGCTAATCCTCCACATATGTAATAAGTAAATCACCAGGCAGCGTCCTGCTCTCACAGGGGGAAACCCCCAACTACCATCGGCGCTGAAGAGCTTAACGGCCGTGTTCGGGATGGGAACGGGTGTGACCTCTTCGCTATTGCCGCCTGACTTTTTTACGACATTTATTATTATAACATATTAAACGAATTTAGCAATCCATTTTCCAAATAAACTTGTAAGCAATTTGTTTTTTACTGCTAACGACAAAAAATAATATATCATAACTCTTTATCTTTATGCAAGTATTTTAAGAAGAATGTTTTCTTCTTTTTCAAACTGAAAAGAAACTCACGTTTAATTACTTATCCTGTATAATACGAAACAAACACCTAAAGACTCTCCTTTATAGGAAGGCGGCAGATTGTATGGAATGGATAATTGATACTTCTTTACTGCTTAAGCTTAGGTTATCCGGCGGACTCGGGCCATTATAGGCTTAGAACGCGAATTAAAAAGCAAGCCGGTCGGCTTAAAAACAAGCATTATGATCTCCGTTATCAGCTGCCTGTTAACCGCTGTTTCAGTGGAATCTGTTTATCTTTATCATGGAGATGCCGATATAAATGTGACCATGGATCCTTTGAGATTAGCCGCCCAAATTGTTTCCGGCATTGGTTTTCTCGGTGCAGGTGTAATCCTGCACCGGGCAAATGACACCGTTTCCGGCTTAACGACCGCGGCCATGAGCTGGGGCGCTGCAGGTATGTATTGGTATTATTGTCGGTGCTGGCTTTTATGCGGCGGCACTTGCAGGTGCAATCCTTATTATCCTGGCTGTAGAAATGCTGCCTGTTGTTCTTCGGTTTGCCGGTCCAAGCCGCCTCCAGGAGAAAGACCTGTACATTAAATTAAGAACTGCCTCGCATCATTCATGTTGAAGAAATTTTAAAAGACGTAGAAAAAGGCAAAATTTCCGTTAAAGAAATTCGTATTTTATATGATGAAAAACGCCATACTCATTTACTAGTTTTTACCGCAGGTGTATATTTCAAAAGATGAACTACAGAAGTTTATTATACCTTATCTGAAATTCCCCATGTGCAATCTGTTGAGCTTGAAAGCACATAAGCAGACTTCCTCTTCTTTTAAACAATAAAAAAGCTGTTCCAATTGGAACAGCTTTTCATTCATCAATGTATGGAGACTATCGGGATCGAACCGACGACCTCTTGCATGCCATGCAAGCGCTCTCCCAGCTGAGCTAAGCCCCCGTTTTTAAGATATATGTATTTCTTAGCGTCTAGATTAAATTATAAAGATTTTTTCAGTTAATGCAAGTCTTTTTTTAAAAACTTCGGGGGAATTATTCCCCGCGAAGTCGTTTTTCAAGCTCAGCTTTCTTTTCTTCAAAACCTGGTTTGCCAAGAAGCGCAAACATATTCACTTTATATGCTTCTACGCCCGGCTGGTCGAATGGATTCACACCAAGAAGGTAGCCGCTGATTGCGCATGCTTTTTCAAAGAAATAAGCTGTGTAGCCGAATGTGTACGCGTCCATAGCTGGAATAGAAACGGTTAAGTTCGGTACACCGCCATCCGTATGAGCAAGAAGTGTGCCTTCAAATGCTTTATTATTCACGAAGTCTACTGTTTCACCTGCCAGGTAATTTAACCCATCCAGATCATTTTCTGCTTTTTCAATCGTTAAGGATTTACGCGGGTTTTCAACACGAACAACGGTTTCAAACAAGTCGCGGCGCCCTTCCTGCACATATTGGCCCAATGAATGAAGATCTGTTGAGAAATTGGCAGATGACGGATAAATACCTTTAAAGTCTTTTCCTTCACTTTCACCAAATAACTGCTTCCACCACTCAGAGAAGTATTGAAGCCCTGGCTCATAGTTAATCAACATTTCAATTGTTTTGCCTTTGTTGTACAAAATATTACGAACTGCTGCGTACTGGTACGCTTCATTTTCTTGAAGTTCAGACGAACTATACGCTTCACGAGCATCGCGCGCTCCCTGCATCATGGCTTCAATATCCGCCCCTGCTGCTGCAATTGGCAGAAGGCCTACGGCTGTCAAAACAGAATAACGGCCGCCGACATCATCAGGAATAACAAATGTTTCGTATCCTTCTTCATCCGCAACGGTTTTTAAAGCGCCGCGTGCTTTGTCCGTCGTTGCGTAAATACGGCTCTTCGCTTCTTCTTTTCCATATTGTTTTTCAAGCAGGTCACGGAACAAGCGGAATGCAAGTGCCGGCTCTGTTGTAGTACCGGATTTGGAAATAACGTTAATCGACCAGTTTTTTCCTTCCAGCACTTCGATAAGGTCACTCATGTATGTAGAACTAATGTTATTTCCGGCAAAGAATACTTGCGGGCCGTTGCGCTTTTCAGATGAAAGCACGTTGTAGAAGCTGTGGTTCAGCATGTCAATTGCTGCACGGGCGCCAAGGTAAGAGCCGCCGATACCGATTACCACTAAAACATCAGAGTCCTGGCGGATTTTTCCGGCTGCTTTTTGAATACGGGCGAATTCTTCTTTATCATAATCAACCGGAAGGTCGATCCACCCAAGGTAGTCGCTTCCCTGGCCTGTTTTTTCATGCAAAGAATGGTGAGCTACTTTTACAGCGTCTTTTAAATAATCGATTTCATGTTCTCCGAAAAAAGGCAGTGCATTTGAGTAATCAAACTTAATATGCGTCATTCTTCATTACCCTCCATCTAAACGGTATTTTTCCACTTAACTGTATACGACTGTACGCGGTTTCGCAAGGAAAAAAACAAGGAAAAACCGGGCTTAATTCTGCCCGGTTAAAGTGATGCACGTAAGATCGCGACTACGTCTTCCCGGTCCAATTTAGTAAAATTCCCAAATGGACCATTAAATAACGTTTTTTCCGCCATTTCCTCAAGACGGCTGTCATCAATATCGTAGTCAGCAAGGCGTGACGGAGCTCCGATCGATGTCCAGAATGTACGAAGTGCTTCGATCCCTTCCAAGCCTGCTTCGCGATCTGATCTCCCTTCTGGGTCTACATCAAAAACACGTACGGCGAGCTGCTTGAAGCGTTCCGGTTTCACATCGATATTGTGTTTCATCCAATTTGGAAAAATAATCGCCAGGCCGCCGCCATGCGGTATGTCGTACACAGCTGACACTGCATGCTCAATGTTATGGGTTGCCCAGTCGCCGCGGTACCCCATTTGCAGCATACCGTTTAACCCAAGCGTGCCGGCAAACATTACTGTTTCACGCAGCTTTTCATCCTGAAGGTTATTCATAAGCGCCGATGCTTTTTCTAAGAGTGTTTTCATTGTCCCTTCAATTAAACGATCCTGCACATCGGTTTCTTCTGCGTTGTGGAAGTATTGTTCCAACATATGTGACATCATATCTACGATCCCATAGATGGTTTGGTCACGCGGCACCGTTAATGTCCATTTCGGATCACAAATAGAAAATTTCGGGAAGGTGTGCGGGCTTCCCCACCCAAGTTTTTCATTTGTATCCCAGTTTGTAATAACGGATCCCGAATTCATTTCAGAAGCAGTCGCTGCGTGGGTTAAAATTGTTCCAAATGGGAGCGCTTCTTCCACAGTGGCTTTTCGTGTAATAAAATCCCATGGATCTCCTTCAAATTTTGCGGCTGCTGCAATCGCTTTGGTACAGTCAATCACACTGCCGCCTCCAACCGCAAGAATAAAAGAAACATCATTTGCCTGGCACAGTTCTGCACCGCGCTTGACCGTTGAAAGGCGAGGGTTCGGTTCTACACCGGAAAGCTCCGTAATATTAAAGCCGTCAAGCTGCTCAATGACTTCATCGTAAAGACCGCTTTTTTTAATGCTGCCGCCTCCATAAACGAGAAGGATGTTTTCACCAAACGGAGCAACATTATCCCGTAATTGCATCGCCGTATCTTTACCGAAAATCCACTTTACCGGATTCCAATACACAAATTGATTCATTTATTTCAGCTCCTTTTCTTTTTCATTATGCGAAAGAAGCTGTTTGTTTTTCAACTGATTGACCTTGAGGCATAAAAAAACCGGCTGATCATCAGCCGGTTTATACCCATCCTCTAAACTTGGAAGCTTCTGCCGCGCGGCGTACGCCGACCATGTAGGCGGCAAGACGCATATTGACACCGCGTGTTTGCGCAACTTCATAAATATTATCAAATGCTTTTGTTAAGTTGTCATGCAATTTTTTATTTACTTCTTCTTCCGTCCAATAGTAGCCCTGGTTGTTTTGCACCCATTCAAAGTAAGATACCGTTACACCACCAGAGCTTGCCAGAACATCTGGAACAAGCAAAATATCGCGTTCTGATAAAATCTTTGTTGCTTCAAGCGTTGTTGGTCCATTTGCCGCCTCTACTACAATGGATGCTTTAATATTATGTGCATTGTCAGCGGTAATTTGATTTGAGATAGCCGCCGGCACCAAAATATCACACTCCATCTCTAAAAGCTGCTGGTTTGTAATTGTATTATCAAACAGTGTCGTAATCGTTCCAAAACTATCACGGCGATCTAATAAGTAGTCAATATCGAGACCGTTCGGATCATAAAGTCCGCCATACGCATCTGAAATGCCAACGACTTTCGCTCCGGCATCATGCATAAATTTCGATAAAAAGCTTCCGGCGTTTCCAAATCCCTGAACGATCACGCGAGCGCCTTTAATATCAATGTTTCGCTTTTTAGCAGCTTCGTGAATACAAATCGTTACACCTTGGGCAGTCGCTTTTTCACGGCCATGTGATCCTCCAAGTGCGAGCGGCTTTCCGGTAATAAATCCAGGTGAATCAAATTCACGAATCCGGCTGTATTCATCCATCATCCAGGCCATAATCTGGGAGTTCGTATACACATCCGGAGCTGGAATATCTTTTGTCGGGCCGACAATCTGGCTGATCGCCCGAACATAGCCACGGCTGATATTCTCAATTTCACGCATAGACAGCTGACGAGGATCACATACAACGCCGCCTTTTCCGCCGCCATATGGAAGATCTACAATGCCAGCTTTTAGCGTCATCCACATCGATAGCGCTTTCACTTCTTCTTCATTGACTTCAGGGTGAAAGCGGACTCCGCCTTTTGTCGGGCCAGGTGCGTCATTATGCTGCGCCCGGTAGCCGGTGAAAATTTTAACCGATCCATCATCCATTTTCACCGGAATGCGCACCGTCATCATCCGGAGCGGCTCTTTCAACAGCTCGTACATTTCTTCTGTGTAACCGAGTTTTGTCAGCGCTTCTTTAATGACATTCTGGGTTGATGTGAATAAGTTTAAGTTCTCAGCCATGTACCTTCGCCTCTTTTATTCTCATTTTTTCAATCTTGCTTTTTGCTTCCGTTTTCATTTTCATTTTACGCCGGTGCAAGGATGATTCGCAAGCAATCCGTCACCCTTTTTTTCGTTCTTCTTTCATTGATTGCTCGATCCACTCCTGCAGCTTGTCCTGTAGTGGATGGAAACCGTCTCCGTCATCATCAATGCGAATACCGCGCCGATGGTTTCGGCCCCCTTCGTCTGTTGCCCGGATCGACAAGCTGATCTTGCTTTCGTCTTCATTTACCGATAGCACTTTTACCGTAATTTCATCGCCCACCGTTAAATAATCATGGACATCACGGACAAATCCATGGGTAATTTCCGAAATGTGGACAAGTCCCTGACGGCCATGATCCAGCGCTACAAATGCACCATATGGCTGGATGCCGGTAATTTTCCCGGTCACAATTTGTCCCGGTTCAAATTTTGGTTCCATCAAATCTCTCCAGTTTTTTTGTGGTTTCTTGTTTTATGCGTCGCGATATTATATCACACTTTTGATTGACATAACATTATCTACCGGTTTTTTAACAAAAAAAGAAGTGCCGTTTACACGGCACTTCTTTTCTGCTTCTCTAAAAAGCGGCTAATTCGTTTGATGGCTTCCTGCAGCTGGCTCATAGAGGATGCATAGGAACAACGAATGTACCCTTCCCCTCCCTTACCGAACACGGAGCCCGGCACTACAGCGACTTTTTCTTCAAGCAACAGCCCTTCGGCAAACTGTTCAGAAGTTAAACCTGTTGATTGAATGGATGGAAACACGTAAAAAGCACCGCCCGGCAAATGACAGTCAAGACCGATTTCTTTAAACGACTGCACCATGTAATTACGACGCTGCCGGTAATCTTTTTTCATGCTTTCCACGTCCGCCATTCCGTTCTGCAAAGCTTCGACGGCTGCATACTGTGCAGGTGTAGAAGCACACATCATCGTATATTGATGAATTTTCAGCATGGCCCGTGAGATTTCTTCGGGCGCGCATGTAAAGCCAAGCCGCCAGCCGGTCATGGCAAACCCTTTGGAAAAGCCGTTAATTAAAATCGTCCGCTCTCGCATTCCACTAAGTGATGCGATCGATGTGTGTGACTGATCGTATGCCAGCTCTGCGTATATTTCATCTGCAATTACAAGCAAATCGTGTTTTTTCACAATCGAAGCGATCGCTTCAAGATCCTCCCGGTCCAGCTGTGTGCCGGTCGGGTTATTTGGATAGCAAAGCAAAACGGCTTTCGTTTTCGGGGTAATCACTGCTTCAAGCTGCTCCGGCTGCAGTTTAAAGCCGGTCTCTCCCGTTGTGCCAATCGTTACAGCATGACCGCCTGTCAACTCTACCAGGGGAGCGTAAGACACAAAGCAAGGCTCTACCACAATGATTTCATCACCTGGGTCAATAATCGCACGCATCGCAATATCGAGTGCCTGACTTGCCCCTACCGTAACAATCACTTCTTCTTTCGGAGAATAACTTACTCGAAACCGGTCTGCCATATAACGGGCGATCTCTGTCCGCAGTTCTATTAAACCGGCATTCGCCGTATAAGAGGTGAAGCCTCGCTCTAATGAATTGATAGCAGCTTCCCGTACAGACCATGTAGTGACAAAGTCGGGCTCTCCTACACCGAGAGAAACAACTCCTTCCATTGTCGCAGCCAGGTCAAAAAATTTCCGGATACCGGACGGGCGCATTTTTTCCACAGACTTTGCAACATAACTTTTTTTAGTGAGTGTCATTATGGCGACACCACGATTCGGTTATCTTCACGCTTTGATGCATAAATCTTGCCATCATGCTTATATTTTTTCAATTGAAAATGAGTAGTTGTGGAAACGACTGAATCAAGCGTAGATAATTTTTCAGAAACAAAGCGGGCAATTTCATTCATGGACTGCCCTTCAACGGTTACCGATAAATCATAAACCCCTGACATTAAATAAACAGAGCTGACTTCTTTGAAGCGGTAAATCCGTTCTGCCACTTCGTCAAAACCGACACCTCGTTTCGGCGTGACTTTCACGTCGATCATCGCCGTTACACCTGTGAAATTGTCCATCTTCGCCCAGTCAACAAGTGTGGCATAGTGAACAATCACCTTTTCTTCCTCCAGGCGGCGAATCGTCTCCGCGACTTCAGTTTCTGACGTACCGATCATTTTGGCAATGTCCGCTGCCTCAAACCGTGCGTCTTTTTGCAGAATTTCCAGAATTTCCACTTCTTTTTCATTCAGCTTCATTACGAATCCTCCTCAACGATATCAAAAGCTACATGGCTCATTATAGCAAAAAACGAAACGGTTTGTGTACCTCACTAAAAATTACGATTATATTTGTGTTTTTTCACAAAGAGCAAGAAATGGTTTGTTTAATAGAAAGCAGTTTTTTTGCGAGATGAATAGGATCTCCTCCCGGCATCGGAGCATCAAACGAATGCTCATAAATGCGGCGAATCTCTGCCGCCAGCTTTTCAGCATCGTCCTCCCGGTGAACCGCATAAATCACATCCGCCATTTCTGTATCGTAAAATCCTTCTCCTGCTTTATAAGGGTCAAACACCTGCAGTACGTCTGCAAGCGCAAAGTTTAATTGAGCAGTTTCATTCATTTGTATCACCTTCCAACTTGATGTATGTTTATTGTCAAGGAGAGTGAAAGGCATGTCAAGATTTGATGAAGTCATTGAGCGCCGCGGAACAAACGCGGTAAAATGGGATGGATTAAAAACCGTATTTGGCCGCGAAGATGTCTTGCCGATGTGGGTGGCAGATATGGATTTTAAAGCGCCGGATGTTGTGATTGAAGCCATTAAACAATCAGCGGAGCATGGCGTGTACGGCTATACGATTGTACCAGACTCTACGCGGGAGGCTATCGTCAACTGGATGCAAGACCGGCATGGCTGGGCCATAAAAAAAGAATGGCTGCTGTTTAATCATGGTGTGGTTCCGTCTATTGGTGCAGCTGTTGAAGCGTTGACCGAGCCGGGAGATGCGGTGATTGTGCAGCCGCCTGTTTACAATCCATTTTTTGATATGATTCAGCGAAACGGGCGCACGCTTGTATACAATGAGCTGCTTCTTCAAGATGGGCGTTACGAAATGGATTTCGCGGATCTTGAACAAAAAATGGTTCAAGAGAAAACAAAAATGATGGTGCTCTGTTCCCCTCACAATCCAGGCGGCCGTGTCTGGACAGCGGAAGAGCTAGCAAAAACAGCGGACCTGTGTGAAAAGCATGGCGTTATCCTTGTTTCAGATGAAATTCATTCTGATTTAACACGCACGCCTCATAAACACGTCCCCGCTGCATCACTGAAAGAAGAATATGCAGCTTTTACGATTACACTTGTCGCCCCAAGCAAAACGTTTAATTTAGCCGGCCTGCAGGCTTCCGCTCTTATTGTGCCGGATAAAACCATTCGCATGAAACTGCAGACGCTGTTTGCGAAACAAGGTCAGTTTACGCTGAATCAAATGGGCATTGTCGGTATGGAAGCGGCTTATCGATACGGCCATGAGTGGCTCGATGAAGTGTTGGAATATATTCATGGAAATGTACAGCTAGTAAAAGAATATGCAGATGAACATATTCCCGCTCTTTCTGTTATGGAACCGGAAGGAAGCTATCTCGTTTGGGTAGACTGCCGAACACTTGGCCTTTCAGACAAAGAGCTGCTGGATCTTTTTCTCAAGCATGGTGTGGCTCTCGGAAACGGTGCTAAATACGGACCGGGCGGAGAAGGATTTATGCGGATTAATGTCGCCTGCCCGCGCTCTGCTGTGGCTGAAACGATGGAACGAATGAAAAGAGCCATAGAATCCCTTTAATCGAAAAAAACCAGGCCGCAGAACGGCCTGGCTTTTTTATACACCCTTTTTGTTTCCCCAAACAAATGTATGCAGCTGCGGAAGCACCCGCACTCGTTTAAAATCAGCATCCGGCATAACAAGGTTAATCAGCCATTCGTACCGGCCTGCTAAGTGTGCAAGCAGCCGGCTGTCATCTTCTTCATCAAGCCGGTCGTTGCCTACCTGCAAATAAAACGGCACATCCGGAAACCGTTTATGCACACTCTTTGCATAAGCTAAATCTTCTTCATTGAAAACAACCACTTTTAAGCTGACAGACTGGCCGGCTGTCTGCGTAACAACATGAGCCAGTTTATCAAAGTCCGTCACCATGCCAGAGCTCGGCGGCTTTGGCGAAATCGTCAGTTCATCAATATCTTTAAACCAGGGCTGATACTTTGTTCCCTGTGTTTCAAGCGCAGATGTGATGCCTTTTTCTTTAAACAGCTCAAGTAACCCATCAATATGCGGCAATAGCGCAGGGTTGCCTCCTGAAATCGTTACATGATCAAACGTATTTCCTCCAACACTGCAAAGCTCTGCCCAAATTTCTTCCGGTGTCATTTTACAAATCTCTTCTTTGGCACTTCCATCCCACGTAAAAGCCGAGTCACACCAGGAACAGCGATAATCACAGCCGGCCGTCCGGACGAACATTGTCTTGCGGCCAATGACGGCTCCTTCTCCTTGAACAGTCGGACCAAAAATCTCTAATACAGGAATCATACAAAATCACCTTTTTTCGGACGGAAAACCACATAGCTTGTTGGTGTTTCACGCACAAACACCTGAAGGCATTTTGGCTTATTGGCCGTTTGATCGAGTTCTTTTTGGATCACTTCCCAAATTGTGCGGGCTACCACTTCCGTTGTGGGAAAGCGTTCTGAAAGATCTTCGGAAAAAAGCCCATCTTCGTTTAAAAGAGTATGGTCGAAACGTTTATGCACAAGTGACTTGATCAGCTGAAAATTCACTAAGAAGCCGGAATCGTTCAGCTGGTCCCCAGCAACCGTAATGTTGACGAAGTACGTATGTCCATGTATGTTCCGGCAGGCTCCCGCTTCTTCATGCGGCACATAGTGCGCTGCGGCAAAATGAAAATCTTTGTTTAATTCATAGCGGAAATCGTGCGCTGGCGCTGGATAAATCTGCTGCATCATTGCACGCCGCCTCCTTTTTGCTCTATAAACTGATCAAGGCCGTTTTGACGCAGCTGGCATGCCGGGCATTCGCCGCACCCCGATCCCTTTATTCCGTTATAGCAGGTAAGCGTCCGATCCCGTACATATTCAAAAGCGCCCAGTTCATCGGCAAGCTTCCATGTTTCTTTTTTATCCAGCCACATAAGCGGGGTATGAATCACAAAATCATGGTCCATTGATAAGTTAAGCGTGACATTCAATGATTTTACAAAAGAATCACGGCAATCCGGGTAGCCGCTAAAATCTGTTTCGCATACGCCTGTTACAATGTGACGGGCTCCAGCCTGCTTGCCAAGAATCGCCGCAAACGAAAGAAACAGCAGATTGCGTCCTTCCACAAATGTAGATGGAAGCTCCCCTTCTTTGATTTCAATATCGATGTCAGAACGAGTGAGTGCACTCGGTGCCAGCTGGTTTAACAATCCCATATCAAGCACATGGTGCGGCACCTCTAAATCCGCGGCAATTTCTTTTGCCACCTCAATCTCAGCATCATGCCGCTGTCCGTAATTAAATGTTACTGCAATCACATCTTTAAAGGTTTGTTTGGCCCAGAACAAGCATGTAGTACTGTCCTGACCGCCGCTGAAAACAACAACGGCTTTTTCATTTTTTAACATATAGTTTTCCTTCTTTCTTATTCGAAAGAAATGGAACGCGAAGACACGAGAAAAAAAACCGGCAGATGACGGTTTTTTCCTTAGTTTTTTATAGAGGGAATTCGCGAACCTCTCCCGCCCTGGAGCGGAATGTCTTCTTTCATTTATTGATAACGCTTATCGCTTCGTTTTGTTGGCTCTTTGAATTTGTTCTTCCAAATGCTTTGTCCGCTCTTCTTCTTTTTTTGATATACTTTTAATTAGAAGAAACGCGCCGATTGCCATCAGCACAAACACACTCATTGAGATGGCTGCTGGAATGTACTCGCTTTTGTCTTCCGGGAAATACAAAAAATTACCAAATCCAACCAAAAGATTCGTCCACACAGGCCATGCCTCCATTCGTTGTTCCCGTCTATTATAGCAGGACACTTTCATAAATCCAACTGTACGATAATGTTATTTCCATTCACACAGGAATATTGATACAATAATCCATTAAGGAGGGAAAAATATGAACATTGGTGATTTAGTAACAGCCCATTATAAATCAGGCAAATATATTGGAATGATTACTGGCATCCGCCCCGGTATCTATACAGTAAAAATCTCATCTGTTTTACGTCATCCTGCCCAGGGAGATCTGCACAATCCAAACGAAGCGGATGTGCCGTTTTTTCATGAGCGCAAAGCATTGGCGCATCACGAACAGGCAAACATTCCGGAATCAGCTGTCCACTCTTACGAAGGAGCTCCCCTGGAGTACAATGAATCTCTCATTGCTGCTGTTCACAAGCTTGAAACAAGATTAAAAGACCGGGAGAATGCTTTTTCTGCCCGCAGCCTCGAGGCACTTCAGTCTGTGAAAAAAGAATATGAACTTATGTACAAAGTTTCGTTCAAATAGCCCACTTTTGTGAAGAAGAGCCCTTTATTTCCAAAGTTATTTCCTTTATTATGGTACATATGCACGTTTAAACCTCGAAAAAGGCGGTTAGTGAATGAGAACGGTTTTAGGATATGTACTCATCATTTTACTCATCCCCCTCTCTGTTTTAACATTTTATTATGCGGATGCAGAAGCGGGAAAAGTACAAAATTTTGATGATTACGTAGAAGAAAAGATAGTCATTAACGAAGTAGATCTGCCTCAGGCAAGCAAGATAAAAGACACAAACGGGGATATTTACGTTGAGTTATATCAGCCTAACCGAATTGTAGTCGATGGGGAAAAAATCCCTTCTTTTCTAAAAGAACTCTTTCTTCAGTCGGAAGATAAGCATTTCTATGAGCATTCCGGTATTGATGCGGCAGCTGTAATTCGTGCATTCATGGTTAACGCCCAGTCAGACGAAATTGAACAAGGCGCCAGTACGATTACCCAGCAGGTGGCACGCAATATTTATCTGACACAGGACCGGACGCTGGCACGGAAAATTGCTGAAGTGCTGTATTCCTATCAGATTGAGAAAAAATTAGATAAAGATGAAATACTAGATTTATATTTAAACGTGATTTATTTCAACCACAACACGTATGGTGTTGAAGCGGCAGCGCAGTATTACTTCCAAAAGCCGGTGGACAAGCTGTCCAAAGCACAGATGGCTTTTATTGCAGCCATCCCAAACAATCCAACTCTTTATGATCCTGAAAGAAATTTTGAAAATACGAAAAAGCGTCAGGAACGGCTGATTGATATTATGGCCCGTGAGGAATTTATTACTCCTGAAGAAGCGGAACAAATCAAAAGTGAAAAAATCACGTTAAAAGTACGGGATCGTTTAGATAAATATCCAGACTACTCAACTTACGTGATGCATGAATTCAGAGAGCTGATTTCAGAGTCGGAAGGCTTTGACCAGCAGCTTTTAAACGCTGAGGGCGACGCCCGTGAAGCGATCCAGCAAAAGCTGAGCGACCGCGTCGCAGAAGTACTGGCGTCCGGTATTGTCATTCACACAGCGCTTAACCCGGACATTCAATCAAAAGCAGTAAATGCCGTCAATAACGTGCTGGCCGGCTCATCAGTCCAGGCATCTGCCGCCGTGATTGGCAATCAATCCCATGATATTGTTGCCATGTCGGGCGGAAAAGGTTTCCAGAAAACAGACTTCAACCGCGCTTTCCAAGGATACCGCCAGCCGGGTTCAACAATTAAGCCGCTGCTTGATTATGCGCCTTATCTGGATACGTATGGAGCGGACATCAATGAGATGGTTTCAGCGGACAATTACTGCTATCAAGGCTACTGCCCATCCAATTACAGTAAAACAGAGTATGGAATGGTGCCGATCAAAGAAGCGCTGGCCAAGTCACATAATACAGCCGCTCTGCGCCTTCTAACAAAAACAAGTATGGAACGGGCTTACAGCTACCTGGATAAGTTTGAATTTGAAAAAGTAACAGAAACTGATCATAACGCTCCCGCAACAGCACTGGGCGGCTTTGATTACGGGATGACCACATTGGAAATGGCAAGCGCCTATACATCCTTTGTTGACGGCACGTATACAAAACCTCATGCGATCAAACGTGTTACGGACTTTAACGGCAATACGCTGTTTGCATGGGACGAGGAGCCGGTCCGAGTCTGGTCAACAGCCACTTCTTACAAAATGCGGGCGATGCTGACCAATGTTGTAAAAAATGGAACCGGAAAAAAAGCGAACTTTGCTACGTCGTATATTGGCGGGAAAACCGGTACAACAAACAGCTACCGTGACCTTTGGTTTGTCGGCTTAACGGAAGGCTACACAGCTGCTGTATGGACGGGGAAAGACAAATACGAAAACAAGTGGGATAATATTCGCTTTATGGAATCCTATGCCCCGCACCAGCTGATCTGGAAACGCATTATGAGATAATGAAAACGCACATCCGAACCCGGATGTGCATTTTTTTGCAAAGAAAAACCGGACGCAGGGTCCGGTTCTGATTTATTATGCATTTGTTTCGTCGTAGATTGGCACCCAGCCTTCTGTTGTTACGAAAATACGGACGGCAACCACTTTACGATCGTCCATCAACGTAAAGTAATGACGCGTGTTGACCGGTACAGAAATCAAATCACCCGGCTCAAGTTCAACATTAAAGAACTGGCCGTCTTTTGCCTGGATCGCAAAAATTCCATGGCCGCTGACGATAAAACGAACTTCGTCATCTGTGTGGATATGGATTTTTTGAAAGTTTGTTAAAAGCTCATCTAAATTAGGTGTGCTGTCAGATAGGGAAATCACATCGTGCGCCTGGTAGCCGCGGCGCTCTGAAATATCACGGATTTCTTCACCGAACACCTCAAGGATTTGCTGCTTTTCTTCATCTGACAACGCATAGTTTTCACGAAGGTTTTCCGGAAGTTTGGAAATATCCCATTTTTCATAAATAACTTCCTGTGCTGCTAAAAATGCATCAATTGCGTTTTTATCGGTAATACGTTCGCCTGTTTCTTGGAATTGAATGACTGCCATTTTGTTATCTTCCTTTCAACATCTGTAATTTAATATGCCATGAAAACAAAAATTCATAGGCTTCTAAAAACTTTTTCGCTTCGAATGCATCTCTGCCCCATACCGTAATACCGTGATTACGGATCAAAACGGCACCGGCATCCTGTGTAACATAGCGGCCGAACTCTTCAGCGAGAGCTGGGATATGGGCATGATTCGGAATAATCGGTACCGTAATCGATGCATTTTCTTCCCAAATGCCAAATGCTTTAATGATTTCCTGGCCGCTGAATGTTACTGCTCCTTCTTCAGCGTACAGCTCAGAGATGACATTATTGTCCACTGTGTGCACGTGGAGGCTGCAGCCGGCAGCCGTTTTCCCATACACTTCTACGTGAAGAAGTGTTTCAGCGGACGGCTTGCCGGCAAATCCTTCAATCGCTTGACCTTGAAGGTCTACAAGCAAAAAATCCTCATCCGTTTCTTTTCGCTTGTCTTTGCCGCTGGCTGTTACTAAAAAAGACTCGTCGTCTACTTTAATAGATAGATTTCCGCTTGTGCCGGGAAACCAATCACGGGCAGCAAGCTCTCTTTTAACCTCCGCCAGATCATTCCATCTTAATTGTAATGCATTCATTTCACTACCTCTTTCACATGGTCGATAACATCCCAAAACGTTTCAAATGGCTTGTGAGGAAGGCCCAGCTTTTCGCTTTTTTGCAGCAGCAGATCTCTTGCAATCACAAAGCTGGCAAGCTTGGCTGCTTCCAGGTCGGTCACGGAGTCCCCGATCACAATCATCTCCTGTCCCGGTGCAATATGACGAACGATCGACGGTTTGCAGCAGCCGCACTCGTTTGTACAATGCTCGTCACAGGAATGCGGCCATTTAATATGAATATGGCTGCCTGAGAAATCAGCTTCATTGCAGTAAATATGGTCTTCCGGCACAAGGTCCTGTAAAATTGGTTTCACGAAAAAGTCCATTCCGCCGCTGACTACGTAAAGCGGAATGCCCGCCTCTTTTGTATACGCGACAAACTCAGCAAATCCTTCCCGAATTTTTGCATCTGCCAGAATAAACTCTGTAATTTCACTTCTTTGAGAAGACGGAAGCAATGAAAACATTCGGCCGACGCCTTCCTTAATCGGGATTTTCTGGGAAAGGACGCCGTCTTTCAGCGCATTCCACTCTGGAGGAGCGAATTTCTTCATGATGGCAATAATATTGTCATTCTTTGTAATAGTGCCGTCAAAGTCACAAATAATAACGGGGTTTTGCATCATTTATTTGCTCCCCCATAAATCAAGTGCCACACGCAGCTCTTCATTTTCTTCTGCTGCCTGCTCAAGAGTCCGGCCGGCTAAAACCGCATCAATGGCCTGTCGGAATGCACGCCCGCCGCCTTCTGCACCGCTCGGGTGGCCGTGAACCCCGCCTCCTGCATTAATGATCGAATCTTTTCCAAAGTCCTCATACAGAACAGGAACAAGCCCTGGATGAATGCCCGCTGATGGAACCGGAAAAGTGGGCTTATGCACACTTGTCTGGAGCGCCATTTCTGCTGTTTGAAGCGCTGCTGATCGCTCAAGTGCCACCGATCCATATGGAGATGGAAACAGTGTAAAATCAGCTCCCGCCATTCGCACAAGCTTGCCAAGCATAAGCTCAGTTGAAAAGCCGTGATATGGCGCAGATGTGAAGGCGCCTGAGACAGCAGGGTGCGCCATGATCGGCACGCTGATCTTTGGATCCTCAGCGAGCTCCTGCAGCACATCAAGCCCATAAGCAAACACATTAAACAAAAACGCAGAAGCGCCAAGCTCAATGCCCCGATACGCTTTTTCTTTCAATTCGCTTGTACGTCCTGACAGGTTTACGGCATACAGCGCTTTTCGGCCGCTTTGCTCAATAACCCGTTTTCCAAGCTTTACACGCTCTTCAAACGGTGTCAGCGGATTATCAAATAAAATTTCATCATCTTTGACGATATCAATACCGCCGGCGATCTGCGCTCGCAGCTGTTCTTCCATATACGCCATATCGCGGCCAATCACGCCTTTGAAAATACTCATAAGAAGCGGACGCCCGTAAGCACCGGTCTGTTCGCGGATGCCTTCGACACCAAACTTTGGCCCCGGGAAACGACGGGCAAGATCATCTGAAAGGGATAAATCGACCAGCTGGACCGCCCCGTCAAGTGACAGTTTGCCAAACACCGTCACGAGAATCGCCGGCAGATCCGCGCTGAAGTTGGCAGCAGGATAGGCAATTTTCACTTCTGCCCCGCGCCCATAAACCGTTTCTTCTCCGGTTTCCTGAACAGACAGAACATGCCCTTTATGCTGCTTTAGCTGCTCCTGTTCCAGAAGCGGCAAATCGGTCCAAGAACCAATCGTTAAACCAAGTGCGATTCCTTCTGCTTTTTTTTCAAAAGCGCCTTTTTGATCAAACAGGCGGTACGTTGCGATCACTTCGTTCATATAGCTTTTCTCCATTCTAAATACCTACTAGTTTACTAGGATTGTGTCATTTTTCAGTTAATTTGTCAATGAAGCGGACCTTTATTAAAGAGCGGAAAATAAGCCAAGGCGGCCAATGCGCCGGATGGCTTCTTGCAGCCGCGCTTCCTCCGTCAGCAGTCCAACACGGACATAGCCTTCCCCATGGGCACCAAATCCAATACCCGGCGCTGTGACAACATGTGCTTTTTCCAGCAGTAAATCGGAAAACTGAACGGATGTGTAAGGCTTTGGCACTGGGAGCCAGGCAAAAAATGAACCAGCCGGAGCCGTCACATCCCAGCCGATTGACCGGCAGGCATCAACAAGTGCGTTACGGCGCTTTTCGTACCGGTTTGATAATTCCTGCACACAATCCTGCGGCCCCGAAAGTGCAGTAGCTGCAGCCTGCTGAATGGCACTGAAAAGACTTACATACATATGATCCTGCAGCAGGTTGACCGCGGAAATCACACTTGGATTCCCGGCTAAAAATGCGACCCGCCAGCCGGCCATATTATAGGTTTTCGACAATGTGTACAGCTCTACGCCAACTTCTTTCGCGCCTTGTGACTGCAGAAAACTTGGCGGCTTTTGTCCATCAAAACCAATTCCTCCATACGCAAAGTCGTGTACCACACAAATATCATGCTCATGCGCAAGAGCGACGGTTTCATCAAAAAATGCCCGGGTCGCCTGTACACCAGTCGGATTGTTTGGATAGTTCAGCAAAAGCATTTTTGCGCGTTCGAGCCGGGCTTTCCCGATGTCCCCGTAATCCGGCAAAAAGCGGTTTTCTTCCACAAGCGGCATGTAATCCATTTGAACGCCGGCAAGCGCTGCTCCTGACCAATAATCCGGATATCCGGGGTCAGGCACGAGCATATAGTCGCCTGTATTCATTAAACACATTGGCAGCTCAACAAGTCCCGCTTTGCCGCCGAATAAAATAGCGATTTCCGTCTGCGGGTCCAGGTCTACATCATACTCCCGCTTATAAAAGCCGGCCGCTGCTTCCTTTAAGAAATTCTGCCCTTGAAACGGCGGGTATTTATGAAAATCCGGCCGCTCTGCTGCTTCTTTTAAAGACGCTACAATATGCTCCGGAGTCGGCTGGTCCGGATTGCCTTGTCCTAGATTAATAACATCGTGTCCAGCGCTGACATATTGGGCGGCTTTTTTGGTAAGCGCCGCAAAAAATTGGTCGGGCAGCCCAGATAACAGCTGTGATTGTTTAAATTGCTTCATTCGTTCACCTACTTAAAATTTTCTTGCAATTTCAGTCATAAATATATATATTATTGATCAAATTGTAAATATATTTGGAGGAATGACCATGTCTTCATATGAACCCTTAACGATAGATTCTGCGGTTGCCCTCGTTAAAAAGCTTGGTTTGCTCGCGGAAACCGACACCGTTTCTGCAAATGAAATCGGAGATGGCAATTTAAATTACGTGTTTCATATAAAAGGAACAGAAAAAAGTCTGATTGTTAAACAAGCCCTTCCTTATGCAAAAGTAGTAGGAGAAAGCTGGCCGCTGACGCTTGAACGGGCTGACATTGAAAACCGTGCTCTTCGCCTGCAAGGAACATTTGCGCCTGACTATACCCCTAAAGTCTACTATTCTGATAAAGATTTAGCGATTACAATTATGGAAGATTTATCTCATTTAACCATTGCCCGGACAGGCCTGATTCATGGAGAAGATTATCCGCTGATTGCCCGCCATACCGGTGAGTTTATTGCACGCACGCTGTACGGAACCTCGGATTTCGCACTCGGTCCGCAGGAGAAAAAAAAGCTGCAGCACACATTCAGCAATCCTGAGCTGTGCGATATTACTGAAGGACTTGTGTTTACGGATCCGTTTTTTGATGCTGAGACGAATGATTTTGAAGAGAGCTTGCGTGCCGATGTGGAAAAGCTTTGGCAGGATGATGAACTGAAACTTCATGCTGCCCAGTTGAAGCGCTTATTTTTAACAGCGGGTGATGCGCTTTTGCACGGAGACCTGCACACAGGAAGCATTTTTGCGAGCCCTGCTGAAACTAAAATCATCGATCCAGAATTTGCTTTCTATGGACCATTCGGATTTGATATTGCTCATTTTACAGCGAACCTGCTTATGAATGTTCTATCCCGCGAAGAGGGTCGTCGCGAGCCGCTTTACGAGCATATTGTGACTGTTTGGGATGTTTTTAACCGTGAGTTCAGCCGTCTTTGGAACGAACAAAATACGGAAGCATTCGCAAAAACAGAAGGCTATTTAGAGTGGCTGCTGGCGGATATTTTTGAACAGGCTGCCGGCTTTATGGGACTTGAAATGATTCGCCGGACAATTGGACTTGCTCACGTAAAAGATTTGGATGGCATCGTGGATGATCAGCAGCGCCTGCAGGCGAAACGCCACTCTCTGTCGCTTGGTGCTCACTTTGTTAAAGAGCGGGCTTCCTATTCATCTGCCGATCAGCTAGTTGCAGCTGTAAAGGAGGCACTTCAATGAATATTCCACAATCCGTCTTCTGGGAGAACAATGCGATTCAACTGCTTGACCAGCGAAAATTGCCTCATGTAACTGAATATTTAACGTTAGAAACGGTTCCGGCTGTGTTTGACGCAATCAAGTCTCTCGCTGTTCGCGGGGCACCGGCTATTGGAATTGCGGCCGCTTTTGGTGTCGCATTGTCGGTACTCCGGCACCCATCTGATGACCTTGATGAACTAAAGGAGCAAGTACTAATCGACAGCGGCTATCTTTCACAGTCCCGCCCAACAGCTGTTAATTTATTTTGGGCATTGAATCGGATGAATGACGTGGTCGTTAAATCTGAGACAGCCGCCGCACTGCGCGAAAATGTGCTTGCTGAAGCACTGGCTATTCAAAAAGAAGACGAAGATGTGTGCCGGGCGATTGGCGAACACGCTCTTCCTCTTTTCAACGACGGTGACCATGTCATGACGATTTGTAATGCAGGCTCTATTGCAACCGCGAAATACGGAACGGCGCTTGCCCCATTCTTTCTTTCAAAAGAGCATGGAATCAACTTGTCCGTTTTTGCTTGTGAAACACGTCCCGTGTTTCAGGGAGCCCGCCTCACTACGTGGGAGCTTATGCAGGCCGGTATAGATGTCACACTGATTACGGACAGTATGGCAGCACACACGATGAAAACGAAAAACATTTCAGCGGTGATTACAGGAGCCGACCGTGTAGCAGCGAACGGGGACTCTGCTAATAAAATCGGAACCTTTGGCCTTGCTGTTTTAGCCAAATCATTTGGCATTCCATTTTATATTGCTGCCCCCCTCTCAACTTTTGATTTGGATACGCCAAATGGCGATGCCATTCCGATTGAAGAGCGGGATCCGGCCGAAGTTACCGAAGTGAATGGCATGCGCATTGCACCGGAAGGTATTTCTGTTTTCAACCCAGCTTTTGACGTAGCGCCAGCCGAATTGATTACAGGTATCATTACCGAAAAAGGAATTGTAAAACCAAACAAAGAGGCCATTGCAGCACTGTTTGTGTAAAAAAAAACGAGCTTCGTTTCGAAACGAAGCTCGTTTTTTAAAGCGGTAAAGCAGCCAGCAGGCCATTGTATAACTTCATAAAAATAAGAGCGAGCAATAAGCCGAAAAAAATCCAGAAGACTGCTTCAAACACGATAATCCCAATCATTTGCGGTGTTGAGATATGCGGGCTCAGCTTATAAACAAAGTACACAACATACACTACAGACGTCACCAGAAAAATAATGATCGTCCCGAGAGCAGAAGAAAAGCTGACCAATGAAACCAGTCCGCCCAGAAAATAGATCACCGCGCCGAAGCGGGTTTTTTTCAGCAGCTCTCCTTCTGCATCTTTAGAGAAAAAAAGCAGCGCCAGCTCGTTTGCTGTATTCGCCAGCAGCTTGAGCGTGGCAAAAATCATAGTGAATACAACCATCAACCCGCCGATTACGACGAGATTTACTTCTGTTTTGGTAAAGATATCGAGCATGGTATTATACAAGTTTGCTTGTTTCAGCATATCTACAATAAAGGCTTGTCCAAACATCGAAAGTGATAAGCTGAATAATAGGATGGATAAGAGCGGCATATAGCCGGTTAAATACGAGTTTTTCATCAACATAATTCTCCCCTGTCACAATCAGTCACTGTTCATTATGCAAGAGGTTGGTTGCTATGACAAGTCATTTCCAATCTTTTTTTGGAAAAACCCCACAATTTCTGTCAAAATCCGCATAGTTCTTTTGTCGAATTTTTATTTTTTTTTGCTCAGAAAATGCCGTTACTCTTCATATTTATTACGAGAAGGAGCAGTTCGACTGTTCTCCCGTTTTGGGCAATGCACGAACATTTTTTTTGCGTTATAATTTGAATTACGCATAAAAATATGGGAGGGATTTATTTGTCTTTGCTTCACTGGGCCATTCTCGCTCCTTTTTTGATGGCTGTATTCGTTCCGCTTATTCATAAAAGAGCAACGGCCATCCATACCGGGTGGTTTGTACTGATTCTGCCCGTGCTTTTGTTCGGGGTGTTTCTGCAATACCTTCCCGTCACAAGAGAAAACAGCTCTATTACCGAAACGGCTTCCTGGATTCCATCACTTGGAATCAACTTTATCGCATACATAGATGGCTTAAGCCTCCTGTTTGCCCTCTTGATTACCGGAATCGGCTCGCTGGTTGTGTTATATTCTGTTTTTTATTTGTCTCAATCAAAGGAAAAACTGGGTCACTTTTACGTATACTTGCTCATGTTTATGGGTGCAATGCTTGGCGTTGTCGTGTCTGACAATGTGATCATGCTGTATATGTTTTGGGAATTCACGTCTATTTCTTCTTTCCTGCTGATCGCATACTGGTATGACCGCGAACGCTCCCGCTACGGGGCTTTAAAGTCGATGCTCATTACCGTATTCGGCGGATTGATGATGCTTGGCGGGTTTCTCGTTTTATCGCTTATGGGTGATACATTCAGTATTCGCGAATTAGCGGCTCAGGCCCTTGAGCTAAACGAAGATCCGCTTTTTGGGCTTGCGATGATCCTTGTTCTGCTCGGCGCTTTTACAAAGTCCGCACAGTTCCCATTCTACATCTGGCTTCCAGATGCGATGGAAGCACCAACGCCGGTTAGTGCGTATCTGCACTCGGCTACAATGGTGAAAGCGGGGATTTACCTTGTTGCCCGTTTCAGTCCGATCTTTGCCTTTTCCGGCTACTGGTTCTGGATTATCGGAGCCGTCGGATTGTTCACCATGACATGGGCTTCCTTTAATGCCGTGAAACAAACCGACTTAAAAGGAATTTTAGCGTTCTCAACAGTCAGTCAGCTTGGATTAATTATGTCGCTGCTCGGCGTAGGCTCAGCATCGCTTCATGTTGAATCGCTGGATGATAACTTGTTTATCACAGCGGTTATTGCGGCGGTTTTTCATTTAATCAACCATGCAACCTTCAAAGGAAGTTTATTTATGGCGGTCGGCATTATTGACCATGAAACAGGCACGCGGGATATCCGCAAGCTTGGCGGATTAATGAGCTTGATGCCGGTTACCTTTACGCTGTCTGTCATCGGTGCTTTTTCAATGGCTGGCCTGCCGCCATTTAACGGTTTTTTAAGTAAGGAAATGTTTTTTGCTTCTATGGTTCATTTACTGGAACTGGATTTGTTCCAGATGGATACATGGGCGATTCTTTTCCCCGTTATGGCCTGGATTGGCAGTGTATTTACATTCATTTACAGTATAATGATTGTATTTAAGGTCTTTACGGGTCGGTTCCAGCCGGAAAAATTGGAGAAAAAACCGCATGAAGCACCCATTGGCATGCTTGTTTCACCGATTATCTTAGCCTTGCTTGTCGTTGTATTCGGCTTGTTTCCAAATCTGCTTTCCTACAGCTTGATTCAGCCGGCCGCAGCCGCCATTGTGCCATCTATTCTGCCGCCGGGCGGTCAGCTCGACGTTCATATTTCCTTTTGGCACGGCTTTAAGCCTGAGCTCTTTATGACCATCGGAGTGATTGTCATTGGCATTCTACTCTATAAACTCATGCCAAAATGGATCAAAATGTATGACTATATGCCTGGAAAGGTTACTCTGAATCAGTTTTACAATGCCAGCTTGTACGCAGCAGAACGCGGCTCAAATGCGATTACAAATGCGTATATGACCGGCTTTATCCGCAGCTATCTCTTGTACATTTTTGTGTTTTTCATCGGAATGCTCGGCTTTACCATGTGGGCAAAAGACGCATTTCATTATGATGCTTCTACCGCTGCGCCGATTGGCTTGTATGAAATAAGCTTAATCATTGCCCTGGTTGTTACAACCATTACTATTTTACTAGCAAAATCGCGACTCACATCCATTATTGCGCTTGGCGGGGTCGGCTATACGGTATCACTGTTTTTTGTTATTTTCCGCGCACCGGATTTGGCTTTGACACAGCTTGTAATTGAAACCGTCTCAACCGCCCTGTTTCTTCTTTGCTTTTACCATCTTCCAAAGTTATCGCGGCATGAAGAAAAACGGCGCTTTCAGGCAGGTAATGCCCTTGTCGCAGCCGGTGTCGGTATTATTGTGACATTGCTGGGCATTTCTGCTCACAGTTCAAAGTTTTTCACTTCTATTAATGACTATTACGTGGAGAACACATATAAAAAAGCCGGCGGCGAAAACATGGTCAATGTAATCCTCGTCGACTTCCGCGGCTTTGATACGCTGTTTGAGATTGCTGTGCTGGCTGTTGCTGCACTTGGCATTTACGGATTGATTAAACTAAGGCTTGAGAAAGGCGGCGAAACGAATGAAAACAAATGATGTGATCTTCCAAACCGTCGCCAAAGTCGTTTTTTTCATGATTATCTTTTTTGCGGTTCACTTGTTTTTTGCCGGACACTATTATCCGGGCGGCGGTTTTGTGGGCGGCCTGCTTACATCCGGCGCGATTGTTCTTTTGCTTTTAGCTTTTGATATTAAAACGGTACGGCACGGGTTTCCGCTTGACTTCAAATGGCTGATCGGCCTGGGCCTCCTTTTTTCAGTCGGGACGGCTGCCGGATCTCTGTTGTTTAATGTACCGTTTTTCACTCACGCTTATAATTACTTTCAACTGCCGCTGTTCGGCAAAACATCGCTTCACACCGCAATGTTGTTTGATTTAGGCGTGTATCTCGTTGTCATTGGTGTAACCATGACCATTATTCAAACGATTGGAGAGAGTGAATAATGGAAATTTTAATGTGTATCATTGCCGGCCTGCTTTTTGCAGCCGCGGTTTACTTAATGCTTTCGAAAAGCCTGCTTCGAATTATTATCGGCACTGGGCTTCTCAGCCACGGTACCCATTTAATGCTTTTAACAATGGGCGGGCTTAAAACGGGAGCTGTCCCGGTTCTTGGGGAGCATGCCTCTACTTATACAGACCCGATTCCGCAGGCACTTATTTTAACGGCTATTGTCATTAGTTTTGGTGTTACAGCCGTGTTTCTTGTGATTGCCTATCGTGCGTACCAGGAGATTGGCACAGATAATATGGAGCAGATGAGAGGAATAGAAACGGATGATTAATTTACCTATTTTGCCAATCCTGATCCCTCTTATTTCGGCTATGTTACTCCTGTTTTTATCAAAGCGTGTCTATGCCCAGCGAGTGGTATCCGTGGCTGCTTCTTTTGCTACGGTTATTGCAGCGGCTGTTGTTTTAATGAAAGTGAAGACGGATGGAATTCAAACGGTTGACATGGGCAGCTGGCCGGCTCCATTTGGCATTACGCTTGTGTCAGATATGCTGAGCATCCTGCTCGTTTTAACGTCTTCTGTCATTACGCTTTGTGTGGTCCTTTATTCATTCCGCTCCATTGGCAGCGGCCGGGAAGCATTTTATTACTACCCAATTGTCCAATTTTTGCTTGTTGGCGTAAATGGGTCGTTTACAACGGGTGATATTTTTAACCTATTTGTTTTCTTTGAAATTATGTTAATGTCGTCGTATGTGCTGATTGTGATCGGCGGAACAAAAGTACAGCTGCAGGAATCCATCAAATATATTTTGATTAATGTGATTTCCTCCGCTATTTTTGTTATCGCAGTTGGATTTTTGTACTCCGTTACCGGTTCGCTGAATATGGCGCACATTTCCGCCCGCCTCACTGACATTGGCGGCGAGCCGATTGTCACCGTGCTGGCGCTTCTTTTCTTGATTGTGTTCGGTTTAAAAGGCGGTATTTTTCCGCTTTACTTCTGGCTGCCGGGTTCGTACGCGGCACCGCCTGCACCTGTTTTGGCCCTGTTCGGTGCCCTGCTTACAAAAGTAGGTGTATACGCCATCTTACGAACTTACACGCTATTTTTCTATCATGACCAGCCATTTACACATGATATTTTATCTCTGCTGGCTTTGCTGACCATGGTTGCAGGTTCGATTGGCGCTCTTGCATACAAGGATGTAAAACAAGTTTTGATCTACAATATTGTAATAGCGGTTGGCGTCCTATTATTCGGCATTTCCATTATGACGGAGGAATCGATCGCCGGCACCCTCTTTTATTTTATTCATGACATGATTATCAAAGCGGCTCTGTTTATGCTGGGCGGCATCATGATTTGGATTACAGGTACATCAAAGATGGATAAAATGGGTGGGCTGATCCGCCAGTACCCGGCACTTGGCTGGACCTTTCTTACAGCATCTTTTGCACTCGCCGGCATTCCGCCGCTGTCTGGTTTTATCGGCAAATTATTGATTGTCCGGGCAGGATTTGAAGCGGGTGAATATGTTGGAGCTATCGTTGTGCTTCTGTCGAGCCTGGTTGTGTTGTATTCGGTTGTTACTTTGTTTATGGAGGTTTTTTGGAAAAAGCCAAAATTGCCGCAGCTTCATGCAAAAAAACAAACATCCTCCTTGTTCCTTCCGGCTGCAGCTCTTGTTGTTCTTTCTGTTTTATACGGTGTCGGAACAGAAGCGGTTTATCCTTATGTGATGCAGGCTGTTGAAGCGCTCATCCATCCGGAAATCTACATTGATGCCGTATTAAAGGAGTAGATCTTATGGCTTTTCAAATTTTACTCAATGTGTTTCTCGCATTTCTTTGGATGTTTTTGCAGGTATCTTTCAGTGCACGGACTTTTATTATTGGATACTTGCTGGGATTGATTGTGATGGCTGGAATGCGCCGCTTTTTTAAAAGCCGCTTTTATCTGCATCGTGTCTGGGCCGTGATCTACTTGTTTCTTTTGTTTTTAAAAGAGTTAATCAAAGCGAACATTGATGTGTTAAAGCTGGTGCTCCGTCCTAAACTGAACATTCGTCCGGGTATCTTTGCGCTTGAAACCGAACTCAAGTCAGACTGGGAAGTAACCCTGCTGTCGAATTTAATTACGCTGACTCCTGGCACACTTGTGGTAGATGTATCGGATGATAATAAAACCCTTTATATTCACGCTATTGATATTGAAGATGTGTCAGAAGCAGTAGATAGTATTAAAAACTCGTTTGAAAAAGCCATTATGGAGGTGAGCCGCGGATGATGGAGACTGTTTTACAAATTTCTCTTTTGCTCCTGGCCGTTTCTATGATTGGGCTCGTTTACCGGCTTGTGAAAGGGCCAACCGTTCCAGACCGTGTTGTCGCTCTCGATGCAATGGGCGTCAATCTTGTGTCGATTACGGCCGTTTTGTCTATGCTGCTTGATACGCATAATTATCTCGATGTTATTCTCTTGATTGGTATTTTGGCATTTATCGGAACCGTTGCTTTTGCCAAGTTTTTAGAAAAAGGCGAGGTGATTGAATATGACCGTGATCAGTGAAGCTGTCATTGCCGTTTTATTGCTTCTAGGAGCGTTTTTAACCCTTGTCGCCGCATTCGGGCTGATCCGCCTTCCGGACGTTTATACACGTAACCACGCCGCTTCTAAAAGCGCAACGCTCGGAGTTATGTGTGTTCTGCTGGCAACGTTTGTGTATTTCTTTGCGAAAGACGGGTTTTTCAGCTCACGTCTCCTGCTCGGTATTGCTTTCTTTTTTATTACCGCACCTGTTGCAGGCCATTTAATCAGCCGTGCCGCCTACAATTCCGGCGTGAAAATGTGGGATCAAAGCGTGCGTGATGACTTAAAGAATAAACAGGCACAAAAAAAGAATTAAAAAAGCTGTCCGCAACTGGACAGCTTTTTTTATTCATACAGCGTTTGGGTCTTCTCGCCATTTTCTTGATAGATCGTAAGAATTCCTTCATGCTGTTTCACATATTCTTTCGCTTCATCTAAAAGCGCCTGTTTTGTGCCCTCTGAACGGATGGCCTGTTTGCCATTTTCTTTTTTTAATACCCACCGGTCTTCCTCATGCCTTACTTCATAACGCGGCCGTCCTTCATCCTTTTTTCCTTCTGCGCTTCTCGCACGGTCAATGGCAATGGCAATAGAACGCCCTTCCCCATACCCTTCGTCCAAGAGCGCATTGGCAATTTCGATTGCTTTATCACGTATATGGTCCGGCAGATTTTTCATCGCAGCCGGGTACTCATTTTTGTTCCAAGGCATGAAAACCACTCCTTTTCCAAAAATGTTCCCGCCCTGTGAAAAAATCAAACATCACTTTTTCGCTTTCACAGCAATTGTACAGCGTGAAAGACAAATCAGCTCCCCGTTTTCGTCCTTTATTTCAATAGACCATACCATTGTTGACTTTCCGCGGTGAACGTTTAAGGCGGTAGCCGTCACAATCCCATCTCTTTTCGATTTGATGTGGTTGGCATTGATTTCAAGGCCAAAGCAGACCTCCGTGTCCAGGTCAATCATCGCTGCAGCGCCAATACTTGCCGCTGTTTCCGCAAGGGCAACAGAAGCGCCTCCGTGCAGAAATCCGAACGGCTGGCGCGTGCGTTCATCCACAGGCATTGTCATCACTACACGGCCCGTTTCAATCGTTACCACTTCCATTCCGAGTGCGGCAAGCAGTGTATGATCGGTTTGAATGTTCATAAAATCCTCCCCTTCAAAAAAAGGTGCCTCTTAAAGAGGCACCTTTTTATTATAACGTCATGGCTGCAATCCAGCCGAAAATAATAACAGGGATATTATAGTGAAGAAATGTCGGTACAACTGTATCCCAAATATGGTCGTGCTGTCCGTCTGCGTTTAATCCGGACGTTGGACCAAGCGTGCTGTCCGAAGCAGGTGAACCAGCATCACCAAGCGCGCCGGCTGTTCCCACAAGCGCAATCGTTGCCAGCGGGCTGAAGCCAAGTTCCAAAGCAAGCGGCACGAAAATGGTTGCAATGATCGGAACCGTTGAAAAAGATGAACCGATACCCATTGTAACAAGCAGCCCGACTACAAGCATCAGCAGGGCACCAAGCGCCTTGTTTCCGCCGATTGCTGCAGCAGAGTTTTGCACTAATGTTTCTACATCACCTGTAGCTCCCATAACACTGGCAAATCCGGAAGCGGCAATCATGACAAAGCCGATAAAGGCCATCATGCGCATACCATTTGTCAGCAGTTGGTCTGCCTCACTCCAGCGAACCGCCCGAAACACATACAGGATCACAATTCCGGCGAGCGCGCCAAATACCATAGAGTCTGTTAATAGCTGTGCGGCCAGGGCAGCGACGATAGAAATGCCTGCCGTAATCAACCCAAAATTTGTATAAAGGGGGCCGCTGACCTCTGATTCTCCTGAAGTTGACAACTTGGATTCTGCATATTCCCGCGGCTTCCGGTACGTAAAAAAGACCGCGATGAGTAAACCGACAAGCATGCCGGCAGCTGGCAGCAGCATCGCTCCTGGAACCTGGTCGATAGCCACTTCAAGTCCGCTGTCAGTCACATTAGTTGCAATAATTTCGTGGAAGATCTGTCCGAAACCGACTGGCAACAGCATGTATGGCGTTACAAGCCCGAATGTTAGCACAGATGCTGTCAGGCGCCGGTCAATCCGCAGTTCATTCATAATTTTCAATAATGGTGGAATCAAAAGCGGAATAAACGCAATATGAACAGGAATTACGTTCTGTGAAAAGCAGGCCATAATTAAAATCACAAATAAAATAAGAGCTTTCGGCAGCTTTTTCGAACGTGCTTCTTCTTTATTTCCAATAAACTTTAATACAAACGCAACAAGTGCTTCTGGAAGCCCCGTGCTTGAAACCGCAACGGCGAATCCGCCAAGCATTGCATAGCTGAGCGCCACATTTGCACCGCCCCCGACTCCTTCAGAAAACGCTGCAATGGTCCCATCCATTCCAAGTCCGCCTATTAACCCGCCGACAAGAGCACCCGTAATAAGGGAAAATACAACATTGACGCGGAGCAGGCTGAGGATGAGCATTACAATGACAGCAAAAACAACTGCATTCATCTCTTCTTATACCTCCAACACTTTAATCTGCTAAATTACTAAAGAACCGCTTAAAGATAGCAAATTGCCTGCCCGTTTGTCAATATACTTTTCTAATATAGTTAATAAACAAATTATTCAGACTGATCTGAAAGTGCTAAAATCGCCAATGTCCGTGTCATGACTCCCGGTGTCAGCTCTGCACTGCCAGCTATATCGAGATGCACCCAGGGCGTGCTTTCTGCAAACTCGCCGATAAAGCCGCCTCCCATAATGGCATGGCCTTCCCGTCCCGGAGAATTGTTTAAGTCCGCCACATCGCTTGTTCGAATTCTCTTTTTATCGTATTCAGTCAGCGGAAGCTGCCAGATCATTTCCCCCGCTTCATGTGATGCTTCAAGCACTTGCTCAAAAAACGGTTCATTGTTTGTGATCGCACCTGTTTTATCTTTTCCAAGCGCAATGATCACTCCGCCTGTCAGTGTGGCCACGTCCACAATTTTACCGGCACGCTGCTGTTTGGCATACGTGATTGCATCTGCCAGCACAAGGCGGCCTTCCGCATCTGTATTTTTCACTTCGATCGTTTTCCCCGACAAAGAAGTAATTACATCATCTGGTTTAAAAGCATTGGCACTAATCACATTGTCTGTCGCAGGAATCACAGCCATAACCGGCTGGTCCGGCTGCAGTTCTCCAATAATCTCCATCGCACCAAGCACAGCCGCCGCGCCGCCCATATCCGTTTTCATGCCGACAATGCCATCTTTCGGCTTAATAGAGTAGCCACCTGTATCAAAAGTGACTCCTTTGCCGACAAATGTCAGTACATCCTCCCAGACATCTGTTGGGTTATGTTTGAGTGTAATCATTTTAGGCGGTTCAGCCGATCCTTGGGCAACAGCTAAAAAAGCACCCATGCCGATTTTCTCCATATCTTCTCGTTCCAGTACTTCCAGTTCAAAACCATACTGCTCGGCCAATTTCTCCGCATGAAGAGCAAGATCACTGGCTGTCATCATATTCGGCGGAGTAGCAGTTAAACGAATCGCTGTGTTCGTGCCCTCTGCCATCGTTTTTCCTACTTTACATGCCGCCTGAATTTCGTCCGAATCTGCCTCTGTATATACGACAACTGTCGTTAACTGCTTTTCCGGCTCGTTACCCGGCGTGCGGTATCCCGTGTATTCAAAGCGCGCTAAAAACAGTGCTTCGGTAACAGCCTCTGCCGCTTCAACGGCTGTCACGTTCTCTGTAATAAAAGAATCGAGTACAATGGCAATTGATTCCAGACCATATGGCTTGGACTGCTTGGCTGCTTTTTGGACAGATCGGTGAATGGCATGAAAATCCGCTTCCTTTTCTTTGCCAAGCCCAACTGTGACCATTCGCTTAGCTGGAATATGGCCAAGAGCTGGAATAACAGAGGTATGTTCCTCTTTCGCGGAAAGATCACCGTTTTTCACTAGTTCTGTCAGCTGCCCGGAAAAAGCTTGATCGAGCGGTTCGAGCACTTCCTCAAATTTCAACGGCTTATCAAACAGGCCAATAAGCAGCGCATCTGCTTCAGTTTCCAAAAAGGGTTCGTTTTTGATTACAAACATTTTCATCACCTCACGTGTTATTATAAGGGAAAATGGATAGGAGTGTTGGAATGAGGATTGTATCGCTTTGCCCAAGCAATACTGAAGTGTGCCAGTATCTTGGTCTGGAAGAGCAAATTGTCGCTGTAGACGACTTTTCCGACTTAGACCGAACCAGGCTTGGCCCTGATTTAGCTATTGATATGAAGAAGCTGGCCGCTCTTCAGCCGGATATGGTGCTGGCCTCGCTCAGTGTACCAGGAATGGAGAAAAATATAGAAGCACTGGAGCAGCTTGGCATTCCGCATATCGTGACAAATCCCCATTCACTTGACGATATCGGACATTCCATTGAGCAAATTGCCGAAGCTTGTGGAACAGATGGAAGAGAAGCTCGAAGCAAGTGGATGCGGGCACTACAGCCGTACAGATCACGTGAATGGACAGACCGTGTGCGTCTTTATTGGGAATGGTGGCCGAAGCCATTATTTACACCCGGAGGCACCAACTGGCTCACCGAAATCAGTACACTGTGCGGCGGAATCAATATATTTGAGGATAGACTTATGCCAAGCTTACAAACCGATTGGGAAACGGTACTGGAAAAAAAGCCGGATGTCATCCTGCTGGCGTGGGTAGGAGTAATGACCAGTAAAGTAAATATCGATATCATTAGAAAAAGGCCTGGATACGAAGAAACACCCATTTTCATTCTGGAAGAAAAAGACTTTTGCCGGCCATCGCCAAACCTGCTTAAAGGAATTGAAGCATTGGACAAGCTTTTACAAAACAAAAAAACGACCTTAAAGAGGCCGCTTTCTTAAAACATTTGATAGCCTTTTGCACGCAGCAGCCGCATAACGAATCCGCTTCCAATAGCGCCTAAAAAACCGCACGATAGAATGGCAATATCGACCGGCTGAAGCCCGATCATCCGCCCGCTGAGAATACCGAATGATTCTCCCGGCTGAAACAAGTAATCAAGTGTGCTGATATTGTCCACAATGGCGATCGTCACAAGCGGATAAATAAAAGCCATAATCCACGTCATGCGCAGCAGCATGTTTAAAATAAACCCAATGCCAAAAAACAGAACAAAAAACAGCAAGGCAGATACAAGTACAACGGCAATATGCATGGAGCCATTCCCCCTATTTATATACATTTAAGTGTACTGAACTGCTTTCAAAAGGTCAATGAACGAAAAAGAGAGAAAACTCGTTATGTTGTGCTTTTAACCAGACAGTAATCCTGCTTTCCACATAAAAAAGCACTGGATACGAGGGGGACGCGTATCCAGTGCTTTATAGAAGTATTTCCTTTTGAAAAGGAAATAAACTTTCCCGGTTTAGTATAACCATTTTCTTTCTTTTTATTCCCTTATCCTCTTACCCAAAAAAGCGGTATGCTGTATAGCCAAACTGCGGACCTGGATCTGAGATATCGAGAGAAGTTAAACCCGGCGCCTCAAATGATTCAATTATGCGGCACAAAAGCACGGACGTATCGGAACTTTCTTGCAGTTCCGAAACGGCCATCCAGCGCGCAGCGAGTAATTCTCTCCCGCATGCTTCCGGCTCTTTTTCTTCTGACGGCATCATATGAAAAACGACCATGGTATCACTGACATCATGTTGAATGACGCCAGACCGAATACCGGCCACCCCGCACACGGATGCTTCAATTCCTGTTTCCTCGCGCACCTCTCGGACAGCGGCTTCATCTACTGTTTCGCCCGCATCCACAAATCCGGCCGGCAGGGACCACTGTCCCTTCAGCCCGCCATATGCTTTTTTCACAACAAGCCAGCGCCCGCGGCTGTCAATAACCAGACCGGCTGCCGCCAGCCATACCTTTCCCCTTTTCATCCAAACGCATCCTTTCTTTCCATAAAAAAAGAGCCTCTTTTAAAGAGGCTCTTTTGCTTTTTACAGGACGTTGAATTTCCCCTTTTTCAAGACGAGTGAAGGGCCGCCGACCATAAATAGTGCGCGGTTATCAATCATTTTCTTCATGAATGAAGCTTTTGTGCCTTTAAGCTTTTTATCGAACACGACACCAATTGCATCGTTATCGCCAAGTGAGCACACTGTACCTTTAATGTTCGGTGTGAAGGATTCAAGGTTCCCTTCGCCTTTCACTAACTTCACAAGGTTTTTCGCAACCGTTTCCCCTTGCTGCATCGCGATTTGCGCCGTTGGCGGGTACGGACGGTTGATTTCCTCGTTGATCACAAGTGAACAGTCACCTAAAATAAAGATTTCGTCATGGCCAGGAGCGCGAAGTTCAGGCGTTACTTTTACGCGTGCACGCATGTTTTCAATGCCTGATTTTTCGATGATACTGCTGCCGCGGACACCTGCTGCCCAAACAACTGTACCTGCTTTGATTTCCTCTGTTTCGTTTTCGCCTTTTGCCACGATAATGCCGTCAGCTGTTGCACCTTTGATCGGTGTACCGATTTTGAACTCAACACCTTTTTTCTCAAGCTGTGCAACCGCATATTTAACAAGCTCAGGGTCAAAACCAGGAAGAACCATAGGTGCTGCTTCTACGCAGTACATACGCACTTTTGAAAAGTCAATATCATATTCTTTGCAAAGCTCAGGAACACGGTTCGCAAGCTCACCAAGGAACTCGATACCTGTAAAGCCGGCACCGCCGACTACAAATGTTAAACGCTCATCATTTTTTTCTTCTTCATTTGCATAAGTTGCAAACTGGAATTCAATATGATCACGCAATTGACGGGATGTGTTTACGTTCGAAATGGTGAAAGCGTGTTCTTTTAGTCCTTCGATTCCGAATGTTTCAGATTCCCCGCCAAGGGCGATCACAAGGTAGTCATACTCTACTTCGCCTGTATCTAAAATGACTTTCTTTTCATCTGTTTTAATATCTTCTACTTCCGCGCGAATAAATTCTACTTTGCTGCGGTTGATGACTGCATCGATATCGTAGCGTACACGATCGTGGTGCATTGTGCCCGCTGATGCCTCATGAAGCCATGTTGTTTCATAGTGGTAATCATTTTTGTTGATGAGCACAATATTTGCTTCATCTACAGATAATGCTTTTTGAAGACGTGTTACAGTAATAAGACCGCCATAGCCGGCGCCTAGTACTACAATTTTCGGCTTTCTCACTGTCATCTTTATCCACCTCTACTAAAAATATTCACGCGAAGAATGTGATAATCTTCACGTATGAGTATAAAAAAATACCTCTTACTTTGTCACAAAATGTTAACAATGTGCATAACTAGTTTTATCATAGACGCTTTGACTGCTTTTTTCAAGTTATTTGGACAAGAAATTTGAAATGAGACTTCCCTTATGGAATTTTGTAAAATAAGACATAATAAAGCAAAGATGGCATATACATCAATCTTATGGCTTTTTAAAAAGGGGGATTATGAGTGAAAGACATTACGATTATCGGGGCAGGTCCTACCGGCCTGTTTGCCGCCTTTTACGCAGGAATGCGCGGTGCTTCTGTTAAAATTATCGAAAGCCTGCCGCAGCCGGGCGGACAGTTATCCGCTCTTTACCCAGAAAAGTTTATTTACGATGTAGCTGCTTTTCCGGCAGTGCGTGCACAGGAGCTGGTTGACCGGCTTGTCGAACAAATGAATCGTTTTCCAGTGGAACTCTGTCTGGAGGAGGCCGTTCAGTCCCTCGAAAAAAATCCAGACGGCAGCATTGTTCTTGGAACAGACAAGGGAAAGCATGAAACCAAAGCGGTGATTGTTACCGCGGGCAACGGTGCTTTTCAGCCGCGGCGACTTGAGCTTGATGGCGCAGATACTTTGCCCAACGTTCATTATTTTGTCAATGACCTTTCCTCTTTTTCAGGCCGTCGCGTCGCGGTTCTAGGAGGCGGTGATTCTGCGGTTGACTGGGCGATGATGCTTGAAAAAACCGCAAAAGAAGTGACCATTATTCACCGGCGTGACAAATTTCGCGCCCACGAACACAGTGTGGACTTGCTTCACAAATCAGATGTCCAGGTTATGACGCCGTTTGTTCCTATATCCTTTGACGGGCAGACTCTTGCGCTTGAGGAAGTGAAAGGCGACCAAAAGAAATCGCTAGAGATCGATGACCTCCTTGTGAACTACGGGTTTATTTCTTCACTTGGCCCGATGAAAAATTGGGGGCTTAACATTGAGAAAAATTCGATTGTGGTCAATTCACGTATGGAGACAAATATCCCAGGTGTGTATGCAGCCGGTGATGTGGCAACATACGCAGGTAAAGTAAAGCTAATTGCCACTGGATTTGGAGAGGCGCCGACGGCCGTTAACAATGCAAAATCTTATATTGATCCGGATGCAAAAGTCCAGCCGCTCCACAGCACGTCCTTGTTTTAATCCCTTAATAGCGGGTAAAGGAATAGGAAACGGAAAAAAGGGTGGTTCACTATGCATGTACTTGTGATCGGTGCAGCCGGTACAACCGGCCGCCTCGTTGTCCAAAGTCTGGCTGAAAATATTCAGCATCACGTTAAAGCAATGGTTCGGAAAACCGACCAGATGGCAGACATGGAACAGCTTGGTGCCAGACCGGTTTTGGCCGACCTGGAGCAGGACTTTAGTTATGCGATGAATGATGTGAACGCGGTTATTTTTGCAGCCGGCTCCGGTTCAGCAACCGGCCCCGATAAAACAACGGCTGTTGACCGTGACGGAGCAATCAAAGCCATTGACCTGGCCGTTTCACATGGTATTGAGCGTTTTGTCATGCTCAGTTCAATGGGAGCAGACCGGCCAGATGCAGGGCCTGAAGCTCTGCAGCATTACCTTCGGGCCAAGCATGAAGCAGATGCTCATTTAATGAAGAGCGGTCTTACTTATACGATCGTTCGTCCCGGTATCCTTTCAAATGAAGCTGGCAGCGGAAAAATTGAAGCAGCTCCCCAAATTGCGAATCGAACGGAGTCCATTGCACGGGCTGATGTTGCTGAAGTACTCGTTCAAAGCCTGCTCGCCCCCCAAACAGAGGGCCGGATCTTTGAAATTGTCAAAGGTACTGTCCCAGTTTCCGAAGCATTAAAAGCCTTATAACATAGAAAAAAACCGGCATGCCCCTGGTATGCCGGCTTTTTTGCTGCAGACGCTTCATCACAAAAAACCGCCTGGCAGCGGCCAAGCGGTTGTACTGCTTAGGAAGCAGCCGGTTTTTTTGTTTTCTTTTCCCGTAAATCTGTCCATTTTTTTACGTTGTCAGCCCCTATAATCTCCACTTCCTGCTTTGTATCGATTTGAACTTCTTTCACTTCTGCATCGCGCAAATCAATAACCTGCCCTTTTTTCGGCGTGGAAACGATAACGGTATTATACTTTAATCCTTCTCCTTGCAGTTTAGCTGAATGCTTTACAATAATGCCTTTGCTAAAACGGGCACCTTCATCAAACTTCAGATGAATCCCCGGCTGTGCAGCCACAAACTGTTTTTTCTCTATCGCCGGCACATAAACGATTTCCGCTTCTGGATAATCTTCTGCAAAGGTCGTCCGGATAACTACCGGATCATGGTCGCTCGCCCGTCCATGCTCCTCCATAAATTGTGAATTGGTATGCACAATATCCACTTCAGTAGAAGCAGCCATATTATTCGTGACCAGAATATGGTCGAGCACCTGTGCATTTCCTTGATAGGAATACGTGAATCGCTCTTCTGCCGGTACTCTTTCAATCATGTTAATCAGCTCATCTCCTTTTACAATAGAAAGAGTCTCGGTAAATTCAAAATCGTTAAAATCACCTAAAAGCACCAGATTCGCATTTGGATCCGCTGACTTTACATCTTCAACAAAGCCATTTACAAGCGCAGCAATTTGCTTGCGCTGGATTTCACTTCCTAAATAAGGAGGCTGATTCTTTCCGAATAACGGCTCATCTCCACCTTTTGAATTAAAATGATTGGCCACTACAATGACCTTTTCACCTTTAAATGTAAATTGAGCAGCCAGCGGCTTACGGCTATTTTCAAACGCTTCATTTTCCGGATCAATCCGGCCAGGATTAGCAGTCAATTTCCCATCTACATAGGCAACCGCTTCTGTCGCGCTTCCTTTTATTCCTTCCGCAAGACTAACACGTTCCGGATTGTACAAGAAGCCAACACGAATGTTACCGCCCGGCTGTCCGCCGTCTTCTTTATTGACTGGCGCCACATCCGTGTACTCATAAGCCGGTCCGCCTAGCTCTTTTATAGCTTCAATCAGTACGGCAGCGCTTTGAGATGCGTCCGTTGTACCAGAATCTGCTGGCCCGTCATTGTCTTGTACTTCTGTTACACCAATGATATCCGGCGACTTCATTCCATTTACAATTCCCATGGCAAGGCGTCTTGTTTTCTCTTCGCCTGAAACCGTTGAAAAGTTTTCGAGATTGTAAGAAGCAATCGTTAGTCCATCTTTCGTTGATGTAAGAGTTGTTTCTTCTGCTTTTACCCCTCCGTCAATCACTTCAGGCACTTCGTCTGCCAGCACTTTAAAGTTACTGTAGCCGTAGCTGACGACACCCGTGACAGGACCGGCAAATGAGTCGCCTGTTTTTGCTACAAAGTCTTCATTATCCAAATCAAGATGAATACGTTCTGGGTTGTAGTCGTCTGCTTCAATCCGAAGAGCACCCGCTGTTGTATTGGTTTCTATATTTTCCGGCACAACCACTACCTCTCCGTATCTCTGCGGAGCAATGATTTTCGGATTATTCACTTGAACGCGCATGCCTTCCATGCTCTCAAAAAAGTCAATGCCGTCCTGCTGTGGATCGAATATGCCAAATTGGTCGTTATCAATCACTTTCATTGGCATCATGCGATCTTTATTCAACACAACCGGTGCCGGCAGCGGCTGTCCGGATGCTTTTTTACTGACAGTACCCGCACTAATTTCCGTTACGGGGAGATCTGTTTGAAGCTTTTCCGCATATCCATCAAGCACCCATTCTTTTACCGTACCATCAACAGAGACAAGATCTCCTTGCGACAACCCGTGGCTCCGCTTGTAAACGAGAATACCTTCTGACGTATTTTCATCCTCATCTACTTCTATGCTCTGCATGTAAAAGTTACTGCTGTCAACGATATGGGTCACGATTCCTTCTACATCTTCAACAGCTAAACCATTATAAGGAGAACTGTGTCCAGCTCCTTGAATATCATGGATGCGAATGTTTTCTTTTTCTATAACGTATGAAAAAGAGGAAACAGCACTGTCATTTAAGCCTTCTTTAAATGCTGCTGCTTGAATCGTTTTGTTTTCATTAATCATGATCGGTTCTGTATAAAGCACGCTTTCTTTTGTCGGCTGAGAGCCATCCAGCGTATAACGAATGTCGGCACCCTCTGTTGGCGAAGACAATGTAACACTCGTTCCTGCTTTAACAACGCCCGCTGCCGGATTGGCCGTTACTGCTCCAGCCTTAGAAGAGTCAGGTTCAATATCCGCTGCATGACGCGGAATTAATTGATAAACGTTGTTGTAAGAGCCGACAACCCCTGTTACCGAATCGTATTTGGTGTTTATGGCAAGAAGTGATGCATCCTGCGGCCTGATTTGAAAGTTATTTCCTTCTTCATCCTTTGCTGTGTAATTGCCGCCTGAAAAACTGGAAACAGAAACGTTGTTGATTGTAACAAGCTCCCCTTCCACTTCTTCTGTAAATTGATCAGCCCTTACGGTTAACGGTGCCGGTACACCGGCCTGGCCGGTTACAGTTACACTGCCGAATGATACGTTAATCTCTAAAAGAGAATTGTAGTCATCAATGCTTCCCTTCACATCTACTACATCACCTAGCTTTACATTCATACCGGAACCATATAAAACAATACCGGCGGTTTCATCCTGAATATATACCGTGCTTCCGAAAACAGCCGTTACTGTACCAGACATCCACACCTTCGTGTTTTCTGCTTTTTGACGCACGTCGGAAATTGGTTCTTTTTTAAGGTTTGACGGCTCCTCAGGCCCTTCTGGTTCTTCGGTTCCGTTATCCAAGAGTTCAATCGACGTTGGTGATTTTAAGCCAGGAACTGCAAAATACGCTTCAAGAGAGCCTGTCACCCGCACTTTTTTGCCGAGGTTTTCTGGATAATCTTTCAAATTAATTCCCTGCCGGAAATTTGTTGTTAATTGCACTGGTAATATTTTAGCTGGATCTGTTTCCCCTGCTTCATCTGCTATACCAATATTTGTATTTTGATAACGTGCAGGATCTGTTGTATAACTGCTTCCTGATAGTGCGTAGCCAACGATATAGCCTTCGACGGTGGCTGTACCCGAGTTATTAGCAATTGCATCCGCCACCGTGATCGATGCGGCGCTCGCTGGAACATGAAACGGAAGTAATGTGCCAATGACGAGTACAAGTGCAAATAAAGCCTGTCCAATTTTTCTCATTTAAAAACTCCTCTTTCATGTAATAGATCGTTCGACAAAAACCACCTTCATTGTAATCTACTTTTTATTTTAAAATATAGACTTTACAGATAATTTAAAAAACTTTAATAAATAGAAAAAACAGGAATAATTTCCTCCTTATTATTGTCCGTTTTATTCATGCTATTTCCTTTTATGTAAGTCTTTTTGTATAAGAATCTTCCTGCTGTCCCATATTAAAGGTAAAAAGCTTTTAGGAGGCAGCAGCTTGTATAATGATTATTGGCTTTTACAATTAATCTTTGCTTTGTTTATTCTGTTTTTCGTCATCATTCCGCTTGTGTCGGTTTGGTTTACGCGAAAAAAGAAATCAAGCCAATAAAAAAGCCTGGCTGCATCCGTAGATACAGCCAGGCTTTTTTATTAGCAGTTTTCCGGTGTTCCCGTTTCTGTTGCTGTCCGGAAAGAGGATCCGCAGCCGCAGGACGCGATGGCATTTGGATTATCAATCGTAAATCCGCCGCCCATCAGCGACTGCTTGTAGTCCACTATCGTTCCCTTCAAAATCGGGGCATCCTTTTTGGCTACCACAATCGGGATACCGTGCTGAAGAAGTTCCATATCGCCTTCTTCTGCTTCAGGCGTAAAACCCATACCGTATGATAATCCACTGCATCCGCCACCATGAACGGCTACCCGCAAAAATGACCCTTCTTCTTCGTTTTGCTTCATCATATCTTTTATTTGAAAAGCCGCAGCTTCCGTAATTGTAACAACTTGTTGATCCGCCAAAGGAATCGCTCCTTTCATTTTCTTTTAGTATACGAGGAATAGAACAAATCCTCAACTGAACCGCTCATTGATTTTTTTATTCAAATTAATTCTTTTTACCTCCAATTCCTGTATAATAAAATAAGTAAAAAGACCTTTATTTTAGAAAAAAAGGAGGTTTTATCATGTCTGATGCCCCATTAATTTATCATAAAATGATGAAGTGTCCTCATTGCCAGCAGTCCTTTAGCATAACGAAAGTTCGTAAAAGTGCTGTTAAAGTCATTGGCCAGGATACGGACTTAAAACCGCTTTATGAAGCGGGAGAGGTAAATCCTCTTTTTTACAATGTGCATGTTTGTATGCATTGCGGCTATTCATTTACAGAGGATTTTACTTCTTATTTTGCACCAGGAACAGCAGAAGTATTAAAAGCTTCGGTATCCGATCATTGGGTCGAGCAGGATTTCAGCGGTGAGCGGTCGCCAGCTAAAGCGATTAAAAGCTATAAGCTCGCTCTTTATTCTGGCGTACTGAAAAAAGAAAAGCATTTAACTTTGGCAGGTCTCGCCCTTCGCACAGCATGGATCTATCGAGACATGGGCCGCAACAAAGAAGAAAAGCGATTTTTGTCTATCGCTGTCCGTGAGTATGAGGAAGCTTTTTCTGTGGAGGATGTAGCACAGAAAATGTCTGAAATTAAAGTGCTCTATCTCCTCGGTGAACTGAATCGAAAGCTGGGACGCATGGAAAAAGCCGTTACCTATTTTTCAAAAGTGATTGAAGGGCAGCGCCAGTCAAACGAAAAACAAATCGTGGAAATGGCGCGTGACCGCTGGCATGAATTACGCGAGCAAATGAAAACGACTTAAAGTGTACATAAGAAAAACCGGCTGCCTTGGACAGCATCCGGTTTTTTAATGTTTAAAACAGCCACGTTTGGTCAATATGTGTATATATATTCGAAACAAGCTCGTCAGGTGTCGCTCCATTGACAACTTCTCCATTTACAAGCGCAAATGGAGATTCCGAGCAGCGTGTACAGTAGCTTAAGCAGCCATATTCGATCACATCCAAGTTCGGATCCCGTTCCAATTTTTCAAATGCTTCCTGCGAACCGCTTGCTAAGTTGCTGACGCAAAACTCAATAATTGGCTTCATTTTATCTTTCACCTCACCCGTTTTATTGTACTATCATTTACGTGCAGAAAAAAGCGTGAAGTTTCGCGAAGTCTGTTGAATAATAGGGCTATCTTCGTTATACTCGGATATGAATAAATGAATACTGTACATATGAATACGAAGCAGAGGGGTCATACATATGAGACATTTAGTTTTGCTTGGAGGCGGATATGGCAATATGCGTGTTTTGCTCAGGCTGTTGCCCAATCATTTGCCGGATGACGTAACGATTACACTGGTTGATAAAGTGCCATATCATTGCTTGAAAACGGAGTATTATGCACTGGCGGCTGGAACCGCTTCCGATCATGAGGTCCGTGTATCTTTCCCAGAGCATGAAAAACTAAATATTATTTACGATGAAATTACAGCTATTCACTTAGATCGAAAAGAAGTTGAGTTAAAAGCAAAAGGCGCTCTTGCTTACGACGACCTTGTTATTGGCCTTGGCTGTGAGGATAAATATCACGGCGTGCCAGGGGCTGAAGAGTATACATACAGCATTCAGTCCATCCAAAAATCGCGTGCCACGTATGAAAAGCTGAACAACATGCCGGCTGGTTCAAAAGTTGGTATCGTAGGTGCAGGTCTTTCTGGAATCGAATTGGCGAGTGAACTTCGTGAAAGCCGTCCGGATCTTGATATTAAATTGTTTGACCGCGGACCGCGTATCTTAAAAGACTTCCCGCAGCGTTTAAGCCGTTACATTGAAAAATGGTTTACCGACCACGGTGTGGAAGTAGTGAGAGATGCAAACATTACGCGTGTTGAGCCTGACCGTATTTACAACCGTGAAGACGAATATCAAATGGACGCTGTTGTATGGACTGCAGGCATTCAGCCGAGCCTTGTTGTCCGGCAGATGAATGTGGAAAAAGACCGCTCTGACCGCGTTGTATTGACGCCTCACCATAACCTGCCCGGCAATGAACATGTTTATGTAGTGGGAGACTGCGCAAGCCTTCCTCATGCACCGAGCGCACAGCTTGCGGAAGAACAAGCAGAACAGATTGTCGATGTGCTTCAAAAGCGTTGGAGAAACGAGCCGCTTCCGGAAAAAATGCCGGAAATGAAACTTAAAGGCGTACTTGGTTCTCTTGGCAAAAAACAGGGCTTTGGTTTTGTAGCGGACCGGGCTATTACTGGACGTGTTGCCCGCTTCTTGAAATCAGGCGTTTTATGGATGTACAAATATCATAACGGATAATAAAAAAACCGGCTCCTTCAGCCGGTTTTTTTTGCTTTTACAATCCAAGCGAAATATATTTAACTTCTAAAAATTCTTCCATGCCGTGATGGCCGCCCTCGCGTCCAAGCCCGCTCTCTTTAAAGCCTCCAAATGGTGCCTGAGCCACAGATGGAAGTCCGTCATTCAATCCGACAATGCCATATTCCAGCCCTTCGCTTATCGCAATGGCTTCTGAAATATTTTCCGAGAACACATAAGCCGCCAGGCCAAATGGTGTGTTGTTCGCGCGCTCTATCACTTCTTCGGTTGTACGGTACGTGGCAATCGGTGCCAGCGGACCGAATGTTTCCTCAACCATACATTCCATCTCATCTGTCACGTTCGTTAGAACAGCAGGCGTAATAAAGTTTCCGTCTGCTTCACCGCCCATTTCAACGACTGCCCCTTTTTCTTTCGCATCTTTTAACTGGTTTTGTACTTTTTCGACTGCATCCGCATCAATAAGCGGGCCAATCGTTATGCCCTCTTCCATTCCATTTCCGACACGTAATTTCGCCACTTCTGCTTTGAACGCCTCCGTAAATTCCTGCTCAATGGATTCATGAACGTATACACGGTTGGCGCACACACAGGTTTGGCCGGCGTTACGAAATTTTGAGCCGATCAAGCCTGTGGCTGCTTTTTGGATATCTGCATTGGCTGTAACAATAAATGGCGCATGGCCGCCAAGCTCAAGCGATACTTTTTTCATTGTATCTGCTGCCTGCTTCATGAGCACTTTGCCGATTTCCGTTGAACCTGTAAAAGTCACTTTGCGCACACGGCTGTCTTCCATCCAGGAGCCAGCCACTGATTTTGAATCACCGGTTACAACATTCAGCACCCCTTTTGGAATACCCGCTTCGTGAGCGAGTTCAACAAGCTTCAGCGCTGTAAGAGGAGTGGAAGAAGCCGGCTTTACTACAGCCGTACAGCCGGATGCCAGTGCTGGTCCGACTTTGCGTGTAATCATGGCTGCCGGGAAATTCCATGGTGTAATGGCCGCGACAACGCCTACTGGCTGGCGTGAAACAAACAAGCGCTTTTTCGGATCGGAGGCGGGAATTGTTTCTCCGTACACCCGCTTTCCTTCTTCTGCATACCATAATATGAAGCTGTTCGCATAATTCACTTCGCCAATGGCTTCCTGAAGCGGCTTTCCCTGCTCCTCCGTCATAATCCGGCCAATTTCTTCTTTATGCTCGTCAATCAGGCGATGCCAATTTCGTAATAATTCGGATCGCTCACCGGCCGTTTTTTGGGACCACGTGCGAAATGCTTCATAAGCTGCATCTACAGCCCGCTCCGCCTCTACAGCGCCGCCTTTTGGTACGGATGCAAAGGTTTCGCCTGTTGCCGGATTCACGACTTGAATTTGTTCATCCGCTGTTACCCATTCACCGTTTATGTACATTTTCCATTCTTTCAAGATAATCCTCTCCTTATTTATGCGTATAGTGTTCTATTGCCCTGACAATCTTTTATAAACACTTTTTCATTCCATACAGCAGTTCTGAGAATAAAACATCCTTTTTCTCTTTCCCTAAAGGAGAAATTGCATTTTCAATTTAAAATCATTATAATATATGTATCGAATCGAAAGGAGCCGATGATTCATGCAAGCACAAGAACAACAAATGTTCAGTGAAGTACAGGAAGTACTTGATAAATTACGTCCATTCCTGCTTCGCGACGGCGGCGACTGCGAACTCGTTGATATTGAAGACGGGATCGTAAAACTTCGTCTGCTTGGCGCGTGCGGCAGCTGCCCTAGTTCTACCATTACACTCAAAGCAGGAATTGAGCGCGCATTGCTCGAAGAAGTTCCTGGCGTTGTAGAAGTTGAACAAGTATTTTAATGATGAGAGCTGATCTTTATAAGATCAGCTCTTTTTTAAAATTGTAATACATCTTTGTTCACAAGCGTTTTGGGCGGACGTTCATCAAATACCGCTTCAATATTGTCACAGCATGTCTGCATCATAGCCAGCCTTGTTTCTTTTGATGCGCTGCCGATATGCGGAAGTGCTACCACATTTTTCATCGATAAAAACGGATGATCAGCGGAAATCGGCTCGCTGTCGAATACATCCAGCCCTGCTGCCGCAATATCACCGGCTTCGAGTGCCTCTATTAGTGCCTGTTCATTGATAATCGGTCCCCGGCTTGCATTGATAAAGATCGCATCTTTTTTCATTTTTTGAAAGTGTTCCCGCTGAAACATGCCCCGTGTATCATCGTTCAGCGGAGCCAGGCAAACGACGAAATCCGCTTCCTCTAGAAGTTCCTCCAAGCTGCGGTACTGGGCACCCAGCATTTCTTCTGCTACTTCATGGCGGCTGCGGTTATGATATAAAATATCCATATCAAAGCCGGCTGCCCTTTTGGCTACAGCGGTTCCGATCTTACCCATTCCAATAATGCCGATTTTTTTATGATGCACATCCGTTCCAACCAGCATCATCGGCGCCCAGCTTGTCCATTTTCCTTCTTTCACAAACTCAGACGCTTCCGTTACCCGGCGTGCTGTTGCTAAAAGAAGCGCGAAGGTCAAATCTGCCGTTGTATCTGTTAATACATCCGGCGTGTTGCAAATGGCCACACCATGGCGGCTGGCCGCATCTAAATCAATATTATCAAAGCCAACGGCCATATTTGCGACCACTTTTAATCGTTCAGCCTGTGAAAGCAATTCCTCATCGACCACGTCTGAAATTACGGTTAACAATGCATGAGCGGAGGCTGCTTTTTCGAGCAGAATTTCCCGCGGCACAGCTCTGTCCTCCTCTGTCCATGTTTCCACCCGGTAAGAAGCAGACAATCTCGCTGTTATTTCATCCGGCACTTTTCTCGTTACGTACACATACGGCTTCACACAGCGTCCCCCATTTCCGATTATTCTGTCTTATTGTATCATTTTCATCTTGAGTATGTCACAATGAAAACGGGTATAGGAACAGCAGTAATACATATAATGATAAAAAAGGTGTGTGGAAGATGAGTATTGAAAAGAAACGCGTCATGAGCATGTCTGAACAAACGGCCCGCCGCTGGATTGCCGAGCGCGGCGTTAAAGTGGATGATATTGCGGAGCTTGTTTTATATTTACAAAAACCTTACCATCCTAATTTGAAGCTGGAAGAAGCAGCAGAGCATGTAGAAGCTGTACTGCGTAAGCGTGAAGTACAAAACGCGATTCTGACCGGCATTCAGCTTGATATGCTGGCGGAGAAAAACCAGCTGGCGGAACCGCTTCAATCCATTATTAAAACGGATGAGGGACTGTATGGTCTTGATGAAACAATTGCCACTGCCATTATTAATGTTTATGGAACAATTGGATTAACAAGCTACGGCTATATTGATAAGCAAAAGCCAGGTATTCTGGAGTTTTTAAATGATAAATCAACCGGACAGGTACACACATTTTTAGATGATATTGTCGGCGCCCTTGCCGCTGCTGCAGCGAGCCGTCTTGCCCACCGTGCTGCCCAAACCGAATAAGCCGCCTTTTACAGGCGGCTTTTTTATTTCTTTTTCAATGGCTGAACAGCCGGCCCTTCCAGCACTTTGCCGTCATAAGAAAATCTAGAGCCATGGCATGGACAGTCCCATGAGCGTTCGGCATCATTCCAGGCTGTTTCACATCCCATATGCGTACACGTGATATCGACAAAATGGCACTTGCCCTGTTCATCCTTGTACGCTCCGGTTTTTTCGCCGCCTACGGTTACGATGCCTCCTTCGCCGGGCTCTAGAGAGTCGGCCTTTTTGTCTGCTCCTTTTAACTTTCCGCTGATCATTTCTTTTGCAACGGCTGCGTTTTGAGAAATAAATGTTTTAATATCGGTCGGCTTCACTTTGGTACGCTTCGGATCATAAACGTCAGCGTACCGGCTGCTGCCCTGTACAATCAAATCGGTTAGCAGCGCGGCGGCCACTGTTCCGCTCGTCATTCCCCACTTGGCGTATCCGGTTGCCAAATAGATTTTTTCATGTATCTGCCCGATATAAGGAACTTGATCCAGTGTGGTTAAGTCTTGTGCGGACCAACGGTAAAGGACTTCTTCAGCTCCAAAATGCTTTTTGGCAAACGCAGCCAGCTCTTTGTAATGATGAGTTGTCTCCTGTTTGCTGCGCCCGGCTGGATGATTTTCCCCGCCAATAATAAGCAGCTGCTCTCCATTTTCCATTCGTGTATACCGGACGGAGCGCGATGGCTGATCCTGGCTGATATACATGCCGCTCTGGAGCGTGTAATCCCCTTTTACCCCAATAGCATAGGACCGTTCCGGATGCAGCTTAGCAAAATAAGCACCGTCAAAGTCATTAAACGGATAATGCGAAGCCACAACAATATGATCCCCGGTAATGAAATGTCCGTCTGTTGTTTTAACCGTCCGTCCATCTATGGACTCTGCCCGTGTATCTTCAAAAATGTGAACCTGCTCCGCCATATCCCTCACAAGCGCTTCTAAAAACTTCACAGGATGAAATTGTGCCTGCTCTCTCATGACGAGTGCTTCTTCTACATGAAAAGGCAGATTCATCCCTGCAGAGACGCCGGCTAAGCCTCCATTTATGCCGAGCTTTTGGTAGGCGGCTGCTTCTTTTTCAAGCGCCGGAAGCATTTCATCGGTTGTAATATACGTGTAAGCATCTTGTTTTGAAAACTCGCACTCAATATCCAGCTCTTTGACCGTCTTCTCTATAAAAGCGATTGCTTCCTCATTTGCTTCGTAATAAAGTCTCGCTTTTTCTTCTCCGAAGGTGCGAATCAGCTTATCATAAATAAGACTGTGCTGAGCGGTAATTTTGGCGGTTGTAAATCCAGTTGTCCCGTCGGTCAATTTCCCTGCCTCAATCAGAACTGCTTTTTTTCCTTCTTTAGCCAGCTTCCATGCCGTTAAAATGCCGGTAATCCCACCACCGACAATGACAACCTCTGCTGTTAAATCGGTTTGCAGCGGAGTAAATGACCGTGGTGCTTCATGGTCTTTCCAATAAGATGTGGTTTTTTTTGGAATATTCATAAGAGCCCCCTAAAAATAGTCATATAGACTTCATACCCTTATGTGCTCATTTTTACCCCAAAAAAAGAAACAGCAATGTGCTGTTTCTTACAATTCCCACTCATTTAAATTTTTTCGTGTGTAAGTCGGCTGGATGTCATACCGCTCCAAAAACTCCGGCTGCGTTACACCCGTATGCACAAGCAGTGTATCAATTCCAATGTTAATACCGGCCAGGATATCTGTATCATAATAATCCCCGATCATAATCGTTTCTTCTTTTGACGTGCCAAGAACTTCCATAGCCTGTTCCATAATAATCGGCTCCGGCTTTCCGATAAAGACCGGCTCTGTTTCAGTTGAAACAGAAACCACCGATGTCAGCGAGCCGTTTCCAGGCAGAAAGCCACGTTCTGATGGAATAGCAATATCGCCGTTTGTCGAAATGAAGCGGGCGCCGTTACGCACAGCCAAGCAGGCACCTGCCAGCTTTTCATATGTAATACCGCGGTCAATTCCTGTAACGACGTAATCAGGGTGTTCATGCGTCACGACTTCAAGGCCTTGCTCTGCAAGCGCCTGCAGGATGCCATCTTCTCCGATCACATACACCGTTGCTCCCGGTTTTTCATCGTGGATAAACTGCGCCGTTGCACGCGAAGTGGTAAATACATTTTCCGGGCGTGTATGAATACCCATTTTCACTAGTTTGTCCGCCACCTGTTCCGGCGTCCGGGATGAGTTGTTCGTCACAAACAAATAAGGAAGGCCCGCAGCATTCAGGCGGTCAACAAACTCTGCTGCTCCCGGAATAATTTGTGTGCCGGCATACATCGTGCCGTCTAAATCGATTAAATAGCCTTTATAACGTGTCATTTCTTTTCTCCTTCTTCCGGTAAAAATGCAGAAACAGGTCCAAGCTCATGTTCCAAATAAGCACGGACACGGTTTGGAAAATCGGCCAATTCTTTTTTATTAGCGATAAATACTGCCGCCAGCTCATCATGCGAAATAGAGATATATTCGCGGACAAGCATTTTCCGAAGAGCGATTACATCTTTTAAAGGAGCAGATTGTTCTGGCAGAATGACATTTTCATCGTCCAGAATATCAATAATGTCATCGTAACTTCCTGGATCACGCATAATAAAGCCGTCGATCATTGCATTGCCAACGTCAATAATCGATTCGACAACGGTTTGGGCGATTCTCTCAAGTGCCGCTCTTTCAATAACTGTTTCCCAGGCTGGCTGAGAGTGGAACAAATCGAGCTGCTGCTCCATAAAGCGAAGCGTTGCTTCTATTTTCTTGCGGTCAATAAAATACACAGGCCATCCATCCTTTCCGCTTCTATTGTATCATGTGGTACAATGGTTGAAAATGTAGAGCGGAGGACAGCACATGAGTGAACGTTTTTTTCTTTATGACGAAAAAGATACGACGGTAACGCGATTTGTCAGCTTTGCCGGCGAACACAGCCGATACGACCTGGCCCTTATGCAGACGGACCGCTATTACGGCAAATCGGTCGTTTTAAACCTGCAGGGAAATACATATGCCATTATCGGCCGCGATGACCTGGAAGAGCCGGGCTATATTGAATATGCGTTTAATATGGGTGAAGAAGAAGCGGCGGAGTTAAAAGAATTTTTATATGAAGTAATTTAACGCTTAAAACAACATGGCGCGATTCATATTGAATCGCGCCCTATAAATAGGCAAACACGCCGCCTATTATTTTCCTTGAGACTCAGCTGGTTTTTTCGGTGCTGCCGCAACAGGCAGCTTTTTTAAAATAAAATAGCCGCATCCGAAGTTGCAGTATTCCAGCAAATAATCACGTATAGTCGAAAACTTGTTGTCGTAGGACGCTTTTTTGTTGTCATCTTCGAAAAACCCTTTGAGCCGAAGCTGTCCATATCCCCAGTCGCCGACAATGTAATCATACTTTGCCAAAATATCACTGTAGCGGGCCCGGAAAGCTTCTTCATTAAATCCTTCCGTCCGCTCCTCGACAATTTCATAGCTTTCATTTTGAATCGTAATCATTTATTGGGCCGCCTGTGCTTCGCCCTCGGCGTGTTTCGCTTTTGCCGCAGCATTAACCTGCTCATCCGCATGGTAGGAAGAACGAACCATTGGACCCGCCTCGCAGTGGCTGAACCCTTTTGACATGGCGATTTCACGCAGCTCGGCGAATTCGTCTGGATGGTAATATTTTTGTACCTTTAAGTGTTTTTTCGATGGCTGCAAGTATTGCCCAATCGTCATAATATCTACGTTGTTCGCACGAAGGTCGTCCATCACTTCAATAATCTCTTCTTTTGTTTCCCCGAGACCAACCATTAAGCTTGATTTTGTCGGGATATCCGGCTGCATTTCTTTCGCACGGCGTAAAAACTCAAGCGAGCGGTCATACTTTGCACGCGCACGAACACGCGGCGTTAAGCTGCGGACCGTTTCGATGTTATGATTTAAAATATCAGGCTTGGCATCCATCAGCATTTGTAAGTTTTCTTCAATTCCGCCCATATCAGAAGGAAGCACTTCAATCGATGTGAATGGATTTTTTCGGCGAATGGCCCGAACCGTTTCAGCAAATACATAAGCACCGCCGTCTTTTAAATCATCACGCGCAACAGCTGTAACAACGACGTGCTTTAAATTCATTTGCACAACCGAATCCGCTACGCGTTCCGGCTCCTGCAGGTCAAGCTCTGTCGGAAGACCTGTTTTTACAGCACAGAAACGGCAGGCACGTGTGCAGACGCTGCCAAGAATCATAAATGTCGCTGTACGGCGGACAGCCCAGCACTCGTGGATGTTTGGACACTTGGCTTCTTCACAAACTGTATGAAGCTGCTTTTCACGCATCATTTTCTTTAATCCTGTGTAATTCTCGTTTGTATTCAGCTTTATTTTCAACCATTCTGGTTTACGCAAGTATTCCTCTTTTGTACTCATTTTTCCATCTCCAATCGGCTTACACTATACCGCTACTTTATCATAATTATCAAGTGCCCGCAAAAGGTGATTTCTTCAAAGCAGGAGAAAATGCGGCCGGCTGTTAAAATAGAAATAAACGAAAAAGCTGCATCCCTTATGTTAAGAGGGATGCAGCTTTTTCTTTATATAAAGAAATCGATACTGTCAGAAGAAACCTTATTTATCTTATACTCTTTTGTCATTATACATCGCTCGTTTAAAGAAAATGTGTCGGACCGCAGCCCAAGCCGTAATGTTTCAAGCGGGATCGCATCAGAAAATGGAATATTAGCGAGGTTCACGTTCGGGCCAGCTATTTGGATAAAAGCAGTCTGTAATTTTTTTGAGGGTGCTTCAAAAATCATTTTTTGCAGATCCATTCCCGTTTCTAGTATTTTATCCACGATTTCCATGCGCATTTCCCCATTACTCCGGCAAATTCCACTTGTGCCGCTTTCACGCGCTTCGGTGATCACTTTTGTTGAACCGGCTTCAATGTCTTCAAGAATCCATTCGACCCATTGAGATGCATTTTGATGCAGAGATTTGTCACTGTCTTTGGCCCCTACTTCACTAAACACAGTAAAATCCTTAGCAAACTCTTTTATATAAGCTGCTTTTTCCCTGTTGGTCATGTCAATTGTGCCGTTTGAGATTTCGATGTACTGGCATCCATGTTTTTGAATAAATTTCTCAAAATCACTCAATTTCTTTTGACTGACAAACTTCTCAAATAACGTGCCGCCAAAAAAGAAGTTCACTTTATTTTCCTGCAGGCAGGCAATTTTCTCTTCCAAATGCTTCGTGACAACCGCTGTTCCCCAGCCAAATTTCACAAAATCAATATATGCTTCTGAACTATTGATCGTATCTTGAAAAAGCTGCAATGGAACCCCGTTATCAATCAGAATGGTGAGCCCATTTCCTCTTGGTTTACTGCTTCTTTTCGGCAGGTTCAGCCCTGTGTCCCTCATACATTCACCCTCACAATTCTTGGTAAATTATTTTTCTGGTTTACTTCCATCACAAAACCAGTGTCCAGCTCTTTCACACACAGGGTAATATCGGCACTTTTAAATTCCGGCCGGTTATCATCAAAAAACTTTTGTGCCGGCTCTGCTTCTCTAATTCTCGAAACTGTTTCAAACGCGGAGCAGTCTTCCTCTCCTTCAATAATAGCTTTCATGTATTCGGCACAGGCAAGATCCTCATCGCCACTCGGATGGGAAGCGATTATATTAATGTCCGCGTTTTTCCCGACAAGCCGGCGAATGTATTGAGCGGTTGTTTTCGCATTGGAAAAGCCCGTTACAAATACATGGCTGGCGTTTAATGCATGTAGCGCAGCTCTTACTCCATTGGTCGTTTTTTGAACGAGAATTTTCCCCTCCACGTTTGCTTCAAGGAGGCTGGCTGGAGAGTTATCAAGGTCAAATCCGGGGATGTAGAGCCCCTTCTCTTCACCAGCCAGCATGTATGTGGGATTTTTTTCTTTTGTTTGAAGTGCAGAATTGATTGTTTCTGCCAGTAAAATTTCCTCTGCCCCTTTTATAAACGCGTAGTGGGCAAAAGTGAACGCACGAATGACGTCAATCACAACATTCACATCGGCACAGCTCAGCTGGTGAGAGTGGCCTTGATAAATTCGGACTGCCATTATCTGCTCCTCTCCTTTTAACGTTTTCCCTGCCTGCTGACAAACCGCTTACGTTAGTATTCATTTGTCTCTCACCTTATCAGCATATAGCTAATTTATTCGTCTATTTTTCAGATGGTTCTTGATTTTTTGCTCCTTTGGGCATATGCTCAGCCTGCTTTTTCCTTTCGAACTCTTTTTCTAAATGCTGAATAAACTGCTTTTAGGAATTTACCTATTGATTGGTTTGTTTCAGGAAGGGGTGCAGCCAGCTGCAGGCACAGCTGCTTGTTTAGGAATGACCCGTACAAGATACTAGTCCAGTGAGAAAATAGAAGGCGGGCGTTACCCGAATGGATAGGAGCGGAACAGGAAAATGATTACCTTATTGGCTTTTCTGGCAGCCCTTTTCTTTGCACTTAATATCGGTGCAAGCGGAGCCGCTGCCTCCATGGGTATTGCCTATGGTTCTGGAGCATTAAAAAACAGGCGGATGGCATTGGTTATTTGCGGAATCGGCGTGCTGCTCGGAGCGGCTTTAGGCGGCGGCGAAGTAGCTAAAACCCTCGGCTCAGGGATTATTCCACAAGAATTGATCAGCATTCACATTTCCTTGATCATTCTTTGCTCGGCCGCTATTTCACTTTTTATCGCCAATATTTCCGGTATCCCGCTTTCCACAAGTGAAGTGACTGTAGGAGCGATTGTTGGCGTTGGGGTGGCGTATAAACAAGTATTTATCAGTACGCTGTTGACGATTATGATGTATTGGATTCTTATTCCGATTGTGGCCTTTTTTTTCGCCTGGCTTTTAAATAAAGGGGTAAAACGAGCAGAAGCCCGGCTGTTGTTTTTAAAAAAGCCGAAATGGATCAAAGTTTTGTCCGTATTAGTGATCGGCACAGGATTTTTGGAAGCTTTTTCAGCCGGTATGAACAATGTCGCCAACTCGATCGGTCCGCTCGCTGCTTCCGGGCTGATCTCTATCCAAAACGGGATTGTGATCGGTGGACTATTTACCGCAGCGGGCGCGCTGCTTCTCGGCGCAAAAGTGATCGAAACAAATGGGAAAAAGCTGACCGACCTGAGCTTGCTTCAAGGAAGTGCGGTTTCAGGTCTCGGCGGGACACTCGTGATTATTGCTTCTCTATTCGGCATTCCTGTTCCACAAACCCAGGTGACCACATGCAGTATTCTCGGTATTGGCTTCTCGGAAGAAGGCGCAAAAATATTTCAAAAAGGCATTATCAGCAGGCTGCTGAAAGTATGGCTCGTGTCTCCGCTTTTTTCTCTAGTTATTTCTTACAACCTCGTTAAACTGTTTTTGGATTTTGATCTTTATGCCATCATCGTAGGTGCTTCTGTTTTTGCAGCTACGGTTGGCTCGATCAGCTTGATTAAGCCGATCGGCCTTGCAAAGCCTGCTTTTCTAAAAGAAGGAAACAAAGGTAAATAAGCCGGATCGTATAAAAATAAAGAAAGGACCGGAACACATATAGATTGTCCGGTCCTGCCAAGACAGGAAAAGTCTTCAGTTTTCGATTTCCTTTACCTGAATAAATTTCATGACAACAAATAGCATAATCAGCCCTAGTACGCCTGCTGTAATATACCCTCCATTTAAAAATTTTGCCATCACGATAGACATCAAAGGTGGGCCTGCTGCTACCCCAGCAAACCGGGCTGCACTGTAAAAAGAGGTAATGGTGCCTCTTTCTTCTTTTTTGATGTTTTCTGTAATAATGGCATCCAGTACAGGCATAACAGCTCCAATCGCCATTCCCAGGATGCTGGTTACCACTAAAAGAAGGATCAGCTGCTTGCTGACAAAGCCAACAAACACCACACTAATAGACGTAACAATCAAACAAACAATAAGGATTTTCCTCATAGTTGGCAAATTCCCTTTGATTTTGCGCCCCACTGTAAACGCCACAATACAAAGCAGGAAAAGCGGAATCGCTAATATAAAACCTTTTTTTATGTCAAAAATTTGATGTACTTTCTCCAAAATGTCCGATAGGTAAAATAACACACTGAATAATACCAAAAACACATAAAATCCTAAAAGAAAAACGGTAAAAAGCCATTTCCCTTCTTTTTTAAGGGTCTTTTTCGTATTACTCACAAATTCCTTGAATTTTTTTGGCTTTTCCTGCTTTCCTTTTGGCACTTTCACAAAGAAAAAAATTAATGCGATCGAGATTAAACTAAAAGCAGAAATTGCAAAGAAGGGCAAAAACCACAAAAAGGCGGCCAGTATAGATCCGAGGATCGGACTTAACACTTTTCCAAATGTATTCGATGTTTCAATGGTCCCTAAACAGGCGCTTGTTTTTTCCGCATTGTCCTTGTAAAGATCTCCCACCAGCGGCAGGATAATAGGCATGGCTCCCGCTGAACCAATCCCCTGCAGAATCCGGCCGATAATAATCCAGGTGTAGGGATCCGCCATTTTCCAAGAGGCAAATCCGGCAATAAGTCCTCCAATCAAGGCAAGAACCAAGCTGGGCAAAATAACTTTTTTTCGTCCAATCCGGTCCGATAAATATCCCGCCAGCGGAATTAAAAAAACAGCAGCAACCGAATAACTTGTAATAATCATACTGGATTGAAAAGAGGAAATACCCACCTTTTTTTCCAGTATTGGCAAAACGGGAATCAGCATAGAATTCCCTAATGTCATGACGAGCGGAATGGAAGCCATACTTACAACACACCATATACTTACTTTCTCAGCCTGTTTCCCCACATGCACACCCCGTTTAATGTTTTTGTAACAGCTCATTAAATGTATGGTCTCCTTACGTATTCTTTTTATACAGTGCCGCATACACTTTAAAAAGGAGGACGAGCACGCCATTTTATACGTAATTGGGGATGATTTTTTCTGAAAACCAACAATAAAAGTTATGCTCCATTGACCTTCCGCGCTTTAGTCAGAAAGTATTTTTTAGTCAGTGTGGGAGCGGTTATGCAGGGCTTCGCTATGGGCGTGTTTTTATTCCCTAACTTTATTCCTTCCGGCGGCGGTGCCGGGCTGACTGTACTGCTGAATTACTGGATGGATATCCCAATAAGCATTGCGCTGTGGCTTGTTAATTCTTCCATGCTTTTATTCGCTGTTCACTATTTAGGGGGCATGAGTGCTTTAGGTACACTGCTCGGCATTACGATTACCTCTATTTCGGTCAACATTTTTAACGTATACCTAGAATCACCCTTTTCAAATGTATGGATTGATTTGTTTTTTGGTTCCCTCTTTTTTGGTACAGGCGTATCCATTTTATTAAGGCAGGGAGTATCAAACGGAGGCGTTGGCGTCATCGCTTTAATTATTGCCAAGTACAGGCGTGTGAATCCCAGTAAACCGCTTTTTTGGATTAATGGTTTTATTTTCTTGATCACAGCTTATGCCATCGCTTGGGAAATCGTCGTCCAAGCCCTTATTTGCCAATGGATGTCCACAAGAACCATTGGCTGGCTGTATACCGTTCCCCGTCCCAAAAATATCCTGACTTTTGATTTTATTTGGCGTAAAAAATAAATCATTCCTCATAAAAATAGGAATGGCTCGCTGTTTACTGTAAATAATATAAAAAGCCGGATTACTTTATCGGTAATCCGGCTTTGATTTTGCAAAGTATTCAGCAGAACAGCGTTTAAATTCGCTTTTTGCTATTATGAATGTTTGTTTTCTTTTGCTTTTTTTACTGCGTGACCAATGCTGGCACCAAGGCCGCCCCAAATGATTACAACACCGACAATCATCATCACAACTGCACTTGCGCTCATTTACATTTCCCCCCTGCCTTGTTTGCCAAACGGTTTAATGATCATCAAAATAACTCCAACGACTAAAGCAGCTGCAGCAACCAGCCAGCCATAAGTAAATAGGAAAGAAGCAGAATAGCTTCCATCTCCGTATGGAGCCGTGATGTTTTGGCGGATATTGTCAAACATCATATAAGCAAGTACGATCGGTGTAACAAATTTTAAGCAGAATTTCCACCATGCACCAAGATGAATATCCGATACTGAATCAGCATGCTGTTTTAGTGCATCAAGTTCTTTGAATACCCAAACGACTAAAATAACTTCGACGAAGCCAGCAAAAACGACACCAAATTGATTGATAAAGTAATCCGTAACATCCAGGAAGTTTAAGCCGCCTTTTGTCGCAAATAAAAGGGAAATAACCGCTGCTAAACCGCCGCCGACAAGAACGGATACTGTACGCGAAATATTAAATTTCTCCTGTAGACCGGCAACAAATGTCTCTACAATAGAGATAAGGGATGTTAGTCCTGCAAGCGTAAGCGAAGCAAAGAATAAGAAACCAAAGAAACCATTCGCAACAGGAAACTCATTAATAATTTGTGGAAACACAGCAAATGCTAAAATAACACCACTTGATACTACCTCATTAACTGGAACACCCTGCTGCTGGGCCATAAATCCAAGAGCGGCAAAAACGCCAAAACCAGCCAGTAATTCAAACGATGAATTCGAAAAAGCAGTAATAAATGCGTTGTTTGTAATATCCGCTTTTTTCGGTAAATAACTAGAGTAGGTGATCATGATGGCAAAACCAACAGATAAACTAAAGAAAATTTGGCCGTAAGCCGCAATCCATACTTTACCGTCTGTAATTTTTGACCAGTCAGGCTGGAAAAATGCATCCAATCCTTCAAGTGCACCTGGCAGCGTCAGCGCACGGACAACAACAATTAAAAATAAAATAACGAGAACAGGAAGCATGACTTTCGTTGCTGCTTCAATTCCTTTTTTAATACCAGAAACTAAGATTCCAAGCGATACAATCCAAATGATCACAAGTGGCAGTAGAACTCCACTGGCAAATCCGCCAAACTGGCCGGCCTCAACTACCTGTAGGTAATCACCGAGCAAGAAGTCTTGCGGTGTTTCACCCCATGTAAGTTTGAAAGAAAAGAATGAGTACGATGTTGCCCAGGCAATAATAACAGAGTAATAGGTAGCGATCACAAACGAGATTGCTAGCTGCCACCAGCCAAGCCACTCTGCTTTTTTATTGAGACGAGTCAGCGTCAGCGGTGCTGAACCCCGATATTTGTGCCCCATTGTGAACTCCATGATCAGAAGTGGAATACCCGCTGTTAATAAAGCAAATAAATAGGGCAGGAAAAAAGCTCCTCCTCCATTTTCATAAGCAACAGCCGGAAAACGCCAAATATTCCCCAGCCCGATGGCCGAGCCAACCGCTGCCATAATAAATCCAGCGCGGGACCCCCATTGTGGACGATTTTGTTCCATATATATGGACCTCCTTGAATGTTCAAAATTTTGTATTTTCAGATAATTTCTGAAGACCATCTTTATTATAATCTTCTTTAAAATATTCGTAAATATCTTTTTTATTATTTTTTTAGAATAATTCAGTTAATTTTTTTCGAATCCGCTTACCTAACAAAAAAGACCTGCATATTTCCCATATACAGGTCTTTCTTCTAAAAAACTCTACTTTGTTCTTTTTAAAATAAAAGCAAACATAACTAGTAAAAGAATCGTCACGGCAAGCCCAAGAAATATATTTTCCGTAAAACCGAGCACAAGATAACCTGCTGCCGCCGCTAAAGCAGATACGAGCGCATAAGGAATTTGTGTCATCACGTGATCTATGTGATTGCTCCCTGCCCCGGTTGATGAGAGAATCGTTGTATCTGAAATCGGCGAGCAGTGGTCTCCAAATACAGCACCCGCTAAAACGGCTGCCAAAGCCGGTAATAAAAGCGAAATATCTGTTGCTGCTGCGATTTCACCGGCAATCGGAAGAAGAATCCCAAACGATCCCCAGCTTGTTCCGGTTGCAAAAGCCATAATACCGGCTGTCACAAACAAAATCATCGGCAAAAAGCCAATGTTCAAGTCGGATTTTTCTACAAGGCCGGCTAAATACGTGCCTGTTCCAAGCTCACCAATCAGCGCTACGATCGTCCACGCTAAAAACAAAATATACACTGCGGGAAGCATGGATTTAATGCCTTCGGCTATCCCTTTTCCTAATACAGCACCGGCTCCCTCAGGGAACACAGCGGCCTGTCGTGCAAAAACCACCAATGCTGTAATAAGCCCAATGACTCCGCCAATAAACAATGATTTTGCTACATCTGTGTTTTCAAAAATAGCAAAAATGTCTGCGCCTTCCCCTGCCGCTTTGGAGCCCGTAAAAAGCATAGCCGCGACCGTACCGATAATCAATGCTACAATCGGCCAGACAAGTCCGCCGATCGTACCGCGGTCACTCACCGGCAAATCTTCTTTTAGCTCACCAGGAATTTCACGGCCGCTGAATACCACTTCCCCTGTTTGAACAGCGCGATTTTCATGCTTTTTCATTGGACCAAAATCCCGGTTTAATACTGCTACAAGAAAAACCATTCCAAGTGCCGCCCAAACGTAATAATTCATAGGAATCATTTGCATAAACGCCGAGAAAGCTGTAAGATCCGTTACTTGATGAGCAGTTAAAATGGTGCCGATTAATCCTATAATGTAAGCACCCCAGCTTGAGACCGGCGCCACTACACAAACTGGAGCAGACGTCGAGTCAATGATATAAGCAAGCTTGGCCCGTGAAATACGATGGCGGTCGGTAATAGGCCGTGATACCTGGCCTACCGCCAGTGCATTAAAGTAATCATCGATAAAAATCAAAATACCAAGTAAAGCGGCCATTACTTGAGCACCGGTGCGTGACTTAACGCGCGTAACGGCCCATTCTCCAAAAGCACGGCTGCCGCCGGAAATGGTAATAAACGCTGTAACGATACCTAAAATAAGCAAAAAGAAAATAATATATAAATTCCATTCACTCCATTCAAATGCCCCATCTGTTCTTGTATACACATTACCAGATAGTGCTCCCCAAGCGATTGAGAATGTTTTCCCAATTTTAAAATCAGCAAGCAAAAAAGCTGCTGCCAGAATCCCAACGCCAAGCGATAAAAGCACACGGCGTGTTAAGATCACCATTACAATGGCCAGGACCGGCGGCAAAAGTGAAAAAATTGTGTTTTCCAAAAGTATTTCTCCTCCATTTTGTGCAATAAAAAAAAGCAATGGCTTATTGGCTGCATTGCCTTTATAGTTTATTCCGTTAACATCGTATCAAAAAACGCAAACCTTTTCTATGCTTTTTTATTTTGACGGTACATTAATGGCATCCGGATTATAGTAGTTGGGCACCGTTCCATGAACAAGCCCCATCGCTACAGGAAGTGTTTGTTTCACGACTGTTGTATCAACCGCAAATGGAACGATAACCTCTACGCTGACTTCAAGTTCAATGTATACTTCTACATAAGCAGAGTTAATACCGAACGGCTCCACTTTTGTTTCGACATTCGATGTAACGTCCCCGATGGCATGAAAGCGAATCGGAATACGCGGTCCAAGATTGCCAAGAATAGCGTTGTTTGTAATTTGTCCGAGCGGGATTGTGTAAGCAATCCCCTGCGCTCGCGCTGTTTCTTCCGTATCAATCTCGACACCTGAGATCTCTTCAAGTTCCGTTAAATTACCCGCTTCCGCTTTGTCCAGGTTTTCTTCAGCAAGATCAGTCACTTCGGCAAGCACCCTGTTGATCACTTCCGCGTTAAATGTCGTCGATCCTCCATCGCCTTTTTCAGTCGTCATGATATCTTTTATATTAAGATTTTCGGTAATTTCCTCACTGATCGCTTTTTGCAGAACCATTGAAGCAATTTTGTTCGTCTGTGCCTCAGCGAAGTTTAAAATGACTGGCTGAATATTCCGGTTGATCAGCCAAAGAACAAAAATAATGCCGGCTATAAAAAAAATAACAACAGTTAAAAAGCGGCGGCGGCCTGATGATGAAGCACGGCTCTTCCATTTTCTGCGCCTGCGCATAAAAAAACCTCCTTTTCCGCATTGTATGCGGGAAAGAAGGCTTATAGTTGCAGAAGCTTCCATTCCATAATATCGCGTAAAAATTCGGGCATGAAATACCGTTTGGATGAAGCCCGATGCAGTTCAACAAAGTAATGGCCATACGTAAACATATCAAGAGTCGCAACCTTGTACGTCCGCTTTATGTCGATCGGCTCACCGTTAACGAAAATATTCGGCTTATCGATCTCGATTCGATCATACACAAATCGGCCCATGACGCTTCCGCGAAAACCGAGCCCTTTAATTTGGAGATGAGGCCATTTTTCATCACATGTCTGCCGGATGACTTCTGCCAGCTCCGCCCCTGTCAATTCGATTAAACAAGGGTTTATAGGATGAGGCAGCAGTTTATGCAGGTCGTATTTTGTGATATCCCCTGCCGGCAAATTCCCCAATACGACGCCTGCATTTAAAAAAGAGCAGTCAGCTCCGCACCATTCTGTAAGTGCTTCGGTCAGCATTTGAGGAAGCGGAGACGGCTTAAACCAATCACTCCAAAGCTCTTTTTGAAGCCGTACAACCGGCACAGACAGGGCTTGTTTCCCCTTTTCTTCAAAGAGCGCCTGTTGCTTCTTTTCGTCTGTCGGAGGCGTAAGCAACCGGTTTGTTTCATATACACGGGCCCGTTTAGCGGCTATGCGGCCGGCTTTATCGATATCCACTTCTACGTGGCCGGTAAAATAGCCGTATTTGCCGGCTGCCGCCATCAATGTTCCATTTACTTCTTTTCCTTCATGAAACGTATGATGGGTATGCCCACCTAAAATAATATCCGCTTCTGTTTCTTCCGCCAGCTTTTCATCATCATACATCCCAAGATGAGAAAGCACGATTACAATATCTGCTCTCTTTTTCAGCATCGCAATTTGCTTTTTCAGCTCATCAATAGGAAGAGTGACGCACCAGTCCAAAAGTTCATAAAAAGCGGTGTACTGTGCAGTTGCAGACGTAACGGCAATCGTGGTGCTGCCTGCTTGAAAAAAAGTATGCGGTACAATCCAGTCCGGCCGCCTCTCTCCGTTTTTTTCAAACAAGTTGGCGCAAACAACCGGAAAGCGAGCCTGCTCGTACAGAGCGTTCAACGCTTCTCTTGGCATCGTAATTCCTTCATTGTTACCGATTGCAGCCGCATCAAACCGAGATGAATTCAGCAGCTCAATGTTGAAGGTGCCAAGCGTTCCTTCTGTTAACGGATGGGCCCGGTCCACATGATCGCCAATATCAAAAGCGAAAACGAACTCTCCGGCCGATTCGTGCAGTTCCCGCTTTTCCTTTAAAAAGCGGGCAATTCTTGGCCAATTTTCAAAATGGCTGTGTAAATCATTTGTATGGTAAATATGTATCGTTTTTTCCATGTTCATTCCACCTTTAATAAATGCCCTGCCAAATCAAGCGGACACCAACCAAAATCAAAACGAGACGAAGCATCATCACAACGGTTTTTGACGCCAGGCGAGCATTCAGCCAGGCACCAATTTGTGCCCCAAACCAGGCTCCGGGCACGAGCGCTGCTGCATAAAGCCAATTTACGTTTCCAAAAAATACGTGTGTCACACTCGATACGCCTGCTGATAAAAAAATAAGCAGCATCGATGTGGCAACGGCTACATGCGGGGGAACCGCAAACAGCATAATCATGGCGGGCACCATTAGCGAGCCGCCGCCGATGCCGAATAAACCGCCTAAAAAGCCGACCACAAATGAAGCGATCGTTCCGGTAATCGGCTCAATGGAATATGTATGAGTTCCTTCGTTGTCGGTAAATGTCCGGGTGAGGCCGCGCGATACAAACAGCGGCTTTGCCCGATTTTTCAACATAAGTACAAATGACATAAACACCATGAACGCGCCAAAAAACAAGCTGAACTGCTCCATGTCCAACCCTTTATTGGCCCAAGCCCCAAGCAGGCTTCCCGGCGCGCTGCCAATAAATAAAAGAAAGCCCAATTTATAATCCACTTTTTTCTGTTTCATGTAAGCAAGGGTTGAAGACAAGCCGGTAATAATTAAGATAACCGACGACGTACCCACTGCTGCTTGTGGGGAAACAGGGTCGAGCAGTGCCGTTCCGCCTAAAAAAAGCAGTGCAGGCACAATGATAATCCCGCCTCCAAGTCCGACGAGGGCGCCGATTGCTCCTGCGAGCAGGCCGATGCCGAGTAAAAGAATCCATTCCATTCTACATACTAGCCTCCTAAAACAAATCGAGCTGGCGCGAAGCTAAATTGTCATATTGAATATCAGCTAAATGTAAGAATTGCTTCGCATTATCCGCCGCATCACCGCCGGAATTATTGTTAAACAGCACGAAGACATCTTTTGACTGTTTATGGAGTTTATTCGTAAAATCCACCCACTGCCGTAATTCATGCTCATTGTAGCGATACAGATAGCGCACCTTGCGCCAATTTTTCTGACCGTTTTTCCGCCAGCCTGCCCGGTTGCGTCCATGCAGGCGGACCAGCGTTTTTTCTTTGTTCGTTGCTTGAAGCACAATAGGAATTGAGCCTTCACCGGCCTGCGGCTCATCGCATACCGTATGAATCCAGTTCTCCTGTTCTAAAAAAGAAATCGTTTTATCAAAATACTTGGCTTCATACCAGGTTTGATTCCGAAATTCAATAGCAAGCGGGACATTCCCCATTTTTTCCTGGCAATACCGAATATACGTCACGTTTTCACGCGTGCAGTCGAACCAGGGTGGAAACTGAAACAACACCATGGCGAGCTTTCCTGTTTCGAGCATTGGTGTGAGCGATAAGTTAAATGCTTGAAACATCTCTTCTTTCGAGTCAAACGGAATTTCGCCCCGTTCATGGCCGGTCATTCCCTGGTATGCTTTAACTACAAATTGAAAGCCGTCCGGCGTGTCCTCTGTCCATTTCCGCATGTTGCGCTCCGGCTGTACAGCATAAAAGCTGGAGTCAAGTTCAACGGTTGGGAAATGCGCTGCGTACTCGGTTAATTTATCGCGGGAAGCGACCCCTTGCGTGTAAAGTGTGTCATGATCTCCCCAGCCGGTTACCCCTGTATAAATCATCTCGTATCACCTCGTAGTAAGAGTGTAGCATAACTAAGAAAGGCTGTGAATTTCCAGCATCCCAAATACCAGCTCTTTATTTTACTTTTCTTTCTCAAAAAGAAGATGGCATTCTCCAAAGATGCACTTCGTAAATCCCGCCTCTCTTTTCTTCTTCAAAAAAGCGACTTGCAGTATGATTTCTTATTACCCTTTCTCCTTCTCATTGACTCCTCATTACTTTTTCCTTTATTTATAAATGTTTTCATTTTACCCTGGCAATCAAAAAGACCAAACCATGCAAGTGGTTTGGTCTTTCAGTGTGTCTCTTGCAGTATGTAGGCAAAGTCTTTCGCTTTTAACAAAGAGCCGATCAGTGAAGCCTGCCGGACTTCGCGCCCCTTAGGGCATTGTGGGAGCCTCCTCGGCTGCGCCTGCGGGGTCCCCCGACTCACTGTACTTCCCGCAGGAGTCTTCGTCCGGCAGGCTTCACTAAGTGGTGTTGAAAATCTTTAAGCAAGGACCGAATAGAGCTTTTCCCTTTTGTAAACAGAAAGACACGGCCTTATTCGCTCTATACCATCTTGTCGCAAGCCACTTGGCGGCGGGAGGGCAGCGCAGACTCCTATGGGACTAGCTGGAAGCTGAGACTGGTGGAGCCGGGTTCAGCGCCTGCCCCATGGAAAGCGGAGCTCCCTGGACACCGCGCTCCATCCTATTCATATGCACGATCGTTCATATAATCTGGTCTACAGTCTGGATCGAACCACGCAGGTGGTCTGGTCTTGGAACAGCTGTGATACACCGTTTAACCGAATGAATTTAAGAATCGTACCAAGTCCTGGCAAGCATCGAATTCAACAACTTAAAAAATCCACCCGTACCCCAGCCTCTTTATTCATTCCTTATTAGATACTATTTTACTTCAATAAGGGGCAGCAACGATTCCCCCTTATCTTTCCACCCATGTTTCCTTTAGTCCCCGACTCTTTCGCCATTAATATAATAAGCAGGCTCGGAGAAAGGAATAAACACGACTTCTATTTCGTCAGCACCTGTTGACATAATATGTCTGGTAACGGACTGGGCGAATCGGTCGCGAGCTTCTTGCCCGCGTTCAAACCATTTTACTTCAATAAGCGGGAAAGCCGGAATCTCTTCCCCATCAAATACAAACGTGGAATGAGGCACTTCAAACGTAAAATTATCCGTCCCGCATTCACAAATTTCTGCAAGCTCTTCTACTAATGGCTTGCTGATTCTTTTCATCTCCTCAATCGATACCCCTCGAATCACTAAGTGCGGCACTTGTATTCCCTCCATTATGTATGATCATTTGTTAGCTCTCTGCTGAAAAGTTTATATCAAATCTTTCTATAATCAAAGCCTTTCCTTCTGTTCCATACTGCAGGTGCGACCCAAAGTGACCCCGGTTAGTAGAACTCCATTAGTCACTGCCTGTTATTTTGGTTTTATTAAGATCGCAGCTTTCTTGATGAAAAATGGCTGCCTGTATAGGACCTGATAAGATTATAGTCGATAAACAAATAAGAAGGGATGATTACAACACTGTCATCCTGACAACGTTAAAAAATTCTTTTTATTGCTCAAATAAAACAGCCCCTGATTTAGTACGTGAATGGACGCGACTTAAACTGAAGATGGTATCATTTCCTGAAATTATCATGATCTAACAACTTCTCTTATTCGCGAAACAATGCAAGATTATCTCAAAAAAGACGGCGTTGAATATAGCAAAAGCACTCATGATTTAAATATACAGACGTGGTTCTATTTTTTAAAACAGGGAAAAGCCTTAAATATACCTTAAATCGCTTGGAGCATAAGACCTTCAAGACAAGATCGTATACTTACCTTCGATCCTACAAAAAAATAAAAAAGACGAACTGGATAAGTCCGCCGAACACCTTTCAGAATGAAATCCAATCGAACTTGGTACATTCTTGGTATGCGGCTGATTTATCACAGTTCGCCTTCTATTAAAAGCCTTATGAATAAGGGTTTTTCGGTATTAACCGATAGAACCTTCCATCTCAAATTTAATGAGGCGGTTCATTTCAACAGCATATTCCATTGGAAGCTCTTTTGTAAATGGCTCGATGAAGCCCATAACGATCATTTCTGTTGCTTCTTCTTCAGAAATACCACGGCTCATCAAGTAGAACAATTGCTCTTCAGACACTTTTGATACTTTGGCTTCGTGCTCAAGAGAAATATTGTCATTTAAGATTTCATTGTATGGAATCGTATCTGATGTTGATTTGTTATCCATAATAAGTGTATCGCACTCGATATTTGAGCGGGCGCCTTCTGCTTTACGGCCAAAGTGAACGATACCACGGTATGTTACTTTTCCGCCTTGTTTTGAGATCGATTTTGATACGATTGTGGATGATGTATTTGGTGCAAGGTGGATCATTTTTGCCCCTGCATCCTGATGCTGTCCTTTACCGGCAAGAGCGATCGAAAGCGTCATACCGCGCGCCCCTTCGCCTTTTAGGATAACAGCTGGATATTTCATTGTCAGTTTAGAGCCGATGTTTCCATCTACCCATTCCATTGTGGCGTTTGCTTCACAAACGGCACGCTTCGTTACCAGGTTGAATACGTTATTCGCCCAGTTTTGAATCGTTGTATAGCGGCAGTATCCTCCCGCTTCAATCGCAATTTCTACAACCGCTGAGTGAAGTGAGTTTGTTGTGTAAACAGGAGCTGTACAGCCTTCAACGTAATGTACACTTGCATCTTTATCAACGATGATTAATGTACGCTCAAACTGGCCCATATTTTCTGAATTGATACGGAAGTACGCCTGAAGCGGCGTATCCACTTTCACGCCCGGCGGAACATAGATGAATGAGCCGCCTGACCAAACAGCCGAATTTAGCGCAGCAAATTTGTTGTCTGTCGGCGGAATGATTTTCGCCCAGTACTTGCGGAAAATGTCTTCGTTCTCTTTCAAAGCAGAATCCGTATCTTTAAAGACAATGCCAAGCTCTTCTAAATCTTCTTTCATGTTGTGGTATACAACTTCAGATTCATACTGTGCTGAAACACCTGCAAGATATTTTTGTTCCGCTTCCGGAATTCCAAGCTTGTCAAACGTTTGCTTGATTTCGTCCGGTACTTCATCCCATGATTTCTCTGAGCGTTCAGAAGGTTTTACATAATACGTAATTTCATCAAAGTTAAGAGACGCCATATCGCCTCCCCATTGAGGCATCGGCATATTATAAAAATACTCTAATGATTTTAAACGGAAATCGAGCATCCATTGTGGTTCATCTTTCATTTTCGAAATTTCTTTTACGATTTCAGGCGTTAATCCACGTTCCGAACGGAAAATGGATACGTCGCGATCATGGAAGCCATATTTGTAATCGCCAATTTCAGGGGCTTTTTTAGCCATGCTGCATTCCTCCTGTTATTATGGCAGGCTGACGATAAACGCTCGCTTTCAGGGGTACCTGATGTTCGCGGCGTGAACCCTCAGCCTGCTCTTTTATTTATTCGTTATTTATCGTTTATTTTTGGTCCTGGAGTCCTTTTTCCATTGCTTTCCACGATAGTGTCGCACATTTGATGCGGGCCGGGAATTTTGCCACTCCCTGCAGCGCTTCAATGTCGTCAAGGTCTACATCGTCCGGGTAGTCATTGCCGAGCATCATGTCAGAAAAAACTTGAGACAGCTTGATGGCATCCTCGATGTTTTTCCCCTTGATCGCCTGTGTCATCATGGAAGCAGAAGCCATGGAAATCGAGCAGCCTTCACCGTCAAATTTCGCGTCCGTGACAACCCCGTTTTCTACATTCATCGTCAAATGAATCCGGTCTCCGCATGTTGGGTTATTCATATCAACGGTCACACTGCCGTCTTCAATGGCCCCTTTGTTGCGCGGATTTTTATAATGGTCCATAATCACCTGACGGTACAACTGATCTAAATTATTAAAAGACATCTGAGAAATACTCCTTCGTTTTTAACAAACTGGCGGCAAGTCTGTCGATATCTTCTTCGGTATTATACAAGTAAAAGCTTGCACGTGCTGTGGCAGATACTTTGCACCATTTCATTAGCGTTTGTGCGCAGTGATGCCCTGCACGAACAGCGATGCCTTCCGCGTCAAGAACCGTCGCCACATCATGCGGATGAACATCATCTAAATTAAATGTTACCACACTTGCGCGGTCTTTTCCTCTTTTCGGACCGAAAACAGAAATTCCCGGAATCTCCGTTACTTTATCCATGGCGTAAGCAGCAAGCTTATGCTCATGCTGCTCGATTGCATCCATGCCGATTTCTGTTAAGAAGTCGATGGCTGCGCCAAGCCCGATGGCTCCGGCAATAATCGGTGTGCCGCCTTCAAATTTCCATGGAAGTTCTTTCCATGTTGATTCGTACAAGCCGACAAAGTCAATCATTTCTCCGCCGAATTCAATTGGTTCCATTTCCTCTAAAAGTGCTTGTTTTCCATACAATACTCCAATGCCGGTTGGACCGCACATTTTATGGCCGGAAAAAGCAAGGAAATCACAGTCAAGCTGTGCGACATCAACTTTCATATGAGGAGCCGCCTGAGCTGCATCCACTACCATAACTGCTCCGTTTTCGTGAGCAATTTTCGTAATTTCTGCAATCGGGTTAATGGTACCGAGCACATTTGATACCATCATCACCGATACAATTTTTGTGTTAGGCGTGACGGTTTTTCGGACATCCTCTAAAGAAATGGTTCCGTCTTCCTGTAGAGGAATGTACTTTAAAGTAGCTCCTGTTGCTTTGGCAACCTGCTGCCACGGAATGATATTGGAGTGATGCTCCATCATCGTAATAACGATTTCGTCGCCTTCTTTTACGTTCGTACGCCCGTAGCTTTGAGCGACAAGATTCAATGCTGTCGTTGTTCCGCGCAGAAAAACAATTTCCTTTGTAGAAGCTGCATTAATAAACTTGCGTACTTTTTCACGTGCGCCCTCATACAAATCCGTCGCCCGGTTGCCGAGCGTATGCACGCCGCGGTGCACATTCGAATTTGCATAACGGTAATAATGATCAAGCGCTTCAATCACTTGAACGGGCTTTTGGGAAGTGGCCGCGCTGTCAAGATAAACGAGTGGATGACCGTTCACTTCTTGATCAAGAATGGGAAAGTACTTTTTCAGTTCTTTCGCATTCATTGGCGAACTTTCCTTTCAATAACCCCTGTCAATTGCTTTTTCACATTTTCGATTGGCAGGTTGTTTACGACTGGGGCCAGGAAGCCGTGAATCACAAGGCGTTCTGCTTCTTGTTTCGTAATACCGCGGCTCATTAAGTAGTAAAGCTGAAGCGGATCAACACGGCCAACAGAAGCAGCATGTCCTGCTGTAACATCATCTTCATCAATCAAAAGGATTGGGTTCGCGTCACCGCGAGCTTTTTCACTCAACATAAGTACGCGTGATTCCTGCTCAGCGTTTGATTTTGAAGCACCATGCTCGATTTTGCCAATGCCATTAAAGATTGATTTTGCTTCATCTTTCATTACACCGTGCTTTAAGATGTAGCCTTCTGTATGCTTGCCGAAATGAACAACCTTTGTTGTAAAGTTCATTGACTGCTTGCCACGGCCGACCACTACTGTTTTTGTATCAGCAAAGGAACCATCGCCAATCAAGTTTGTCACATTTTCTGAAACGGTATTTCCATCATTCATGATACCAAGTGACCAGTCAATACGCGCATTTGGCGACGTAATACCGCGACGGTTCACGTATGTTGTCATATTTTCAGCTAATGTGTCAACGGCGCCGTATGAAACTTGTGCGTTATCGCCAGCGATCACTTCTGTCACGATATTCGCTACGCCTTGCTCTGTTTTCACTGTGGAAATGTAGTTTTCTACATATGTCACCTTACTGTTCGCATCCGCTGCCACAATAACATGGTTGAACAGCGCAGCCTGCGCATCGTCGTGAATGAAAACAGCTTGAATAGGCTCTTGAATTTCAACATTTTTAGGCACGTATAAGAATACACCGCCGTTTACAAGCGCTGCATGAAGAGCGGTTAATTTATGCTCATCTGCTTTGACCACCTGCTGCATAAAGAACTTTTGGAAAACTTCGCTGTGTTCTCTTGCGGCTGTTGAAAAATCAGTAAAAATGACACCTGCTTCTTTTAATTCAGCCGATACGTTTAAAATAGACGGCGTATTGTTGCGCTGTACATAAATGTTTTGTGAAGCTGTTTCTTCACCAATAACCGCTTGTGCAGCCTGTGGCAGCTGAGTAAGCTGGGTATACGCTGCACTTTGTACGCTGTGGGCGCCAAACTCGGTAAAGTTCCATTTATCGATTTTCGTTTTATCCGGCTTTGGAAGCGGAAGATCTGCCGCCTTGTTAAACGCATCCAGACGAAGGTTTAACAGCCATTCTGGTTCGTTGTTTGCAGCTGAAAAATCGCGGATTGCTGATTCATCAACTGACCATTTTGTTTCTGTCATGTTTGCTCCTCCTATACAATTACTGTACCGTTTCGTCTTCGATGCCAAGTTCCTGCTTGATCCAGTCATATCCTTCTGCTTCAAGGCGTTCCGCTAGTTCCGCTCCACCGGATTTCACGATTTTACCCTGCATCATAACATGAACATAATCAGGTGTAATGTAGTTCAGAAGACGCTGGTAGTGCGTAATCATAAGGCAGCCAAAATCTTCGCCGCGCATTTTATTGATTCCTTTTGAAACCACTTTTAATGCATCGATATCAAGACCGGAGTCGATTTCGTCAAGGATCGCAATTTTCGGCTGAATTGTCATTAATTGAAGAATTTCGTTGCGCTTTTTCTCACCGCCGGAGAAACCTTCGTTTAAGTAACGCTGTGCCATATCCTGGTCCATATCAAGAACGTCCATGTTTGCATCCATTTGGCGGATAAATTTCATGAGGGAAATTTCATCGCCTTCTTCACGGCGTGCGTTTACAGCTGAACGAAGAAACTCAGCGTTTGTAACACCTGTAATTTCACTTGGGTACTGCATCGCAAGGAAAAGACCCGCACGTGCGCGCTCATCTACTTCCATCTCAAGCACGTCTTCACCATCGAACGTGATCGAACCTTCTGTTACTTCATATTTAGGGTGGCCCATGATTGCAGATGAAAGAGTAGATTTACCTGTTCCGTTCGGTCCCATGATCGCATGGAACTCGCCGCCTTTGATTTCGAGGTTGACCCCTTTTAAAATTTCTTTTCCGTCGATTGAGACGTGAAGATTTTTGATTGTTAACGTTGATTGTGACATCTTTTACCCTCCGTATTCATCGGCCGAGAAAACCGATTGTGTCTATTCTCAATTTATTCTCATTACAATCTTATAACAAATGAAATTTATATTCAACTTAGGAAAACGATTAAATAAAGTATTCTCAAATAAAAGCAGAAAAACCGGTTGTACAACCGGTTTTTCTGCTTATTCATTAGGAAAGGTGATTGGTAAATTTACGATTAAAGTCAGCAACCATGCGTCTTGACTGTTGATAGTCTTCCTCGCGGTTCTGCTCAATATCCATTCTCACTTCATGCTTCTGATTGTACTCTGCATAGCCGACACCATGCGATGCATGCATGGCTTTTTCCATACCTTCTGTGTACTTCATATCAAGTGAGTTACTAATGGGGAATCAATCCTTTTCGTTTTTTTTTGAAGACCTGGCTTTCGTTCTCTATCCTACCAGAGTCTTGCCAGGAGGCACAAAAGCCGTATGGCTTCTTCCAGCCTTCTCACACCGGGTGAGCTTCATTACACTCCTTTATATAACCGCTGTCTCCGAATATAAACCTTTTACGCCCAAATTCTAAATTGTCAGAAAATAAAACAGGTAAAAAAAAGCGCCTGGCTGCATACCAGGCGCTTTTTCATTATTCTGTAACCGGAACGACTGCTCCGTTCCATTCTTTTGTAATGAAGTCTTGAACTTCTTTTGATTTCAATACTTCAACCAAGGCTTTGATTTTCTCTGAATTTTCATCACCCGTACGTGTAACAATTAAGTTTGCATATGGTGAATCTGTGCTTTCAATCGCAACAGAATCTTTTGTCGGGCTGATGCCAGCATCAATGGCATAGTTTGAGTTAATCACAACTGCATCGCCTTCTTCGTTATTGTAAATTTGCGGAAGAAGCGCTGGCTCGTAATCATAGTCAAACTTAAGACCTTTTGGATTTTCAGCAATATCCTCAAGTGAAGCTTGAGTCTTATCGATGCCATCTTTGATTTTGATTAAACCTTCTTTTTCTAAAAGCATCAATACACGGCCATGCTCAGCAACTGAGTTACTTAGGATGATCGTAGCGCCTTTTGGAAGATCTTTCAGGCTTTTATATTTTTTTGAGTAAACAGCCATTGGCTCAAGGTGAATAGCGCCAGCATTTGCAAAGTCATATCCTTGTTCCTTCTCCTGAAGCTCAAGGTATGGGATGTGTTGGAAGTAGTTTGCATCTAAATCGCCTTCTTCAAGCGCTGTGTTTGGAAGTACGTAGTCCTGGAACGTTTCAATTTGCAGGTCGTAGCCTTGTTCTTTTAAGATTGGCTTTGCCTGCTCCAAAATAACTGCGTGCGGTGTGTTAGATGCTCCGACAACAATTGTTTTATCGTCTTCAGATGAACCGCCTGAAGCTGATTCCTTATCTTCCGCTTTGTCCCCGCCGCCGCAAGCTGCAAGCACAAGCATAATGGCAGCTGTTAACAAGCCTAGAAGCCATTTTTTATTCATGGTTACATTCCTCCTAAAAAATAAATATATTTTATTAGCGTTTATCAAGCTTACGGACAGCCGTATCGCCGATAAACTGGATAATAAACACGATAATTAAAATCACAATCGTGGCCATTAAAGTCACATCACTGCGGCTGCGCTGGAAACCATCTAAGAAAGCAAGGTTCCCAAGACCGCCTGCCCCAATCACACCTGCCATTGCCGTATAGCCGACAAGAGCGATGGCTGTGACCGTTAAGCCAGATATAAGAGCCGGCAGTGATTCTGGGATCAGCACTTTGCGGATGATCGTCCAAGTGGAAGCTCCCATTGCGCGGGCTGCTTCAATAACGCCACGGTCAATTTCGCGAAGGGCAATCTCAACCATACGAGCGTAAAACGGTGCTGCTCCAATAATTAAAGCAGGCAGTGCCGCGTTTTCACCAATGATCGTCCCTAATAATGCTTTTGTAAATGGAATCAGCAGCACGATCAATATAATAAACGGAATCGAACGGAACACATTGACAATAACGGCGGTGATGCTATACACTGCTTTGTTCTGCCAGAGCTGTCCTTTTGATGTTAAAAACAACAGCAGTCCAAGTAGTATCCCTAAAACGAAGGTAATCACAACAGAAATACTGGTCATATAAAGTGTTTCATAGGTTGCTTCCCACATTTTTTCCCAGTCAACATTCGGAAACCATTGTTCAATCATACTCAATCACCTCCGAATCAACTTGCTGGGCATCCAAAAAGGCGACTGCCTTGTTCACTTCAGACGAATCGCCTGTAATTTGAACAAACAGCGTACCATACGCGCCATTTTGTGTTTGAGAAATTTTCCCCTGCAAAATGTTTACTCCGACATTAAACGAACGAATCAATTCAGTTACAACCGGCTGTTCCACCGAAACGCCTACAAATGTCAGCTTGACGATTTTCCCTTCCGGATGCTCGGTAAGGAGGTGCTGAACCGTTTCTTTTGATTCCTCTGGTTCGGTGATCTGCTGAACGAACCGCTTCGTAATTGGCTGCTCCGGACGACGGAACACATCGAGTACCGGACCAAGTTCTACAATATTACCATTTTCCATTACGGCTACCCGATGGCAGATTTTTCGAATAACGTGCATTTCGTGCGTAATAAGCACAATCGTTAATCCAAGACGCTGGTTGATATCGACAAGAAGCTCCAAAATAGAGTCCGTTGTCTGTGGATCGAGAGCTGATGTTGCTTCGTCGCAAAGAAGCACTTTTGGATTGTTCGCAAGTGCCCGGGCAATGCCGACCCGCTGTTTTTGACCGCCGGAGAGCTGTGACGGGTATGAGTCGCCACGGCCTTGAAGGCCAACGAGCTCAATTAATTCATCCACACGCTTAGTGCGTTCTGCTTTGCTAACGCCCGCAATTTCAAGAGGAAATGCAATATTCTCCCGTACGGTGCGTGACCAAAGTAAGTTGAAATGCTGAAAGATCATGCCGATTTCCTGGCGTGCTTTCCGAAGTTCAGATCCTTTGATCGTTGAGATCTTCCGCCCCGCTACGGTTACGGATCCTTCCGTCGGTGTTTCAAGCCCGTTCAACATACGGATCAGTGTACTTTTACCTGCGCCACTGTAGCCAATCATGCCAAAAATTTCGCCTTCCTGGATGGATAAATTTATATTATCGACTGCTTTAACCGGACCATTCTTCGTTTGAAATATTTTTTTTGCCTGCTCAATAAAAATCACGGGATCACTTCCTTTCCACAAAAAAAGCCTGACTGTCATAATGACAGAAAGGCGTTTTTGACGTTTCCTTTCTCTCATCTTCCGAAACATGCTGCTTCGTGTGATTTGGCACCTTTTCCTGTAAAGACGGTTGCCGGGCGTCATCGGGCACATTCCCTCAGCCACTCTTGATAAGAGTCGTTTTAATTTATGAATGGATTTTACCACCGTCTGAATACATATGTCAACAAAACATTCTGTAATTCCGACAATATTCGACGGCCTGTTAAAGTGACCTTATTTCTTCATATATATATGGAACTGACTGAAAAGCATAAATTTTCTTTTTTAATACACCCTGCTCAAATAAAAGAAGACACGGAACGCTCTCGATCTCAAAACGATGAGCGATTTCTTCGTAATAGTTTATATTGATGCGTTGGAGCGGCACATCTGTATTCATCGCTTCAACAACATCAAGCATTTTCCCTGCTACCTGGCATGTACCGCACATCGATGTATACACATAAAGAGCCGATTTAGGCTTGGCTGTATATTCCAGGATTGATTCAGCTGTTTTCATTTTAATGATGTGTTCCTTCCTGCTGTAAATACTCACCGCGCACGTCAATATCAGCCCCCATTAGGAGAGCCGCTAAATAACGGTGCGGCGCCGCAGCCACTTCTTTGTATCCTCGGTCAATGTAAAGGTGCCGGGCATGAGGAAGCTCGCGCTTAAACTGCTGGCGCAGCTTTTCTCCTGATGCATCGGCATCGACTAAAATGTATACGTCCCGCTCGAATAATTGCTCTACCAATTCATCAAGACGCGCGACACCGATTGTTCCATTGGTGCAAATAATATCTACCGGTTCTTTTACAATTTCAGCCACCCGTTTCCGATCAGATGACCCTTCGACGATAATTGTTTTTTCTACCATCATCACCAATCACCCCGCTGCACATTATACTTCTATTGTGGCGCGTTTTCGCCCAAAATGCAAAAAAGAAGGAGGCCCGGCGGCTAATAATATGGAATAAAAGCGACATCCTTCCACTTGTGCTTTTATTTCCCGTGACGTATAAGCCCCTCGTACTGCCTGGTGCCAGACAAAAGCAAAAAGACCGGCACGATGCCGGTCCCCATGTTTAGTCTTCTTTTGTCATTTCTGCGTATTGCTCTGCTGTCATTAAAGCATCAATTTGAGAAGCATCAGAAGGTTCGACAACAATCATCCATGCTTTTTCATATGGTGATTCATTCACAAATTCAGGATTGTCATCAAGCTCTTCGTTAATTTCTACCACTGTACCGCTGACAGGTGCATACAACTCGGAAACCGTTTTAACAGATTCTACGCTGCCGAATGGTTCGTTAACTGTTACCGTATCGCCAACAGACGGAAGCTCAACAAAAACAATATCACCGAGTTCTGCTTGAGCAAAATGAGTGATACCGACCCGTACTTTCCCGTCTTCTTGTTTTACCCATTCATGTTCTTCAGAATAACGCAGCTCTTTAGGTAAGCTCATGAGTATGTACCTCCAGATAAGAATAATTTCACTTTACACTTTACTGATTATGAAGATGGAAAGCAAGAAATCACTGCCATTTTTGTGCATAGTCCTCTTCTTTAAAACCTACTGTTACCTTATCATTGTTTATAGCAAGCGGGCGCTTAATGAGCATGCCATCGGAAGCAAGCAAATCAAGCAGCTCATCATCATTTGCTGTTGCGACTTTTTCTTTTAAACCAAGCTCACGGTATTTTTGGCCGCTTGTATTAAAAAACTTTTTCAGTGGAAGACCGCTTTTTTCGTACGCATCTTTTAATTCTGCTTTTGACGGCGGTGACTCCACAATATGAATGGCTTCATATGAAATATTATGCGCGTCCAGCCACTTTTTTGCATTGCGGCATGTACCGCATTTTGGATACCAGTAAAACTTCATTTCCTATCACCTCATCACATCCATTTCGACATAAGCCTCTAAAATCCTTTTTCAAAGAAATGGATTCCGGCGGACGGCCGTAAAAAGCTGCCTCAGTGTGTAGACAAAGTTTTTCGCTTTTAAAAAAGGGCCGATAAGGGAAGCCTGCCGGGCTCAGCGCCTGCCCCATGGAAAGCGGAGCTGCCTGGACGCCGCCGATCCAACCCATTCATGCGCACGATCGATCATCCATATCATTTGTCTACAGTCTGCGGCGGCAAAAGCCGCCTCTTTTTAAAAGAAGGCGGCCGCATTTGTTACACCGTATATTTTAGGGATAGATTCAGCCTGTCGGCAGCTTCACGCTTTTTGGCAATAACATTAACAGGGGTATGGCGGCTGAGCTTGCGCAGGGCAGACAGCATCATGCGTAAAGCGTCTCCGGACTCGACAGCAGTGAGCGTTTCTTTTGCATGGGCTTCTATTTCATTGAATGCTTCCTGGCAGAAAATTTCGGTATAAAGTACTTTTTGGCTGTTTTTTTCTTCGCCCGATACACTGATCGCTTTTTCTGTCCGCAGCACGGCCGACTCCATCGCATACACCAGATTTGCCAGATCTGCAATGTTGGCGAGCACTTCCTGTTCAGATTCGAGCGATGTACCATACGTTTTAGCTGCAAGCCCGGCAGCGAGCAGCGTTATTTTTTTAGCCCTTTTCACAAGCGTTTTTTGTTGGTCGAGCACCTCATTTCCCGGCTCTTCCGGCAGCAGCATCATGATTTCGTCCTGCAGCTCTTTGGCTCGTTCAAAAAGCGGCAGTTCCCCTTTTATCGCTCTTTTAACCAGTGTGCCTGGCACAAGCAGCCGGTTAATTTCATTGGTTCCTTCAAAAATCCGGTTAATACGGGAGTCCCGGTACATGCGGGCAATTTCGTATTCCTCCATAAACCCGTATCCGCCGTGGATCTGCACACCTTCGTCTACCATATAATCCAGCACCTCTGAGCCGAAAACCTTGCCAAGAGAGCATTCGACCGCGTATTCAGCGATAGAGGAAGCGACTGCTTTTCCGTCCTTTTGTTCCTCAGCCGTTAAGCCGCTCATCCGCTCTTCAAAAAGACCAACCGTCCGATAAATGGCACTTTCCGCTGCATACAGTTTAGCTGCCATCGTACCGAATTTTTCTTTCATAAGAGGAAACTGGGCAATAGGCGTTTTAAATTGTTTTCGTTCCGCGGCATATTTCAAAGAAATATCAAGTGCCCGCTTGGCGCTTCCAACAGCGCCGACACCAAGCTTATAACGGCCAATGTTTAAAATATTAAAGGCAATGACATGCCCGCGTCCCGCTTCACCGAGCAGGTTTTGGACCGGCACCTGTGCATCTGACAAAATAAGGGTTCTCGTTGAAGAGCTTTTAATGCCCATTTTATCTTCTTCCGCTCCGGTCGATACACCTGGATATTGCTTTTCAACGATAAAAGCTGAAAAGTGTTCGCCATCAATTTTCGCATACACAATAAACACGTCTGCAAAAGCAGAATTGGTAATCCACTGCTTCTCGCCATTTAAAATATAGTGAGTTCCGGCTTCATTCAGCCGGGCAGTCGTTTTCGCCCCAAGAGCATCTGATCCAGATCCGGGTTCAGTAAGCGCATAGGCGGCAAAGCGGATGCCGGCAGCAAGATCTGGGAGATACGCTTTTTTTTGATCTTCATTGCCAAACAACACGATCGGCAGCGAGCCGATACCGACATGCGCTCCGTGTGAGATCGAAAATCCGCCGGCAGCGGCCAGTTTTTCTGCGATTAACGCTGAGCTTATTTTATCAAGGCTTAAGCCTCCGTATTCTTCCGGTACATCTGCGGCAAGGAGCCCAAGTTCTCCTGCTTCCTGCAGCAGCTTTACCGACCGGTCAAATTCATGCTTTTCAAGAAAGGGCACCTGCGGCATGACGCTGTTTAGCACAAATTCTTCTGTTGTTTTAGCAATCATTTTCTGTTCGTCTGAAAATTCTTCCGGGGTAAATACTGCGCTGTATGGAACGTCTTCGATTAAAAAGGAACCACCTTTTGCTGCCATATCTTTTCCCCCTTTTACATAATCCGTTCAAATACACCAGCGGCTCCCATTCCGCCGCCAATACACATTGTGACTACGCCGAACTGCCCGCCGCGCCGTGCTAATTCATGAATAAGCGTTAATGTCAGCTTCGTGCCTGTACAGCCAAGCGGGTGGCCAAGGGCAATGGCCCCCCCGTTTACATTCACTTTATCCATATCAAGGCCCAGCGTCTGTATGACGCCAAGCGTCTGGGAAGCAAAGGCTTCGTTTAATTCAAACAAGTCAATATCTTTAAGATGAAGTCCTGCCATTTTCAAGGCTTTTGGTATAGCGGCGACTGGACCGATGCCCATCACTTCCGGCGGTACACCCGCGACCGCAAAGGAACGAAACTTGGCAAGTGGTTTTAAGCCAAAGGCATCCGCCTGCTCCCGCTCCATGACCATGACCGCCGCGGCTCCGTCAGATGTCTGGGACGCGTTTCCTGCTGTGACGGATCCAGCAGCAGAAAAAGCAGGACGAAGCTTGGCGAGTGCTTCCATAGATGTTTCGCGGCGCACACCTTCATCCATTGAAAAAGTGACTTGCTCTTCCTGTACGCGCAAACCCTCTCCTATGTGCCGGAATGTAACGCCCACCGGTACAATTTCGTCGTTAAATTTTCCTTCGGCAATGGCGCGGCCGGCTTTTTTATGGCTTTCAACAGCAAAGGCATCCTGATCTTTACGGGAAACGCCATACTTTTTGGCGACTTCTTCTGCAGTATGGCCCATGGACATATAGTACTGGGGCATTTCTTCAGCGATTTTTACGTTAAGACGAGCTACATGCCCCATCATCGGGACAAGGCTCATCGATTCCACTCCGCCAGCGATAATCGTTCGGGCATGGCCGAGCATAATCCGCTCTGCCGCATACGCAATGGACTGAAGGCCGGATGAACAGTACCGGTTAATGGTTACGGCCGGCACGTCATGCGGCAGGCCGGCAAGCGCCCCAATATTCCGGGCTACATTTAATCCCTGTTCGGCCTCAGGCATCGCGCAGCCGATAATCAAGTCATCAATGTCTCCGCTGTATTCTCCTGCCCGTTTTACTGTTTCCCGCACAACAAGTGCACCGAGATCGTCCGGACGTGTATGGCGGAGTGTTCCTTTTTTAGCCCGGCCGACCGGTGTCCGCGCCCCTGCTACAATCACCGCTTCTTTCATTGAAATCCCCCCTTTTAGTTGCGAAGTGGCTTCCCTTTCAGGAGCATATGCTGCATGCGCTGCTGTGTTTTCGGCAAGGCGGCCAGCTGTAAAAACGCCGCTCGCTCAAGCTTCAGCAAATACTCTTCTTCTACTTCTGTTCCAAACGGCACTCGTCCTCCGGCAATGACCCAGGCGAGTTTTTGGGCAATTTCAAAATCATGGTCGGAAATAAAACCTGCTGTGTGCATGGACCGGGCTCCCATCAGCATCGTGGCATAACCCGTTTCTCCGGTGACCGGAATTTTTTTTCGAATCGGCGCTCTATATCCTGTATCTGCTAAGTGAAGCGCGGCTTTTTTTGCGTCATAAAGCACATGGTCGCCGTTTAAACTGATTCCGTCAGATCGATAAAGAAACCCGTGTTTGCGTGCTTCTGCTGCTGAAGTAGATACGTTTGCCAGGGCAATCGTTTCGAACGCTTTGTTTGCAGCCGCCTGAAGATCTTCCCCGGGCATTTGGTTCAAGCAGCGGATGTAAAGTTCTTTATTGCCTCCTCCTCCGGGAATCAGGCCAACGCCAGCTTCAACAAGACCTATATACGTTTCATGGGCGGCCTGGATGTGGGCGGCCGGCAGGCATACTTCCGCTCCGCCGCCGAGCGTCATACCAAACGGTGCGGCTACAACAGGCTTTGGGCTGTATTTAATATTCATCATCGCCTGCTGAAACTGCTTAACTGTTGCTTCAATTTCCCAAAGATCCTCATCCTGCGCCGCCATTAAAATAAGCGCCAGATTTGCACCGACACAAAAGTTTTTGCCCCGGTTGCCGATCACGAGGGCCTGGTAGTTTTTCTCCACTTCTTCTATCGAGAGATTGATCATTTGAATAATATCGGGACCAATTGCGTTGTTCGGCGAAGTAAATTCAAGCAGCGCTGCCCCGTCGCCGATATCATGCAGCCTTGCTCCACTGTTTTCCTTGATGACAGCTGTTCCTTTTGGCAAATAAATCACTTTTTTGTCCTGAGGTATAGGCTTATAGGATTTGGTCAGAGGATCGTAATAACAATCATATTTATAAAAGGAATCTTTCATTTCTTTTACCCAGGCCGGCACCTTCAGCCCTTCTGCTTCCATCCTGGCAATGGATTCGTTTCGGCCGATTTGGTCCCAGATTTCAAATGGGCCTTCCTTCCAGCCAAACCCCCACTTCATTGCCCGGTCAATCGCAACAATATCGTCGGCGATTTTTCCGGTAAGCGCTGCCGAGTAAAGAAGCGTCGGAGCAAGTACCCGCCAAAGAAAAGTACCCGCCTTGTCTTTGGCGTACAGGAGTGTTTTCCATTTGGCCGATCCTTTTTGCTGCTTGGCACGTTCTATTGAATCCGCTTTCAACTTCTTGCGTGGACCGTATTCCATCGATTGGGCATTCAGCTCTAAAATCGTTTGTTCTTCTTTCTTAAAAAAACCCTGCCCTGCTTTTGCCCCAGTCCAGCCGTTTTTCTGCATTTGCACAAGCAGTTTTGGCACTGTAAATACGACTTTTTCCTCTCCATCCGCCTGTTCATATACATTTTTCGCTACATGAATAAATGTATCGATCCCCACTACATCAAGCGTACGAAAAGTTGCGCTTTTCGGTCTTCCAATGAGCGGTCCTGTAACCGAATCTGCTTCTCCGAATGAGAGATTCATTTCCTCCATGACGTGCATTGTTTTTAACAAGCCGTACGTGCCGATCCGGTTGGCAATAAAGTTAGGTGTATCTTTTGCCATCACCACTCCTTTGCCAAGGATGTTCTCCCCAACTGATTTCATAAAATCAGTCACATCCGGGTCGGTATAAGGTGTGGGAATCAGTTCAAGCAGCTTTAAATACCTGGGTGGATTAAAAAAGTGTGTACCAAGAAAATGTTTTTTTAAATCCTCGCTGCGTCCTTCAGTCATCGCTTCAATCGAAATGCCGGATGTATTGGAAGAAACGATACTTCCGGTTTTGCGATGGACATCTACAAGCGCTAAAATATCTTTTTTTACATCAAGCCGCTCAACAACCACTTCAATGATCCAGTCTGCATCCGCTAATTTGTCTGCGTCGTCTTCAAGGTTACCTGCTTTAATCAGGGCAGCATACTCTTTTAAAGCAAGCGGAGCCGGTTTTTGTCCAGACAGCTCCCGAATTGCTTTTTCGGAAAGAGAGCTGCGGTTCTTTTCACCTTCTAATACCCGGTCAAGAAGCAAAACGGGAATACCTGCATTGGCTAAATGAGCAGCAATACCTGAACCCATGACTCCTGATCCGATCACAGCCGCTTTACGAATAAGCTGAATCACAAACGAGCCCCCTTTTTGAATGAATACTCATTCATTTATCTTATTTAAACTATAACGCACCCTTTTTTAAATTTCAACGGTCGCATCAATGAAATTTTTGGGTAAACTAATGGAAACATTGATAAAGTGCTTTCTTTTCGGGTAAATCCGTCAGGGACAAGCATTGTAAAAGGATGGGGCAGTCATGAGAGAAAAGATTGTACAACTGTTTGTACTGGTCATTTGTATGGGCTTAATTTATTTTTCGATTCGTTTTTATTCCAATGAGTTATCGGTTGCCTTTACGTATTTAGCTGTGGGGGTTTCCGTTTTAGTTGTTATAAATCTCCTTCTGTTTGATTCACGCGGGACCAACTCAAAGGTGGCATGGAGTGCCATTGTCCTTGCATTTCCGCTTGCCGGCGCTGTCTTGTATGCCGTATTTGGCCGGGATCCAAGAAGACGGCTGTTGCCGAAGCAGGTTGTCTCGGAAACCGTTAAATTTATTACCACTATGCGTCATCTAGGAAAAGAATGGGATGTATCTGACCAGCTTCCAGAGGCGAAAAATATTCGAAATATGACCGGCTTCGAGGCGATGTCTGGCAATAAAGTAGATGTTTTAACGAACGGTGATGAAACGTTTCCAGCAATTTTAGATGCGATTCGGCACGCGGAACACCACATTCATATTCAATATTATATTTTCCGGGACGATAATATTTCTATTCAAATTCGCGATGCGCTTATTGAACGGGCAAAAGCGAACGTTCATATCCGTTTTCTTTTTGACGGTCTTGGCTGTTCAAGCCTGCCAAAATCTTTTTTAAAGCCGATGCGTGATGTGGGCATCGAAGCGTATGCATTTGATTCGATTATATCCCCATGGCTCACGCGTACTGCTAACTTGCGCAATCATCGTAAAATGGTCGTTGTGGATGGGCATACCGGCTTTACAGGCGGACTGAATGTCGGTGAAGAATATTGCAGCAACGCCCCTCAATTTAAAAAGTGGCGGGACACCCATATCCGTATTCATGGACCAGCTGTTCACCAGCTGCAGGAAGCATTTATAACAGACTGGATCCACGCAACAGGAGCAAAATCATCCTTGCTTGACGAATTGAAAGAACCGTTTCGATTTGAAGCTTATTTTCCCGCAAAAGTGGATGAAGCCGATCAAATGGTGCAAACCGTTTACGGCGGCCCCTATAATGAAGAACGTGACGTCCGGGATGCGATGCTAGAAATGATTCAATCCGCTGAAAAATCAATTTGGCTTACCACTCCATACTTTGTGCCGGATGATGAAGCGCTGGCGGCTATTCGTGTAGCAGCCAGAAGCGGGAAAGACGTGCGCGTTATTGTACCGGGAAAAGGCGACAGGGCGATTTCATTTTATGGAACGAATTCTTATTTTAAAGATTTGCTTAGCGCCGGTGTAAAAGTGTTTGCTTACCGGGATGACTCGTTTACGCATGCAAAAGTGCTGCTGATTGACAATGTGCATGCGATTGTAGGAACAGCAAATTTTGACGTTCGGAGCTTTCGATTAAATCATGAACTTATGACGTTTTTATATAACCGAACCCCCGCTGTAGAAAAACTTGAAATTGATTTTCTCCATGACTTTGCTGATTCTGTACCCGTTACTCGCGAACGCTTTGAGCACCGGACCTTCTTTAAGCGGATTGGAGAATCACTGGCCCGTCTGCTGTCTCCCATTTTATAAAAAATCGGCTGCCTGATAAAAGGCAGCCGATTTTCACTAAAACCGAAAAATGTAGTCGGTTAAGATTTCTTTAAATGTCACAAGAGAGTTGGTATCGACATATTCGTTTTTACCATGATGATTCGCACCGCATGGCCCAAACTCTACTGCGGGAATGCCTCGGGCAGCGTAAAAGCGCGTGTCAGCCGCTCCATGCTGGCCAAACAGTTGAATATTCCGTCCAGATACATGCTCCGCTGCCTGCTGAAGACGCTTAATTAATGGATGATTTGGATTCGTCTGTACCGGTTCTCCCTCGCTTAATACACGAACAGTGCCGTTGACGACCCCTTTTATTTCTTTAAGCAGCACTGCCGGGTCCTGACCGGGCAGATACCGAATATCGAGATCCATAATACAGCAGTCCGGCACTTGGTTGATCGCCTGTCCGGCTTCAATCCGGGCAAGATTAAGTGACGGGTGCTCAAAATATGGTGTACTTACGCTGAAAATCGGCAGTTCTTCAATTCGTTTGTACGTTTCAACCGCATTTAAAATTGCATTATCACCAAGCCAGGGCCGGCTGCCATGAGCGGAAACCCCTTCAATTTGGATTTCCACTTGAAGAACCCCCTTTGCCTGTACAGCAATATCAAGGTTTGTCGTTTCTCCGCAAATCACAACGTCTCCAAGCAGGCCATGTTCAACTAAATATTTGGTTCCTTTTTGCCCGCCTTTTTCCTCATCCGGCACGAGCGCAAGCATGACCTTGCACGGCAGCTCTTCCTGCCCAAGCTCTGCCATTACATGCATCATGACTGCAACCGAGCCAAGCATATCAAAGCTGCCGCGCCCGTAAAGCTTTCCTTCTGCCACATAAGGAATAAATTGATCGGGACCGGCTGGCACCACATCGAGATGGCCATTTAAAATCACAGTCGGTCCTTCCTCACCGATCACAGACACGACGCTTTTTAAGCCTTCATTATTAATCACCCTGGCATGAACGCCGTTCGCAGCCAGCCATTCGGCGCAATACTCAGCTGCTTCGTTAATCCGTTCTTTCTCCACGGTGCGGAACTCAATTAGCTTTCTCGTTAATGAGATAATGGATTCTTTCAACCGCTCCCTCTCCTTTACTGCAAAAAATCTGTTTCTATATAACTTCCTTTTGGCGTTGTAAATAAACATACAAAAAGAAGCTGAACAGGGCACTCAAGAGCGCACAGGCACCAATAAACAAATAGCCGGCCTGCATACCGCGTACAATCCCCATACCGGCACCCGCGTATTCTGTTACAGCAGTGATAATAGCGCCAATGATGACATTTCCGGAAACGGTGAAAACGCCCATAATCGTAACCACAAACGTAATGGCTGTATCACTATTTTCTCGATAGCGGCGGGCGATCATCGCCATGACGGTCGGATAAACGGGTGCAATGCCGATGCCGGCTGCGGCTAGTAATAAGGCACCGGGCTCACCCGCTGCGATGCCAATAAAAGTGAAAGCGGCTGAAAGGGTGCCGAATAAGATAAGTGATACAGTAAAACCGATTCTGTCCGTAATTGGTCCAAGAAACAAACGTGAAAAAGTAAAGAATAAAAAGAAAATCGACAGCATCTGAGAGGCATCCGCATTTGTCCAATCGTATGCCTTTTCCAAAAAGTTGACGAGCCAGCCGCCGACAGACATTTCAGCTACCACTCCAAATGAAAGAATCAGCACAATAAGCCACAGAACCGGGTCACGTGCAAGCGTCCGAACCGGAATCCGATGTTCGGGCTGTACATCTTCCTGCGGAAACCGGCTTGCCAGAGCTGGAATCATCGGAATAAGGGAAAGCAGCATGATCACAAGATACATTCCGCGCCAATCCAGCTCCGTTCCGCCAATGGTCAGCTTCATTAAACCTGAAGCAAGCATAGGGGCCACGATTGAACTAAGCCCATAGAAAAAATGAGCTAAGTTCATCATCATTCCTGTATTTTTTACAAACAAGCGCGCGCTTAAAATAGCCAGGACAATTTCCAGCATGCCGTTTCCAACGTACATAAAAAAATAGGCTCCTGCCAGGCCTGTGTAGGTGGAAGACAAATAAATACATACACCGGAAAGAGCCATAGAGCCAAACGACAAAGCACTCATTGTCTTGATGCCCCATTTTCTTGTTAACTGCGCGGTAAACGTGCAGGCCAGCAAATAGGCAATAGAATTAAAAGCCAGCAGTGTACCGACTTGAAAAGCATCCAGATCGAAATCCGCCTGGATACGCGGCATGGCCGGCCCTTTTACATTTTCTGAAAAACCAAAAATAAGAAAGCCGACGAACACGGTCGCCAGCATAAAAGAATAGTTTCGTTTCATTTTTTTTCTCCTTAAAAAATCAGCAGGTACGCGGCACCGGTCATAATGCCTGCAAAGCCAGCCATCATGGCGAGAAAAGTGAACTCCGGCGCAGGCCCTTTTGATGCCGGCTTGAGAGGGGTAAAATCTATCTTTTTCTTCCTCTCCTTCAACTCATCCGCTTCTCTTCGCAGATAATCATCCGGCGGCATTTCCGTTAAAAGCGTTTCGATGAGTGATTTTTTCATATTGTCCTCTTCTTTCGGCTCTTTTCCTCATTATACCAAAAAATCCGCAGTGGCATCACTGCGGAGTAGATAAGGAGCTGACTTCAATTTCTGTTCTTACTGTATCTTCTTCACCCGGCATCAGGATGCGCAATCCCGTTTCTTCAGGTGAAAGGTTCATATTAAACGCATTGGTGATGCATGTGTAAGGCTCTGGACAGACAAATCCTTCCTTTCCATTTCCATTGTAGATGACCCAATGTTTAAAGGAGGAGTCCGTTCGATATGTAACCGTACAGCCTGTTTCCCTGTTATGCATAACAGCCTCGTTTCCTTCGCTAAAAGCTGCATATGCATCATCAAGCGGCATGGCCTGCAAACTGATTTCTTTCATCGGCTCCCCCGGCACCTGCTCTCCTGTTGGAATCGCTTCATCCGTTAACAGCCACTGGCTTTTTTTCGTTAAGGAAAAAGAAGAATGCTTTTCATCAAATAAAAAAGAAGTGTGGTAGCCGATTCCCCATGGGAATGGTTTGTCACCGCTGTTTTTAACGGTCGCTGTTTGGCGTAAAATCGCTCCGTCAAGCTCGTATGTTAATTGGATAGACGCCCCTTTATAAATCGCAGGCTGGTCAAGTTGAATCATCGTCTGGATAGCCACAACATCTTGTTCTTCTTTTTCATTCGTGACCTGCCAAGGCTGGTCGTATACAAAACCATGAATGTGATGCTTGTCAATTTCGTTGATTGGAAAATGGTGCGTAGTGCCGTTAAATATAAACGTACCGTTTTCAATCCGATTCGGCGGAAACAGAACCGGGATGCCATTGAGCATCGGATTTTCAGTTAATGCCGCAAATGAATCCGGCTTCACGAGCAATTCTTTTCCCGTTTTCTTATCAATTAATGAAATCACATTGCTCCCAAATGACGGGATCATGAGAAGTTGAAGGTAATCGTTGGATGCTTGGATGGCTTCTTTTCCATCAAAAAGTACATGTTTAATCATGGTTACTCTCCTTTGCGCGCGGCATCGCTGCCAGAACCTTTTGTTAACGATTTGCCCATTTCATACGTTTTATAAACGTACTCTGCAGGAAATCGCAAAATTCCAATGTTGAAACGGGCAGTCTGATCCATCAGCCGCTGTGCAGCTTCAGCATTACCGGTCTTCAATCACAATATACGCGGCTTTAACAGGACCATGCACACCAACAACGAGGTTCATTTCAATATCAGCAGAGTTACTTGGACCGGTAATAAAATTGATGCATGACGAAATCGTCTCACCCGCCTGCACACGCCGGGAAATTTCCTGCGCTGCCTGCGTCATACGCGGTACAATCGTACTTTTCGGCACGAGAGCAATATAGTTGCGCGGAAGAAGGCTGATCGTGCGCCCTTTTCCAGCACCGGAAAACAGGACGACCGTACCGGATTCAGCAAGGGTGATATCACTGAAAGTAATACCAATGTTCGCCCGCTCTGCCTGGGTGATATTTTCCCGGCCGCGGGCAGCATCCCATTCGTTTACTTCCACATTACGCAATGGCCACGTTTCTTTCAGCAGCCCATCCAGGCCAAACTCCGTAAAGCGCGGGTCCTTCCAAAGGGATATCGGTCCGCCGCCGTATAAATGAACGGTCGCTTCCAATACTTCCGCCAGCTTGCTGCTGGTCGTTTCAATCAATTCAGTATGAATCAGCCGGCACTGGTCACGCAGCACATTCATTAATTCATCCGGCGTTTTATCTGTCAGCGTTTTATCCTGCGGACGAAACTGCCAGTTTCGCTCCGGCTTCACACTTGTATTGCGGCTGCGGCCAAGCTGCCTGGCCACGTTGTTTAAAAAAGATTCACGCTGATGGATCATTGTCCGCCGCCTCCTTTTTCATGCTGTTTAAACCAGTCACGGAAACGCTCCTTATTTGGCGCCGGAAATTCCCGGATTTCTGTCCATGCTTTTAATGGTCCCGGCCCGCTTGAAATGCGGTCATTTTTCGTAAACGGCTTCATCATCGCCGCAGCCATTTTCGAGCCTGCTGCATACATAGGATTTGAAGCGGCTCCAAGCCCAAACGCTTTCATCGCAAGCTTTTCAGAAATAGGTGCGCGTCCTTCTCTTTCTACAATCACCTGCCGATGCTTGTGCAGCAGTTCATGCAGCGGAATTTTCACCGGGCAGGCGTCCGTGCAGGCAGCACAAAGCGTCGAAGCATAAGGAAGATCTTTAAAGTCATCATAGCCACCAAGAAGCGGTGTGAGAACGGCTCCAATCGGCCCCGGATAAATCGAATTGTAGGAGTGTCCTCCAATATGGCGGTATACCGGACAGACGTTAATACAGGCCGCACAGCGGATACACTGCAGAACGGATTGAAATTCCGTGCCTAAAATCTTTGAACGCCCGTTATCCACGATCACAAGGTGAAATTCTTCCGGTCCATCCGCGTCCCCTTCTTCGCGAGGGCCGGTAAGCGCTGTGATATAGCTCGTTAATTTCTGTCCGACCGCACTGCGCGTCAAGAGGCCCACAAGCACTTCAAATTCCTCAAACGTTGGTACAATCCGCTCCATGCCCATCACAGCAATTTGCGTTTTGGGCAGGTCCGACACAAGCCCGGCGTTTCCTTCGTTCGTCACAAGACCTACCGATCCGGATTCTGCAATGGCGAAGTTGCAGCCGGTAATGCCGATGTCGGCTGTTAAAAACTCCTGGCGCAGCGTTTCACGCGCATGCAGTGCCAGTTCTTCCGGTTTAGAAGTCATCTTGTAATCTAGCTTGTCAGAAAACACCTCCCGAATCTGCTCTTTGTTTTTATGGAGGGCCGGCGCAACGATGTGAGAAGGCGGATCATGTTCATCAAGCTGCAGGATATACTCGCCAAGATCTGTCTCAATCACTTTGCAGCCTTCCTCTTCCAGCACTTGATTTAAACTGATTTCTTCTGTGACCATTGATTTAGCCTTCAGAATTTTTTTGCCGCCATTCGCGTTTACAACTTCTCGGATATATCCAGTCGCTTCGTCTGCTGTCTCGGCGAAAAACACATGTCCGCCGCGTTTTTGAAGGTTTTCAGCCAGCTCATGCAAATAGTAGTCGAGGTTATCTAAGACATGCTTGCGAATTTCCTCTCCGTGTGACCGCCACTCTTCCCAGTTTCCAAGCTCTTCTGCCGCATCAAGCCGGCGTGTGCGGAGCCGTTCTTGTGCGCCTGCTACCGCACCTCGCATAAAGGTATCTTCCATGTTTTTGTTGACGTTTTCTTTAAATTTGCCTTCTCCGATTTTCATTGCCATGCTGTTTCCCCCCTCACCGGCTGTTTAACACTTCCGCGATATGCATCACGCGGATTGGTTTTCCTCTTCGTTCTATACGTCCACCGATATTCATCAGGCAGCCGCCATCGGCTCCAATTAAAAAGTGAGCTCCTGTCTGCTCGGCCGAGTCGACTTTTTCGTCAACCATCTGCTCCGAAATATTGCCCATCTTCACGGAAAACGTGCCGCCAAAGCCACAGCAGTTATGCGCGTTTGGCAGCGGTTCAAAGCGAAGCCCTTCCACATTTTGAAGCAAGGTCATCGGCGCATCTTTTACACCAAGAAGCCGTGTCATATGGCAGGACGGGTGATAAGTCGCCACCCCGTTTAGCTTCGCACCTATGTTTTCCACTCCTAATACATGAACGATAAATTCGGTCAGCTCATAGGTTTTTGCGGCCAATCGTTCTGCGCGCGGACGCCAGACGGGATCATTATGAAAAATATGCTGGTATTCTTTAAACATCGTGGCACAAGATCCGGACGGAGTTACGATGATCTCCGCGTTCTCAAATGTCGTAATCATTTTTTTCATGGCATCTTTTGACTCTTCTACATATCCCGAGTTGTAAGCCGGCTGCCCGCAGCATACCTGCCCCAGCGGAAATTCAATGTCGCAGCCAAGGCGTTCCAGCACTTCTACCGTTGCTTTGCCTACATCCGCCTGGAACATGTCAACGATACACGTAATAAAAAGTGTAACCTTCACGTTACTTCACCTCAAAAGTAAGGTCATCAGATGACCTGTTTAATATGATTTCTTTTAATAATACTATAAGCGCTTTCATTTTCCAAGACTTTCTTTAACAGAGAGAAAGCCGGCAAGAGACGGCTTTTCCTCTATCAAAAGCCTGTTTTTTTATTCTATTTCTAGGTGCTTGCGCAGGACCGATGCTACGTAATCAAGATGGACACCCATTGCTTTTCTCGCTTCTTCTGCTTTTTGGACTTGAATGGCTTTTAAAATCGCTTCATGCTGCTGATTCAGCTGCTCAACGGTAGCACTCGCTTCATATAAACAAATACGGCGCGTTTCCCGCATCGACTCGGCTGTCATGTCCGAAACATGATTCATTAAGCTTAACAAAAGATCATTGCCGGCCGCTTTCGCAACAGCTAAGTGAAAAGCAAGGTCTGCTTCTTCTCCTCGCTCAGCATCTCCAGAATGAGTAACCATATCGGAAAGAGCACTTTGCATCTCTTCTATGTCTGCCTGAGTACGCCGCGCTGCTGCAGAGGCGGCAATGCCCGTTTCCAAAATCTTACGCACTTCCATTAACTGCTGCAGGTCTTCTTTATTCATCAGCAGGGCGCTTTGCAGAGGAAAAGCAATATCTCCCGGTTCAAATGCTTTCACATATGTGCCTTCTCCCTGCCGCATTTCAATAAGCCCCATCGCACGAAGAGATGTGAGTGCTTCTCTAATAGCAGATCTGCCGACTTGAAAGCTTTCAGCCAGTTGCTGGACAGAGTCAAGCTTTTCACCTGGCTTCAAATCCCCTGAACGTATCGATTCAAGCAGCGTATCTGCCACTTCTTCATATATTTTTTTCGGTTTAATTTGTTTATATTTCAATGCTTCTCTCACCTCTCGTCTATTATATACGCAACGAGACAGCCAGCTGTACTTTTTTCTAGCTTGTAGAGGTGAAGAAGCCGAGCCGTTACGAACGGTCTGCATACCAGCAATAAAATTCACGGGCAGTTTGGACGGACACATCCCTAAGCTCCGTGTAATGAACTGGATTTGCCCGGTTGGCAGTACGAATTGTCGCCAGCTTCCACTGGCGCTGCAGCACCCCTTCCTTCACTTCTACTTCCTGCACTTTTCCACGTGTTGTCAGCAGCACCTCTGTAAACAAAGCACCTGTTTTGAGCTGGATAAACTCTCCGTTGATTGTATAGCGTGCCTGCTTCCATTCAAGCCACCTAAGCAGCAGGATCCAAAAAAGCAGAACCGGTGAAGCATACCAGTAAGCAGGAAGCTGCCAGAACAAAGCCGCCGTCACTAAGGTCCATACATAGCTTGGACGCAGAAGCTTTATCCATAATGCAGCCCGGGGCAGTTTCTGCATCTCATTTTTTAGCTCATACTGCGGCAGAAGCTCCTTTATCATGTTCTGTGCTTCTTTTTCCGGCAAAAATGGGTACAGCGAGTTGGTTTCAAGCTCATCTTCTCCCGTATCACCGGCGCTGATCAATTCTACTTCGACCAGTCCAAACCATTTTTTCACAAAAGACTGCTTCCATTTAACCGCCTGTACTTTCTCCCTTGTAATCGTGAAAAACGTTTCATTTAGCAGTCCTTTTTTTAAATAAATTCGCTTTTCATCTGACATAATAGCCGAATTGCCATATTGCAAATACGTAATGATAATCCCTGCTGCTATGCCCAATATGACAAATCCGGCAAGGATGGGAACAAGCAGCCAAAGCGAACCAGCTACATAATCGACTGCTTTTTTTGTAAATCCACCGAGACTGAGAAAATCATCAATGGTAAAATACAGCGAGGTGAGCAGGGGAATAATAAGAAAAAAACTAAACGATGTAAAAGATGCTTTTAACAGTTCGCGATTTGTTGCTTGAAAGTGCAGCCTTCGCTCATCCGGCTCCTCTTCTCCTCTTACGATCAATTCAATTCGATCTGCTTCCCGCTTCGTCACAGCCGCCAGCTTCAAAGAGGCTTCTTCTCCACCGGTTTCCAGCGAAAGCGCGGTTAGGCCGAGCACCCTGTGAAGAAAAGACGTATTCCGCTGCACATTTTGAATACGGTCTAACGGGACATGACGTTCTGATTTTATAAACAAACCGTCATACACGTAGAGCGCGTGTGCACGAAATTCATAGCGGAACATCCACCACTTTAGTACAGCCCATATAATGCTGACCGCTATAAAAGCGAAAAAACCGAAGCGGCCCCAATAAATCCAGCTGCCTTCCCCGGCAGGATGAAAAACAAAAAGAAATAGTGCGGGGAAAAAAGCATTACGAACTGTATGAACAATAGACAGCAGCATATGGGCGGGATGAAGATGCTTTTGCTGCCTACTCATTGTCTTTCACCTGTGCAAGCTCGGCAATTTGTTCTCGCAGCGCAAAAGCTTCTTTTTCCGGAACAGCCGGAATATTATGTGAGGAGGCCATTGTCCCAATTACCACGTTATACAAGCCATATTTACGCATAACAGGCCCTTGATTCGTCGTGACATATTCCACTTTCGCCATAGGCACGAGTACATGAACCCGCGTCAGCACTCCGTGCTTTAACTGGACATATTCTTCGCTTACCTCATATCGCCATGTTCGCTGCAGAATAGATGGCTCAATGCCAATCGTAAAAACAGCTGATAGCACCGTGAAGCCTGCTGATCCATACAGCAGCCAGCCAATCCAGCTCCACCAGCCCCAGACTGCATCCATTGCCAGCAGTGCAGAAATCAGGAAAAAGGCGGCTGCATGGCCAATCGCCCTGCTCAGCCGCCACATTCTCACTGCCTGTGGTGAAATGCTTTTGCTTGGTGCTTTAATGTTTGTTTCCATTTACTGACCACCCCATTCTTCCTTTTATACGAATGATCGGGTGTTTTGTTTCAAGAAATGGATCAAATCATTCTTTTTTCAGCCATTCTTTTTTCAGCTGTTCGGCATGGCTGGATAAATTCAACTGTGCCCGGCCGCTTTCTGCCTTGTCTGTATAAGAAACAAATTTATCCAAGAAGAAAACAGCTTGACTTGTTTCGTCTTTTTCATGCTGGTGTAAGGCTTGTTTCAGTGCGTTATCCAGCTTTTTGCTAGTTGAATGGGAGATCTCTCCGGCCTCCAAATATTTGTCTACTAAAGCTTGAAGTGAACGGGCTGTTCCAGGCGTTTGATACTCGGGCTGTGGTACAGAAGACCAATCCGTATCCGATGCAAAGTAAAAGCTTGTGTACGCCGGCTGATTGTAGGCGGTGTTTTGTCCAGCAATACTCGTTCTGTATTGCGTATCATGCATCAACGTATACATTTTCCGTTCTGTTTGCTCGGTGCTTGTGAATATGCGGATTGCACTGCTGTCCGCGGTCCGCAGCATCAGTTCCTCACGCCAGTCGCCAAATACATCCGCTACAAGAGACGGATTTCCTTTTGTACCGTTATTTGTACGCGTATTTTCCGCCAGCAGCTTTCTTCCTTCCAGCCAGTCATTAATGCTTGGCGTGCCTTCCCCTGATCCATTTATAATTTGCGTCGTTATATCGGGCGCCCATTTAATGTTCATATTCGTGCCGGGAATTTTCGTGCCGATTGCCTCGCCCTGGGCGGTCCGCAGGTCTATTGCCCATGTTTCCAGCCCTCTTTTGGATGGATCAATGTCTCCCGCCATACCTCGTCCCGTGTCTTTGCCGGTATAAGCACCGTAAATGACCCGGCCGGTTTTCGCATCGCGCATCGCATAACCATACGGAGCATGAGCGGCACCTTCATGTACCATGAAGATTTCGAGCCCTTTCCGGTCCGGATCTATATCCGTTACGTGAATGGCATCACCATGGCCAAGCTTCGCGGTTGTTCCCGGCGCAGCGCTTTGTGCCGGCATTGTGCCTGTGGAACTGTAAAGCAGACTGCCGTCATGATCAACCGTTGCCGATCCGTACACGATTTCCTGCTTCCCATCTCTGTCTACATCTGCTGTACTTAAGAAATGGGCACCCTGGTTAGCAAGTGCCCCGAGGGCCGGATCTTCACCGCTTGTTCCGTGCGGACTGTCGTTAAAAGGATTTTTCATCGGTGTCCAACCGCTGTCTGCTGTCCATACTTCGCGCAGCTTTTCTCCGTCCCAATCATAGGAAACAAGTGCTGCACGTGTATAGTAGCCGCGTGCAAAAACGGCGGATGGTGTTTTGCCATTCAAGTATGCGACTCCTGCAAGAAACCGGTCGACCCGATTGCCCGGTTCAATCCGGCTCATGGCATAATCTCCCCACATTAGTCCATCGTCATGACGGCTGACTCCATAAGGGATGGTTTCCATCTCGGCACCGGTCTCACCGTTAAATACCGTTATATATTCAGGACCGCTTACAATAAAGCCTTCGAAATTTCGTAAATTGTTACGTGCACTTCTTGCAGGAGCATACACATCCATAAAGTAGTCAGCTAATTTTTGAGCATCTTCTCGAGACAACGGATACGTATATTTCGGCTCAATGCCAAAGCTTTCTTCCAATGTTTTCGGCCAGCTGCCATTTACAACTTCTTCATGCTTATGCCAATTCATAAACATCTCGACAACGTGATTGTAGTAATCTTCTTTGCTCATTCGGTAGTCATCAGTATGGGCATAACCTGCTTCTATATCTTCCTCTGGCATCGTAATATATTTTTGGGATATCACATCCCCATTGTCGTTATAACGAATAATTTTGGTACCTGGTGCCGTTTTAAACATTGATTCCGCTTTGCCGTCCCCGTCAAAGTCGTACACAAGAAATTGAGTATAGTGTGCACCCGAGCGAATATTGACGCCGAGGTCAATCCGGTATAAAAGCTTGCCTTCAAACGTATAACAGTCAATGTAGGTATTGCCTGTGTAGCCAGCCTGCGATACATCCTTTGAATTAGAGGGATCCCATTTGACGAAAAATTCATAGCGGCCGTCTCCATCTACATCACCGACACTCATGTCGTTCGCTGAATACGTATACCGTTCTCCGGCTGGTGTAACACCGTCTGCAGGCTTTTGCAGTTTTAAATCATGGTATTGCTGCTTCCATGTCTGTACTGTATCACTTTGATTTAATTCTTTGCCGTTTTTAACTGCGCGGACAAAATAGGAAGCATTCGCTGTACCGGATGGATCAACAAAATTAGTACTGTCTTGAACAGCTGCGATTTTTTGTCCGTTCTTATAGACGTGAAAGTCCACACCTGTCATGCCTGTTTCGGCGTACCCATCCACTTCGTTTCCGAGGAGCCGCCAGCTGAGAAAGACACCACTTGATGTTGGAACAGCCTGCAGCCCTCTATCCAGTGCTTCGAGCTGTACAGCTGCAGGAGGCTTTGTTGTTTCTTCGTTTGCCGCATGAGCCGCCCCTGTCCATGAAGATAAAAGCAGCGGCAGCGCTGCAATAGGTGCGATCATTTTCGATTTAATATACATGAACTTTTCCACCATCCTCTTTTGAAAGCGTTTTCAAAACCTTCCCTCAGTATAAGTTGTTTATTTAAGCCTTAACAGTTAAAAAGCCGATGAAATTGTTTAAAAAACCGGGGGACTTTTTTACATGAAAATCATTTTCCATTATGAGTTGACAGATTTGGAAACACCGGTTAAGATAATACTTGTAACCGGTAATGATAATCATTATCAATTTAGCTTTACCCCACCGATTCATTGTGCATTGTTTGGCGGTCCGAATGCCCATCCGGACCGCCCCCTTTTTTTGTTCTTTTTTAATAAAATGGAAAAACTTTGTAAAGGTCTTCCCAGCCTGTTTATCCCTTCTTCAAATTGGGAAGTAGATGACTGTTTTTCATTCTATCTTTTTTCAAGGAGGAGTTCGGTATGGATTCTATGCTGAAAAAGAAGTTTGCGGCCGGCGGAGTGACCATGTTTCTAACAATTGGCGCTTTAGCAGGATGCGGCGGTTCTGAAGAAGAAACGGATACAGACACCGAAGAAATGGAAACAGAAGAAACAGAAACGGAAGATGAAGAAGAAAGCAATTAACGTAAATAAAAGCCCGGACTTTTTATAGTTCGGGCTTTACTGCGCTTTTAAAACTTTTTTCGATAATAAATGGATAGCCCAATTATAACGGGTGTCAATAAAAGGATCGGTATGAACCAAAGCAGCATACTCACCTTTTCAATATCCAGCAGCCTCGGTGCACCAAACACAGTAAAAGCGGTAATGGTAGCAATGGAACAGCCGAGCATACCGCCAAAATGCTCGAACCACCAATGCATTTTTTGTGAAGGTGGACGGAGCCAGTACCCAAGCTGCGATGCGCTTAGAAACAAACCGAGCACGGGAAACCAGGACAGAAGCGGCACGTGCTGTGAAAAACCGTACATACTCATCCCGATGGATGAAAACAGAAGCAAAACAGGAAATCCTAGATCAACGGCTTGTTTGTGTATGCCTTTACGATCTTTGAACCGAAGTACCCTTATGCCATAGTAAGCCGTTGAGGAACTAAGCACAGCAATAAACAGCAGAAACAGAGAAAAAGATACCGTCTCCTGGGAGCTTGCCGGATCTATCAGCCTTACTGCGGACAAATACACAGCGGAAATTGCCACTGCGATCATACCGCTCGTATACAGCCAGCCGGACCGCCGATGAGCTTTACCGCCTTTTTTCGTTACGAGCGGAATCCAAAATGTAAAGAGCGCTGTAAAACCGCTTAAAACATGCAGCATGAGAATGAGGTCAAAAAAACTCATTTACCGTCCCTCCTACTTTAATATAAATGCCAGGGGCCCGTTTATAATCCAAAGCAAGCCCACTAGCAAAATCATAGTAAACAGAGATAGAATATACTGGCGGCTTTTCCGTTCAAATTTCCACTCAAAAAAAGCGCGTGCACTATATAAAAGAAAGTAAAAAGCAATCAGCAGATAAAACAGCTCGACCTTAGGATGCCGAAAAGCCACGGCAATTCCGCCGATGAGTACGACTCATGCAATACCCCACTCCGTCCAGCGGTGTATTTCATTCACATATCGATAAAGCTTTCCTTTTCGGCACTCGGAATACTTTGCGGACTGCTTTTTCTAATAAAAGAGCAGCCGCAAATATCAAAAAACTCATTTTTTCTCCTTTTCTCTTTGCTATACGTATGTTATTTTAAATGGTTTCATTTCAACGTAAAAAACAGACAGCCATTGCGGCTGCCCGTTTTGCTTATTTTCCAACTCCAAGATACGTAAGTGCCTGCGGAAGACCGTGAAATGTTTCAAGCCGGCTGAAATCCAGCCCTAACTGAATCGCTGTCTGTGCTGTTTCCGGCCGCATGCCGGATACAACCGTTTGGATACCAAGGAGCTGCAGCGACTGGGTTAAGCCAAACAGTTGATTGGCCACAAAGGTGTCAATCACTTTCATGCCGGAAAAGTCTATCACCAAATGCCCTACTTGCTGTTTGGCACATTTTACTGGGATGGATTCCAGCAAAGACTTAGCTCTTTTTTCATCCATCGCACCGATCAAAGGCAAAATGGCAATTCGTTTGGAAACCGGGATAATCGGTGCATCTATCTCCTCAATCAGCTGCTCCTGGCCCTGCAGACGGCTGCGGGTTAAGTAATAGTAACGGGTAGAAAACTCAATGACCAGCGTATCTAAAATGGAATGATACACGGCACTCCAGTTTAAAATATCTTTTTTATCGATGTCTTCTTTCTCTAAACTGTATTCTGTGATAAAGTCCCAGATCAGGTTTCTTGTTTTGTTAATCGCCGCAATGACTTCATAAATGGGTGTATCCCATTCAAGGCGGGTGTTTACCACAATCTCGGTCCATTCCTTCAAGTTTTGTTCAAATAATGTTTGATCCGGCAAAAAACCGCTTGCGATCGTATGAATAGTAAAAAGATGCTGTTCTTTTAATTCTTTTTGAATTACAGAGCCGGCATTTTTTGCGTAAACAGACCTATCTGTTTTTTGTCTGGCTTCAAACCATTTTTTGCTTATATCAGCCGCATTCAAACGGATTGCTTCATAAAGATCCTGGTCTTTTTTCTCCAATTCTTTTTCCTCCATCGCCATGTTCTTTCTTCTTATTTATTATACCGCTTTCCCCACCAAAGAAACGACAAAACCAAGTCAAAAAAAGACGGATGCGGATGCTCATATGCTATACTGAAACAAGAGGGGCGGATGAACATGGAAATCACAATTACACCGGCCGCGGTCGAAAAAATACATGCACTAAAAAACCGGGAGAACGGTATATTAAAGCTAAAATGGGATACAGAAGGAAACGGATGTGTGCTAAACGGCATTCCAACGCTTTGGTATGTGGATGAAGCTGATTCAGACCACGACGTGCTGCTTCAAACAAATGCGATGCCGATTTTAGTGGAAAAGCCGAAGATGGTTTTTTACGACGAAGCGGTTAAAATTGATTTTTCTCAGGAAGCCAACACATTTCAGCTGAAAAGCGCAAATCAAATGCTGAACGGCAGAATGGCTTTTCGCAATAAATAAAAAAAGCGGCTGCTTCGGCAGGCCGCTTTTTATTTTGCTTGTTTTAAACTTTTTTGTTTCCATTCTTCCTCCAGCAGGCTCATCTCCCAAAGACTCCAATACTCTTCCCCGCACTTGCGTACATCGCGAAGCAGCCCTTCTTTTTGAAAGCCCACTTTTTCATAGCAGGCAATGGCTGCATGATTGAAATCAAAGACCCCAAGACTGACACGACGCATTTTAAAGGTACAAAAAGCGAGCTCGGCTGCTGCTTCAATCAAGCAGGCACCGAGACCACGGCCACGCATAGATTCGTCACCGATCAGGACTTTTCCAATCCGTGCAGAGTCATTGCGCCGGTCGAGTTTTAATGAAAGATGTCCCACCATTTTCCCGGTTTCCTGCTCAATAGCTTTGAAAACAAAGGTATCTGAAGATGGCTGATTGGCTCCTTTTATGTATTGTTCAAGCTGATAAACGTGAAGCGGAAATTCAAAAGAAGAACCCGCCCACTGAATCATAAAAGCCTCACTTGAAATCCATTGCATCAGCGTGCCGAAATCTTCCCGTGTAAAATGCGCAAGTTCAATCATTTAATGCCCCCGTCCGCTGCATCATCTAAGTAACCCAATCATAGAATGGATGTTTAAACCCGAATAAAGAGAATTAAAAAAGCGGGCTTCCCAGCAAAGCCCGCCCTTTCACCTACAATACACGCTTAATTGACTTAATCGTTTCAGAGTGAAGCCCCTCATGGTGAAGACTGTATGTCAGCATTTCTTCAACCGATGAAAGCGTTAAGCCGGTTGAGGTGGTAAATGGCTCGACAAGCGGGTGCGGCAGGCGGTGTGCTGTCTGCCGCTTAATTCGTTCTGTCTGGTTTTTTAAAAGCGCACGCAGTTCATCCATTTTCGGTACCCCGCCCTGCCAGTCAGCTGGCTTTGTACCGCGTCCAAACCAGCTGTTAAACTCGTCCGGCATCACCATTTTATCACCGGTAAAATGGAAGCCGAACCGCTCTTGGACCAAATAAATATGTCCGAGATTCCACTTAATATTGTTATTGAATCCAGCTGGCACAAGATGCGAGGTTTCTTCATCAATTCCTTCTGTTTCTTTAAGTGTCAGCTTGCGAACAAATGCTAACTGGTTAAATAAAAACTGACCCATGCCCATGTCTCCTTTTTGCTGCTGTTTTATTTTTTACGCGGAATGAGAAAAGCTTTATCCACCCGTTCATAGCCCTGTTTTGGATAAAAATCGATCGCTTCCGGCGCGGATAGAAGCACAAGCGCCACTTCATCGCTCAGCTCCGCTTTTACGTGCTTTAAAAGCGCCGCACCGATTCCCTGTCCTTGATGCTCTTTTTTAACAGCCAAATCGGAAATGTAAGCACAGTACGAAAAGTCCGTGAGTACGCGCGCGATTCCAATCAGTTCCTGCTCCTGCCATGCTTCGGCTATCAGATCCGCATGGTCAATCATTTTCTGCAGACGAAGCAGATCGTCTGCCGGACGGCGAATACCGGAGGATTGAAAAACCTCCGCCAGCTGAGCAGCCGTAATGCCCGTATTCAGTCGATATGTAACCATGTTAAAAGCCTTCCTTTCCGCCTCCGCCATCTTTTCTTATTCTACATTATAAGCTTTTATACACCTTTTTCCAATTAAAAGTAAAAAGCTGTCCTCTATAAAGACAGCTTTTTTTCTTACATCGTCTGTTCTGCTTTTTCTAATGGATTTGTAGTCAGCTTTGACAGGCCCTCGGTTGTCTGGCTGATTTCCTGTATGGAAAGAACCATTTGATCCAGGTCTTCTTTATTGCGGCCAAACATCGTTAAGCAGCTTTCCACTTCCATTTTAACCGTTGCCAGGCCGCCCTTTACTTGCTGCAGTTTCAGCTGCGACTGTCCGTTTGATTGGTTCACATCTTCCATCGCACTGACAAGCCGGGTACTATTCATGTTGTTTTGAACGATTAATTCGTTAATGTATATACATTAACGAATTTATTCCTCTTTTTTCTTCCATAGAGCAGGTTTCACTTCTCCTTCCACAAAAGAAGGAGCTTTAATGCCGAGCAGGTTATACACATTCGGAGCCAGATCAAGCGTGGATACTTTCCCAATTGTGCTTCCTTCTTTAAATGAAGGCCCTGTTGCCATAAAGACGGGGCGCAAATCCTGTTTGGCCGAGTTTCCACCGTGAGTGCCTAGTTCAAGCGATGGCTTGCTGAAACGGCTCGTACCGTTTGCCATCATATATCCAGGTGCACCAATCAACAAAATATCTCCAGCATGAGCATGGCCAAGCGGTTTTTTCTCGGTGTCCTCAGACGATAGAATCGTTTCATATGGATGAATCGTTTCTTTTAAGCCCGCTTCCCATATTCCTTTTATATTTGCTTCCGGCAGCTTTGACAGCTCCTCTTTTTCATTGCCGGAAAGTACAGCTTCAAAGCCGAGCTCCAGCATATCATTTCGGTTTTTCTGCTTTATTTCTGCTGTCTTGAATGCGTCGATGGCCTGGCGCTTCACATCGTCAAACTCATCTTTTTCTACAATGCCTTTTTTCTCGGTTGCTTTGGCATTAATGTATACATGGGCGGCTGATCCGCTCGGTACGGCGTATGCTTTCGTTTTAGAGTAATCAATGGTGCCGTCTTTGTTTGTTTTAAGAAGGCCCGCTTTTTTCAGTACGGCATTCGGCTCAAGCATCGTGTGTGCCGCTTCCATTCCATGATCTGATACGACAAATAAATGGTCATTGTCATCCATGGCTTCCACTGTTTTGCCGACTGTATCATCTGCCAGCTGATACGCCCATTTGATATACGTTTCATAACGGTCTGCTTTTTTCTTCGTATAGCCCGGCTGGCGCGGATCCGTCAGCGTGTATTTATGCTCCTCATGATCAATCTGGGGACCATAAAAAAACAGTGCATCAGGCTTATACGTGTTCTTTATATAAAGAGACACATCAGTGATCCACGTATCAAACCGGGCACTGATTTGCTCATATTCTTCGCGGGTAATCCATTTTTTCTTCAACGCATCATCCTCAGATTCAACGGGGAAAAAGCCAAATTGCTCTGTAATGCCCGCTTCAAAACCCTCCGGCCCGCTGAACAATCCGGATGTAACAGCCGTTTTAAAAAAGGGCACCGGCTCCGTTAAATCCGTTGTTTCTCCTTTTACCTTGAAGGTAAAGCCGGCATGCTCCCCTTTGTCCATTGTCAGCGGAACTGTGCCCCATTCATCGCGCTTTGCACGTCCGTCTTCTGCGTGTATCTGCTTGTCCTCAGAAACGGTAAATTGATCGTAGTTTGTCCGCCCGTCATCCGTTGTATCAGTCGCGAGAACAAATAATGTTCGGTTTTTAGCCTTTTTCAGCTTCAGCGGCAGGGCAGCTTCCTGCGGCGAACTAAAACTTTTTGGTGCCCCTTTCCAGCCCGATGCTTCTTTGAACGAAAGCTCGTTTAAGCTGGCTTTCGCCCACGTGTCTCCATAAAAAACAGAGTAATCCGCCGTCTGGTTTTTCGTTTCTGGATTGGCTCCTGGAAATGCGACGGTCGCGGTTGTTTTTCCCTGCCGGCTTGCTTCGCTCCAGATCGGGGATACATGAATGGTTGTATGAAAAGCATCATCTTTATTATTAAACTTTTTTTCCGGATCGTGGAACTCATTGCTGACAATGCCTGTTTTATCTGGGGTGGCACCCGTTGAGAGTGCGGCATGAGACGGGGCCGTTAAGGACGGCACAATGGTTTCCGGCTTCTTTGCCCACACTCCTTTTTCGATCAGCGCCTCCATATTGGGCAGGTCGCCTGCTTTTATGTATTTTTCCGTTAAATCCTGACGCATGCCATCAAAGGAAATCACGATGACATCCTGGTCTTTTGATTGGGTCCCTGTTTTTGCTTGAGCCGAAAAAGGACTCAGGCAAATCGACAGCCCGGCCGCTAACAGCAACAACTTCTTCATTTTTACAGCCTCTTTTCTCTATAAAAGTACGGTGTTATTTACCCGAAAGAGAGGAGAAGTAGGCCTGTTTCTTTTTGGCAGCTTCATCTTTTTGAAAAAGGTTCTATTTTTTATCGAAGCGGGTATACTGAAAATACTTTTATTCTACGAAGAAAGGTTTGAGAAGCATGTTTGTCAAAACCGTCCACGTAAGAAGCTTTACCCCGCAAACCGCTGTTCCGCTTGTTCATTTAGCCAGCCAGTTCGTATCCGATATTTACCTTCATTATCAAAACCGGCACGTCAATATGAAATCGATTATGGGGGTGCTGGCACTTGGTTCGCCCAATGGGGAAATGACACTTACAGCTAAAGGCATCGATGAATACGAGGCCATTAAAGTCATCGGAGCAGCACTTGAACAAACAGAAACACGCCCCGCTTCATAGCAGGGCGTGTATTTTATGGGAAGATGGGATTGTATCAGCCTGTCCTAACATCTTAACTCGTATCTTAACTCGTTTTTCTCTTTACCAGCGGAGCCCGCGGATAAAAGCAGAGAGCTCGCCCTTGGCTGAATCAGAAATGGACCATGAACGGATTTCTTCTTCAATTCGAGGCAAAGTAGTATATTCTCTTACAAATCCATTGAGGCGGGCGGTCAAAGTTGAATCGGTAAAAGAAGCGGTTGTGGTAAACACGGAGGCTAGTTTTTCCGCTGCCCGCTTAAACCGTTTTAAATGATACTTTTGATGTCTTTCTTCTGCAGGGGTAAAAATGGAAAACGGCTGAATCTCTGTTTCAATCTGTTCATTTCTTTTCCTTTCAAGCTCACGCTTGACCTGCTCAATGGCCTGCCTTTGTTCATCATTGTGATAAAAAAGAAGCGACATGTACTGGCGGTCTTTGTATTCTGTCCGGTTTGTTGACGTATGATTCGCCCAAAAGATATGAAGAATTTCTTCAAAAGAAAGGATATCCGGATCAAATTCAATCTGTACCGTCTCCGTATGATCTCCCATTTGCCGGTAGACCGGATTGCCTGTTGTACCGCCCGCAAAGCCGGTTCTTGTCCGAATCACACCGGGCAGGGCACCAAAACGAGCGTCCGGGCTCCAAAAACAGCCCATGCCAAATGTGGCGGTTTGACGGTTTGACGTATGTGCCCGCCAGTTGGCTTCAATCTCTGCAATTGTGTGCATGATTTCCCTCCTATACATATGAATCAAAACGAAATAAACTCCGGGAGCTGGGGCCCGGAGCTGTTAATCTTCAATGGCAACTGTAAAAGCGCCTGTTTCTTCAGCAGTAATGACCGCTTGTTTTTGGTTTCCTTTATAATCTACGCTGTACGTTTGAATTAACGCGTTCAGCTTGGCTGAATCGGTATCAAGGCTTGTATCGGCAGGCTTTGCATCCATTGGCAGAAATCGTTTCGCCAGCTCTACCGCTGCCTGCGGACCCATCGGGATCGAACTCGACAGCTTATGTACGTTTTTTTCTTCGTCGATCCAGCACGTTAACCTGGCATTGATGCCGGGAACGTCAAATAAGATCATTTCATTGGTTGATTCGGGCGACGGCTGGCCGCATACATTCACAAATGCCTGAAGGGAGTCTCCTACTTTTGGATATCCATGATGCATGTAAATCACTCCTTTGACTAGATGGTCTGCTCATTGGCTTTACCCTTATCTTCATCCACTAAAACACCTGTGCCACCTAAGTGGAATCCTTCCAAAAGCGATATCATTTGCTACTGCTTTTTCTGCATGTTTCTCCCCCGCAAAACAAATAGTATAAGCAAACAAAAGAGGTGGTGAAAAAACATGGCAAACAATAACCGGCAGCAGCTTCTTGTCCCTGGGGCAGAACAAGTTTTGGAACAATTTAAATACGAAATTGCCAGCGAATTTGGTATCACGCTTGGAGCAGATACTACTTCGCGGGCAAACGGCTCAACAGGCGGCGAAATCACGAAACGCCTAGTCCGCCTTGCTCAGCAAGAGCTTCAAGGCTAATTTTTCCTACGCATGCATCCTGCAAAATTGAAACGGAAAACCACTTTGGTTTTTGACGCTTTATTTTCAGGAGCATGCGTACTTATTCTTTCTCTTCTCCCCAAATTGATACATACTGCTGTTCTATTTGAAATGCACGCTCGTTCCATTTTAACACGCTTTGCACATAGCCAAGACGATCTGCGTTATATCGTCCGGCAATCCCCTGCCATGCATTTAACTCATACACGCCGTTACGGTCAAAATCAATCGGGTAAAGCCCTGAAAGCGGTGAGACCCATCCTTCGACCGGCTGCTTTAATGTGCCGTCCGGGCTGTAGGTTTCGTTCAAGTAATCAGGCCCTTTCGTTGTCAGGTCTAATATATACCGCTTAGCAGGCTGCCTGCTTGTCACTTCTGCTTTATAATCATTTTGGTACTGGACACTGTATTGTGTTTGCTTGTTAAACAGAGCTGTGTCAAAAATCAAATAAAAACGGCCACCATCATAAGAATACACATAAGCGTAAACAGTGCCGCCGCTCCCGCCTGTATCGGTCACCACCAGAATATCTTTTACTCCATTGCCGGTAAAATCGCCGAGAAATACCGTTGGATTGTAGCCCGTATTTTCAGGCAGCAAAAGCCGGAACGAACCGCCTGTCCGCCTGTCCTGAACAACGAGTGTGATCTGCTGCAGAAATGAACTGCCCGCCGTTTGAACGGCTGTTACGTACACAATATCCGGTACGCGGTCTCCCGTGACATCTCCATGGTGCACTTGAATAACTTGTTTTTCGTCCATTAGGGCGCTCCTCTCTGACGTTTACCGTTTACGTTCCTTCCTCATTCGTATGTCAGAGAGCTGGACTTTAGACGATGCAAAAAAAGACAGGAAGCTTGCCTGTCTTTTCTCCGTACTGCTATTCCCTGTGTTTCCCGATCAGCGTCAATACATTGATTTCAGGGGGATTAAGGAACCGGAAATTTAAAAAAGGAACAAAATCACTGCTGCCGAGACCCGCGCTTACATACTGCCTGGTTCCTTTGTAAGTCCATAATCCTTTTACCCGATCCTGCGGAGGCAGAAAGCCATTTCGTTCATACCATGCTTCCGGCACAAAAAGAGCACCTAAAAAAGGAAGCCGAATTTGGCCGCCGTGATAATGGCCGGCTACAATAAGGTCAAAAGGCCGGAAAACAGATCCAGGTGTGCTGTTCAGCTGATCGATCCGCTTATCCACTACCGGGTAGTGATTCAGTGCAATGAACACTTCGGACTGGTCCGATTTATCTAAAAAAGATATGTCTTCCAATAACTTTGTTTGATGGTCGAAACGGGCATTCAAATGATCCCTATACACAGCATTTTCAGGTATGGACCGGTTATTAAGCATGTCGATTTGTCCCTGGATATCCGCTTTAGCCGATAACTCAAAGTCAATAAAATGAATTCCTTCAGAACCGCGCTTAATCGTGTAATTGGACTCTAAAAGTTGAACGCCTCTCCTTTCCATCCCCTTAATAAATTCACTTTTCACAAATGGCTTTTGCATATCGGACTGATAATTTTCCGGATCGGCATTTCCTTTTATGTAAAGAGCATGCTTTTTGTTTTCAATCCCCTCGATCAAGGAATAAAACGGTCCGTAATTGATGCTTCCGTTTTGCATATCCCCCGTAAAAATAATGGCATCATAATCGATCGCATTAACAGCTTGAATCAGTTTTTCCTGCCCGGAGCCAAATACTTTTTCATGCAGATCGCTTATCTGCAGGATCGTGAACCCTTCAAATTCTTCAGGCAAATCGTCGATCTTAATTTCCTGCTCTACAATAATGAAGCGACGATTATCCCAAATAATGTAACAAACAAGGATGACACAGAGAAGGATCAGCCCTGTTATCCCTCTTTTCATCAACTGCTTCATCTGTATCTACCTCCATGCAGCGTTAGTTTTAAAAAATAGATATCAGCACCTTAACAGCACTTAAGCAGCGTTTTTTATATAAGCGGGACAAAAGAGAAAGGTAAGAGAACCGCTTTGGATCTTGATTAACTTGAGAAAGCAGGTCTCTTCTCGTTGGAAGGAGCCAGAGCTTTAATTCGACCGAGCTGTGCCGAATGGTATCATAGCTAAAAAATTGATAGCCGATAAATTGGGTATATGAAGAAAAGCGGCTTCCTTGTTTTTGTCCCTGCTTCTTTTTTGGGGCTATATACGCTCCTAAAGGCGCTATGTCTGTTAACATCGGATATTTTTCATACACCAGCGACAATGTACGGCTCATCCGTTTTACCGTTTGATGCCTTTTCGCATCTTGAAATAACCGCTCATACGGCAGGTTGCCTTTCAAAATATCGATCATTTGAATGATATCGAGATAATACTTGGGGGAATCTAAATTGTGCCGCCAGCCATGCAGGCAGATCATATAAAAGGTATGATAATCGGATAAAGCCTTTACTTTTCCATACGAACTTAAAGGACGTGCTTCTTTCCAGAATTCCTCTATTTGAAGATCCGCTGTTGTTTCTTTTAAAATATCCCAATGAATTTCTACTGTCAGCGGGTATGGCGAGCCGGGGATCATTTTACTGAAGCTGACATGGAAATGAGACGGGATCGGCTCCTCTTCCAGATCAAAGCCAAGCTTTTTTACCGCGTGTACTGCCTGCTGAATATCTTTTTTTCGAATCAAAAGATCAATATCTGTTGTCGCACGCGCACCGATATGCCCGAAATAATCTTCAGCAAAATACACTCCTTTCAGCGGAATGGTTTCGATCCCAGCCTCTTCAAATAAATCGAAAAGCAGTTCTATCTGCTTTTTGATAAAGATGTTTTGATATAAAGCAGTCTGATAATGCATTTTCAGCTTTTTTTGGAAAAACAGAGGTGTTTGTTCCAGAACGTCCCGCTGTTTCATCAAAAAATAAAGCTGAGAAAAGACCGAATCATTGTTTATGTCCTTTAGTGCTTCAGTGTAAAAGCGCTCATCAGAGGGCATCGTAACCTTGGGATTATAAAGAGAGGCAATCAGCTGATGGATCATATAACACACTTCTTTCATTAGTAAAATAAAGGCTGTAGCTCGGCTGGCTTTTGAAAAAATTGTTTATTACTCAATGTTTGATAAAGACCTTCTTCACGTATTAACTCCTCATGGCTGCCCATTTGCACAATTTCTCCGTTATTCATGACAACAATTCGGTCAGCGTGCTGGATAGTCGATAAACGATGAGCAATGATTAATGTGGTTCTTCCTTTCATCAGCCGCTCCAGCGCTTCTTTCACCAAATATTCCGATTCGCTGTCTAAAGCAGAGGTGGCCTCATCTAACAGCAGAATGGGCGCATCTTTTAGTAAAGCTCTTGCAATGGCTATCCTTTGCTTCTGCCCGCCGGAAAGCCTGACGCCTCTTTCACCAATTTCCGTATCATAGCCTGCAGGCAGTGACGCAATAAAATTATGGATATTGGCGTCCATCGCTCCCTGAATCATCTCCTCCTCCGTGATTCCAGGCCGTGCCAGCAGCAGATTTTCCCGAATCGTTCCGCTAAACAGGAATGTTTCCTGCGGGACACAGGCGATCATATTTCTCAGCTGTGACACGGGCAGCTCATCAGCAGAAACACCATCAATCAAAATAGTCCCCGCATCCGGCCGGTAAAAGGATTGAAGCAAATTAAAAAGTGTTGATTTCCCTGCTCCGCTCGGGCCAACGATGGCCGCTGTCTGGCCGGCTGGAATTTGCAGATCAAGGTTTTGAAATACGGAATGGGTTCCATCATAGCTAAATGTGAGGTTTTGAAAGCGGATCTCCCTGCTGGTTTGTCCTGATGAAAAGTAAGACGGCAGTTCCTCTGCTTCTGCGGGCTGCTTAAACACATGTACGATTCTTTCCAAAGCGGATATAGAGTGCTGGTAGCCTGCCCATTGCCCGGCAAGACCGGTGAGAGGAGAGATAAGATGATTCACAAGGTTGATGAATGTGACTAAAGCACCGATCGTTAAAACATCATCGGTGACCAAATATGTTCCGATAAGCAGGCTCATTAAGAAAGAGGCGGTAGCAACAGCTTGTCCTCCTGCTCCGAACCACCCTCTCAGCTTTGCATCTTTTAATTCCAGCTTATACAGCTTTTCATTCTTTTGGGCGTATTTTTTGAAAAACAGCCCCTCAAGCGTAAATGAACGGATTACGGTGAAGCCCTGAAAGGTTTCAGCAAGGCTCTTTGTTATACTGCTGTGCAGGTCATGAATAACCCGGCTGTTGTTCCGGAGCAGCAAGCCGAATACAGCCCCTCCTGCAACTGCCAGGGGCGCGATCGAAAGAACAAAAAAGGATAATGTCCAATTGATTTGAACCAAATAAATAAAAGCACCGACCGACATAATCGGCAAACGAACGAGATTTAGTAATCCACTGCCAGCCACTCCATGAACATGGCTGATATCATTTGTAAAATGGGAAAGCAGCTCTCCTGAGTGAATCGAGGAAAAGCTTTTTCCTGACATAAGCAAAATATGTTTGTATAAGTCCAATTTCAAGTCTTTCTCCACTGCGTTCATCGCAACGGTATCCAAATACGTATAAACAAAATTTGTTGTAATATGTAGAAAGGACAAGCCAACCCCAACCATAACAAGCCATTTTAACTGGCTAAAGTTACGCTGAACCGCTGCATCCATAATCGTACCGATAAACCAGGCCGATGACAGGGTAATAGCCATTTCAACGAAAAGAAGCAAAAACAGTCCAATATATACTCCTTTGTGTCTCCTAATATAAGGTGCAAGCAAAATAAAGATGTGTTTTATCTCTTTAAATGAAAAGTATTGCTGCAGGCTTTGCTTATTTATAATGGTTTTGAGTTTCATGTTCCTGCACCTCTGGTTATTTTCCGGCTTCTTTGTAGTTTAAAAAAGCTCTTAAAAAAGAAGAAATGGGGGGAAAAGAAAGGACTATTATGCGCCAAATGAAAAAGAACGGCCCACCTGTATGCATCGTTCGGTTTCCTTTTCGAATAAAAAGAAGCCTGCCGATAATGTGATCATCTGTAACAGGAGTATCTGCACCTAAATTGGTGTCTCCTTTAAAAAGATAACGTATATACCGGCTGTTCTTTTTTACTCCTAAAAATCGATGAGCGACTAATCGATGATCTGCTGCTTGAAATAAAACAACGTCTCCTTTTTCCAGTTCCGACGTTCCACATACCACAAAGCGGCAAACATTCCCCCTTTGAATGAGTGGAAACATACTGGTCCCCTCTGCCGGCAAATCGATCCATCCGTTTTTTTGAATAGATTTTTTCACTGCATAAACGGCATGCTCATTCCCTCTCATAATCAACCAGCTCACAGCGGCTTAAGTGTGCCAAAAACTCCTCAATATCCGCTTCCACAGCCGTTCCCTGCGTATCATATTCTTTCATAACAGCCTGTGCAATCGATTCGGATGTTTGTTTATCACGCAGTAATTCCCAGCAAAAGCCGCCCACTTCATTAATAGTCGTAACCGTGTATTGCTCCATATTTAAAATAATCCATTCACCATCAAGCTCAACTGCATCCGCTTCACTTTTACGCACATACGTTGTCATGATGAAATCAGCTCCCAAAAAGTATTATTTTTTTGAAAATATAAATCATATACCGCACTGTGCTCCACTAATCGTTTTAATAAAAAAAGAATCGATGCCGCTTCTTCCTTTTTGTGAGGCCAGTAAAAGACTTTGTCCATCAGCTGCAAAAGAGCATCCGATTTTTTCACTTCCACTCTTTTATTCGTTAACGATTGATGCAGCAGGTGAATACTTTCTAGAGGTACCATTTCTTCTGTCCCGCTTGCCCGCAATTCACTGCGAAAAGGAGAGTCATATACGATCACACTGTCCATCGTAATTTTAACAATGGTTGCTTCATCAGAAAGAAGAGTGCGCGGACAGGATAATTGGGCCGCGGTTGATTTCCCGGCTCCGGAACGGCCTGAAAAAAGGTGGGCTCCTTGCCCGTCGACCACACAGGACGAGTGAATGAGCAGCCCCCAATTGTGATGAACGATATAAGAGCTGTAAAAATTCATCAATGCATGTTTTAAAGCAAGCTCATCATGGACAAAAAGGGCTGCCCGCTTGAAATCAGGCTGCACTTGAAGCTGGTAATCCGCTCTTGTGAAAGAAATAAACTCCTCGCTTTTTTTTATATCTACTTCATAACCTTGAAACGAAACCCCGTAGCCGTCCTCGATTGTCATTTCAATATCCGGCTTTTTACTTGGATGAAAAGAGGGAAAATCTTTTGACAAAGCAGCCAGGACTTGGCTGGAGCAGCTGTTAATCTGAATGTGATGATCACCAATTTTGGTTTGAAAGGTATTCGTATTCACGGCTATTCTCCTTCTTTAATGCTTAAAACAAGCAAGTAATGGAAGTTCTCCATTACCTGCTTATTTTTATTAATTTCCTTTTCCCGGATCACCCGCTCCGCCTGGTGTTGAGTTTGGATTGTTCGGCGGCCAGTTCACTCCATCATTTCCTGTACCTTTATGATCTAAATTTCCTTTTCCAGGATTCCAGCTTTGAGCGGTTTCAAATTGAATGGCTAGATGAGAAAGCACATGGGGTGCGTTGTATCCCTTTTTCATTTGTTCACCTCCTTCCCAACCATATCGTTCTTTTTAAAGAACAATAAGAGCATAATTATCCTATATGAGAAGAAATTCGGTAGATCTCTTAATAATAATATTATTATAATCGATAGTTAGTTCTTTTTAAAGAACATTTTATCCTTGCTTGATCACCGCTGCCTGGCTGCTTAACAGCTTGCTGAAGACTTTATTTTTTTCCTGCGAAAGCTGGCTGAATGCCCCCTGCTGGACAACCTCGCCTTTTTCCATCACGATCACTTGATCAGCATTTCGTATCGTTGACAGCCGATGGGCAATGACAATGATCGTCATTTTTCCTTTCAGCCGCTCAATTGCTTCCTGTATTCTCGCTTCATTTTCCGTATCCAGCGCACTCGTGGCTTCATCCAGCACCAGAATAGATGGCTTGCGCAAAATCGCCCGTGCCAGCACAATCCGCTGCCGCTCTCCGCCTGACAGCTTAATCCCCCGGTCGCCGATGACCGTATCGAGTCCTTGCGGAAGATTTCGGACAAAATCTGCTGCGGAAGCAAACTCGAGTGCTTCCCACATTTGATCCTCTCCTGCTTCCGGTACAACGAGTTGCAGGTTCTCCTTAATGCTTGTATTAAACAGGAACGGGTCCTGCGCTACATAACTGACGGACTTCCTTAAAGACAGCACATTTTCCGCCGAAAGCGGAATGCCGTCAACAAGCACCTGACCGGACTCCGGTTTGTTTAATCCCATTAACAAATCAATCAAGGTGCTTTTGCCCGCGCCTGAGCGGCCGACTACAGCAGTCATTTGATTGGCGGGAAGAAAAATATTAAGATTTTTTAATGCATAAACAGATTCTTCTGCACTATATCGAAACGAAACATTCTCGCATTCTACTCCTTTAAACAGACGAACAGAAGGAATTAATTCAATTGATTGAGGCTCGAATTCTTGCGCACTCTTGCATTCATGCTGAAAAGCTTTTACTGCTTTAAATGATGGAATAGTCATGGCTAATTGTTCCATAGAAGACTGGATTCCTGCCACTCTAGGCCATAGCCTTGAAAAAATAATAATGATCAGCATCAATTGAGCAGTTTGTGCTTGAAAGCTATTGACAGCTGTATAGATAAAAATAGCAATTAAAAGAGCAGAAGCAATTTTATAATATAATTGTGATGTTGTTTTCATTTTTGTATATTGAATCTGTTCCTTCTCCATGTTACTCGAAATATCTTGAAACCACGCTATTCTCGATTTCTCTAACGTATTGCTTTTAATATCTTTAACTCCATTTATTTGATCTGTCACTCCGGCAAAAAAAGCTTTGTTGAGCTCATAATTTTTACTTCCTAAAACAAGTGACCGTTTCAGAAACTTACGATTTAATAAAACAAGAATACTTCCAGAAATCAAAACGAATATTGTAATAGAAGGGGATAAAAAAAAGGCGAGGCCAATTTGAATCAAGGTAAACAAAAATGAAGCAAGAAATTGCAAAAATGCATTTGTGCCTGCGGTAGCACGAGTTACTTCATTTAACAGTAAATTAAGAAGATCTGATTTTCTATTTTTAATGAAAAAGCTCCAGTTTGAATGAAGTAGCCTGTTATAGGTTTCTGTTCGCATGTATCTTAAAAAACCGTTTTGTATAACGGCGTTTCGTATTGTGATTTGTCTTTGTAATGCATTTTGACCTATTACTAACAACACGTATATCCCTAAAGCTACGGGCAGCCCAATAACACTAGGAATCTGCTCTAAAAAGCCAAATGCCATAAAAAAAGGGCCATTCGGTATCTCCAAATCTATAATTCCCGTTAAGCTCAGCATAGGCGTCAGCAATAAGATTCCAACACTTTCAAGTAAGCCAATCGATGCCATAGCGAAAAGATTAAAGTAAAGAATATTTCCAGTGTATAGATGAATTTGTTTTAAAAAATAAACGATATCTTTCATGCTGAAAGCCTCCTATGATAGCGCAGGTTTCTTCCTTTTTCTCCAAGCCCATAAAAACGGACGCAAGGGATAATACAAAATATGCAAGCGTTTAGGCAAAGGCAGTATCCGGGCATCTTCCGGATAAGGATGTAAAAAACTAAGAATATAAAAACACTTTTGCTGAGCAGACATTAACGAAAACAAATGACGTGCATGATATTTAGAAATCTCTAGCGGAACCGGATCTGTATGCAAATTAACCATTCGTTCCAGATAAAAAATCGCTTCTTGAGCTAGTTGTTGTGACCGCTTTACTGATAAAAGCGGCTTCAATTCTTCATGGACAGAGGAATGCAAAAGCTGTGCAGCAAGAATAACAGCTTGGCCTGCTACGTTTATATTATGATATATTTTAAATAATTCACAAACCATTTTCCAATTTATTTCTTGTTTCATCATTTGCTGAATATCAACCAGCCAGCGAAGTCTTGACCATCCATGGCGCGCCCCATGAGAAATAAGATATAAAAAAAGATCTTCCTTACCGAGTAAATAAACGGGGGAACCAGTAAGTGAACTTTGCCTTTTGCGCTTCCACAACTCTTGAAAAGTCGGCTCACGCCCGGGACCGGGGTGCATTCTCCAGTGAATCTCCAGCTTGATTTTTTTTTCAGGATGAAAGTATGTGACATGATGATGCCGCCATCGCCAGTCCTCTAAAACCGTTTCAATGTAGTCATCCTTTTGATATCCACGACGAACCAATAATTCTTCGGCTTCTTCAAGACTTTGAATAGGTACAATGAAGTCTATGTCACTCGAAGTACGAAGAGAGATATCTCCATAGAGATCCTGAGCCAGAACCGGCCCTTTTAAAAAAAGAGCTTTTATTTGCTGAGCAGAAAAAAGAATGCTCACCTGCTCCATTTCGGCACTTAACTGCAACATCCTAAACGTATTATTTTTATAGTATTGGCGTAGAGATTCAGCTACAAATAAAGGCACTGTATTTTCGCCAAGCAATTTTATTTTGGAATAAAGTACGGGAAAAACACGGTGATGCAGCGTAAGTTCTAAAAAATGATGCCAATTAATATTTTCACAAAGTCTTTTTGTATTTATTTGGATACTTTGTTCATTTTGCTCTTTCAGCAGTTCAAATATAAGCAGTACTTCCGGTGAGAGATCTTTAAGATTCAGCATCCTTGTCATAGCTTGCTCCTTCTCCCCTTTGAATGTTAATCTCTTTTGCAAATTTAGCAACCACTGTAAAATTCTCCATCTCCTCAAACCCCGAGACATAAAAAGAACCGCTGCGCAGCCAGGCATGAGCAACAAGCTTCCCTGTTTTATCTTTGGCTGTCCCTAAATAAAGAGTGCTTTCAATGTTTCTTTTTTCCAGCATCTTTAATGCAGCCAATGCTTTTACCAGGCATGCGCTCTCCCAAAACGTATAATGACTCATAGTACGGATCGCAGAAGAAACGCTTTTTGAAGTTCGCAAATTTATTGAGGTAGCTGTAAACATAGTCTCTTTCATTGGAACTCCTAGAGAGGGTGCAATTTCGGAAAAATTTCTTCTCTTTTGATATCGTCCCCATGCCAAGTAAAAAAACGCTTCTATTAAGAGAAATCTCGTTTTTACATCTAATTTAAAAAAGGCTCTTGCCTTTGTGAAGAGCTTCATTTCTCCCTCCTGAATTTTAAAATTTTTGACATTAAGGATGGGTTGCTCCGCTCACTTGAATTAATCCTTCCTCAAGCAGTCGGTTTAGAAATCCAATGACTTGATCTTGGCAATCTGCTTGCTGTACAGCGTATTGAGAAGTTAAGGACTCGACTAAACAAGATACGGAAACAGGCTCTTTGATCGCTTCCCAAATATCTCCGCCTACCTCGCCAAGATTGTAATATCGTCCTTTTTCAATGCTTAACATTACTTTCTCACCATCCATATCGCTCACAATATTTCCAGACTTTTGACTGACAAGATGACTGGTTGAAAGAATCTCGCTTTTATTCATATACCATTTCCTCCTTCGTAATTGTACTTAAAACCAAATCCGTTAAATTGGCAGCTGTAAAACGGGAAGTGGGCCGTTGTAATTGATACATACTAATTTTACTTAGAATGTGAGCGGAAGTTTGAAAGTGCCATTCCATAAGATGAGCCCGAGTAATAAAGAAATTACGGTACGTATGCTTAAACAAAGTATAAAACCGCTCCATATTTTCAATTTCGTGGATATTAACTTTTTCATGATCTGTTTTTACAAGCTCATATATTCCTGCTAAAGGTAATGGCTTCTCTGCAAATTGAGTGGAAACAGGGACTGCAAATTTTGTTTCTCTGGCAAATATAGGTCGATACTGATTGGATTTCATACCGAATTTATGCAAGCTTTCCAGCCATAGTTTCTGCTGTGGATAAGCGGGTGTTACCATTGGAATATTTTCCATAGAAATTGTTATAGGAATTACATCGTCACTTAAAAGCTGACAGCCATTATTTAAAAAAGCGGATGCAAGAGTCGACTTTCCAGCTCCTGAATCTCCTACAATTGCATAAGCCTTCCCATCAATCGCTACCGCACTTCCATGTAAAGGAAGAATTTTTCTCTGCATCAAAACAGCACCCATGCATGTTCCAAGAATATAAAGACGGCGCTGATCTTCATCAGAGCCATTGAAAGGAGAAACAATGACTTCGTTGCCATTTTGAACGAAATAGATAGCGACTTCAGGAACGTTAAACAAGCATGTATTTTCGGTTATAACAAAATGCTTTCCTGGAATGGAGTCTTTCAGCCACAATGAAGTCAAATCCATTTCTTTTACTACAATATCTTCTGATAGCTTCTCAGATGCTTCTATCTCAATTATTTCCGGCAAAGAGACTTCGCTTCGAATACATAATCCAAAAGCTTTATAGACATACATGTTGTTTTTTTCTACCATTTGATTTTTCCTCCATAACAAAAGCTTTTGTTTACCAAATACATAGCTATGAAAAAGATATTTCGTTCAATATAACGAACAAAGAAGTAAAAAATAAGGCTCTTTTCTTTTTACAAAGCCATTTTTACTCTTTTACTCCTTTTTAATAAGGTTAAAAATGGTTGAGTCCTTATTACTTTTCAGTGAATAAGGACCTAAACAACCTATGAATAAAAGCTCTATCTATTACGAACCGTGATGAACTCCTGTTTGTCCTTCTTCGCCAAGAGCAGCATTGTACCCTTCGTCGTATTTACCCCAGTTTGCACTCGCCATTGTTTCTTCAACATTCAGCACTTCCAATGTAGGAGCTTTCCATTCTTTTTTCATTGATTTCACCTCCTTTCAAGTAAAATGTTTGATATATCTATATACATTCAAGCTGTGCATCAACACCTGATAATCTGAATCGAATGAATATTCTGCCCGTGGACCTTGTTTCATCTTCTCAAGAGCCGTCTGAAATACTTCCATATTTATTAATTCCATCATAACTGGATGATGAGCAATGTTTTCAAGTTCATGTATAAACACTTCCCAATAAGGTGTCATACGGTGAATACAATCGGCTCCCTGGATGCCTCTAACTTTTTGATTTAACCGGACTTTATCCGGAAGAATGTTTTTGGTAGCTCTCCGGATAAGTGCCCGTCCAAACCCATTTTGTACATACTGGTCCTCCGGTATCGATAAACAAAAGCGGATTACCCGTAAATCATTCGTTGGATCACGCTTCCACGTAGAATAGCGTAAAGACAGCTTGGTTCCGAGTGTGCCTGTTGCATTCCATGGGAAAGTTTCCTCAAAATGTTTCTTCCTCGCCATGTATACATTCTCTAAAGGCGCAGACCCCCTTACATCAATTCCGTGTCCTTTAAGCTTGTCAAATACCTTGGTTCTTTTCGCCAGTTGTGGATTAATAATAAGCGGCTGCTTGGAAGAATCATTAAGCGACTGGTATTTTGTTAGGGTTGGAAATGCTATTTTTCCGATTGTCGGCAGAAGCCGCATTCTGCTTCCACCCATGTTTTTACTGTATTGATTTAATTCACGTAAAAGATAAAGCCATCTTACCTTTTTTAAAAGCAGCGCATAATATTCTAAAACCGGTCCCCAGGAGATACTTAAATTTCCTCTTCCACCATTTAAAAGCACTCCAACTCCTTGATCATTTGCTCTTTCAAAAATGCCTTTCAACCAATTCGCATTCGCAAAAAACTTGTAGGGCATTTCCATTATGCCAAGCCATTCATTTATTTCTGAAAGAGGATTAATTTCGTCGAAAGAGTGATAGTGATCTTGTATATTACCTACATACTGTACAGTCGACTGAATAAAGGGCCGTTCATCAGCTGCGGCATTTTTAGGCGTCCAATCAATAAAATCTGCCGAAGGAACATAACTAAACGTATGTAGCTGCTTGTTTTGCTTACGTAATTCCCTTGCCGCAAATCCTACTACCGATCCTGAATCTAAGCCGCCGCTTAAATGGGCACCTATATTTTTGTATGTACGAAGCCGGCTGTTGACAGCTGTTTGAAACACTTCACTGAATGCCTCTATATATTCTTCGTTTGAATTTAGCCGCAGCTTATTTGAAGGTATAACCGTACAGTACTTGCATATTTTTTTTTGCCCATTTGCTATCGTAATACTGTGGGAGGGCGGCAGCTGTTGAATCATTTTGTGCACCGTAATAGAAGTATCAACGCCTTCGTTCATCCCCGGAGTTGCCAAAAACTCTGCCATCCATTGCTCATTCAGCTGTTTTTTAACATAAGGTAACGACAGTAACGGCTGTATAGTTGTACAAAAAGCAAAGCGCAGAGAGTCATAATAGTAATAGAGTGTTCTACTGCCCGAAAAATCTCTGGCGCCAAATAGCCTCTGCTTTCTTTCATCCCAAATCATAAAAGTGAAATCACCGATAAGATACTTGGGACATGCTTCCCCCCATTTTTCATAAGTATGTAAAATGAGCTGACTGTCTGTTATCACCTTTCTATTCGGCTTGTCCACTTGCAGCCGCTCAAACAATTCTTCACGATTATCAATAATCGCATCGGCTGTAATGGCCAGCTGTCTCTCATGATCATAATAAGGCAGCTGTTCTTCTATTGATTCCGGTGTAATCCATTGTGCATAGCAGCCCAAGAAGATATTTTCTTTATGCCATACTTGTATATCATCGGCTGGAAATTGCTTTAAGTTTTCCATTATTCCTTGAATATGCTCTCTATTCACTGGTTCCTTACTGCTATGGTAAATCCCAGCAATTGCACTCATTTCCTGACCCCCTTTCTATTAAAAATATTTGATAGATAGTGTATTTATAATTTTTGTGAATATTATGTATGGAGTAATTCGAAACTTTTCGTTATAAAGTATAAAAACGACATATTTGTTCTTTATTAAGAACAATTAATTGAAATATATCATCCCTGTTAATAACCGTCAATACATATTTTGAAAATTTCAATTAATTTTTACAGTTATATATATGAAACTGAAAAATGGGTGGCAGATATCACGTATATTCACACCTTGAAAGACGGGTGATATTATCTGGTCTTTGTATTGGATCTTTCTGCACCCCAAAAAAATCGTTGGTTATTACTCTTCCCGTTCAATGACGGCAGAGTTAGTGATCGAAGTACCCAAAATATCTGCCGCTCCCGAAGAACTTAATTTTTCACATATGTCTTGACTCACAATACAAAGCAGTGAGTTTACTTAGTACGTCAAAAAATATCGTACCAAGCAATCCTTTAGTCAGAAAGGCTGCCCCTATGACAATGCCTGCATCAAATCGTTTCACGCTATATTAAAGAAAGAAGAAGTCAGACATGCGCGATACTAGACTACCCATCGATAAATTTGGCGATGTACCAATTTATAGAAGATTGGTATAACTGCAAAAGAATTTATAATAGTATTGGCTATCAGACACCCTCAACTGTTCAAGATCAAATTAGAAAAACGGCTTAAGAATTAACTTTTTTTACAGGAGCCGTATCTCCTGATAAATGATTAATTCCTTTCATACTTCTTTGGAATCCAAAGCGAATTTTCTTACGTAATGGTTCTTCGTAAAATTGGTACATTACTGCGGCCAAGAATAGAGAGATAAAGAAGCATAATAATATTTTCAACATATTCTCTAATTGAAAAAAATCTAAATAGCGTATTACTAATTGGTGAATCATGTAAAAAGAAAAACTTATTTCTCCTAAATAAATTAAAAATTTGTGTGATAAAACATTAGAAATAATACCAGCCTGAAATGAAAAAGTAAAAATTAACATGCACCAGATTGGGATAAATAAGCCGCCACGTACTGCTCCAACGTCCAAATTTACCGAAAGTAACAATAAACCAATAAAAGATATTACGCAGAACGATTCTAATAATGAAAATACAAACTTACTTATGTTCACATCATCTCTTTTAGAGATAAAAATTAAACCTAAAACGGCTCCGATCCCAAATTCAAATAATCTAGCTAAAGGAAATATATGTAACAACCAAACGTGTAGATGGTTATTTTCATCTAATTTTATATTTAGTGTGAATAGTATGATCCAAATTATAAAAGCTGTTCCTAACGATTTGAATATATGCTTGTTAACACCCAGTCTCATTAATACTGATATAAGAAAAGGGAATGTTAAATAAAAAAACATTTCTACTGATAGAGTCCATGAAACACCGTTAAAATTAAAATATGTTCCTTGACTAGGAATAAAACTTTGAACTAAAAGTAAATTAATTATTGACATAAAAGTGAGTTTAACCAAATAAAGTCCGGCTGGATGAAAATACAATATCACTAGGGGCATTGAGATTAGAAAAGTTAATATATGAACAGGATATATTTTTGCAAACCTTGCGAAGTAATATTTCTTTATTGTTACCTTATCCAACTTTACAAATTTAGAATGGTAAGTGTAGGCCATTATAAAACCTGATAATACAAAAAAGAATGAAACTCCTGCAGCGCCAAGTTGATAATTGCTAAGTACATTTACATGAAATAAAAATACCATAAAGGCGGCGATAAATCTGAATGATGTTAAGGACTTTAACAAATGGCCTCTCTCCTAACTCCGAAATGTATATATTGAAATACTTCTTTCCTTGTCAAAATAAAACTAAAATTTTTAGTAAGTCTTTGGCAATGTGTTAATACATTTAAAAAGCCATTAATTTTCTTTAAATTAATGGCCTTGGAGTTAGTATTCACATTTTGTATATTTGAAATTAGCCATACACTCTTTTTTCCTTGCAAACACTACTGTATTGCTTTTCTTCGGGAAGCAATAAGAATTAACGTGTACATTTCAGGATAGATTCTGAATGTGAAAAAGCGAACTTTATCTTTTATAGGCAGATCAATAAAAATTCTTTTGCTAAACTCATTGAAGTGATAGCGATATCTTTTGACCAATGATTTTTTTATTTTTTTGTCATTCAGATTAAAAAAGGATGTAATGGTCAAATTCATCATGTTGAAAAAACAGGTATTGTAAATATCATTGAACTCTTTTTCTCTAAATAACACCATTCTCTCATCATACATATTCAGTAAATCCAAATGTTCTCTAATATTTTGGGCTTCGTTTGATTTTTTATGAACTAGGCTTTCTTGACGATTAAAGTAGTAATATAGCCTTTCATCCGTTATTACAAATTTATTAACTCGCTTCATTAAATAACAAATAATTTGCTCATCTTCTCCACGCCTGACCTGAGTACTAAAAAGAAGATTATCAAATAAGTTTTTCTTATACAACTTATTAGTAACTACGACCCCTACTCCGTTTATTTCATATTCGGGGTCAAACACTGTCTTAATTGCACCAACCTTATCATAAACTCTGATTTTAATGTTATCTCTTAAGGGTTCAGCATAATTACTGTCCCAACAACCTCTGATAAAGCAGGCTGACATATCTGCATCTTCCTTTTTAAGTAACATATATAAGCGTTCGTACATTTCAGGATGAATATAATCATCAGAATCGACAAAAGCGATATAGTCACCTGTTGCTGCACCAATCCCCTTATTTCTTGCCGCACTTACTCCTTGATTACTCTGGTGAATAACCCTAATTCTATTATCTTTTTTTGAAAACTCTTCACAGATCTTCATACTATTGTCAGAGGAACCATCATCAACAAGGATAATTTCAAGATTTTTATATGACTGTCCACAAATTGTATTTAAGCATCTTTCAATATAATCCTCTACATTGTAAACAGGAACAATAATTGATATTTTTTCAGCAGTTATACCTTTAGTCATAAAGCCTACCCCTTTCAATGTATCTTACATTATCTCTTTTCTAAGAAAAAAGTCCGTTGTCTAAATATTTTGATAGCAGATTTTACTAAAGAAAAGTAAGTTTTTGCTTTACAATTTTACTAAATAGATAATTAGAACATCTTATCAAATGTCGAACAGTATGAGTGACTAGAATACTTAGATTTTAGGTAGTATTTCGGCCAGGAAAATCAAGATAATATACAGTTATTTAAAAAAGCTGAGGAGCATAGATATTGAGAAACGCGCACAGAACACCAGCATATTCTCAAAGAGCAGTTGACCGCTAAGACATTAGTCATCATTAACATTGGTCAATCTCTCGGCATAAAAGATTATTCTTATGACAATTTACTAATGTAAACCATATTCAAAATCAGCAATTTGATAGTTTGGGACACCCTGCAAACGACTTCATGGCTCAAGTACCTTCACTGAACAAAAGGATATGTGACCTCAATAGCATTTAAACAAAAAAAGCTGTCTAATTATAGTGGTGCTATCCTGCTTATTTAAGTTGACACCTATCAGGCAATGTCTCCCTTTAACTTTTTAAGCCGATAACTCCCCCAAACTGTATCTAAAATATTTTTAAAAATTCCAACTAAGTACTTAAATTCTTTTGTTCTATGAAAAACAATTACATAAATAATATTTATAACGGTTAGACAAACAAGAGCTTTTATTACTAACATAAAAAAAGTACTTTCCGTCAGAAAACTACAAATAAAATTAGCCAAAAAATAAACTCCCATAGCTACAACAGCATAATAAAGGTACTGTGCAAAATAATGGATAAGAGACTTCTTAAATACTTTTTTATAAACCAAGTACGGTGTTATCCAAAAAGGTACAGCCAAAGCACTAATCAAGGTACCAAGAAAAACGCCGGCAATTCCCATTGACTGTACTAATACAATAGAGACCACCAAATTCACAGCAGCTTGACAAAGCGGAGCGTAACGATCTGCATGGAAAATGCCTGCTGTTGTTTTAACAGTAGAAATGGCATTTCGCATTCCTCGTTCATAAAAAATAATGATCAGAAGAATTAAAACGGTATCTCCTAATAAAAACTCCGATCCTACCCACAAAGCAATGAACGGGTCAAGTAAAATGAAAAGCAGGATACCAAACAATGAATATAACCAAAAGTTCAGAAGCATGGTCACTTTGTAGATGCTGTAAACTTTCTCTTTGTTTTCTTTTGCTACTAGGTTGCCTACACTGTGATAGATGTTACTTGAAAATTGATAAATGAAGGTTCTGCAAATTTCAATCAGCATGTTGTAATTGGAATACAAACCGACGGCCGCTACACCAACAAAACTGGAAATAATAATATTATCTGTGCCAAATACCAAGTACGTGCCGATGTTTTGCAATAATATTGCTTTAATATTTTTAAAGATATTCTTTTTGGTGTCACTGTCTAAAGTTGTCGTTACTTTGTTTTTTAAGAAAGAGTATTTTTTATTTACAATGATCGCTAACAAAATGGAAGTGATGACTGTAAGTACACAGTCTACGATTAAATACAAAATGAAATTTTGTGTGTAATATAGGATAGCTATTTTTAAAACAACCGAAAGAATAGAAGAAACAGAATAAATACCGGTTACAATATATGTTTTTTGGCACACATTTAAGAAGTTATTTTTATGCAAATATAAGTAAGGAAGCACCGTATTCATTAGGAAGATAAAGTAAATGAGGTGAACATGTTCGATATTTGTATCTTTAATAAAAAATCCAATAAACGGCATAATCGCCACCCCTAATGAGAAGACGACCGCTGCGATCACTAAGTATGCTTTTTTGTACAATTTCATTAAAACATTTATTTTTTCATAATCGTTTTCGGCTACAGGCTTGTAAAGGCTATAGACGATGCTGGAGCCAACTCCTGCTTCTGCGAGAGCCAGCATTGCCAAAATACTCGTAAAAAGTCCGCTTATCCCTAAATATTCTACACCCAGGTAGGTGATAAACACAGTTCTTGAAATAAAGCTTAAAGATGTAATAATCACCTGATTCGCTAAACCAGCTGCTATATTAATAATCGAGTGTTTTATCCTCATTTTTTATCTCCAATGTAAAAAATTTTGAGTAAAGGTCCTCCTAAGAGGGATGACTATGGCTTGTTCAATATAAGCTTTTTACATTTAAACAGGCAGATTGAAAAAAGTAGAGTAATCGGCGGAATATCTAAATATTTGGCTGCCTGGCTTACACTTATGTGCCCTTTCACAAAATCATAGTATAAATTGTAATTCGCTAATCTGCCTTTTACATTGTATTTGTAAAATGAAATTTGCTGTTTTATATAGCAGGCGGTACCTCTAGGGTTTTTCGCAAAGATATCTTTCATATTTTGAGTTAAGCCATCTTCAAGGTACTGGCAGATATAAATGGTTTTATTGAACCACCTTATTTTATAGCCATCAAATGCCATTCGGTCCCACACCGTGGCTTCCGTTATAAAGTTTTCCCCTTCAAATTCTTCAAATTTATATTCTTTTAGAATATGTGTGTAATAAACCTCTGCTTTATCTCCGGTTATACTGTGTTTCTTTCGTTCAAGTGAAGTGGCGTCTACGTACTCTCCGGTAAAGGTGGTCCCCCAACATTGGTTTTCATTCTTTCCTTTGTTCCCGGAAATGCCGCAAAATGACCCTTTGTCTTCCAAACTTTCTTCCCACTTTATGATGCTTTCTAAAGCATCTTCTGTAAGAAAGTCATCAGAATCGACAATAAAAAAAAGCTCTCCTTGAGCCCAGTCAGTAGCTTTGTTAATAGCCCGGTGTTTCCCCCCGTTTTCAATTTTGTAATATCTTATAGAAAACGAATTCTTTTCTTGCATCCACCCTTCGAATAATTCTTGTGTATGATCAGTTGAGCCGTCATCAATGACCAGCCATTCAAAATCTGTGTACTTTTGTTTTTGCAATGACCTGTATAACTGCTCAATGATATAACCTCTATTGTATGTGGGAGTAAATACCGTGATCTTCATCCCGAAGCCTCCGTTCTTCTTGCTGGATATTCATATATCGATTAATACACCTTATGCTAAACCCCTGAGTAAATGGCAGTATATTAAACAACCTAGAATACACCCCAATATCTTTTGTATCTCCTTGTGAAAAGTCAACTGCTCCATCTCTTCTTGTTACGTTCATTAAATAATCAATGGATCTCTCATAGCTTTGCAAACAATCTTTTGATATTCTTTTTATTGTTGAAGCATTTAACATAAGCCAGTTGAGTGTAGCGGTAGCAGAAGAATCTGCATTTGCCTCTCCTCTTGTCACTGTCCAATTCCAGCTTCCGTTTTCCTGCTGAAACTTCATGGCTGTCTTCGCAAATTCTTCTACGCTTTTTTCTAATATAGATTTATACCTGTGATGATGCGGCAATTCAGCCCATGCATCTATAAGACCGATCGCAAACCAGCCGAGCCCTCTTCCCCATCCGTACAATCCAAGAGGCACTTTGTTTTCAAGCTTATAAACGTGACAAGGAAGATATTCGCCTCTCAACATTCCATGCCGTTCATATTCTTGAATTTGCTTCACAGCCAGGTCTATACATTCCTCCTTGCCGTATTTAACACCATAGGTTACTAAAAACGGACAGATAAAGCCAATCGTATCTACATAACGATAACTTTTCATAAACTTTCTATACTCGACCGTACCGTCTGCTCCTATATGTGATTGAATCATTTCCCATGTAGTATCCAAAGCTTTTTTATAGTGATCTGTATTGACAAAATCTAATTTCATTACAGCATAGGCTAATATCGCTGCATCTATATGCTTGGGCTCTTCTTTCCATTGGCCAAGGTCGTTAAATTTCAAACTTAAAAATTTGTTAATTCGATTTTTCACTTCTTCTTCATCTGAATTTTTGTAGTATTCAGATAATCCTAAAAGTAACGCGGCTTCCTGCCAGTGTTGAATAGCGCTATTCGTATAGTTTCCTTTTAATCGGTCGATAACCGTTAATCTCGTATGATCAGTTACTTTTATTTTAGGTGTATGCAATAGCCAATATGATCCTTTATTCGTTATCTTTTCATTCCATATGGTTTTGTCTTCATATCTTCCTATTTGAATTCTGAGCACCCAATCTTTTACTAAGGGTATTAAATCGACAATCACTACTATTGCAACTATAAAAATAACAATAAGGCCTAAAGTTTGTAGCAGCATACTTTATTATTCCTTTCAAAAATGAAATTATTTAACATAACCAAAGGCTTTACCTAAATCTTTGGACATTTGGTCACACATATCTTCTGTGATGTTTCCTCCTATTGTCCAACCCTCGTCATAAACACGTGCATTAGCCATGTTCTCTTGATGCTTGTCAATGTATTCTTTTGTTTTTGCTATGACTCTTGCCGGATTCCCTCCCACTACACTTCCTTCAGGTACGGATTTTGTGACAATGCTTCCGGCAGCTACGATAGCATTCTTTCCTATTGTAACTCCGGGCATAATTAAGGCTCTTGCTCCGATAAATACGTTATCTTCTATTATGATCTTTGCGATCTTCGTATAGTCCAAGTATCTTTTCGTGCTGGCATCATGTGCAAGGAGGTACGCTTGAGGAGCGAATGTTACGTTATTTCCTATTTCTATCAACCAGCAATGAGCATAGTCAATAGTGCTTCCAGCCAGCCCGTGACAATTTTCTCCAACCTTCATTCCCCGTTGTATACACGCCTTTACTGTTAAATCTTCCTGTGAAACTTTTCCCAACCGTACTGTTAAAGATTTCTTTATCCGATTCAGCATTCTCTTCCTCCTTTAAAAAGCAATCCTGAGACAGTTAAACATCTCTTCCTTATTTAATTATTGAAATAACTGGTAAATTTTTTGGACTTCAGATTCTGTTCCTACCTGTTCCCTGGATAAATTGTAGATTAATTTGTTTTTTAATTCTCTGTCGGCCATTAGTTTTTCAATTCCTGCAGCTATTGACTCTCCATCCATTTCTACAATTAATCCATTTTCCTTATCATTAATTTGGTCTTTAGCGGTACTGAAGTTAGTAACGATGATCGGTTTCTGAAGAATTTTTGCTTCGTCTATTGCGATTGATTTTCCCTCATACCTGGAAGGCTGTACATAAATGTCCGCTTTTTTGATATATGGATAGGGATTTTCTTTAACCCCCAGCAATTTAAAATGATTCTGCAAACTTTTTTCTTGGATTGTGCTGACCATTTCTTTTTGCTCTTTCTCTGTTCCATATCCTAAGACATACCATCTTAGCTGACGGCCGCTTTTTCTCAACAAGTCACACGCTTCTATTGCCATATCTATCCCTTTTTCATTTCCTAACCTGGCAACTGTGACGATATTGGTATATTGTTTTTCCTGAATAAAATCGCTCTGCAGTTTATGGTTTGAAAGGTTATTAATAGTCGCAGGAGAAACAATATTTCCGATCACTTTTACCTTATTTGTTAAGTCGGAGAAGTGAGTTTTTATCGCTTCTGCACATTCCTCAGAAACCGTCACAATATGATCTAATTGTTGAAAATAAGGATAATCTAAATGTTGATCCATACCTGAGTTTGAATAATTGGTATGAATCCAGCCAATTTTCTTTTTCGCTTTAACTTTATCGACAATAAAATAAATAGAGGACTTTTCAAGGTAACCAATTGCAATATCATAGGATTTATTAATTTTTTTTAATGGTTTTGACATATACCTCCAAGCTCTTTGTTCACACCTGGATTTGTTTTTCTCCTTTCTGAATATATAACTGGCCCCTATTCTGGAAATAGCTATGTCAATTCTTCCTTTTTTCACAGAATCTGAAAGAGCAGTTTTAATCGGCATATCGAAAAACTGGTATTCAAATGGTTTCTCCAACACATTCACTTGTTTTGGCAAATTTCGAAAAAACAACCCTTCCGGTTTAAATAAAAGCAAGTCCACCTCATACTTAGAATAATCAATGGTTTGCAGTAGAGAGCTTAATGACTTTTCAGCTCCGCCGCTGCTTAAATTATTCATCACAAATAGTATGCTCTTTCTCATTAAGATCACCTATTCCAAAATTCTATAGAGTTTTTCTATTTCTTTTTCTGTTCCTAACCTCAATTGGGACAGGTTATAAACGAGCTTTTCTCTTAACTCTTTGTTTAAAATGAGCTCTTCTATTCCCTCTGCAACAGCCTCTGCGTCCATTTCGACTATGAGACCGTCTTCACCATTTTTTATCTGGTCTTTTGCAGTGCTGAAGTTGGTCACTATAATAGGCTTATTTAAGATTTTGGCTTCATCTATCGCAATTGATTTCCCCTCAAATTTAGACGTTTGCGCATAAATATCTGCCTGCTGTATATAAGGATATGGATTAGTCTGCAGACCTAATAATTTAAAGCGTTTCTCTAACTTGTTTTCCTTGATCAAGCAAGTGAGTTTCTCTCTTTCCTCTCCTTCCCCTATTACATTCCATTGAATATTGTATCCTCGATCCACTAGCTTCTTGCAGGCTGCTACAGCCAATTCAAATCCTTTCTGGTAATGAAGCCTGCCGATAGAAAGAATCACAAACTCATCCTCTTTTTTATCGTAAATATTTTCATCGTTTATTTGCGCCATCCTGTTAATTGTTTGAGATGAGACAATATTATAGATTACATCCACTTTATCTTTTTGAGCTGGAAACCTATTTTGAAGCACGTTGGCACACTCTTCCGACACAGTCACAATTGTATCGAGCTTTTTAAAATATTTAGAATCAAAAACAGGATCCATACCTAACTTATCGTAGTCGATATGAACCCAGCCTATTCTCTTCTCTGCCTTTACTTTATCGACACAAAAATATGTAGCCGTTTTCTCTAAAAATCCCACTGCTGCATCGTACTTTTTCTCTAGCCGATCTAAAGATTTCTCAATATGCTTCCAGCTGTATTGCTCTTTTATGGAAGTGTGCTTTTTTGTTCTATTTTTAATAGCATACATAAAACGGTTGTAAGCCAATATTAAATTTCCCTTTAAGAGAAACCGTTTCACTGACTGTAAAAGCGGCAGCGTAAATAAGTGATAGGATTCTGACAAAGGCAGGACTCTTACTTGCTTAGGCACAAATTCCATAAATAAACCATCATGATTCAATAAAAATAAATCTACATCGTATAAATCATAGTTTATTTGAGACAGTAAATTGACTAAACTTTTTTCTCCTCCCCCGGCTGCCAAACCGGGCATCACGAAAAGTAAGTGCTTCTTCATCTTATTGGACCAATTCCGTTATATATTTCACGGCTTTATATGACATTTTCTTTATACGAGGCACAGTTTCTTGAAGTTTGTTTTTGATTTTTTCTTCTTCCTTTACCATTTCATCAAAGGCTGCTGTTAATCTTTTACTATCAGATATTTCTTCGATGCCTAATACTAGCTTTTCCTCTCCAAACAGGTCTTTTGCTATCCCTTTAGACTTTACACTATAGCCTAATACCATAGTTGGCACATAGTTTGAATAAGCCGCGATCGTAGCGTGTGTTCTGGCGCCTATAAAAAATCGCATCCTGGCAATATACCCCTTATATTGCGTGGCATTTAAATGATCAGGAAGTATGATTACTCTGTCTGTGTGTTTAAACTCTTCATAGTATTTGTAAAGAACTTCATAGTCATTATTCCCCTCATCTATTACATGAGGTGTCAAAGCGATAGTCATATCAGTTGTTTTCAATATGTGTTTTATAAGCTCTCTGACCGACTCTTGAGATTTTTGATTTTTCTTCCATACAAGCGGGCTGAAATTCAATCCCATTGTATTTTCTTCCTGCCAGCCCTCCGGAAGTGCAAGCTCTTCTTTTTCCATCGTAAAAGCTGGATCGGCACAGAGTTTAACATTCGTTAACCCTTTCTCTCTCAGCATGTTATAAGTAAGGGTTTCACGTGCAAGGATTAAGTCAAACAGCTTTAAATCTTCGAGTTTTCTCTCTGACATATCTTCCTCACCGATTGAACATCCCCATAAGACCAGCTTCTTTCCCTGCGCTCGTACTCGTCGGTCTACTTCATACCATCCTGGTTGTTCTCCGTAGCAATAATTATCTCCGCCTACAGACAAACATATATCCATATCTTTGATATGCTTGATGACATTGTAATGAACCTTACCCAATGCATAAGATTCGTCGTTAAAAAACTTTACCTTCAATGCAGATACAATCCAATTGTACGAGTACTTTTTGATCGGGCGGTCAGAGCCGTCAAATATTCCATCTAATTTAGTGATAATTTTATCCGTTTCAGGTTTGTATGATGTTAAATAAACCTTGGCCCCACTTGTTTTTTCTTTAATAATATTCGTTGAAGAACGGACAATGGCTTCACAGCCTCTATTAAGACTGCCTCCATGTGCGAACATCATAATTTTCATATCAAATTCCCCCAGCATTATTTATTTCTGAACCTGCTGTAAGCTGTAGCACAATAAAGCCCTACAACTGATTGCTTTCTTATCATATTTATAAGAAATTTTTGATATCTGCCTAACGCGCTATAGTTTTCTTTTACATAGTAAGGCAGTGCCTCTCTAGTGCTTTTATTAGTTATCATGCCTCTTACATATTGATATCTTTTATTAAACCTCATTTTCGAAGGCATAAAATAAACATGTATATAAGACATAACACTGTTTATTAGCCGTATTGATTTTAATTCTTTTATTTTTTCCTGATCGACTGCGCCAACCAATTTCACAGGCAAGTCTAACTCATACACTTCTAGCGCTCTTTTAAAGTAATCTTTTTCACTTATGTTTCTTGTTGCACTGCCGTTAACTGCCCGGTAATGATAACCTGTATAATCCAAATAAATTATTTTATGTGCACTGCTCATAAAATAAAGATTAAACAACCCATCCTCTCCCAAGGCGATGCCTTCTGGAAAGAACAGGTTGTTTTGTTTAATAATCTTCATTTTATATAATTTCGTACAGACCGTATTCAAATTATCACTCTTTAAAAAATAGGGTAAAATATGCTTTTGTATATAGTCTTGTTCCAAACAATGATTTACCGGAAAAGGGTATTTTGTAATCATTTGTTGTCTAGCATTTCCGTCTCCAACATTTGAAATAACTGCATCATAGTTTCCTTTCATACATGCAGTGTATAGCCTCTCATACATGTCTTCTCCGATATAATCATCTGCATCGACAAACCCTACATATTCTCCGGAAGCAGCTTTCAGCCCTGAATTCCGTGCAGCACTTACACCTTGATTAGCTCGATTGATTAGCTTTATTCTTTTATCTTTTTTTTGGAAGCTTTCGATGATTTGCTTACTGTTATCCCAAGATCCGTCATTAATAAAAATAAATTCACACTCTTTGAGCGTCTGGTTCGCTAATGATTCAATACATTGAGCTATATATTTCTCCGCATTATACACAGGTATTATTACACTTACTTTATAAGACACATACCACACCCCTCTACATCAGTTTCTTCAATGGTCTTCTGTCTTAGTGAGCTTGTGCTTGTCATCTGATCACTTCGTATAATTTATTTAATTCACTCTTATTGTCATAATCTTGATTCTGTATGTTCTGAACCAAATTATCTTTCAGCTTGTTGTTTTTGAAAAATAATTCTATCGCTTGTGCAAGTCCCTTTTCACTCAGCTCACAAATAACTCCTTCTCGTCCATCCTGTATTTGGCTGTGGGCAGTCGGATAATTCGTAATTACAATCGGTTTTTCCAGTATCTTTGCTTCTGTTACAGCAACGGCTTTTCCTTCATATCTAGAAGGCTGTACATACAAGTCACATATCTTAAAATATGGATAAGGATTTGTTTTTTTGCCCAATAGTATAAAGCTTTTCTCCATGTTACTTTTACGGATTAGTTCCTCAAGTTCAGCTTTATATCCGCCTTCACCGATAATGTACCATTTGATATTGGTTAGACCCTTATCGTGTAATATTTTGAGCGCCTTAACAGCCATATCGAAACCTTTAACATACGAGAGACGGCCAACCGATAAAAGGTTAAAATCAGTTATGTCTACTTCCGTTCGAGCTGTTTGCTGCCCATTACCAGCCATTTTCTTTATAAAAGCCGGTGATGTTAAATTTTCAACTAATAAAATTTTCTTTTCTAAAGACGGATATACGGACAAAAATGCTTTTGTACATTCTTCAGAAATGGAAACAATATAATCAAACTTTGTCCAAATATTAAGATCTACCTTATTATCTATCTCTAATTTGCTGTAATCTGTATGAATCCAGGCTATCTTTTTTCCCGCCTTTATCCTTTTGAGCAAAATATCATGAGGCCACGCGTAGCTTATCGCAATATCATACTGTTTTTTTAGCTTCGGCAGAAAATAACAAGAGTATTTTAAAGCCAGCTGCATTTGTATATAGCCGGAGCCTTCTTCTAACTTTCTTGAATTTGCCTTTATGTTTGCCGCAAATTTACTTATGATTCTAATCGCCGATGTTAAATAGTGACCTTCCTTCACACAATGGATAATCGGCTTTCTAAAAACAGAATAGGCATTAATTTCATTTAGAACATTCACCTTTTCAGGAATTAATGTAAGAAAGTCTCCCTTATGATGAAAAATTAATAAGTCTACGTTATACTTCTCATAATCAAAGCTTTCGAGCATATTAATTAAGCTTCTTTCTATTCCGCCGATCTCCATATCATAAACAGAAATCAAAATGTCTTTTTTCATAAAATGCTCCTCTTTTCTTTGGAGTTAAAGAAAGGAAGCAATTTCTCTTCTTTTTTGTTTAAAAACAATGTATTTGCTGGAACATTGCCTTTTACAACGCTTCCTGCTCCTATAACAGCATTGTTTCCTATGTGTGTATTTCTTAAAATCACTACATTAGATCCAATCCACACATTTTCTCCAATAATGACTTCTCCTTTAACCAAATGCTGATTAGATACATTTTTGTAGTTATGATCATGGTCATTGATACAAACATTGGGTGCTATTTTAGTATGTTTACCGATAGATATTTTATTGACACAGTTGATATTACAGTTATCATTAATAAATACCTTTTCTCCTAAGAACAGTTGCCCATCAAAATCAATTCTTACACTGACATTCTTTCTCATGAAAACAAACTTCCCCATGATTATTCTGGAATTTTTATTAAAAATTTCTATTTTGCTATTGGCTTGAAGAGCAAATAAAGAAGAGTGGATATTTTTAAAATAAATGCATTTATAAAAGTATCCTCTCGTAAACGCAAGTAAATAAGAAAGGTTCATTAAAATAGTGTGATACAGCCCTCTGGTGGCAGCTTCTCTTTTTAGTGTTTGAACAATTTTTTTGACTATAGTCACCTTTGGATTCTCCTTAAGCAATTAAAATATCATTTGGTCAAACTCCTTAACTTGGCAATCGTGTGTCCACCTACAGCTTTAGCCAGCACTTTTTTTAAATGACTTTTTAAGCGAGCTTTTGGCGGAAGCCAGCTTTTAAAAAAGTAATGTTTTGTATATGTGTAATCTGAATGAAAATCACGGCAATTTATATAGTCATATGGCGAAAAATATGCTTGAGGATAGAACGTACCAAGTCCAATCAATTCTTGTTTTTCACCATTTTTTTTCAATCCGAAATCCTGTAATATTTGAGTCACGATTGCTACATTTGTTAGAGCATCGAAGGTCCCGTCTTTTTTAAGAAAAGGCTTGTCTTTATAAGAATCTAAAAATACTTTAATTAATGGGTTTTTCTTTTGAGCGCCTATCGTGCTGGTTGCAATAAAGTTCTCCTGCTCAAACCCCCAAAACGACTCGTGGTGCAAAAGATCATCAAATGATTTAAAGACTTCTACATCTGTATCCAGATAAATACCGCCATACTGATAAAGAGCATGGACTCTCACATAATCACTGACAAACGCAAACTTTCCAGCTTCATATGCCTGCTTCATATAAAGGCTGCTATTCACATCTGTATTTTGCTCATTCCATTCGGTAATTTCGTAATCAGGCAAATAGGTTTTCCAGCTTCGTATACAGCGTTCGACAATCTCTGGTTTTTCTTTGCCCCCAAACCAGCAATAGTGAATGCGCTTTGGAATTTTTTTATTTTCATTCATGCTAGAGCGCTCCTTTTAACATGTACAATCCATTTTCTCTTTCTATTTTTCCGTTGCTTTTTGATTTTGCCATTTTATAAATTCGAATACCGTTTTGTATTGATCCAGCTGTTCTTTTTCAATGCCGGCTTGTTTTAATTCGTAAATAAAATCCTTCCATTCACTCTCAGAAGGATCCTCAGGCTCCATATAATTCCCAAGAAGGGTATGAAGATTTACATCTAAGACAGAAGCAATTCTTTCCAACAAATGAATGGAAGGATTTTGGTTGACATTGCGTTCGATATTGCTTAAATAAGATTTCGACATGTTGGCGCGGCCTGCCAGCTCGGACAATGTGATACCTTTTGCTTTTCGTATTTTTTGAATTGTTTCCCCTATCATTTTTTCCCCTCGTTTTCTGCGACTAGATAATCCCTTTTGTTAAGCTGGTCCGGGCCTGTACTTCTTTTATGCAGTCAATCACGCGCTGCTGTTCAGCTTCTGATAAATTTGATCCCGACGGAAGACAAATGCCTGTTTGAAAAAGCTGTTCAGCAATATGATTTTCTTTATCCTGTGGGTAGTATTTGGTTCCCCGGAAAAGCGGTTGCAAATGAAGCGGCTTCCAGACCGGACGCGCTTCAACATTCCGTTCAGCTAACGCATGAATGAGCTGTGCTGTCGTTACGCCAGCTTTCCTTTTATCTACCGTCAAAGCCGTCAGCCAGCGGTTTGTTCGAGTGTTGTCTAGCTCTGGCATAAACGTAAAGCCTGGAAGATGACCCAACTCCTTTTCATACCGCGTAAATACCTTTCGCCTTGCTTCTACTCGCTCGTTCAGCACCTGCATTTGGGCAATGCCTACACCCGCGAGGATATTGCTCATCCGATAGTTGTAACCAAGATTGCTGTGCTGATAATGAGGTGCTGCATCACGCGCCTGCGTTGCTAAAAACCGTGCTCTTTGCAGCGCTTCTATATCATCCGAAACAATCATTCCGCCGCCTGATGTAGTAATAATTTTATTTCCATTAAAAGAATAGATACCGAACTTCCCAAGCGTGCCGCTGGCTTTTCCTTTGTATGTAGAGCCAAGAGACTCGGCCGCGTCTTCAATTACAGGCACATTGTATTGGCCGCAAAGTGCGAGAAGTTCATCCATTTTCGCTATTTGCCCGTAAAGGTGAACAATAATGACGGCTTTTGGGAGCCTGCCTTCGCGAAATGCATCCTGCAGCGCCTGTTCAAGCGCCTGCGGCGACATGTTCCACGAGTCTGGCTCAGAATCAATAAACACTGGCTCAGCTCCTTGATAGATAATTGGATTGGCGCTGGCGATAAAGGTAAGGCTGGAACAAAAGACGGTGTCTCCTTTTGTCACATTCAACAGAGAAAGAGCGAGGTGAATGGCAGCGGTACCAGAACTGACAGCCACCGCTTCTTTTGCCCCGGTTACAGCCCTTGTTTCTTTTTCAAATGCATCCAGGTTAGGACCCAGGGGAGCGATCCAGTTTGTTTTAAAGGCTTCATCAATATAGTCGTTTTCCTTTCCGCTCATATGCGGCGGTGACAGGAAGATTCTCGGCTCTGTCACATTATCATCTCCTTTTCAAGAACTTTTTCTTCCGGTTGTCAGTGTTTTCTCGATCACTCTTGCTGGTGTACCGGCGGCTGTGCAGTAAGAGGGAATAGGTGTAATGACGGTGGAACCAGCTCCTACAACAGACCAGCTGCCAATGTCCATTCCAGGAATAACAGCGGCTGATGCTCCGACATGTGCACCTTCCTCCACTAAAACATTTCCTGTCAGCACAGCACCCGGTGAAATATGTACGTAATCACCGAGTTTGTTTTCATGCTCAATAATTGCTCCCGTGTTAATAATGCAGTGCCTTCCCATGCTGGCCCCTGCATTAATAACCGCGTTTGCCATCACAACCGTTCCTGCTCCAATTGCTGCAGATGGGCTAACTACTGCCGTAGGATGAACAATAGAGGCATATTGGTTCACTCTCAGCGGCATTGAATCCGCCAGATTTTTTCTGACACTATTGTTCCCTATTGCCATTACTACCTTTGTCTGTTCGTTCAAAAGGCTTGTGAGAGAAGAAAAAGGACCGTATAAAATCCCTCCTTCCTCCGCTTCCTCTGAGTACTTATCATCCAAAACTGCTCTTAACGTATAGTCCTTCAAAGTAGAAATTGTATCCTGGATAACTTTGCTGTGTCCGCCGTTTCCCAAAACGATAATATCCAAGAGCGTTCCCTTCTTTCAGCCTTTGAATTTTTCCATTGTGGCGTGTCCTTGATGGGCAATTCCTTCTTTTTTCATTACTTTCCGCACCGTTAAAAATAAAATTTTTAAATCAAGCAGCATCGATTGATTTTTCACGTACCACGTATCTAACGCAAATTTTTCCTCCCACGAAATCGCATTTCGTCCATTTACCTGAGCCCAGCCTGTAATACCCGGCCTTACTTCATGGCGCATCGATTGTTCTTTTGTGTAAAGAGGAAGGTACTCCATTAGTAATGGCCTCGGACCGACCAGGCTCATTTCACCTTTGAGTACGTTTATAAGCTGCGGCAGCTCATCCAGGCTCAGCTTCCTTAATACCTTTCCGGTTTCCGTTAACCGCATCTGATCTGATTGAAGCTTTCCCTCTCCATTGGTCATGTGGCTCATAGTCCGAAATTTATACACGTAAAAAGGTTTGCCGTGCAGGCCCGGGCGCTGCTGTTTAAATAAAACAGGAGAGCCCATTTTTGTCTTTACAATAGCAGCTGTCGCCAGCATAACCGGTGAACACGCGGCCAGCAGTGTAAGGGATACAGCTATATCCATTAATCGCTTCATTTATGGCTCCTCACTTTGTTTAACATAAAAAAACGCTGCTCACTTAAGCAACGGGGTTGGCACCTATAATGACAGGCAGTTCTTCTTTTCTGTATCCCTCTGGATTAAGCTGCTGCCATCTCCAGGCGTCTTCACACATTTCCTTCATGCCTCTCACGGCCTCCCAGCCCAGCTCCACTTTCGCCTTCGTGACGTCTGCATAGCAAACAGCTGCGTCTCCCGGGCGGCGATCGACAAGGCGATACGAGATTTCTCGTCCGGATGCCTTCTGAAATGCTGTAACCATTTCCAATACGCTGTAACCATTTCCCGTTCCAAGGTTATACGTATGGACACCCGTTGCCCTTTGCAGCTTGTCCAATGATTTTAAGTGCCCGATCGCTAAATCCACAACATGAATATAGTCTCTTACTCCTGTTCCATCTTGTGTCGGATAATCACTTCCAAATACATTCAGGCTTGGAAGCTTTCCGACCGCTACCTGGGAGATGTACGGCATCAGGTTATTCGGAATGCCATTTGGATCTTCTCCAATCAAGCCGCTTTTATGGGCACCGATTGGATTAAAATATCTTAAAAGAGCCACTCTCCATGTTTGGTCTGAACCATAAAGATCTTTTAAAATCTCTTCGATCATCAGTTTGGTCCGGCCGTATGGATTGACTGCACCAAGAAGGGAGGTTTCCGTGATCGGCACTTGATCCGTTACCCCGTATACCGTAGCAGAAGAACTGAATACCAGGTTTTTTACGCCGTGTTTTTTCATCACTTCACAAAGAATCACGGTGGCTGTCACATTGTTCTGGTAATACGTGAGCGGAACCAAAACCGATTCTCCCACCGCCTTTAATCCGGCAAAATGAATAACGGCATCAATTGAATAAGCCGCAAAGACACTGCTCAGCCCTTCTTTATCAAGCAGATCAACTTCATGAATGGGAAACTGCTTGCCCGTAATAGCTGCTACACGTTTTAATGATTCCGGCTTGCTGTTTGAAAAGTTATCAACCACTACAATGTCATATCCCGCATTCAACAGTTCCACACATGTATGGCTGCCGATATATCCGGCACCGCCTGTTACAAGAATTGTCATCTCGTTTTATCCTCCTCTTTTAAAAATAATTGTTTACCAGATCAGGTAATCACTTCTATACACCATATTTAAACTAATGACATTTTCAAAGTAATAGTAAATAAAGTAACAAATGACGATTCCATAGTAGACTAACTTCTCATCTTTTTCTCTAAACAACTTTGGTATCCAGGAAATGAGAATGAGCTGAAAGGGCCAAAAGTAAATAGAAAATCTAGCGAAAATCCAGTTTTGAGTAGAAATCAGCATAAATATAAACCCCAGCAATGTCATATTTACAATGACGTCACTCTTCGGAAACAGTTCTCTCAGTTTTTCTCTTCCTAAAAAAGCAATGCCCAATGGGACTGCTTCAACTGCCACCCTCATAAAGTTAGCTCCACCTTCAGAAAAGTTACTGTAATGACCGTATTGAGTGTCTTCAATAGTCGAGAACAACATGGAAGAAAATTGATCAAACCCAACGACAACGAACACTGCAAGCAAGACAACGGCTGCTGTCGCTTTGGACCAGGCTTTAACACGGACCACAAAATAAATGGGAATTAAAATAAGGGCACTTTGATGAAACGTTGACGCAAGTAAGACAACCAGCATATAACTTTTCCAGTTTCCTTCAATTAAAAACTTTGTCGCCATAAATAAGACAGCAGAGGCAAATGCCTGTCTAATCCCATTCATGGATACTAGAAACAATCCCCCTGTGATATATACATATAAACCAAGCTCAAACATTCTTGCATACTTATATAGGATAAGAACAAACAACACATTAGTTATCAATGCAGTTGTAAAAATTAATATTTGCGGATCTTCTGAAACTTTCTGCAATAGCAACTGCAGAACAGCAAAGCCTTTGTCCTTTCCTTCCATTACCTTTTCCCACGTGAAAGTTGTAACTTTATAGCTGTGTTTGTAAAAAAAAGTATCCCCTACATCAGATCGAAGTCCTGATAATAAAACCAACGAAGTCAATCCCAAAAAAGCCAATAGTTTATTTGGTGAAACAACGGAGGATCCACCCTCATTTTGTTTGGAAAAATATCTGGCAAAGAAGGAAGACAAATAGACAGCAGCAAGATTTACGTAAAATAGAGTCATAATAGTGCCCTTCCTTGTGGTACTAGTTTTACATCATCATTAATGCTTCATCACAGTATCACGACTCGTTTTTTGAATGTAAAAAAATAAAAGCAAGCCGGCCGGTGAAGCGAGAAATGTAGTGAATTTCCGTGGCGATTCTAATAAATATTTATGATTTTTACTCATTAAACTGCTCGACACGTAGTGAATCGCCTCCCGTACCTCTTCCTTGTAGGAAGGAGCATATGTCATTGCTGTTTTGCGAAAGAAAGCAAACCCTTTTGGATTCTTTTTGTATTGTTTTACCATGTTTAAGCTTGAACCGTCCTCCAAGTATTCAACATGGCATAACACCTCATTCAAGAGAAGCAGTGGATACTCCTGGTCAATCAAAATATACTTGTAACTTAAAGGACAATATTTTTCTCCGGAGAAAATAGGATAAGGAGGTGTTTTTTTGGTTAGTTCACTTCGGTACACAAGTTTTTTATCACCCTTAACCTTGTAGATGCCGTACAAATCTGTAAGCGTGGAAGACCTAAGATGATCCGGAAGACGGGTCCCGATAATCTCTCCATTTTGTTTTGCATCTAACCCGGCAATCCCTGCGTACTTCTCACTCCCATACTGCTTCCAGGTGGTAAGTATTTTCTCTACCGCATCGTCCGGCATGTAGTCGTCTGAATCAATACATACATTCAGTTCCGTCTGGATTAATCGATAAGCTGTGTTATGGGCGCCGTGCATTCCCTGGTTTTCTTGATAATGATAAGTAATGGAGATTTTATTTTCTGAGATCCAGCTGTCTACCAGCTCTTTTGTTTGATCGGTTGAACCGTCATCAATGATCAGCCAAGTAAAGTCTTTACACGTTTGCCCGACTAAGCTTTCATAGCATAAGTGAAGTGTGTAGGCTCTGTTGTACGTTGGTGTAAAGACTGTTAAAATAGGATTCATTCGCCTTCCTCCTTGTTTCATCCTACACCCGCATGTTCTAAATAATAATTTGCTAGCCACTTAGACATTGTCTCCGTATCATAGCCTTTTTCACTTAATAGCTGGGAAGTATCTCTATGCTCATAAGAAGCGGAATGGATAACAGTTGCCCATTCTTCTGGCGTTTTCTTTAAACTGATGTATTGCACATTTTCGGTTATGTCTGATTCTTTTGTAATCGTATCGGAGACAATACAGGTCAGCCCGGCCGCCTGGGCTTCTACAAGTACAACCGGCAGCCCTTCAAATAAGGACGGGAATAAAAAAACATCCATTGCCTGCAATAATTTTGAAATATCACTTCGAACGCCTAAAAACCGGACGCTGGATGAAATACCCAAATCTGCTGCCTTTTTCTCCATTTCCCCAATTAAGTGCCCAGTGCCGGCAAGCATTAAAACAGCTTCGGGATTTTTTTTATACACTTTAGAAAAGATTTCAAGTAAAAATGAATGGTTTTTTTGTTTATTGAACCGTCCAATATGTCCAATTAACAGCTGATTTTCTTTAACTCCAAGCTCATTTCGTACTTGCTTTCGCGCTGCGTCATCGTATTTAAACTCTTTGACATTAACCGCATTATTCAGCACCGTTACTTCTTTTTTTCCAAACAGCCATTGGCCCGCTTTTTCGGAACAAGCAAAGTAGCTGCTCGGGTTGTCCTTCATTAAGGATCTCGCATACAGACGAAAAGGCAGCTTGTAATCGATGCCTAAATCACTTAAATGGCTATGAGCAATTCTACAGGGAATTTCCGCTTTTTTAGCCGCCTTCAATACAAAGCTGCTATTTTCATTGTTGTGTGCATGAACGACTTTATATTCCGGATGCTCTTTAAAAAACTGATTAAGCAAAGCAAAGTACTTTCTATAATTACCGGGCCTTATTTGAGGCATTCGATAAATCCGGCCTCCTAATTTTTCAATTTCTTGATCGTAATGGCCTTCTTCTAAACGATGGACCATAAAGTCAAATTGGATTTTATCGCGATCCATTTGCCGGTAATAATTCATCAGCATCGTTTCCAATCCACCGCGATTCATAATCGTGACAACTTGAAGAATTCGAATTGGCTTCACATATGGCACTCCTATCTTAACCTCTTTCGTAGAATTTCTATAACTGCTAACATACAGTACAAGCCGGTTGCTGAATGAACCTTGGCAAACAAAAAAAATACCTTCCAGTTTATTGGAAAGTGTGTTAATTCGAAGGTATAAAAGGATTGTTTGATCCGCTCGTGTTCTAAAAAGGCTTTAATCGACTTGATTTTCATTCGTTCAGATAATGTGTCAGCACTCATTGTGTTTAATCCAAGGCCTAACACGTTTAAGCAAATCCTATTATTTAAAGCGGTAAAGTGCTCGTCTTCCATGTTATTGTTTTCTAGGAACTCTTCAATCTGCTTATATAAGGTAAACCACTGTTCCAGCAAATTTGCTTTATAACCAGTTGTAATGGAATGAGCATTTCCCCTCCAGTAATGGTAAAAAGGCTTGTTCAAAAAGTGAAAAGAAGATGCATAATAGAAGGCCTGAATATTAAATAACGTGTCTTCATTAGTCCCAATTTCTTTCAAGTCAACAAATTGAAGGTCATTTTCTTGAATCAAATCTACTCTGTATAACTTCGACCAAACAGTTCCCCAGGCATCCAACAACTCGGGATTAGCTGTTTCATCACCAAGCGGTCCGACCAAACGCCTCATCATTTTGTGTACCTCGTTCCCTTCATAGCGAAAGGTATCCACCTCAAAATTCTTTTCCTTTGAATGACTGCCGAATTCGCGGACATAGGAACACATTACAATATCTGTTTTTCCCGCCGCAGCTTCTGTATACATTGTTTCATACATCTTCTCATTCACCCAATCATCCGGGTCCACAAAACCAATGAACTCTCCCTGCGCTGCTTTGATACCTTCATTCCGTGCAGAAGAAACACCGCCATTTTTTTGAGTGATTACTTTTATCCGGTTGTCTCTTTGAAGGTATTCATTCAGGATATTTTCTGTACCATCTGTTGACCCATCATTGACGGCAATGATTTCAATGTCTGAAAACGTCTGGTTCAACAAGCTGTTTAAACACCTTTTCAAATACCTTTCCATGTTGTAAACGGGGACAATAATACTTACTTTCGGATTCATCTAGCTCCTCCGCTCTGTAATGCTTCAACATGTTTCGTTTCTTTCGTTGCCATAAATGATCCGTAAATGTCACTTTTTTGATTCAGCACTTTTTCCACGCTGAATTTGTTCCGGATGATGCTTCGGCCGTTGTTTCCGAATTTTTGACTTACATCGCTCATGCCGGCCAGTGCTTTTAATTTTTTGGCAAACGCTGCTGGATCGTTTTGATCAATAATCCAGCCGTTCCGGTCGTTTTGAACAAGTTCCCGGTGGCCTCTGTTGGTAAGCGCCACAACCGGCAGCCCGCTTGCCATCGCTTCCATAATATTAACGGGGAGCCCTTCCCTGAGGCTGGAGGCAACGGCTGCGTCACACATCGGAACAATTTCTTGAAGATCCTTTCGGTAGCCAAGAAAGTCAACCATATGGCTGAGTTCAAGTTCTTCCGCCCGGTTTCGGCAATGTTCAAGCAGTGTGCCTTCACCGGCTAAAAGCAGCTTTGCGTGCGGTACGTCTCGCTTGATCAGTGCCAGTGCTTCGAGAAGAAGCTCCTGGTTTTTGTTTTTATTAAACTCTGCTGCGTAAAACAGCAAAAAGTCATCCGGCTGGTAGCCAAATGACTTTTTACGCTCTTTTTTCTCCTGCTCTTTCAGCGGCTTAAATTGTTCTGTATTGACGCCTACTCCGTTTACGTACCGAGTCTGTTTGGCGCTGAAGTGCCGGCTGGCCAGCTCGTAGTCTTCTTTATTAATCGTAATCAAGCAGTCCGTATAGCGGGACAAGCTTTTTTCGATCGGATAATAAATGAGCCAGGGCAGCAGGGGACCGCCTTTGCAAAAGTGGAATCCGTGAGCCGTGTAAATCACTTTTGTGCCCCGCTTTCTCGTTTGCCGGGCGGCCAGCCGTGCCAGCACCCCGCCCATCGGTGTATGGCAGTGGATCATCTGGTACTGGTTTTGATCCAGGATCTTCTTTAATTCTTTGTAGGCTTTTATATTCTTTTTATTAAAGGGTGAACGCTGAATCGGTATGTTCCACTTTTGATCGACATAAGGAAGGTCCATTTCACCACTGGCGGCTACATGGACTTCCCAGCCCTGCTCTTTAAACCATTTTAAATAAGGAAGGTGGAAGGCTTTAAAGTGATAATCAACCGTTGCACAAAAAAGCACCTTGTTTGCCATATGCGTCATTCTCCTCGCTTTTTCTCTAAGCCGGTTACCTTGCCACTTCCTGCGAAACAATAGAGGAAAGATAGGCCATTAATTCGCTTCGAAGCTCTTCATGCTGCAGGGCAAACTCGATGTTTGTTTGGATAAAGCCCATCTTTTCTCCAACGTCGTAACGCGTCCCTTCGAAGTCGTACGCATAAACCGCTTCATGCTCATTCAGCTGGGCGATGGCATCCGTTAATTGAATTTCTCCGCCTGCGCCGGGCTTTTGGCTGTTTAATAGCTCGAAAATTTTCGGACTTAATATGTAACGTCCCAGAATGGCCAGATTGGACGGTGCCTCTTCCCTAGCTGGCTTTTCTACTAAGCCGCGAACGGAGTAAAGCCGGTTATCAATCATGCTTCCATCCACAATTCCGTACCGTGATACGGCTTCTTCTTGAACCGTCTGAACGCCTAAAATCGACGCATTATACCGGTTGTACTGGTCGATCATTTGCTTTAAGCATGGTGTATCCGCTTTGACAATATCATCACCCAGCAGCACGGCAAACGGTTCGTCTCCAATAAACTTTCGCGCACACCAGATGGCATGCCCCAATCCTTTCGGCTCTTTTTGGCGAATGTAATGAATGTCTACAAGCTTAGATGATTTTTGAACTTCACTTAACAACTCGAACTTGCCTTTGCTTAATAAGTTCTGTTCGAGTTCAAATGAATGGTCAAAGTGGTCTTCAATGGACCGTTTTCCTTTGCCCGTTACAATGATGATATCTTCAATGCCAGACTCAATCGCTTCCTCGACGATGTATTGAATGGTCGGCTTGTCCACAATCGGCAGCATTTCTTTTGGCATTGCTTTAGTAGCTGGAAGAAATCTTGTTCCAAGTCCTGCAGCCGGGATAATGGCTTTTTTTACTTTCATCTCACCCACTCCTTTTATCTTTGAATCGTCATAATAGGCTCTGGCTGAGGGATCATAGGAGCATGAACCGATAGAACAGGTTCACGTACCGCTTCTTCCTCTTTCGCTGTAAACACTGGCCTATTATTCGCTACATTTAATAATGTGTCTCTTAATTCTTCTTTACTTAAAGAAGAGAAAACAGATGTAATATGCTCGATTTCACTTAAGTACATTTTTGCCGTTTTGCCGATATAAATTTTTGGATAAACCTGCTGCTCACTCACTTCATCTTTTTGCAGCAGTTCCTCGAACAGCTTTTCACCCGGCCTTACTCCTGTAAAGGCCAGTCCTATATCCTCGACAGAATATCCTGATAGTGTAATAAGATTTTTTGCAAGATCGACAATTTTAACCGGCTCCCCCATATCAAGCACAAAGATTTCTCCGCCTTTTGCCAGGGCGCCCGCTTGAATCACGAGCCTTGACGCTTCCGGTATTGTCATAAAATAGCGAATCATATCCGGATGGGTCACTGTAACCGGTCCGCCTTTTTCAATTTGTTTTTTAAATAACGGAATGACACTTCCACGGCTTCCAAGCACATTGCCGAATCGGACAGCAACGAAGCGGGTACTGCTTTGCTGGTCCATGCTCTGGATGATCATTTCCGCCAGGCGCTTGGTTGCTCCCATCACACTTGTTGGATTCACGGCCTTGTCGGTGGAAATCATGACAAATGTGTCGACGTTGTACTCGCTTGCCGCTTGTGCGACATTCAACGTACCGATAATATTGTTTTTCACCGCTTCTTCCGGATTCCGCTCCATCAGCGGCACATGCTTGTGCGCGGCTGCGTGATACACAACATCTGGTCGATATGTCTGGATGACTGCGACGATTTTTTCTCTGTCCTGTAAATCAGCAATTTCCGTGACAATATCGATCGCTGATGTTTTGAAACGTTCTTTTAAATCCATTTCAATGGAGTAAATGCTGTTTTCTCCGCGTCCAAGTAAAATAAGCTGTTTCGGATTGTAAGCAGAAATCTGCCTGCATAGTTCAGAACCGATCGATCCTCCTGCTCCCGTTACAAGAACCACTTTGTTTGTTAGAAAGTCAGCCACGCTGTCGATATCCATTTCAACCGGATCACGGCCCAGCAGATCTTCTACCTGCACGTCACGAAATTGATTAACTGATACTTTTCCGGTAACCAAATCCTCCAGCATAGGGAGAATTTGTGTTTTCACCTTTGTTTTCGCACACTCCTGATAAATAATGTTCAGTTCTTTTTTGCTTAAAGAAGGAATGGCAATAATAATATTTTCAATGGCTCGCTTTTGTACCACTTTTCCGATTTCTGCTACATTACCGACAACCGGAAGGCCCAGGATATCCAGGCTGTGCTTTCTCATATCATCATCAATAAAAGCAACCGGTATGAGGTCTGTTTCGTGGTTGTTCAAAAGCTGCCTGGCTACCATCGTACCCGCTGCTCCCGCTCCAATAATAAGCGTATTCTTTTTATTCTCATTTGTCTGGAATCTGGCATCGTGATACATTCTCCAGGCTAATCGGGAGCCGCCAATGAATAATAAGTGAAGCAGCCATGTTACCGCCAGCAGCCGGAAATGAATATTTTGTACAATCAACTGCTGGGTAAGGGCAGCGAAAAAGGTAGAATACGTGACGACTTTTAAAATAATGACTAATTCTCTCGTACTGGCATAAGCCCACACTTTTTTATACAGCTTAAATTGAATGGCCAGCGTATGATGGCACAGTAAAATAGAAATGGAACTGATCAGGATTGGCCCTGTAACAACGTAAACGGTCGCACCGACAAGAAACTGGCTGATAAAAATGGCTGTTAGAACAATACAGGAATCAATAAAAAGGAATAAAGGAATTCGCTGTTTATAACTCATATGCGTTCTCCTTTTGCGTTCTTGTTTCCTTATCGATTCTGTTTATTCTGTTTATGATCGCATTATTTATGAGATCCCTGATTTCAAGTAATTCTTCTCTCGATGCATCCTGCTTCATATACCTCACTGCTTTTTTTATCGACTTAGGATAATAATCGAGCTTGTCCATCTTATTTCACAGCTCCTTTCTTTTAATAAAGTTTTTATGCAGCAGGATGTTGGAAAGCCTGACGCATAAAAACTTTATTAAAAAACGGGCATCTAACCCTCCCTCACACCACACTTTCGACGACTGGCGTCTAAGGTTTTTCAACCCACAGCATGACCGAGTGCCTCCATTGATACAGGTAAGGAGACATCACCTAACTTCGTTCTTAATAAAGAACGATCAAATTAAAAAAAATCCTTTTTCATGCTTCATTCATAATCCCGCCTATTAAGTGTGCATCGGCAAGTTCCAAAACCCGTTTTGCTTCCTGTACATGTTTGACTTCTGTTTTATAGCGGTTCATCACGAGCAAAACGCCGTCACATTGATGGGCCAGTACCCTTGTTTCGGAAAAATCCAAAACAGAAGGTGCATCAATTACTACCACGTCGTACAGGCTTTTAACTTCATTTAAAAAGCTTTTCATCTCCTGGCTCCCTAGTAATTCGGCCGGACTAAAGGTAGTTGAACCACTTGGCAGGATCTCCAGGTTTTCCAGCTCTGTCTGGCAGGCGACTTCTTCTAATTTCACGTCATACATCAGAATATTGGTTAAACCTGCTTCGTTTGAAAGCTCAAACATAGAATGAATGCTTGGTTCTTTGATATTCGCATCAATTAAAAGTACTCTGTCTTTTTGCTGTGCCATAGAAATGGCTAAATTGGCTGCCGTGGTTGACTTTCCTTCTCCAGATCCTGGTGAGGTAATGACAATTGCTCCTTGTTTGTTTTCTTCAGCTAAAAATTGAAGATTGGCGCGGACAGTCCGGAATTGGTCGGAAATAGCAGATTCCGGGTTAAATAACGTAACAAGTGCTCTTTTATCAGCTGCTGTTTGACGTCTTTTATTCCAGATCAAATGCCTCACCTCTTACAGTTGATTTTTGACTTTTGCTTTTCTTAAAAGACCATTTTTTCTTAGTCATATTTGAAATACTCCCTAATGCAGGTATATCAAACATTTCTTCTATTTCCTGCTCTTTTTTGATTGTTCCATCTAATGAGTCTAGAAGAAAAACAAGACCAATCCCTATTGCAATACCTGCAACCATAAAAACTTCGATACTCAAGCCTGAGGCAGCATTAGTATCTATAGGAGTAGTATTTGCTTTTGCCGGTGTTAATAACTTTACTTTTTTAAATCCCATTAACTCGGCAATTTCGCTTTTAAATACCTTCACAGTGGTATTGGCTATATCGGCAGCTGTCTTTGCTTCCGGATCTACAACAGAAATTTTAACAACCTGTGATTTATCAATAGTAGCAACAGTAATTTGCGCCGCTAAGTTTTCCACTGATTTATTTAGGTTTAGCTTCTCATTCACTTTTTCCAGCATAAAGGGGTCCTTTATCATCACCAGCAAGGTATTCATACTGTCTTCACCTGCATCTACAATCATTCTGGTAGAGGATTCGTAAACAGTCTCTCCAGTACTATGACTGTCATTTTTGCTGTTTAGAATAAAGCCCACTATGGTAACAAGGACGGTTACACAAACAACAATCCAAATGCGCCTTCTGATCAGCTCATAGTATTCTTTCAAATCAATTTCTTTCTTATTTGTATGCGGTCTTTGTAGTGCTTGTCTTGTTTCTGCCATGCGTATCACCTTTGCCTCCTTCATTTTGACTAAACCAGTAAAGTGAATACACTTGTTCTTTTTAAAGAACATTTTGAACAAAAAAAATTCTTTACCTCCGACTTTTTCTTTTGTTACATCCCAGCCTATTACATTTTCTTCTAATATAAGTTTATCGATTTTTCTTTCTTCTTATCTTTTAATTTTGTTCAGTGGCTTATTCAGCAGATAAATTACGCCCCTTCCATTCTTTATAAAGAACAAAATGATCAAAAAATTTTACAACCAAGCTATAATTAAATATACTTCCCTGATTAACCTTAGCATTCCCAATATCTTTCTTTATTTTAGTTCCTTATAAAGAACAAGTCAATACCAAATTTTTCTTTATTAAATCAAGTGATATTTGCAGGCCAAAATTCTTTCAATATTTTTAAATATCTTGAAAAGCCTATTCATTTCCTTTATTATTCGTTATAAAGAACGAAGTGATTTTATTCCAGTTCAATACCAAGTAAATCTAATAGTGGAGGCACGTAGTGAATTCATTTATCCATTATATAAAAAGACTGTATGCTTATTCCGGAAAAATTTTGTATTTCAATTTATTTGGCATGATTATCGTTAGTTTTCTCGATAGTATTAGCATTTTGCTTCTGATTCTAATGTTAAATGTAAGTGGCATTCTGCAAGCGTCTGTTATGTCAACAATGATGGGGCTCTTAAATTTTATGACAGACTCCCTATCCCACATTGAATTGCCTGTGATTCTCGGAGCTTATATTTTTTTGATAATCCTGCAAAGTCTTTTGGCCAAGAGCATTGCCGTTCGAGATGTACAAATCCATTATGGGTTCATTAATCAGTTAAAAGAAGAGATTTACCAAAGTTTGCTTCAAGTGAAATGGGAGTATTATTTGCGGACAAGAAAATCCAATATTATTAATTCATTAACAAAAGATCTGAACCGTGTAAGTATCGGAATTAAAATGTTTATGCAGTTGATTACCAACCTGGTTTTTACTTTGTTTCAAGTCGGTGTCGCTTTTTATCTGGCCCCCCAGGTCACTGTTTTTGTGCTCGTATGTGGTTTTGTTCTTGCCCTTTTTTCCTGGCGGTTTGTGAAACAAGCTAAAACCAAAGGAAAAGAAACAACCCAGCTTACGAGAGAATACCTTGCCGGAATTACAGATAACTTAAATGGGATCAAAGATATTAAAACAAACACACTTGAGCTGTCCCGCCTGAAATGGCTGGTCTCCTTAAATAAAAAATCGCTTACGGAACAAGTGGAATTTGTAAAAGTACAGACGAATTCTCAAGTATGCTATAAAACGGCTTTGGCCTTCATTATCTCTTTATTTATCTTTTTATCCGTTCACTTTATTCATACGAAGCCTGACCAGCTCTTGCTTGTGATTATTATTTTCTCCCGCCTTTGGCCTCGTTTTGTCGATATACAGCTTAACATTCAGCAGCTTGCTTCTTCGCTACCCGCCTTTACGATTTTGTTAAATCTGCAGAAGCAGATCGATGAATGCAAGGAGGCGATTTATACAGATGCCGAACAAACCTCTCCCCTTTATATTGAGGACAGTATCCAATGCCGCAATGTAAGTTTCAAATACGGGGAGAATACTTCCTCCTACGCGCTTAAAGAAATCAATGTGACGATCCCGTCCAGGCGCATGACTGCTATTGTTGGAAAGTCTGGTGCGGGCAAAAGTACGCTGGTCGATCTTTTGATGGGGCTTAACCGCCCAAAAAGCGGCAGTTTATTCATTGACGGTGTTCCCCTGACAGACAGTAATCTGTTTTCATTTCGGAAAACGATCAGTTATGTTTCGCAGGAGCCGTTTTTGTTTAACACAAGTATTCGAAAAAACTTGCTTCTCATAAAACCGGATGCTACTGAAGAGCAGCTTTGGGAAGCTTTGGCGTTTGCCGCGGCTGACAGCTTCGTTAAAAGACTTCCAAACAGGTTGGATACACAAATTGGCGACAGAGGAATACGGCTGTCAGGCGGCGAGCGGCAGCGTCTTGTTTTGGCGCGGGCGATACTGAGGAAACCTTCTGTTCTTATTTTGGATGAAGCGACAAGCGCCCTGGATACTCACCATGAAGTAGCGATCCAAGAAGCCATTGAGCGGATGAGAGGAGAAATGACCGTTATCGTTATTGCTCATCGTTTATCAACGATTCGCCATGCCGACCAGATCATCGTACTCGATCAAGGAAAGGTCCTGCAGCAAGGGAAATTTGTCGAGTTATCCCAAAATTCAACTGGAGTGTTTCAACAGCTGTTAGCTAAACCGTATGAAGCGGTTCAATAACACAGAAGAAGAAACAACAAAAATACCCATCCTTTTGGTGGGTATTTTTGTATATGAATTGCGCTTTTATCTCGCTTGAAGACTCCAAACTTTTTTATAAATCGCTTTCTTATTCTATTCACAGTCCTCATTCTTATATATACACCGGTGTTTTGCGTTAACAACAAGGCGCCTTACCGTTATCCTGCACCATAAATTTCATCTATTTTGGACGAGTCCTCTTATAAGATTTCAAAAAAAGAGCTGATAAAGGCTCTCCCTTTCCATCAGCTCACACGGTCCAATATGCTATTTGAACAATCCACTAATCCAGCTTACCATTCTTGGGATCATACTGCTGCTTGAGGATTCTCGTCCCTGCTCGTTGTCACTCTCTTTCACAGTGCTGCTGTTTGTTTCTTTTTCTATTTGATTGCTGTTTTCTTTTTCGCTGTTATTACCGCTATTTTCATTACTGTTATTGCCCAGCGGACTGGCACTGCTTTCTTCTTTAGCAGGTGCTTCTGGCACCGGATTTATCACCTCTTCCATTGGTGTTTCCGGCACTGCCTCACTCTCTGGCGCTTCCACTGGCGTTTCCGGTACTGCCTCACTCACCGGTTCTTCCACTGGCGTTTCTGGCACTGCCTCACTCACCGGTTCTTCCACTGGTGTTTCCGGCACTGCCTCACTCACCGGTTCTTCCACTGGTGTTTCCGGCACTGCCTCACTCACCGGTTCTTCCACTGGCGTTTCTGGCACTGCCTCACTCTCTCGCGCTTCCACTGGCGTTTCCGGCACTGCCTCACTCACCGGTTCTTCCACTGGTGTTTCCGGCACTGTCTCACTCTCTGGCGCTTCCACTGGCGTTTCCAGCACTGCGTCATTCACCGGTTCTTCCACTGGCATTTCCGGTACTGCCTCACTCTCTGGCGCTTCTGCTGGCGTCTCTGGCACTGGATTAGCCGCCGGTTCTTCCACTGGTGTTTCTGGCGCTGGGTCACTCACTGGCGTTTCTGGCTCTGGATCACTCACTGGCGTTTCTGGCTCTGGATCACTCACTGGCGTTTCTGGCTCTGGATCACTCACTGGCGTTTCTGGCTCTGGATCACTCACCGGTTCTTCCACTGGCGTTTCTGACGCTGGATCACTCACCAGTTCTTCCACTGGTGGTACTACCTCACTCTCTGGCGCTTCTGCTGGCGTCTCTGGCACTGGATTAGCCGCCGGTTCTTCCACTGGCGTTTCTGGCTCTGGATCACTCACCAGTTCTTCCACTGGTGGTACTGCCTCACTCTCTGGCGCTTCTGCTGGCGTCTCTGGCACTGGATTAGCCGCCGGTTCTTCCACTAGTGTTTCTGGCGCTGGGTCACTCACCGGTTCTTCCACTGGCATTTCTATTACTGCATCACTCACTGGCTCTTCAGCCGGCGCTTCTGGCACTAGGTGCGTTACTGGACTTTCTTCTGGAGGTACTGACATTGGATCTGTCTCTGTTTCTTCTTCTGGTAAAGGTGCTACTGGTTCTTCATTTGGGTTTACCACAACAATTTCTTCTGGATTTTCTTGATCCATAACAGGATCGAGTAGACTTTCATCAATCGGGGAGCCTCCCACATCCCCAACGACTTCGATTTCATCTCCCGGTACCACTATATCTGCTTCAGGAATCTCTATTTCTTCCCCGTCGACTTCGGTTTCTTTTTCCCCAATAACCGTTTCCTCTTCAAGCACTGGTACTTCTGCTTCCGGAATTACTTCTTCTAAAAGTAATTCTTCTAATAGATTAGCACTTATCATTGTTTCAAATTTAACAGGCTGATAACTAATCACTTTCGGTACCCTATACAATTTTTTAGCCATGAACTACTCCTTTAATGAAAATACCTAGTTCTCTAAACAGAACTAAGTTTACTGACCTTTTTATATTTCCATTGAATTTCCGCCTTTAAGCTCATTATAAATGATGATTCGTTCTTTTTAAAGAACAATATAATCAAGAAGTTTCTTATCATACTAGAGAAAACAGTCTAGAGGCGATTAACTTAACAAGCCTGCCTTCTTTTTTAAATATAACCTTTCGTCTTCAAATTCTTGTCTTAACCACAAAAAAGCAGGGCTCCGAATGGATCCCTGCTAAAATACTAAATAATATCAGCGTTTCTTTGTTTAATTGTGGAAGTTCGTTCCGTCCGTCGTTGCTTCAACGATACCGGCACGAATGACGAAGTCACCGAAGTGCTCGCCTTCCTGGCGCTCATTTGCGTAGCGGGAAAGAAGGACGCGCAGTTCTTTTAAGATTTCTTCTTCTCCAATATTTTCACGGTACATTTTACTTAAGCGGCTGCCGTCATGCGCAGCGCCCAGGTACATGTTGTATTTGCCAACTGCTTTTCCGATAAAGCCGATTTCGCCAAGTGCGTGGCGGGCACAGCCATTCGGGCAGCCGGTCATACGAATTGTAATTTCTTTGTCGCGGAGGCCGTTTTCATCGATGATTTCATCAATTTTATCCATTAATCCCGGCAGGTAGCGCTCCGCTTCTGCCATCGCGAGGCCGCATGTCGGCAGCGCTACGCAGGCAAGTGCGCTGCGGCGGATCGCTGAATGATGGCGCCCTTCTGTTAATCCGTATTGATCAATGAGCGCCTCAATTTTTTTCTTGTTTTGGGCAGATACATTGCCAATGATCAAGTTTTGGTTGGCTGTGAGGCGGAAATCACCTTTGTGTACTTTTGCAATTTCCCGAATACCCGTCATCAACTGATAGTCAGGGTAATCCACAATCCGGCCGCCTTCAACAAACATGGTAAAATGCCATTTGCCTTTTACGCCTTTTTGCCAGCCGTACCGGTCACCATTATGATCAAAGTGGAAATCGCGTGCTTCTTCAAGCGTCCAGCCAAGGCGGCGCTCCAGCTCCGCTTTTACGTTTTCGAGGCCAAGACGGTCAACTGTATATTTAAAACGGGCATATTTACGAACAGAACGGTTTCCGTAGTCGCGCTGAATCGTAATAACTTTTTCCGCAAGATCAACAACTTTATCAGGTGTTACAAAGCCAATTACTTTTCCGAGCTGCGGATATGTTTGTGTATCACCGTGGCTCATCCCCATACCGCCGCCGATTGTTACGTTAAAGCCAGTCAGCTTATTGTTTTCAACGATGGCAATAAAACCAAGATCCTGTGAAAACACATCAATATCGTTAGAAGGCGGTACCGCGATCCCGATTTTAAACTTACGCGGCAAGTAAAGCGGACCGTACATCGGTTCTACTTCTTCCGTTTCCGGTGTGCCAGCTACTTTTTCTTCCCCAAGCCAAATTTCATGATAAGCACGTGATTTCGGAAGCAGGTCATCACTCAGCTGTTTTGCCAGTGCGTGAACTTCGGTGTGAACTTCCGACTGGTACGGATTCGACGTAGCCATTACGTTCCGGTTTACGTCTCCGCATGCCGCAATCGTATCCATCATCGTTGAATGAATGTCTTGAATCGTCTGCTTCATGTTCCATTTTAAAATCCCATGGATCTGGAACGTTTCACGTGTTGTTAGTTTTAGGGTGCCGTTTCCGTATTTATGCGCCAGGGTGTCCATCATGAGCCACTGGTCTGATGTTGCTACACCGCCCGGAAGGCGCACGCGCAGCATAAATTGATAGGCCGGCTCTAATTTTTGCTTTTGTCGTTCTGTGCGCAGGTCACGGTCGTCCTGCAAGTAGCTGCCGTGGTGCTTCATCAAGCGGTTATCATCTTCTGGAATACCGGCTGAGATGCGGTCCTGCATCACTTCTGCAAGTGTGCCGCGCAATAAATTACTTCTCTCTTTAATGCCTTCTACATCACTTGGCGGGCCTTCTGGTGCGCGCAGCTGGTGAAGGTCATTTACCGTTTTGCTCATTGTGCTTGTCCCCTTTCGATCATAAAACTTAATATACGTCGCGCTGGTAGCGTCTTTGCTGCTGCATATCGGCTACATACTTCTCTGCCTGCTCGCGGCTCATGCTGCCTTCTTTTTCTATAATATCAATCAATGTCTGGTGTACGTCGTGAGCCATATTTTTCTCGTCGCCGCATACGTAAACGGCAGCGCCCTGTTGAAGCCATTCGAACAATTCTTTGCTGTTTTCCTGCATCCGGTGCTGTACATATACTTTTTCGGCTGTATCGCGTGAGAATGCTACATCCATTTTTGTCAGCACGCCGTCTGCCAGCCACTTCTGCCATTCAGTCTGGTACAGGAAGTCGGTGACGAAATGCTGGTCTCCAAAGAACATCCATGTTTTTCCTTCAGCGCCTGACTCTTCACGCTCCTGCATAAACGCGCGGAACGGAGCTACGCCTGTTCCTGGTCCGATCATAATAACCGGTGTTTCCGGATTTTCCGGCAGCTTGAAATTGTCGTTATGCTGAATGTAAACCGGCAATGTATCGCCTGGCTCTAAACGCTCTGCACAAAGAATCGAGCAAACACCGTTCCGGTCACGGCCATTCGCATTGTAGCGGACCGCACCAATTGTTAAATGTACTTCATCTGGATTCGCTTCTAAGCTGCTCGCGATCGAGTAAAGGCGGGCTGGCATTTTCCGCAGCACATTCACAAAATCCTGAGGTGAAACGCCAAATGGTCCAAACTGCTGTACTACATCAAGCAGGTCGCGGCCGTGCACATACTCTTTTAGCTTCTCGCTGCTGCTAATTAGCTCATGAAGCTCATCTACGCCCGTTAACTGGGCGATTTTTTCCAGTAATGGCTTTGTTAATACTGTTATTTCATAATGCGTTAAAAGCGCATTACGCAATGAAAGAACATCGCCTTGTTTGTTAATCGTCACTGTTTCATCTGGATTCCAGCCAAATGCCGCAATCAGTTCCTCAACCAGCTTTGGATCGTTTTCTGGATAGACGCCAAGTGCATCACCCGGTTTGTACGTAAGCCCTGATCCTTCAAGTGAAAGCTCAATGTGGCGTGTTTCTTTGTTTGAACCGCGTCCATTCAAATTAATGCTTTCAAGGATTTCCGCACGAAACGGGTTCGTTCTTGAATACTCAGATTCTGTCACTTGTGGACCTGCCGCCGCCGGTGCTGCTTGAGCTGCTGCTGGTGCCGATGCCTCGGACAAGCTTTTTACGACACTGTCAATCCACTCTGCTGCCGGCTCATCAAAGTCAAGATCGCAATCAACGCGCGGTGCGATACGCTTGCCGCCGAGTTCTTCTAAACGCTGGTCAAACTCTTTTCCTGTCTGGCAGAAAAATTCATACGAGCTGTCGCCAAGAGACAGAACAGAAAATTGAAGATCATCCAGTTTTGGCGCACGCTTGCCATGAAGAAACTCATGGAATGTAATGGCATTATCCGGCGGATCGCCTTCTCCATGTGTGCTGGCTACAATCAGTAAATTTTGTACTTTTTTCAGATTATTTGGCTTAAAGTCACTCATTGCCGAAACTGTGACGTTAAATCCATTTGATTCGAGTGTTTGGCCGGCTTTTTGGGCTAAACGCTGTGCATTACCCGTTTGAGAACCGTATAAAATTGTTACATCTTTCGACACAGCTGGAGCAGCTGCCGCTTGAACGGGTGCTGCTGTTTCAGCCGCAGCTGGAGCAGGTGCCGTTGAAACAGCTGCAGATGGAGAAGCGGCTAAAAATCCGCCCAGCCATACCTTTTGCCCTTCTGTAAGTGTTGGCAGAAGGCGATTCAGGAGCTCTGCCTGCTCCTCATTAAACGGACTGTTCGTTACTTGAAGTTGCAACACGATCCACCTCACAAATTTATAGGAAAATTCTTTTTAACGCCCTAATAATACATTTATCGTAGACGTATTATTCCTACAAGTCAAGTCGGTTTTAATTATATCAACCATTAGCAAATACTTATAGTACAGCAAAAAAAGAAAAGTTCAGTCTCTTTCATTAAAAACGGCACCTTTCTTTTAAGGAAAAGGCGCCGTCGATCAAATTATTTTTCATCGTGTGTAGGATGTGCCCCCGGATATTCTCTGGGGCGATTTTCATGCAGATGCTTAAATTCGTACGTAAAGTTGCTCGCCGCGTGCTGGTCTCCTTTCCACGGTGTACTTTTTCCTTCCACTGGTTCTTCGTTATCAATTGGCTGTCCATAAGCTCCTTCTGGAAATTCTTCCGGAATCAAGGTCAACTGGTCCCGTACATTGTACAATTCTTTATAATCCGTTTTCTTGTCCACTTGCTCACCTCCTTTTTACTTAGTATGTCCTGGCTTGCTGTTTGTTTTATTCGTGACAATGCAGGGAAATAGTGAAAAAAAGAAAAGATTAAGGGGGACTTTGATAATGGACAAACCAACATGGGTCGTGGATAAATCCCAGAGCCAGGTTTATGCCGCTGTCAATCATGTAAAGGGCTCCTTCCCTTCATATGAAGCGACGGTTGAAGCCGAGGCAGATCATTTCATAACGGCGAACATCTCGTTTAATGTGGATCTGTCCACCATACAAACAGGCAATAAGGAACTTGATGCCCACTTGGTATCAGAGAAGTTTTTTGATGTGGAAAAATACGCAGAAGTACGGTTTATCGCTAACAATATTTTGGATCAGGAGAACGGGCAATACGAACTCGTCGGCGACCTTTCCCTGCACGGCGTAACCCGGACAGAATCCTTTTTTGTTACATTTCATGAGAAACAGAATTCTGACACAGGTGAAACCGCCCGTATCCAGGCAAAAGCCGTCATTAAACGCAGCGATTACGGTTTAACGCTCGAAACAGGAGGCGTGCATATGGAGGACGATGTAAAGATTGTGCTGGACCTTCAGCTGGTGAAGGCTGCATGAACAAACGGCTTGTCCATATAGCCGCTTGTGCGATGCTGCTGTCGGCCTGCCAGCTCGGCGAACCTGAGCCCGAGCCGGCAGCCGAAAAAGCTGCACCCATGCAGGAAATGGCCGCACAAAAAAGCGGGCTGTCTCTTACAGTGCAGAACGTATCTGACAGCTCCTTAAGACTGATGATTCAAAATGGGCGTAATAATGATTTTACATATGGACGCGCCTTCCGAATTGAACAGCAGCTGGACGGTGCCTGGTATGCTGTTCCATTCCAAAAAAACAGGGATGCTTTCGAAGAAATTGCACTGCTGGCTCCACCCCGCAAGCAAACCATTGAAACAGTTGACCTTGGCCGTCTCCAGAAACCGCTTGAAGCGGGCAAGTACAGAATCGTCAAAGCGTTTCGTTCTTTTTCTATTGATGAAAATGGACGCAGTGTGTATGGAACGGAATTTTGGCTGGCAGCACCTTTTCAGATTGGAAACTAAAACAGCTCCACACCTTTATGGCGTGGAGCTGTTTTGATGAAAAATATTTTATTACTCTGTTTCTTTCTTAACACCTGAAGATGACGCAGCGTTTATTCGTTTTCCTTTTGCAGCAAAGTCTTTTAAAAGGCCTGCTACATCAATGCCGGTGAGTTCTTTTAATGATTCCTGAATGCCGAACCTGGTATCGGTGACACCCTTGCTGACCGCTGGAATACCAGATGCGCCGCCCGTTTGAATGACTTTAATGGAGTCTGCATTATTCAGCGGCTGAGCTATCTTTTCAGCAAGCAGCGGCAGCATCTCAATGATTTTCTCTGTAATAATGACCCCGCTGTGCTCTTCCATGGCTTAAGTCAATAATTGACGCGATTTCGCTGCCCTGTCATTTTTTAATTTTCATGCCTTTGTTTCAAACAACTTATAATGGCGCAGCAGGAAAGATTGATTACTTTTGATATGTCCTTCAGTTCATTTACATTTACTTTTTAAACAGGTCCATCAATACTCTTATACAAACAAAATGGTACATAAAGTCAATGCTTTATCTATAAGCCGATTTAACTTAAAGATAAGATTTTAAATTATGGGAGACCCCTCTTTTAAAATTTTTTTCAAACAGGTTTGGATACTTTAAATGCCAATAAATATTCTCTTATTTCTTCAATAGATAAGCCTAAATCTTTGGCAGCCTGCATCAACTCTATCCATTCAGGATCTAATGTTTGTGTTCCAATTTTCTCCTGTTCTAACATTAAATATCCTCCATTTTATGAAGCAGCTCAGCCATCATCATCTTTTAATAAAGACCTTAGATCTGAAGCTTTGTGCCCTGACCTTTCAATCAGTTTACCTTTTGTTCTGTTTTTTTGTAACCTTTTTATGCTTGTTTTCATATTGTAACAAAATAATTGGAAATCATTTGTCGAAAATTGGCATTCATAAAAACTTTTTTTCATAGTGAAAATCATCAATTCGATTTCTGCTCCATATTCCTTTTACAGGGATAAAATGATCAGAACCGTGTGGCGTTTTTAAATAAAAAGGCTGTCGACAAAGTCGACAGCCTGATACCGCTCTTACAGCTCTAAGCTTTTTTAGTACCCCGGGCGAGCCCGAAATACGCAATCATCGCCAGCATGCTGGCACCAAAGATCGTCAGTCCCATTGGAACAGCCGTATGTTCACCGGCAATGCCGACAAGCGGCGCTGTCAACGAACCAAGCGCAAATGGAAGCAGGCCAAGAAGCGCCGACGCACTGCCGGCAATATGCCCCTGCGTTTCCATCGCAAGAGAGAAAGCGGATGTACCAATGATACCAATCGAAGAAACAAAAAAGAAAATGGGAATGACGATCGAATAAAGCGGTCCATGAATCAATACCATGATGACGAGCACGATGCTTGATACTGCCGACATCCATAAGCCGAACCGCAAAAATTTGGCTTCTGAAATGGTATCTGAAAACCGGCCGACTACTTGTGTGCCGATCATAATGCCAATGCCGTTCATACCAAACAGCAGGCTGAACAGCTGGGGAGAGGCGCCATAAATATTTTGATACACGAAAGGTGTACCTGAAACATAAGCAAAAATCCCGCCGACCATAAACCCCTGTGCAAGCGCGTAGCCCATAAACTCCCGGTTTTTCACAAGAGAACCGAAGCTTTTAAACGTTTGGGCCATATTGCTTGGCTGGCGCCGTTCAACCGGAAGCGTTTCATCCATTTTCCATGTTACGACAAGCATTAACCCGATGCCGATCGCGCTAAGGACAAGAAATACACCGGACCAGTTTGTAAAAGCGAGCACGCCGCCGCCGACAATTGGCGCTAAAATCGGTCCAAGATTGTTGACAAGCATAAGCAGTGCAAAAAATTTCGTTAGTTCACGCCCGCTGTACATATCCCGCACAACTGCCCGCGAAACAACAAGACCGGCTGCTGCTGAAAATCCTTGAACAACACGCCCGGCAATAAACCAGTAAATAGACGGTGCAAAGGCACAGAAAAGTGAAGCGGCGAAATATAAAAATAAAAAGAAGGCCAGCGGTTTTTTCCGTCCGCGCACATCACTCATTGGCCCGATTACAAGCTGCCCCAAAGCAAGACCGATCAAACAAGCCGTTAAGCTGATTTGTACAAGCGACGCAGTTGTTCCGTACTCATCGGCAATCGTCGGAAACGACGGAAGGTACATATCAATCGTAAATGGGCCCATCGCTCCAAGCGCTCCCAGAAGAACCGCCATCTGCGTCCGCTTTATGGTACGTGTTTTTTCCAATTTATCCACCTCTTTTTTCAAAACAAAAAAGCGCTCGTCCAAAGCCTATTTTGTTTCACAATATGAACAGTATAGCGGATTTGATCCCGCTCGCCCAGCATTCTCGCTTGTTCTTTTCTGCTGATAGAATAAAAGAATCCTTCTTCTTTTTTGCCCGTTTAAGCATATGCATATAGTGGAACATATACACTGTTCCTCTGCGGGCCGTCTTCCTGGCTGCAAATAAAAAAGCAAATCAAAAATGAAACCTTTTTTTATTTAATTCGTAGAAAAGAAAAACAGGAAAGTAGGGATTTCATGTTAAAGAAACTTCTTCAACAAATACTGAATCAAAAATCTTCTCACAGCCGCCGTTATTCCAGCAGTGATCATAAATATCGAAAACATTCCCATCACTCTTCAAAGCACGGACACCATTACTATAAGAAAAAACGCGGCTCTTCTTTCAGCTCTTACAGCAGCTGAAGCGTATGCATATGATGTTTTCTAGGCTGATTGAACGACCGCTAAAGCCAGGCATTCTCATTGGCGGCCGGTTTCGGCTGGCAGGCCTGCTTGGCAGAGGCAGCTATGGCCTCACGTACAAAGCGAAAGATTTGCAGACGGGCCGGGATGTAGTGGTTAAACAGCTGCGCAACCGTAAACGGCACAAGCCGGCTGAGGTAAACTTCTTTTGGCAGGAAGCTCAGTTTTTGCAGCAGCTTCACCACCCGGCTATCCCCCGGTTTGTCGCCGCTTTTAAAAGGGACGGCGTGCCGTTTTTTGTGATGGACTCGATAAACGCTCCCAATTTTGAGGAGTTAATTTTCCATCATAACCAACGGTACACCGAAAAAGAAGCATTCCGAATCCTATTAGAGGTCCTTTATGTCGTCCAATACTTTCATCGTCAAGGAATCGTTCATCGGGACCTGCGCATCCCAAATATTTTGTGGGATGGGACGGCTGTGCATGTAATCGACTTTGGCCTCGCACGAATTCTTGGCAGCAATCTCTCCTCTGGGCGCAGACGAAAAAAAGAGCACCCGCTTTTCCGGGAGCTGTCTGTTCGAAGCGACTTTTTTGCGCTCGGTCATTTTGTCCTGTTTTTGCTGTATTCCGCATTTGAGCCTTCGTCTAAAAAAGAAAAAAGCTGGGAAGAAGAACTGACACTTTCTTCTCCAGCAAGGTATGTGATTCGGCGTATGCTCCAGCTGGATCAGCCTTATGAGACAGCCGATGAGCTCATAGCAGATGTTCAATGTATCATAGATCCACCTGAAAAGCGCTGCCTTTAATGTAACGGCAGCGCTTTTCCTTTTTGGGCTGATTTATAAAATGTTAAGCCGGTTTTCAAGCTTTAGGTCTGGAAAAAGTCGGCCAATAAAAAAGAAGCCCTTGTACCAGGGCTTCTTCAGGCTGTTGACAACCGCCCGCTTTCTTACTTTGTCTCCACTCTCAAGCTGCCCTAATACCAGAGCAGATTTGTGTCATTATTGAAACACCTGGTCGATTTTGCTGATTTCTTCTTGTGCAAGCTGAACATCCAATGTTTTTAAATTATTTAATACTTGTTCAGATCGTTTTGCACCTGGAATGATAACGTCAATCGCATCACGTGTTAAGTACCATGCCAGCACTAAATGAGCCAGTTCTACCCCTTTGCTTTCTGCAATTGGGCGAATTTGATCGACTTTTTCAAGGTTCGCTTCAAATGCTCCTTTTTGGAAGTATGGCAGGCCATTGCGAAGATCATCAAATGTCGCATTTTTATCGTATTTGCCTGTTAAAAGCCCGGATGCAAGTGGGAAATACGGTACAAATGAAATGTTTTTCTCAGTAAGGTACGGGAACAATTCTTTTTCTGCACCGCGTGCAAGCAGATTATATTCTCCCTGAAAAACATCAACATGACCGTCTTTGTTTGCTTCCTTCAACTGGTCGAGAGAGAAATTAGATACACCGATATGGCGGATTTTCCCCGCATCTTTCAATTCCTTTAGTGCTCCAACCGCTTCATCTTTCGGTGTTTGTTCATCTGGAAAATGGATATAAAACAAATCAATATAGTCCGTTTTCAGACGTTCTAATGCTTCGTCCACGGCTTTTTTTAAGAAAGCCGGAGAATTGTCGAATTTTTCGCCGTCATCGGTTAAAACATGTGCTGCTTTTGTGGCAATCACAGCTTCTGATCGATTTCCCCGCTCTTTTAACACTTCCCCAATCAATTCTTCTGAACGCTTCGGTCCGTAAATAAAGGCTGTATCGAGAAAGTTAACACCATGGTCAAGCGCTGTACGCACCATATCACGGCCGGCTTCTTCATCCAGGTTTGGATATAAGTTATGGCCTCCTACCGCATTGGCGCCAAAGCCAATCGGGTTTACACGCAAGTCTGTTTTGCCGATCTGCACAAGCTTTGTCATTATGTATACATCTCCTTTTGCTTTTTTCCACCCTTTTCCTATTGCCGCAATGAGAAGGGGCTAAACCCCTTCGGTCGCTCCAAACAATTGCTCTTTCTGATAAAACCCGCATGATTCCCGGATAATCAGCTCGTCTTTCATGACGAATTTTTTCCGGTCAATTGAGCCGCCTTTTAAAAGCGTTAAAAGCAAATCCGTTGCTTTTTGGCCAATCTCATATTTCGGCTGATCGATCGTCGTCATATAAGGAGTGAAAAGAGACGCCATCCGCAGGTTATCAAAGCCAACGATAGCGATATCTTCCGGTACGCGGAGACCGTGGTCTTTGACCGCTTTAATTGAGCCAAGCGCCATTTCGTCATTAAACACAAACACAGCCGTCGGACGATCTTCAAGCGCCAGCAGTTTCACCATTTGATTGTATCCTGAATCCAGTCCATCATCTCCTTCCTGTACCCAGGAAGGATCGATTGGCAGGTCATGGCCCATCATCGCCTGCTTGTAACCGCGCAACCGGTCCCGGCTTAAGATAATATCCATAGGACCGCAAATATGCGCAATCTTCCGGTGTCCGACATTAATCAAGTGCTCGGTTATTTTGCGGGCACTGCTGATGTTGTCAATTGAAACCGTCGGAATGTCCAGGCCATCCATATATTCACAAGCAAGAACGATTGGAAACTGGGACGATAATTCTTCCAGGCTGTCCCGGTCCATACGGGCGGTTAACAGCACGGCACCGTCTGCCTGTTTTCTATATAGAAGCTCAATATATTCTTTTTCCCGTTCAATCTGATTTTCTGTGTCACCCAAAATAACCTGATAGCCGTTTTGAAGCGCTGTATGCTCAATGCCGCGCAGCACTTCGGAAAAGAACGGACGGGTAATATCCGGCACCACCACTAAAATCGTTTTCGTTTCACGTGTACGGAACTGGCTGGCGATCATATGCGGTTTATAGTTTAGTTCGTTAATCACCCGCATTACTTTTTCTTTCGTTTCCTTGCTGACCAAATCTGGCTGGCGAAGCACCCGGGACACAGTAGCCGGAGATACATTCGCCCGTTTGGCCACATCTCTCATTTTCATCATGTTGTTCACCTGCCTTTTCCCTGTTCCATTCTTATTATCTCTATTATAACGAACTCTCATTATTATGCTTAAATACTGATTCCGTTTTCATTTTCCCCTGCCATTTAAAACTAAACAAAGCGCCTAATACACCAACAGCACCGGAGAAAAAAAAGCTTGCTTCCAGTCCAAAATACGTGTTTAAAATGCCGGCTAAAAAAGGGCCGGCGAACATACCGACAGCGTAAAGAGCCTGGTAGGTCCCCATGGCTGTCGCCCGCTTGGCGTGAGGAGTTTCTTCTACAGCCATACCAAGAAAAAGCGGGAATAAAAGGCCAAGAGCAAATCCATTTACGAGCTGCAAAACAATCAAGGCTGCTTTTGTATCCGCGAACGGCATAAGAAAAGTAAAGGTTGCTGCGGCAGAAAAAGCGATTTGCAGCGTGCCCCATTTACCCAGCTTCGGAACAAACCAGCTGCCGCTTAACAAGGTAGAAACGGCATGCGGCACCATAAAAGCAAATACAAGAATTGTAATGTCACCCGCCCGCATGCCGGCTGACAGTGCATAATCAGTCGTAAAACCGAACATCGTGGTAAACATGATGCTGTGCGCTAATATGGACAGCAGCGATACTTTTAAAAGCATTGGTTCCTTCAGCGCTGTTCCGAGCTCCTTCAGCCGAACCGGCTCCCGTTTTGTTTCTGTTTTTCCTTCTGCTACAAACAGCGAAAGCAGCAGGCCCGCGGCTCCGAAAGCAGCTCCGAACCAGTAAGGTGCATGCCAGCCCCACTCTTCCACGATCCATGCACTGAGCGCCATCCCGAGCAGCTGGGCAAATACAACAGCAAAAGATAAATGGCCCATGGCCCGGTGCAAATTCCGCTCCGCTGCGTAGCTTGAAAAAAGAATGGTAAAAGCCACCCAGGTGGCGGCAGCGATGCCCGCCAGTGAACGGGACAGGAGCACCCATCCAAGGCTTTCAGTCAGCGCAAAAGCGAGGCAGCTGAACATACTGACTGCCATACCGGCCACAACAAAGCCTTTCCGTTTGTTCCAAAGGTCTGACCCGATACCGATGGGAAGGCGAAACAAAAACTGCATAAGTCCGTAGCTTGCCAAAACGATGCCGATAAAGGTATACGTGCCCCCTATCTGCTCGATGTAAGGAGAGAGCATCGGAATATAAATAAAGTGCGAAAACCAAAAAAGAAAAGAAATCAGTAAAAATAATCTTTGATTGCGTTTGTTCACATGCTCACATCCTGCTCTTCGGCTCTTTGAGAAAAAGGAGCCGTCCTATGCAATGGACCAGCTCCTCTCTCTTGATACCAGACAAGCGTATTAGGCTTTGCCGCTCGTGTTAAATTCTCTCATTTTCCCTTTTACAGCGTCCTTTACTGCTTCAATGGCAGGCAGTAAAATAAGACGCGGCTCGTATACATCCGGGTTTTGGCTTAATGTTTCACGAACAGAGGCGGTCCATGCCTGGATGCTTTCTGTGTTGACATTAATTTTTGCGTGGCCAAGCTCTATGGCACGCTGAAGCTGGTGAAGCGGAATGCCGGAGCCGCCGTGCAGGACAAGCGGCACGTCCGTTTTCTCCGAAATTTCTTTCATTTCATCAAAGCCAAGCTGCGGCTCACCCTGATACGGGCCATGAACCGAACCAAGCGCCGCGGCCAGTGCATCAATGCCGGCTTCCTCAACAATTCGGATGCATTCATCCAGATCCGCATATTGAATACCCCCGACCATGCCGTCTTCCTGCCCGCCGACTGTACCGACTTCCGCTTCAACTGTGACTCCTTTTTCCTTTGCATATGCGACGACTTCCTTCGTCATCGCAATATTTTCATCGATTGGGCTGTGAGAGCCGTCGATCATGACAGACGTATAGCCTGCATCAATCGCCTTCTTACAGCGCTCGACGCTCATGCCGTGATCTAAATGAAGTGCAACCGGCACGGTAATATTTAATTCCTCCATCAGCGCCTTGACCATCGCGGCAATCGTTGTGAAGCCGCCTAGGTAATCAACAAGCCGGTCGGATGAGGCCAAAATAATGGGCGCCCGTTCTTCTTCTGCTGCCTGCAAAAACGCCTGGGCAAATTCTAGTCCGTTAATATTGTACTGGCCGACGGCGTAGCCGCCCTGCTTTGCTTTTTGCAGCATGTCTTTCATTGATACTAACATACAATCAGCCCTCGACTTTCTCCGTTAACCCAAGACCTTCTTTCATTTTTTGAAGCATAAGTCTACTTGACCAGTCCGCTTTATCTTTCCAGGCAAATACAGCGTTTGTAGCGATGCCGTCAAAGTTCATTTCTTTCAGCTTGCGGAAAATGGTATCGAAATCTACTTCTGCTTCACCGATGTTCAAATGCTGGTGAACCGTTGCTTCTACTGCCGGCGGGTTCACAATGTAGCGGAGGCCATCTGATGCCATATGGTTGAATGTATCCGCAAATAAAACGTGCGTCAGGCGGTCGCCTGCTGAATCAAACATTGGCGCGATATCGCCTTTACCGTTGTCATAATAAAACGTGTGGGCTGTAGAGTATACAAGGTTAATCCAGTCTTTATCCAATGCACGGATCATATCCATCGCACCGTCATGTGTTTCAATGAAATCATATGGATGCGCTTGAAGGTTCAATTTAATACCTTCGCGCTCAAAGATGGGCAGCAATTCGTCCATAGAACGGATAAACTGCTCTTCGCATACAACCGGATTGAATTTAGATCCATTGAATTCACTGTTCATTAAATCTACTTCCAATTCAACCGCCACCTCGATAGCGCGTTTCCAGTTGCGTACGGCTGCCTGGCGGCGGTCTTCGTCTGGACCTGCCCAGTAGTAAAGAGGAAGAAGAGAAGAAATTTGAACGCCTGCATCACGGCAGTAGCGTTTTAAGTTTTTAATTTTTGCGCTGTCTACTTTCGGATACTTGTAGAATGGGCAGAAATCCTCGCGCGGTGAAAGCTCAATGTAGTCATAGCCAAGCTCCGCTGTTTTATCTACCATTTCTCTTAGAGAAAGATCGGCATACATGGTTGGATCAAGTGCTAGTTTCATTAGAAATTCCTCCTGTTTATCTATCATCGTTACGGAGCCGGCCAAGCCGGCACCATTGTTAGTTTACAGCTGCTGTCTGCTTTTGGTAGAATGCTGGTTTTTCTTCGAGCGCTACGTCTTCTTTCTGGCCGGACTGCTGTGCTTTCACGCATGCATCCGCTGTTACAGCGGCGATGTAGCCGTCCCATGAAGTCGGTCCGTTCGGCTCGCCTGTTGCTTTGATTGAATCCATAAAATCTTGCAGCTCTACGTCGTAGGCATCAATGAAGCGGTCTTTCCAGTCCGTCATAATGCTTGTAGAAAGCTTCGCGCTCTTGCGTGTCACGATGCTTGCCGGCTCCGGCAGGTAAGCTACCCCGTCCTCACCGATGACTTCACATTGAATGTCATAACCATAGTGGCAGTTTACGAACACTTCCGCGTTAATAATGATGCCTGACTTTGTTTCTAAAATAATGATTTGCGGATCTTTTAAGCCTGCATGAGCGCGTGCTGTTTTTTTCGGATACAATACTTGCACTGATTTATAGTCATCATTAATCAGCCAGTGCAGCACGTCAATTTCGTGAATAAGTGTATCAACAATGGCCATTTCTGTTCCGTATGTTTCTGGCACTTCCGGGTTGCGGTGTACACAGCGGACCATCAATGGATCACCGATTTCATTCGCATCAATCGCTTCTTTTAATTGAACATATCCTGGGTCATAACGGCGCATAAAGCCTACTTGAACTAGCTTTTTCCCGTGTGCCATTTCAGCCTGGACGATTTTCATTGCACCTTCCGCCGTTGTCGCAAGCGGTTTTTCACAAAATACGTACTTGCCTGCTTCAATGGCGTTTAATACGTTTTGTTCATGCGCCGGACCCCAGCTTGTAACCAAAACAGCATCTACGTTTGGATCCTGGCAAAGAGCTTTATCATCTTCATGGACAACTGCCTCAAGTCCGTATTGCTCAACAGCTAGTTTTGCAGATTCAAGATTCACGTCTGTTACCGCAACGATTTTCCCGCCTGCTAAACTGTTTGTAATGCGTTTAATATGTTCGCGGCCAATTGCCCCTGTTCCAATTACTCCAAATTTCAATGTCATGATTCATTTCCTCCCTTATATCCCCACTTTTGTAACGCTTACATCATTAAGCGCGTTTGTTTTCTGTATAGCTTGCTACCGCTGGTTTTTTATCGTGATTGCGGAATTTTTGCTCTAATTGTTCAAGCGTAAGCCCTTTCGTTTCTGGAAGGAATTTTGCTACAAATCCAATCGCCAGGACGCCAAGTGCCACAAAAATATAGAATGTTCCAGATAACCCGACTGTTGAAAGCATGATCGGGAATGACAGGCCGACTAAGCAGTTGACAAGCCATAAGAATAATACGGTTAAGCCCATTCCAAAACCGCGCAATTGCAGCGGGAAAATTTCGGAAAGCATCAGCCAGGTGACTGGTGAAATGGCGCCCTGCTGGAATGCAAGGAATGTAACGGTTAAAGTAAGAACAACGTATGGCAAGTTTGGTGAGCCTTCTAGTACGCTTGAGAAAATGGCAATCAACAAAAGGCATACAGTTGTACCGGCAAGTCCTGCCATCAGCATCGGGCGGCGGCCGATTTTGCCTAACAGCCAAATACCGACGAATGTAGCGAGGACGGAGATCGCTCCGTTTGCAATGTTACCCACAAGTGCCGCTTCTGTTGTAAAGCCGGCGTCTTTTAAAATCTCTGTTCCATAGTACATGATCGAGTTTACACCCGTAATCTGCTGCACAACCGCAATACCGATACCAATAAACATAATGCGGCGAATCCACGGTGTGGAAAGATCTTTGAAACCAGCTTGCTTTGTATGTTCTTCTTCAGTAAATGTTGCTTTAATTTCAGCTAGTTCAGTTTTTGCTTCTTGTTCTGAACGAATACGGCTTAGAACGGCAAGTGCCTCACTGTCTCTTTTCTTAGACACAAGCCAGCGCGGGCTTTCCGGCACTTTCAGCATACCGATGAATAAGAAGATGGCTGGAAGAGCGGCAATCAGCAGCATCACGCGCCAGATTCCTTCAACGTGTCCGAATGTTGTACCAAGGATAGCATTCAAAACAAAAGCCAAAAGCTGACCACTAACAATCATTAATTCATTTTGTGTTACGATACGGCCACGGCGTGATGCCGGTGACATTTCTGCCAAGTAAGAAGGAACGGTAACGGATGCTCCCCCTACCGCCAGTCCAAGCAAGAAACGGGAAATGACCATAATGGTGACGTTTGGCGCAAGTGTACATCCAAGACTGGCAACTAAGAAAACCACGGCCAGCATTAAAATGTTTTTTCTGCGTCCGTTAATGTCTGACAGCCGTCCGCCAAGCACAGCACCAAGTGCGGCACCGAAGAGAAGCGAACTTGCTACAACACCTTGCATCGTAGGCGTTAAGCCCAGCTCTTCTGTCATAAAAGGAAGGGCACCATTAATAACGCCTGTATCATAACCGAAGAGAAGTCCGCCCAGCGTCGAAATAATGATAATCTTACGTAAAAAAGATGATGGGGCTGCGTTTGTATTCATTGTTCATGCACCTCTTTTTATTTCTCCACGTGTGCAAGCAATGATTCGTCCAAATACCTTCGGGCGATCAATGCATACTCAAGCGGGTGGGCAATGGCTGGGTCCTGTTCTGCTTCAATAACAATCCAGCCTTTGTATCCATGCTCTTCAAGAAAGCGGAAAGGCTTCCTAAAATCAATGCATCCGTCTCCTGGCACTGTAAACATTCCAGCTAAAAACGATTCTCTAAATGATTTTCCTGGTTGTTTGCATTCGTCCATTACCGACTCTCTAACATCTTTGAAGTGAACATGTTTAATGCGGTTCATATGTTTTTCAAGAAGCGTCATATAATCGCCATCTGAAGCAAAAATGTGGCCTGTGTCATACAAAAGATGGACATGGTTTGAATCTGTTCCTTCCATTAAACGGTCAATTTCTTCCAGCGTCTGCACACCGGTTCCCATATGATGATGGAAGACAAGCTTTAAACCATAGCTGTCGGCAATCTTGCCAAGTTCATTCAGCCCTTCGCAAAGGATGGCCCATTCTTCATCGCCAAAGTAAGGCTTTTCGGCAAAGACATTTTTATCAAGACCTTGTATGCTGTACGTCTGTTCGGAAACCACTGCAACCGCTGCTTCCACTTCTTTTAAATACGCACAGTGGGCATGAAATTCCTGTGATGCTTTTTCAATGCCATCGCGAATGATAAAGCTTGAAAACCACTGGCCCGCAATTTTTAAGTTACGCAGTGCCAGTTCCTTTTTTAAAACGGCAGGTTCAGGAAAGAAGCCGCCGACTTCTGTCCCTTGAAATCCTGCTACAACGATGTCGCTTAATAAATGAGATAGTGTATTTTCAGCGCCGATTTCTGGAATGTCATCGTTGCGCCAGCCAATTGGAGCAATGCCCCATAAAATTTCCTGCATGATGTGCGGGCCTCCTCTTAATACATCTTCGCCGTTTCTAGTTTTTCCGCTCTTGCGGCATAGGCTTTTTGAACGCTTTCAGACTCGGATACTTCAGCGACGCCAACGTTCCACCAGCCATCATAGCCATCCGACATTGTTTTCGGAAGCACTTTCATATCAATCAATGTGGAAACGGACTGCTTTTTCGCGTCTTCAAGCGCTGCTTTCAATTCTTCTACTGTATTGGCTTTGTATGATTTTGCTCCGTAGGCTTCCGCCACTTTCGCATAATCGATATTCATAATCTTGTTGTCATGTGTACGGAACTCACAGAAGTATGAACCGCTTCCATTATCCATCTGCAGGTTATTAATACATCCATAACCAGAGTTATCAAACAAGAGAATATTGATTTTTTTATCGTATTGAAGCGCTGTTACAAGTTCTGTGTGAAGCATAAGGAAGCTGCCATCTCCAACGGCTGCGTATACTTCACGGTCCGGGTGGGCGAGTTTCGCACCCAGTGCACCGGCCACTTCATATCCCATGCAGGAATATCCGTATTCCAGGTGGTACGTATTCGGTACATCTGAATGCCATAAGCGCTGCAGGTCTCCTGGAAGAGATCCAGCTGAACCAATGACGATGCTGTCTGGTGCGACTGCTTCATTGGCGGCAACCAAAGCGGCCGTTTGTGTAAATTCAGTGCCCAGCACATCGGCATATTCATTCAGTGTTTCCTGAGAAAATTGATCCTTGATTTCCGGCGTGAAGTTTTCACGATTAAATGTTACGTTCGCCAGACGGTCGCGTTCTGTCAGCCACTCTTCTTTCCATGCTGAAAGCAGGCCGCCAAATGCGGTTTCATAGTCTCCCAAAAGAGGTGCCAGCTGTTCAAGTGCCGTTTTTGCATCCGCGACAACCTGGAATCCATCCATCTTGTAAGCCTGAAGGCGGCTGACATTAATATTCAAGAATGACGTTTTGTCAAAATCAAACTGTGTTTTGGATGAAGTCGTAAAATCTGTGTAGCGTGTGCCGACTCCGATGACAAGGTCTGTGTCACGCGCCACTTTATTTGCAGCCGACGTACCAAGAATACCGACGCCGCCCAGGTTATTTGGAAATGAGACTTCCACTGTTGATTTTCCGGCCTGTGTTTCTACAAGCGGGATATTATGCTTTTCGGAAATTTGTTTTAAAATGTCGCGGGCGCCTGAATAACGAGCACCGCCGCCTACAATAATGACGGGCTTTTTGCTTGCTTTAATCCGCTCTGCCGCGCCTTGAATCTCGCGTTCTACCGCTGGCTTGCGGTCCAGATAATGAACGCGTTTTTCGAAGAAACGCTCATCATAATCAAACGCTTCCCCTTCCACATCCTGTGCGATACAGATAGTAGCCGGGCCAGCTTTGGCCGGGTCTGTCATCACTTCAAATGCACGGATCAGTGCGGACATTAACTGTTCCGGGCGTGTTACGCGGTCCCAATAGCGGGAAACCGCCATAAACGCTTCGTTTGTTGTCACCGCTGTGCTGTGTTCATGCTCCAGCTGCTGAAGCACTGGATCAGGCTGGCGCGTCGCAAAGGTATCCGCCGGAAGCAGCAGAACCGGAATGTTGTTCGCAAACGCGGTTCCCGCTGCTGCGATCAAGTTTGCCGAACCCGGGCCGGCAGATGTGGTGACCGCATAAATTTTGCGGCGGAGCATTTCGCGGCTGTAAGCGATTGCCGCCTGAGCCATTCCCTGCTCATTCTTTCCTTGATAGACTTTTAAACGGCCTGCGTCCTGCTCAAGTGCCTGGCCGATTCCGACCACGTTGCCATGGCCAAAAATGTTAAAAATGCCTTCGACGAAAGGTGTTTCTTCGCCATCAACGTGAATGTACTGCTGGTTTAAAAATTTAATTAACGCTTGCGCGGTAGTTAATCGAATGGTTCCCATCCCTATTCACCTCTTAACGAATCATTTTTTATACGTATACGGCAGATTCAATCAGCTGCTCAATTTCAGAAGCAACCGGCATCGCATCAGACGAGCTGTGCTTGCTGACTACAATGGATGCAGAAGCACTGCCATACTTCAAAGCAGTTTCAATGTCTTTGCCGCTGACAAGTGCGTAAAGGAAGGCAGATGCATAGGAGTCACCTGCACCAAATGTTTTCAGTACTTTTGTTTTGTACGCCTGCGCGCGGAATACTGCTCCCGATTTTGCATACGCGTATGACCCTTCTACTCCATGCTTGATCACAACAAGATCGGCTGAATGCTTGAATAGGTTTTGAATGGTTTCATTGTTGTCGCCACCCTGGATGTTTTCCATTACATCGAACTCATCGCGTGTGCCAATGACGATATCGGACTGTTCGGCAACAAGCGAGTAATAAACGGCTGTTTCTTCCGGCGACTGCCATGTGTACGGACGGTAGTCAAGTTCGAACACAATTTTCACGCCGTGTTTTTTCGCCAGGCTGACCGATTTTAAAACGGCTTCTCTAGACGGGCTTTTTGCCAGCGCTGTACCAGAAACAAGCAGGATTTTCGCTTTTTGAATGTAGTCTTCGCTTACTTCAGATGGCTCAAGGTATAAATCTGCCACATCATCACGGTACATTAAGATGCTGCACTCATCCGGGCTTAAAATTTCAGTGAAGGCAAGACCTGTTTTATGCCCTTCTTTATCTGTGACCATATTGGATGTATCCACGCCGACTTCACGCATGTATTTTTCAATGAATCTACCGTGCTGGTCATCGGCAAGCTTGCCGATAAAGCCGACTTTTAAGCCAAGCTTCGCGCTGCCGATGGCGACATTCGCCGGTGAGCCGCCAACGTATTTCGTAAACGTCATCGTCTCTTCCATCGGCATGTTGTATTCGTTTGCATTTAAGTCAATGCAGGCACGTCCAATTGCGATTACATCAAGTTCTTTTTCATGATTGAATGTATAGTTCATCCGTTTTCACCGCTCCTTTAATTTGGTTAACGTTTTAAAATCCACTCATGGTCTGGATCATTGTAAAATTTCCAAATACGTGTCGGGCCGGCCATGACATTTAAGTAATAAGACTCATAGCCATCCGGTACGCCGACTGGATGGTATCCAGCTGGAACAAGCACAACATCGCTGTTTTCAACGGTCATCGTTTCATCAATCGACCGGTCATCTGTATACACACGCTGGAACACAAAACCCTGCGGCGGATTCATTTCATGATAGTAAGATTCTTCTAAGAATGACTCATCCGGCAGGTTATCCTGGTCATGTTTGTGCGGCGGGTAACTCGACCAGTTTCCGCTTTCCGTATAAACTTCTACAACAAGCAGGCTGTTTGCGCGCGGGTCGGAATCCGGCAGGATATTGTGAACCATCCGTTTATTGCTTAAAATGCCGCGGTTTTCAATGCCGACCTCTGAAGCTTTAATAAGTACAGTCGGCAGCTGCTCCTGGGAAGGAGAATAGCATAGTGCTACCCGGGCAGCCGTTGCGCCTTCTACGTGGAAAGTTTTATCGTTGGAAACATACACGCTGTCTGTCGGCACTTTTTCGAAGACATTTTCTCGTGTACCAAGGTTACGGAATTCTTCGCTTCCTTCGGTAACGTGAATTTTGCCTGTCAGGGCGACAATGCAGCATTCTGTTTTATTTAATGATTCAGTGTAAGTGGCGCCGGGAGCCAGATCAATGACTTTAAATCCGACATATTCGAGGGGGGAGTTTTCTTTTGTGACGTCATGAACGAGTGTGACGCCTTCTGACTGTTCTTTTTTCATTGGTTTTTGAAGCAAGCGGCTCATGTTATGTACCTCCTGATTTTTTCTTGAATGACCCGCTGCCCGGATTGAGCCGGACAGCCAGGACAAATCCAAGATATTACTTCACGTAGCGTGCCGTGACCATTTTCTTGCGTGTAAAGAATTCAACCCCATCTTTACCGTTCGCATGAAGATCGCCATAGAATGAATTTTTATAGCCTGAGAATGGGAAGAATGCCATTGGCGCTGGCACCCCAACGTTAATGCCCAGCATGCCTGCGTGGATCGTTTCACGGAACTGGCGTACCGCTGCTGCACTGTCTGTGTACAGGCAGGCACCATTCGCAAGTGTAGAAGCGTTCGCTGTCTCCACACCTTCTGCCAGGTCTTTTACGCGGACGACGGAAAGAACCGGTGCAAAGATTTCATCCTGCCAGATCGTCATCTCCTGTGTCACGTTGTCGAAGATGGTTGCGCCAAGGAAGTATCCATCTCCTTTTGCGGCTTCGTCTTCGCGGCCGTCACGCACAAGCGTTGCACCCTGCTCGATACCGGCTTCAATGTAGCCGATTGTACGCTGTTTTGCATTTTCGCGGATGATTGGGCCAAGGAATACGCCGTCATCTAAACCGTTGCCAATTTGAATGTTGTCTGCTGCTTCTTTTAGTTTTGCGATAAACTCATCGGCAATGCTTTCTTCTACTGCTACAACGGCTGCAGCCATGCAGCGCTCGCCCGCTGAACCAAAGGCTGCGGCTGTGACTTCTTTTGCGGCCAGGTCAAGGTTTGCATCTGCCAAAACGATGGAGTGGTTTTTCGCTCCTGCAAGCGCCTGTACGCGTTTCAAGTTCGCTGCGCCTGTTTTGTATACGTATTCTGCCACTGGCTGTGAGCCAACAAATGAGATGGCTTTCACTTCCGGGTGCTCAAGAAGGCCGTTTACCACATCGTGCGCTCCGTTTACAATATTTAGTACGCCGTCTGGAAGGCCGGCTTCTTTAAATAGATCCACTAATTTCGCTGCCAACAGCGGAGTACGTTCAGACGGCTTCAATACAAATGTGTTACCGCATGCGATCGCCAGCGGGTACATCCAGCAAGGCACCATCATCGGGAAGTTGAACGGTGTGATCCCGCCTACTACGCCAACCGGGTAACGGTACATGCCTGATTCGATATTTGTAGCGATGTCTGGAAGCTGGCTGCCCATCATCAGTGTCGGTGCACCGGCTGCGAATTCTACGCATTCAATCCCGCGCTGCACTTCACCCATGGCTTCTGACAAACTTTTTCCGTTTTCAATCGTGATTAATTTTGCTAGCTCTTCCCAGTTATCCACAAGAAGCTGCTGATATTTGAAAAGAACGCGTGCACGCTTTGGAACAGCCGTCTGCGACCATGTTTTAAACGCTTCGCTTGCTGCCTGCACCGCACGGTCTACGTCTTCTTTTGTAGAAAGCGGCACCTGGGCAATTTCTTCGCCTGTTGCCGGATTTACAACCGTTTCGGTCTGGCTGGACAGAGAATCCACCCATTCTCCATTTATGTAGTTTTGTAATGTTTTCACTTCTGAGTTTACTGCTGACATGTTTGATTCCTCCTTGAAAAGTCGGTTTTTAAATAAACAAGAAGCTGGCCATCGGCTTAAAAGCAGCGTTTGACTGAAATCGATTTCATCATGTTTCAAAAATAAGAACGCTGTTTAAGAGACTCATTCACTTAATAGAGCGTTTTCATTACTGCTTTATTAATGATCTTAGTATCCTTTACATTGCCTTATCAAGCAACATGGTACTGAAATCGATTTCAGGCGATTTCACTGAAAACAGCTTATTGACGTTTTGATAGGATTATTAAGTAACTAATCCAGCGATCCTTACTAAATGAAAACGCTATTTGAAATCGATTTCATTCAGTTATTTCTGAACCTTCAAAACTTTATATTGAAAGTGTACAACACTCTTTTTGATTTGTAAACACTTTCAATGTAATTTTTTTCGACAAAAAATAAAGAACCCAACAAACGCTGTCAGGTCCGCATTTTCGTCCATTATTTTTTTTGAAAAACAGATAGGATGGCATAAATCAACACCATAATAAATCCTATTCCTGCTGCCAGAATAAATCCGTAAATTCCAACCATTCGGACCCAGCCAATTGTGAATGTAAAAAAGATCCAAGCATACACGATGCCTCCTAAAACTAAAGCAAGCGGCCCATTGAACGGAAATAGGCGCTTCCACTTCCAAATAAGCAAAGCGGCTAAAGCGCCTAGTATGACAAGTCCTGCTGCTTGATCCGGCCCGAAAAAAGGCAGCAGCCGTGACTGTTGAATATCTGCATCTGCGTCAGCTGGGGACGGCTGGGCAAGTACTGTAAAAGTTGAAAAAATAGACCAAGCAGCTGCAATGGCAAATAGAGCAATCATCACCCAATTGATTTTTTGATAAAAAGACTTGTTTTGCATGTTATGACTCCTTTTTGTACTATACAGACTCCAGCCATTTTAAGTTAAAAGAGATATTGGCCTTTTTTTAAAAACGGCTGGATATGAGACAAGCCAGCACTTACTCTTTGTAGCGGCATATGATTTTCCAGCCGCTTCTTTCATTATCTCATAAAAAGTGCTATTCAAGTATGTAAAGGGTCGAGCACCAATGATTTGAATTGGTTTTCCGGCGGCCCTTCCACCCGTTTTTCCTGAGCTCGCCGGCTAACAGCTGGTTAAAAAAGCCGTGACCAACAAGAGCAATGGAGCGATGTTCAGCTACGGCCAGCTGCTGTGCTCCTTTTTCCGCTCTTCGCTTTGCTTCTTTATATGATTCGCAATGCCGGCTATATCCGGCTAACCACACTGTTCTCAGTAAAACTGTCCATACAGCAGGCGGCAGCTTTAAACGAGTAAAAGAAACAACTGGCAGCTCTACTTCACGAAACAGCGCGTCTGATTGTACTTTAACAGCCGGATTTAAATACTTAGCCGACTCGATGGATCGAACTAAATCGCTCGTGATGAGGCATGTTGCATCCTTTATAGAAGCAACCGTCTCCTTCGGAAAGCTGCTTTCCTGTACGCCAGCTTCATTATAAGCCTGCACCCATGCTGAAAATTCCCGCCCGGTCATAGGTCTGCTTTCAGTATGGGCAGAACGGCCATGCCGGATTAATAAAATGGTTTTCATCGCCTTTATTTCTCACTTTCTATTAGCAGTTTTCGCTGAATGGTATAGTTTTATATAATAATTGATTTGCCTATGAAACTAGACATCCTCTTGTCCAGCTCATTCAGACAATAGATGCTTCTAAGTATACATACTAGTATACTTACATTTTGCGTAGATGAGAGCCATCATAAGGATCTTTCATTTATTTGTTTTATACAGTGAAAAAGCTATTTTCAAAGGGATTTATCACAAACGACCTTCATGCAGGAAAGATGTCCATCCGGCTTGTTTGCCTAAACTTACCTGAATGCAAAAGAACCTTCAAATAGATTATTTGAATGATAAGTGAAAAGAGCAGAGCCCAGATACTTCACTTTATAACACTTACCTTGACAGCTTTGCGCCTATCGCTTCGGCAACTTGCTTCCAATAAGAATCGGAGTGAGGTACAAACGACTGCTTATCTGCCCGTTTTCTAACGCATTCCTTTTCTCCAGCTTCGTTTATCTGAAACCCTTCCACTTCAATAAAGTTGACTTGGCCGAAGCAAAAAGACTGAAAAAGGCCAAAAGGCGCTCGAACGAGGCCCGATACTTCTTCCTGCTGAAGCGCATATTCCACTCCTTCTTCGATTTGATGCATATATACATGCCTAAATTCCCGATCAATGAACCCTTCCAGCTTGATCGATTCTTTTATGATACCAAGCGGCTGTACCTGGTGAATTGTTAAGTCGAGACCTAGTTCCTCGTTTACTTCTCGAATACCATCTTCAGCTGTTTCATCCTTCAGCAGATGTCCTGCCGCAGTAATGTCGAGCAGGCTCGGAAAATCCTTTTTCATGCTGCTTCGAATTTGAAAGTAAATGTACACGGTGTTTTCTTCTTTTTTCAACAGCCAACATTGAAATGTTTCATGCCAGTATCCTTCTTTATGAATCTCTTCCCGGCTCGCCGTGCCGATTTCATGATGCTCTCCATCAAATATTCGCAGTCGTTCACTTTCCATGTCTGTCCGTTCCTCCCGGTTTTTAAAAGGTGGCTTCATCTAACCCCTATTCTTTTTAAAATCAGCCTCAATATCTTCATCATAAGAAACAAGCCCCGATTACAGCAGACAGGCCGTTCCATCCTCGGCTGTTTCTTCCTTTGTTCTGCCCTTCATTAAATTAATTTTCATTTGAGCTGGATTGGGGTATAATTGATATGTAAAGAAACATATTAAAAAAAGACCACTGGTGCGGCAAACACCAGCGGCCTTGCGCAGAATTCCCTTCAAGGGGGATCAGCAAATGAAAGTGAAAGGTAATCCACTCCCCTGCTTGTCGGCTCAAGGGTGGATTACTTTTTTTGTGTTAATGAGATGATTGAAACAACGAGACTAGCGAAAGCAATCATCAGCATCAGCGATTGAAAAGTCGTCATAGGCAGCACCCCCCGGGCCTGCGCAGGGCAGGTAGTGCAGACATTGCCCCAGGAATCGGCGCTCTTTGTCTGCCAGCCGATTAAAAGAATGCTGTCCACCCTTGAGACGCAATTCCAACGCACTTTTATTATAGCATAGAGCTGGTAAATATAGATAACGAAAACGGAACATTAGTTCTTTTTTAGTAGATTTTTCTATTCTTCAAGTATTTCAGACTTCCAAACCTCCCTGCTGTCTCTGTCTCTTTTTCTTTTTTCTATTTTGTTTCACAGCCGTTACAATGTCATTTCAATTCGGTTAAAAGGGTTGAAAATTCGGTTAAGCGGCCCAAAAGAAGGTACTAAAAAGATAAAGATACCACTGAAGGAGGCAGCATAATGAAACGTTCATTTATTAAAGCGGCAGCACCAGCTCTTGCGGTCGGTCTTGCTTTCTCCGCTCAAGCCGCAACAGCCAGTGCTTCTGTTCCTACACATACTGAAACACAATCGTTAAAAACCGTCCAAAGTCATATTACAGTCATAGATAAAAAGCTCGAAGATATTCACGCGGATTTGGCAAAAGAACGAGTGATTTCAGAAGAAACCCGTGTCCGCTCACTCAGCCGGTTGAATTCCCTTCTTTACCAAACGAATACCGCTTCACAAAAAGTAGATGCGTTGGCCCAGCAGCTTGGCGGCGATACTATCCAGACGACTGATGCAGAGACAAAGCTGAATACTGCCGCTGCACGTATTCTTGAAGTGCGTGACGCCTTGTTTATTCCGGACAGAGATGACCCGGCTAACACAGAAGATGTACCCGAAGGCGTTATGGATGGAAACTAAGAGAGGTGCACAGGAGCTCCTTTTCCTGTTGAAAGGAAAAGAGCTCTTTTTCTTTTTCTAACCGACAAATTCAGCATGCAAAGCAGCGGCATACAGATATGATTTACCGCCAGACTCGTTTTTTCCCCTGTTTCATACAAGTCGATTCCAAAAAATTCGTTGCACGACTCATCGGAAAACAAAAAACAACATGCGGGGAGTCCGGATGTACTACGGAACCTGCTGCTTTTCCGTTACTTAACCGAAAAGAATGCTTGAACCCCTGGGCTGTGACTTCCCGACCAAAAACATCTGCTGTCCCATTCAGATACTTTACTTTTTGAGCGGTTCTTCCTGCCAGCTCAACGCCAATTACTGGTACTTGCCGCCCCAAGCAGATTATACTCTCCTGGTTTTCCATCAAATCCACTGTTGCTGCTACAGAAACAGCTTCAAAATCCGTTAGCTAAATGCATATAAGCTCTTTCCGCTTTCTTATCATAAGTAATTTGCTCTCTCACCCTTTATCCCCTGTCATTTAAGGCTGAAGGCCAAAATATTTCTCATGAACGCCGAAAAAAACAGCCTGCTGCCATGCTCTTTACTTTTTCACTTTACCCTGTCTTCGGTAAATAAAAAGCAAAAAAGACGGTTTTAGCCGTCTTTTATTTGCGGATTTCCGCTGATTCAAGCTGTTCACTAATCGATGTTTCCGCTGCCTGGACCGTATTTTGTTTTTCAATATAACGGCTATATTTATCATTCCATTTTTTTACGGCCCATACGGCCACAACAGCCGTCAGAATGGCCAATCCTGTTAATGCCGGCCAGAACAAGGGTGAAACGATCCCTCCTTCATAGGCAAGACCAATTGGAGAAAAAACGATATAAAATTCAAACATCAGTCCGATCAGTACGAAAGCCGTTGCCAGGGCATATTTCCATGGTTTCATATCGATCTTTGGATGGGGTGTGTAGCTCCATGCTTTTTTCGCCGGGTATAGCTTTCCGATAACAAGCATGATGATAAGTTCTGTTATAAATAAAATACCATACACATGAATATAATTGATTTCGAGCGAAAAACCAAAAAGGTGGTTTGTTCCCCAAATCATCATATAGTAAGTAATCACGTGGAAAACAATGACCACTTTAGCAGCAACGGGCGGTACACGTCTGGCAAAAATGCCAATAAGAACGATCGTGATAATCGGAATGTTAAAAAAACCGGTAAAGCGGCGAATCAATTCCCATAAACCGTCTGGTGCATACATAAGCAAAGGGGATATGCAAAAACTGATAACCGCAAGCCCTGCTGTAAACCATTTGCTTAAGCTGAGAAGCTTGGCATCCGATAAATGAGGCTTCCACGGGTGAACAACATCAAGGGCAAACATCGTTGCAGCTGAATTGATCAGCGCATTAAAAGTGCTGAATACCGCGCCAAGCAGTACAACTAAAAAAAGTCCCTGCAAGTACCATGGGAGAATATTGGCCGCCAGTGTCGGATAAGCCAGGTCAATAGAGGCCAGCTTTCCGCCATATAAGTGAAAAGCCATAACGCCTGGAAGCATCATAAACACTGGGACAAGCAGTTTAAAAAAGCCGGTATACAGTACGCCTTTTTGTCCTTCTGCCAAGTTTCGGGCTCCAAGTGTCCGCTGAATGGCATACTGGTTCGTTCCCCAATAAAAAAGATTTGCCCAAATCATCCCTGTAAAAATGGTCGCAAAAGGAACTGAATCGGTACTTGATCCAACTGCATTTAATTTTTCGGGATGGTTTGTGGCCATCGTTTGAAAACCTTCTGCAATGCTGCCGCTTCCTAGTTGATACAGCGCCATGATTGGAATAAGCGCACAAATGACGAGCAAGCCAATGCCAATAAAAGTATCCGACACAGCGATCGCCTTCATTCCGCCAAAAATGGCAAAAAACGCGCCAATGATGCCGATCACCCACACCATCAGCCAAATGGACTGTGTATAAGAAATGCCAAATAAGCTTTCTACATCAAATAGCTTCATAACCCCTAATGCCCCTGAATATAAGGTCGATGGAATGGTAACGAAGACATAGCCGAGCATAAATAACACAACCGTAAGCCGCCGGACTCCTTCGTCATACCGATCCCGCAGAAATTGCGGAAGTGTCGTAAACGCGCCGCCTAAATAGCGGGGCAGCAGAATCAACGCCATGATAACGATCGCCAAAACGGCGGTGACTTCCCACGCCATGTTGCTCATATTCGTCCCATACGCCTGTCCATTTAATCCGACCATTTGCTCGGCAGATAAATTTGTGAGGATCAAAGCCCCGGCAATAAAGCCGCCGCCCAAACCGCGCCCGGCTAAAAAATACCCTTCTGTTGTGGAATTAGCCCCTTTTGTTTTTTTGTACGTCCAGATGCCGAGCAGCACAATGATGACCGCACTCGACAACAACGTAAACCAGATATTTTGACTGCCCATCCTATCGCTCCTTCCATCCCCTTTGTCTTTTTTTTCATTAAAAGAAGCGATCCACTATGTATAGTCGCTGAATGCAGGGCGTATGCCCAGTAAGTATGCCATCCTCATACCCATGCTTCGATAGAATAAACCCCTTTTCCTTCCTTTTTTGGCCTCGATTTAATAGATGAACATCCGGATAATGGCTGTTTAAGCTAAATGATATTTTTCGAGCATTTATTTTAGTACGATCTTTACTTATACTCCAGCGGACAATTTCCGTATTTCCCCCATAACATCGGAAATCGTCGACGTAATTGATCCTCTTCTTCTTCCCAATCCAGTTCAATATCAGGCTGTTCCTGGATCCCTTCGCCTAAGCGTTCTTGCAGGCGGTAGAAATGTTCATCTTCCAAGCCTGTTTTTTCCTCAAACGCATAGACAGCCAGAAACAATAAGTCTTCAAGTTCAGGCATCTCTCCCTGTTTCTCGGTGTTTTCTAAAGATGGAATGATCGTTTCTGGTTCTTTAATAGCCGCATAATAAATGTCTTTCCCTTGATATAAAAGCCAGGCTCTAAAATAATCAAATAAGTCATCTGAGCATCCCCCCATCACAATATACGCAGCGGCCCATAGGTCAGAAGTATAAGATTGATTATATACTTCGTTAAAGATTTCTTCGAACCGAACAAGGTCTATTACAGATTTACGGGAAAGTACTGTTACAAGCCATTCCATTTGCTCCTCGATATCTTCGCCTTTTGTTTTTGCTTTTTGAAACAAAGTCCACATTTCTTCTTCATTCATTGCACTTTTTTTAAACCATTCCTCAGGCGCTTCTTTTTCTACATATCCTTTTTTTAATTTTGAACGGATCTGCTTACCGGCTTCTTTTTGACAGTCCTCCTCCGACTTAAACTCCTTTATTTTCATTTGGCCGGCAGTACCAATTTTCCCCCATGTAACGACAAATGAAGTGCCCGTTACGTCTATTTCCCAAAATTTGTTCGCTGATTCAGTTTGACAGACAAGCAATGTCCTCATTTGACTCTCCTTTTTCTGATAAACTTTGTTCTTATTATATAATGTCTTTACGAAATCTTTTCATGGGAGGTGTGTTGAATGTTTGATGAAAAATACCGAAAGCTGTTTGGCCGCCTGCCCTTGGAGAAGCCGCTTTTTTACAATACATCAGTTGCTCTTCGTTTTGAGCTTGGAGAGCCGGGACATTTTAAAGAATCGGGTTACATGGAGCGGGTATATAAAAGGGCCTTTACATTATTTGAGGAGATATTTCATCCGGACGACAAAGTATAGGTAATTGTCTATCGGTATCACTCTGGACACAGTCAAAAGCGCACATCAATTTTCCGCCATTACATAAAAAAGCCGCATTGGTCGATCATTGAAGGAGGGTTATGGCACAAAGAAGATGGTATGAGAACTGACCGATTTATCGGTGCTGGGCAGGTTCGTGATATACATCATTGGCAATTAATTCGGGCCCTTTCCCATATTGATATGGGCTTAAAGCTCATTGTAAAAGAAGTGTACTTTTTTATTCATCCGATAAAAGGAATCATTTACCACATATACGATGATCGGGGGCTCGATATCTCTGCTGCTTCTGCTGAATCACTTCGTTCTCTTTACGAAGGATATGGGGAATGGCTTCTCCATTACGACCGGGAAACAATGGATCGGCGGCTGTTTAAGTAAAAAGCCGATCCTGTTTTTTACTATTGAATCACTTTTTTCAATCCGTTCACTGACTCTTTCGACATTGTTCCATATCCTTCATCTTCCTGCTCACCAATTATTTCTGCCGTGCCCTTTTCATGCAGCCAAATTCTATAAGTTTGCAGCCGCTCCGGCATGCCAGCTTCCTCTTCAAAAAACAATACAACTTTTACATCTTCCGTTCTCGCCATCGATACTTGGGTGCCCGGCTCCCACTTTACCTGCTTGAATACCTTCTCTAATGCCATAACCTCTTCTTTTCTTGCAATTGTTACCGTCTCTTCAACAAGCTGATTTTCTTCAAAACGTTCTACGTCAATTCTTGTTAAATCTGACTCTTCACTGCAGCCCGCAATTAAGGTCATCATTCCAACAGCCATCAGCCTGGCTATTTTTTCCCTCATTTTTTCTCCTCCTTTTTATCAGCGAAACAGCGTTAGAAAAAGGCGAAATTAAAAAAGGATCTTCCATATCTTGATCGATTGTTTTGCGCTTTTCTTCATCCTGCTCACTTTCTTTCTGTTATTTTTCCCCATTATATAGTAAGAAGAGCTTACAGCGGGTTGATTTTATAAAAAAAGCCAGACAGATGTTACCATTTGTCTGGCTTTTACCTTATTCAATCACATAGAGCTTTTGCTCGCCTCTGCCAAACGAGCCATCGCCGCTTTTTGTTTGCTGCTAATATTCTATTCTTTGGCTGAACCCATGAAATAGTTACAGAATTGTTTTCCAGCTTGTGAATCTTAAAGAAGATCATTCAGTCTTGTGATAAACTGATTGAAAAGGAGGCACTAGCATGATTGATCAATGTAAAAAAAAGCAAAAAGCAGAGCTGGAGCGGCATACGTGAAAACATCATTTGGCCTTTCTGCCTTGCTGTCGCAAGGATTGTTTCTCGCATTCCTTCCTGTTTGGTTTATGCTTTTTTCGTATCTTCACCCTGTGGTCATTGTTGTTGTATGGGCGACGCTGACCGCGCTTGTTTTCTTACTTGTGTACGGCTTTCGCCAGGATACAATTGATATACCGGCAAAGTTTTTAAAACGGATAATGGCCCTTTACACAGCGGCGCTGCTCATTCTGCTGTTTTTTCGGCCATCAAATCAGACTTATGAGAATATGAATCTTATACCATTTCACACAATCCGCCTTTTTTTAAGCGGAGAGGCAGATACATTTGTGGCCTTTTACAATATTGCCGCAAATGTCGTGCTGTTCGTACCATACGGCATGTTTTGGATGCTGACAGCGTCCCCTTCCCTTCTGCAAAAAACGCTTGTACCCGTTCTGGTTATTACCTTGATCGAATTGGTGCAGTTTGTTACCCACCGGGGCAGCTTGGATATAGATGACCTGATCTTAAATATCGCCGGCGTGTTCCTTGGATATGCGTTGTATCCGTTGGGCCGGCGTGTTTTGCGTGTGATCCGCTAGTACTTCTAGAAACATAAAAATCCGGCAGACCTTCACACAGGCCTGCCGGATTTTTATTTTTTACTTTTACTTATTCAGCTATAGGAAGCTTATTCACATAAGTACTGTACACGTAGCCTGTCTGGGACGGGTTATCCGACACGATCTCCGTCCACTCTCCATCTTTAATAATGGTAACCGGCATGCCGCTCGCTTTGTATGTGTACAAGATGCTTTGACTTGTACTTGGACCCGTACGCACGTTTAAGCCCGGCGTGTTCGTGAAACCAATCGTATAGCGGCCAAAGTCTTGCCCGCTCATTGCCTGGTCAACCGTATACATATGGCCGGCAAATTTTGCACCCCAGTAAGGATCGGATGCGTACTTCACGTTTACGCCTGTTGTTTTGTTTCCAGGCACGGAGCCATTAAACCGCCAGTGAGTCGGTGTGAAATATCCTGCTCCTAAGTAATCTTTTGCAAGCGCCGTTACACCTTCTTCTACGGTTTTAAACACAGAGCCGCCAGTAGGATCGGAGTCGTACACTTTCAAGCCGAATAAATTATTGATCGTTTGTGCTTTATCACTCATTCCGTAATCACTTTCATGAATCGCCAGTGTAACGATCATAAGTGCGTTGACGTTATATAGGCTTTCTGCTTTTTTGGCCATCGTACCGAGGCCAATCAGCTTACTTTTCGTTGTGGCATTTGCGTATTTAGAAAAGCCCATCGCCTGTCTTTCCGCCAGCACTTTTTGAATATAGGCATCAAGCTCGGCAGCGGTGTAATTCGTTTTCGTGCGGCCGGACAGGAACTGGAAATATTGATATTCACGCCCTGCCTGCTGACCTGCTTCATTGTAAAATGAGAAACCATCCCAGCTATAATACTTTGAGCCTGCCTGCATAAATGATGGTGCGGGTCCAGCTGTATACGCGACTGTCTTGTTTGTGTCAACATTATAAATGTGATGGACAAGCAAACCATTTGATACAGAATAATAACCGCGCCCTTTTGCGCCTTCGTACGGTACAAGGCGTGTATCTTCCGGCTTCATAAAATACTCGCTTCCGCCAAGGTATACCTTTACGTATGCATCGGTCGAAGTAATATACTGCAGCTCGGTCGAAATGCCGCTGCTTCCAATCGCAGAGGCTGTCACATACGTTTTGGCCGTTTTCAGCGTTTCATCGGCATAAAGATCAACCGTCGCTTTACCGCTTTCCGGCTTGGCAAAAACCATGCCTCCATACTCTTTCATATACATAATTTTCCCATTTTCAAGCAGAAGCTCAGCCCCGTTTTTGTCCATGGCTTGTTTGGCAGCATCAAAGGATTCATACGCAACAGCTGAAGCTGTAATCGTGCCAGCTGCATCAATCATCGCTGTTTCAAACGGCTTTACAATCGGCTCTGGCAGGTTTCCTTCAAGCATCCGGTAAATAAACGCTGCTGCTTGTCCGCGGCGCGCGTTATCCAGCGGACCAAATCGTCCATCTGTATACCCAGAAATGATACCTAAGCTGACACTTTTGCCGATTGCCACTCGATACGCCGAGCTGATATTGTTAATATCTGTAAATGATGACTTTACATACGCGGCATCTTTCCCTAAATAGTTGAGCGCATTGCTGATCATAAGCGCCATATCCTGGCGGGTAATCGTTGCTTTTGGCGAGAAATTTCCGTCTGAGCCGCCGTTAATGATGCCGGCAGCAGCCGCCGCATTTACATAAGGAGCCAGCTTGGCTGAAGCCGGGACATCTTTAAATCGCTCTGGTCCTTCCGGCAGCTGCAAGGCACGAGCTAAAAACGTCGCAAATTCTTCCCGCGTAACGCTGTTGTCTGGCTTATACGAGCCATCCTCATAGCCGCTCATAATACCGGCTTCAATAACGGCACTCAGTTCTCTGCCAAGCGAATCGCCGGCCGCCTCTACATTATTTTCGGATAAAGGCACAAGCGGAAACAATAAGCTGGCCGCCAGCACATATGAACCTACTTTTTTCATTCTCTCCAAAACTCCCCTCACTGCTTATCTTGTATGTACGTTTACAGCTCATAGCTGCTCTTTTTCTCAAATCATTCCTTTGATACATCATAATGGAAAAAGAACCGCGCTCCTACTCTTTTTTTCGGCTTTCCTTTCTTACTTGTTTAGAAGTCTGCCAAAGAAAAAAGGAAAGCCAGCCGGCTTTCCTTATGAGTTAGCTAGATCGTATAACGAATCAACATCGTAGCCTTTTGCTTTGTAGTAATCCAAAATACCATAGTAGAGGGCTTTAGACATCACTGTCTGCCAGTAATCTGACTTTAGCTTGTCATTCTCCTCTTTATTCGTAATAAACCCTAGTTCCACTAACGCGGATGGCACTGTGTTGTATTTTAATACACCTAAATCTGTTCTTCTTACTAAACCGCGGTCTTTTAAATTCCAAGCCTGCAGCATACGGCTCTGAAGTTTTTCAGCAAGCAGCTTGCTGTCTGCTGAATTAGCCGTATTCGTGGCGCTGTAATAAAGCGTTTCCGTGCCGTTTGCACTTGAACTTGCTGCGGCGTTAGCATGGATACTGACAAACACACTACCGTTGTTTTTGCTCGCAAATGCAGCACGATTATTGATTGTGATAAATGTATCTGTTGAACGGGTCATCTTCACATTGAACGGTGTTTGTTTTAACAGCTCGTTCACTTTCAAGCCTGTTTTCAGCACAACGTCTTTTTCCTGAAGTCCAAAACCAATTGCTCCTGGGTCCCGTCCGCCATGACCCGGATCTAAAATGATCGTTTGATTTGACAGGCGTGGATCACTTGCTGCGCTTTTTGTCTCTGTATCACGCAGATAAAAAACATTAACGAAACCCACAACTTCCCCTGACTGAATATAAATCCAGTCACCCACTTTATGGGCTGATGAAACTTGTACATTTTCAGCTAGTTTTCCTTTTGAACCATAAGCGGTTGACGGGCCTGAGCGAATATTCAAGTCGCCCACATTCGCCCACATTGTCTTGCTAAAATCGTTCGTTTTGACTAGGCGAAATTCTGGATTGATGGCACGCGCAAGGAAAACAGAAAAGTCTGCGCGCTTCAGCAGCTGATCGGCCCCAAATGTGCCGTCATCTACACCTTGAGCAATCCCACGTGCTGTTAATGCTTTGGCTGCGCCTGACAGTGTACCGCCGAACGAATAGTCAAATGCTTTCGCCATCATGACAGCCATTTCGCCGCGCGTTACTGGTTTATCCGGCAAAAAGCGGCCGCCATCATAGCCCGAGAAAATCTTTTTATCTACCGCCGACTGTATATACCCAGACGCAAAATTCCCTGAACCTACATCTACAAAGTTAGTGGCTCTCTTTGTTCCATCCAGCTGCAGAGCCCGTCCAATAAACGCCGCTGCCTCTGCACGTGTAACGGTTTTATCGGCGCCAAATACTGTTGCGGATGATCCGTTTGCAATCTTTCCTTCGGCTAAATAATTAACTTCCTTTGCTGCACGGCTTGGCACATCAACAAACTCAGCTGCTTGAGCAGGCAGCCCGAAACCGGCCATTGATAGAATAAGAGCCAGTACCAAACCAATCATTGCTGCTTGTTTTTTCAAACCTTTTCCTCCAGTTCTCTTTTGTTACAAATTTCATTTCTCTATTGGTTAATTTTACATATTAAATTCTATTTTTCTATCATTTAACTTTAATTGTAATCTAATTGTTATTTTTGATATCCAATAGTCATTATGTCCATATTTCTAAAAAATTACCTATTTACTGGTTAAATGAAGGTATTTTTCGAAGCCTCTTATACTTTCGAACTATTAAGCCGATAATAAAAAGGGAGGTGAGACGTATGGATATCGCTGCTTTATCGACTGGCATAAGCCAGGCTTCCCTTAACCAAAGTGTCAGTATTGCGCTGACGAAAAAAACAATGGATATGGCCCAGCAAAATGCCAGCCAAATGGTGCAAATGCTGCAGGCCCCTCATCCAACGCTCGGAAAATCAATTGACGTAAAAGCGTAACAGAAAAAGCAGCGGATTAATCCGCTGCTTTTTCTGTACGCATAATATAAGATGACAATGGTTTATCGCCTTCATATCCTTCTCCGTTATCGATTACACCAAGCTCTTTCACAGAATAATATAAAATGATGATATATTCCTTTAAGCTAGATGCAAGTACAACCCGTTCCTCATATTCATGATCCACCTCGACGACCTGCCCCTACTGGCCCTTTGTATCTGGATCAAGGTCGATGGCAATAAAGTTGCCGCCCCCATCATGCTGAAAAGAAATTTTGTTGGACAGCATTTCATTATTTTTCACATAACCAGCCGGGATGGATTGAATCGGTACCGTCCTTTTATATTACGGCCCGCAAAGTTGACTTCACGGACAATTTCATCCCAGTTCATCAGCGGGTTTCCGCCAATATGCGCATGTGCTGCGCCTTTTTGTTCAATATCTTCTATCCAATGATCGGCGTCGTTGCCGTTACAGAGCGTATAAAGCATGACGAAGTCTTCAATTAGTTCTTCCTCATAATGGTTAAAAACCGGGAAAATTTGTTTTCTTTCATTTCCCGGAAAAAGCGGTGTGCCCAGTCTGCCAAATGTTCCTCTTAAAAAGCATGGTATTCTTTCCAGAGTTCATCAAATGGCATTGATTTATATGTATAGAGGAGTTTTGTAATGAACAGGCATTTATAATCCTGAATAAATAAATCCATCAAAAAAGACCTCCATATGCTGCTTGGAGGTCCTTTTTCCCTTATTCGCTATTTAAATTCAGTTAAAATAAACTACTAAACAAAATATATTGGTCTCTTAATTTTTCTTCATCGGATTTGTCGGCTGCGTCTCTCGTTACATCGCGTTCACGGGCTAAGATATAGACTCCGTCGTCTTCTGCGGCTAGTTTTGTTAAAACATGCATTGACTGAATATCTGCTGTACCAGGATCAAATTCGTGTAACGAAGCCATTTTTCATTTCCTCCCCTTAATTCAGTTTGATCTATCAGGCAACCTACTGAAAAAATGAAAGAAGCTCGACATTATCCTGACATTTCCTTTTCATACCGGCCCCGCCTGCGCCAAATATACTGACAGCCACTCACGCTATCCCGCCTAAGAACACACATGTCGTGTGTTCTTCTTTTTTACCCAGACAAATCTATTTTCAAACCTTTTTCTATTATTTTTTATAAGATTATATATGTATTGGGCAGAACCTGCTGCCCAGGCTCAGCTCGTTCTTATCCGGTCCTTCCCATCCTTACATCCAGCGCCGTCTTTACGACGTCATAATGATGCCCCTGCAGGCTCTCTAAACACTGCAGCAGGTGAAAAGGCCCCGATCCATTCCATAAATGAAGCGCAAGCCGGCCAAGCTGGACCGCGCCAGCGCTGAGGTCGTAGACCGAATCATCCTCTTCCCATTGAATGATCCAGTCAACCGGCGTTTCATGCGTATCTAATTCAGATACTATATGTTCAAATACCATCGGCACGGCCAGCAAATAGCAGGCAGCCGCATATTCTAAATCGTACTGGGCAAATTCCCATTGAATTTGTGTTAATTTAAAATTGACGGCGTGGTGATCATCCACAAAATACATGTACACCGCTCCTTTTTTTCTTTACTTTTTACGCAGCAGAACATCTTTTCAATATACCCACGCTTTCTTGTATTCATTCCCATCTAAAGGGGAGTGTTTCCAAAAAAAAGCTCCCAAGCCTATTTGTCGTGTTATGATGTAAAAAAGAAGGAGACGTACGATGAACCGTTTAAAGAAGTGGGCACGGCAGTTAAAGCGCCAGTTGTTTATGCTGTATTTCGTATGCCGCGATCCGCGGGTGCCCTGGTATGCAAAACTCTTCACTGCCTGCGTTGTCGCGTATGCATTCAGCCCGATCGATTTAATCCCGGATTTTATTCCCGTTTTAGGTTATATCGATGATATTCTTCTTGTTCCGCTCGGTATTTTTTTCGCATTAAAAATGATCCCAAAGCCGGTGGCAGCAGACTGCGAGGAACAAGCACAAAAGCTGATGAAGGACGGAAAGCCAAAAAACTGGACAGCAAGTGTTTTTGTGCTGCTTATCTGGGCAGCTGTTTTAACCTGGGTGGGACTGTGGATTTGGCGACGGTAAAAAGTCCGTCTTCAGACAATTTTCTCACAATTTCTTCAATTCTCATTGACAAATCTGCCAATCGATAATACGATTGTAAAAAATGAAACGATAAAACGCTTTGATTGGGAGCATTAAGGAATCGTGATTGTCAAGAGAGCTGCCGCTTTGGTGAAAGGCAGTCAATCGCATCCCCAACTCGCCCATGAGCGGCAAAGCTGAAACGGCAGTAAGCTTTGACGGACGCCCCGTAATCAGCCTACAAGCGGGTTTATGCATCTGCATAAACCAATAAGAGTGGTACCACGGAAGGTTAACGCCTGTCGTCTCTTTATTAGAGATGACGGGCGTTTTTTATTGAGCCCGATACAGGAAAGGATGACACAAAATGAAAAATGTAAACAAATACACGCGCAATTACTTTATGCCGCCGACAACAAGCTTAAAATGGACACAAAAAGAGTACATCACCGAAGCTCCAACATGGTGCAGTGTTGATTTGCGTGATGGAAACCAGGCGCTGATCATCCCGATGAACCTGCAGGAAAAACTAGAATATTTCCAAGTGCTGGTGGATGTTGGTTTTAAAGAAATCGAGGTTGGTTTCCCGGCCGCATCCGAAACCGAATATACATTTCTTCGCACATTAATTGAACAAGATTTAATTCCGGATGATGTGACGATTCAAGTGTTAACGCAGTCACGTGAGCATATTATTCAAAAAACATTTGAATCGCTTCGCGGTGCAAAAAGCGCGGTCGTTCACTTGTACAACTCTACTTCCCTTGCACAGCGTGAGCAGGTGTTTAAGCGTTCTAAAGAAGAAATTAAAGAAATTGCAGTAAGCGGCGCAAAGCTGTTGAAAAAATATGCAGCTGAAGTAGAAGGCAACTTTAAGTTCCAGTACTCGCCGGAAAGCTTTACAGGTACGGAAATTGAGTACGCGCTTGATGTGTGCAACAGCGTCCTTGACGTGTGGCAGCCAACCGCTGACAACAAAGTGATTATCAACCTTCCAGCTACTGTTTCTATGTCTATGCCGCACGTGTACGCGAGCCAGATTGAATTCATGAGCGAAAACATGAAGTACCGTGAAAATGTGATTTTATCTCTTCATCCACACAATGACCGCGGCACAGGCGTTGCAGATGCAGAGCTTGGCGTACTCGCAGGCGCGGACCGCGTAGAGGGCACGCTGTTTGGAAACGGTGAACGAACTGGAAATGTAGATATCGTCACGTTGGCGCTTAATATGTATACACATGGTGTAGATCCGAAATTAAATTTGGATAACCTGCCGGCGATCCAGGAAGTGTATGAACGTGTTACACGCATGACGGTTCCAGACCGCCAGCCGTATGCAGGCAAGCTTGTTTTCACCGCTTTCTCAGGTTCACACCAGGATGCGATTGCGAAAGGCATGAAATGGCGTGAGCAGGAAGAACGCGAGCATTGGACCGTTCCGTATTTGCCAGTTGATCCAGAAGATATCGGCCGCGAGTATGAAGGCGAAGTTATCCGCATTAACAGCCAGTCAGGCAAAGGCGGTATCGGCTATCTTCTTGAACAGGCATACGGCTTTGAACTTCCGCCAAAAATGCGTGAAACACTCGGCTATAAAGTGAAAAACGTGTCTGACCGCAGCCAAAAAGAATTGATGACAAACGAAATTCACGACATCTTTATGGAGGAATTTGTGAATGTAAGCGAGCCGGCTAAGCTGATCGATTATACATTTGAAGGAAAAGATACCGTGAATATTACAATTGAGATAAACATGAATGGCCAGTCAAATGAATGGCACGGCAGCGGAAATGGCCGTCTGGACGCTGTGAACAATGCGATCCAAAAAGAGCTTGGCATTTCCTATAAAGATTTAACGTACAAAGAGCATGCCCAGGAAATCGGTTCACAGGCCAATGCCGTTTCTTACGTGAGCATTACGTCCGACAATGGTGCTGTTTACTGGGGCTGCGGCATCGACCCGGATATTATGAACTCATCGATTAAAGCCCTATTCAGTGCTGTAAACAACTTGTTGAAAGTAGAACAAGAACGCTTTGCTGCAACAAAATAATAGTAAAAACCCGTTCCCGAGCCAGGAACGGGTTTTTACGCTTCAAAAAAGCAGCTCCTTTAAAGGGAAGCTGCTTTTTGCGATGGTTCTGCTTTCACGCTTAAACTGACCGTGTCGCCGATTCCATACTTTGGTTGAAAAACAGACTGGTGGACAATCCAGTTTTCATTTTCTACTTCAACCGTATAGTGTATTTCCTTACCTTGATATTGAACCGTCAGAACCGTTCCTTTTAAACCTTCTTCCTTTTCTCCGGCCAGCTTCCATTGTTCAGGGCGAACCGGGCATAGTCCCTCTTTTTTCAAAGACTCCGTTACTCCGATGTCCGGCCACCTTTCCCAAGGAAATTCATTTGGAATGAAAAAATCCCGCTCCCATTTTCCTTTCACCATATTACACTTGCCAACAAAGGAAGCGACAAACGCGGTTTCCGGTCTTGTGTACACAGCTTCTGGAGATCCGATCTGTTCAATTTTGCCGTGATTCATCACTACAATTTTATCGGCCATTGCCAATGCTTCCCCCTGATCATGGGTCACATATACAACGGACGCATGGGTTTCACGGTGAATACGCTGAATTTCATTACGCATTTCCACGCGCAGTTCGATATCCAGTGCGCTGAGCGGCTCGTCCATCAGCAGTACATCTGGCAGCGGTGCGATTGCCCGTGCCAATGCTACCCGCTGTTTTTGACCGCCGGACAGCTCAGCCGGGTAGCGGTCGAATAGCTGCTCAAGCCCCACCAGCTTTAATACCTGCTGCGCTCGCGCCCCTATATCCTGCTTCCACTCATCACGTGTATGATGATGATGGCGGAGCGGAAAAGCCACATGTTCATACACCGTCATATGCGGCCAAAGCGCAAAAGACTGAAAAACCATACCGATGTTTCTTTTCTCAGGCGGAACAAGCCGTTTTTTTGAAGCAGCCAGAAAGCCGTCTATATGGATAGCTCCTGAAGAAGGCTTCATAAAACCAGCCAAAAGCTTTAAAAATGTTGTTTTCCCGCAGCCGGATGGTCCAAGAATAGCGGTGAATTCCCCTTTTCGTATGCTCAAATCCATTTCATGCAAGGCGGTAAAGGAGCCATACTGTTTTGTTACATTGTTGACTTCAATCATTGCTTTTTCATCACCTTTCGCTCCCACTGCCTGCTCAAAGCAGTAAAAAGCAGGCCGCCCGTTAAAATGGCCAGCACAAGCACGCTTGCAAAAGCAGTGGAATACGTTGTATAGCCTGCTTGTTCATAATTAAAAATCACAACACCAATCGTTTCCGATCCAGTTGACCAAAGCAGGCTTGAGACGGTTAATTCCGTCAGCACCATTAAAAAAACAAGGAGTGCGCCGCCGGCAAGTCCAGGAAATAGAAGCGGCAGCAAAATCCGCCGCCATTTAACCCAGCCATGCGCACCAGATACTTTCGCCGCTTCTTCCATAGAGGGATCCACCTGCAAAAGTGCCGTATAGCTGCCTCTAACCTGCAAAACAAAAAAACGGGTAACATACGCAATAAGCAAAATCCAAACGGATCCGTAAAGGCCCGGATTCCAGCCTGGGATTGGCTGCATCCATGCAAAGATCATGCAAAGTGCCAGCACCGTGCCTGGCAATGCATAGGGAACTGTTACAAACAGCTCCATCCATTTTGCAAGAAAGCCATCTCCCCGGTAACGCAGATAAGCCAAAGCAGTGCCCGCTACAAGACAGATGCCCATCGTGAAGACTGCCAGCCATACACTGTTCCACAAGGCAGAGCCAGTTTTTGCATCTTCTAAAAACACATAATAATAGTTTTCGAGCGACAAATTTTCAGGGCGGAAGGGGAGCCCATATGCTTTAATAAGTGAAAGTGCCCCCATGGCAAGAAACGGCACCAGGCTTGTCACCCCTAAAAACAGCCATATGCCCGCTTCAAGAAGCTGCTGCGGGCGCGAAGCCAAATAAATGCGCGGATTTGTATCACGCACTACGGTTTCGGTGACCCGGCTTTTTTTCAGCAGCAGCCATTGTAGAAAGGTTCCGGCAAGTGCAATGGCGCCAAGCAAAACAGATAAAACGGCAGCGCGTGCAAATGATGATGGACCAAATCCAGCGATCTGCTCATAAATATAAGTGCTGAGCACACGAATATTAGCGGGGATCCCTAAAAAAGCAGGAATGCCAAAGTTATCTAGATTGGTTAAAAATGCAAGGAGGCCGCCGCCGGCAATACCGGGCAGGGCAAGTGGCAGAACAACTTTCAGCAGAACGTGCTTTCTGCCAGCTCCAGATGTTCTCGCTGCGTCTTCCAGCTCCCGTGGAATTTTGCGAAATACCTCTACTGTAAACAAGTACACAAGTGGGTAATGAGATATTCCCAGCAGGAAGATGATGCCGCCCATGCTGTATAAATTGGGCGCCCAGCCGAACAGTGAAAACACAGGGCCGCTTTTTCCTAAAAATTGAATCCAAGCAAGCGTCGTAATATACGATGGAATAATAAACGGCAGAAAAATAAATAACTGCATCCATCGTTTTCCACGCAAATGAACATAGGCCATAACCCAGGCCATTGATACACCGAGTACAAGCGACAGTATAGTGGAGCCTGCTGTCGCATATAGGGTGTTTCTAACAGCTGTCCATGTAGCTGCTTCCTTCCATATACTTTCATAATGAGCCGAGGACCACGCACCATTATCAAGCACACTAAGAAGGAGAAGACGAAATACAGGAACAACGAACACAAACACAACAAGCAGTAATCCAAGTACCATGAGCCATTTTTTTGTTCCAAAAAAAGAAGAGAAAGAAGGGGCTTCCCTTCTTCTTTCCGGTGCGACTGATTGAGGTGAAATCATTCTGCTTACCTTTACTGCTGGCCAAACATGCCGCCGAACAGCTCCTTGTCTTCTTCACGTGCTTTTAAAAGCTCTGACGTATCTGATGTAAGCACATTGAGTTCCTCTACAGCCCGCAGCCCTTCCGGTGCCTCGATCCCTTCCCGGATTGGCGTATAGCCAATTTCTGCTGCAAGCTTCTGCCCTTCTTCAGATAAAACAAAGTCTACGAAGGCTTTGGCAGCTTCTTCGTTATCGGTGTTTTTCATAATGCCGACCGGCTCGGTGATAACCGGCACGCCTTCTTCTGGATAAACAAGTTCAACCGGCGACCCATCCTGCTTTGCACGTGCCGCTACAAAATCAACAACCATACCATATGTTTTCTCACCAGATGCAACGGCTTCAAGCACGCCGCCGTTTCCTTTCGTAATGCTCATTTCATTGTTTTTCAAGCTCTTATAGAAGTCCCAGCCTAATTCCTCCTGCCGTGTGATCACACCTAAATTGTAGGCAGCAGCGCCGGAATAAAACGGGCTTGGCATAATACTTTTTCCTTTTGCTCCCTTCCCGGCCAGCACGCTCCAGCTCGTTGGCATTTCGGCCGCTTCGCTTGTGTTTACGACAAGTCCGGTGGCCATAACTTTTGTTCCAGTATAAGTGCCATCCGGGTCTTTAAAATCATCGGGGATGTGTTCCGCTTCTGAAGACTCATAATTCATCAGCATATCTGCTTCTTTTAAGCTTTCAAATGTGACCGCATCGGCAACAAGCAGCACGTCCGCCTGTACACTCCCTGCCTGCTTTTCTGCCTGCAGCTTGGAAATGACTTCTTCTGTTCCTGAGCGGAATGTTTCCACTTTCGCTTCCGGATACTTTTCTTGAAATGCCGTGACAAGTGCCTGTGCATCTTCATCAGGCTGTGATGTATAAAAGCTGAGTGTGCCTGATACACCCGCTTCTTTTTCACCACCCGCTGCTTCCCCTGATTGCAGCGCCTCCTGTGAACATCCTGCTGAAAGTACGGCTAGTGCCAAAGCTGGCAAAACATAATGACGCATGAAAATTCCTCCGCTTCTTTTTACTCCGTTTTCTTGTCATTTATTGTAACCGTTCATTGTGAACGAAGAATAAAACAAAAATAAAAGTTATGTTGAGTTCTTGTAAACGAATGGAAAATCGAAAAAAGCTGTATATCAACGGTTTGGAGCCGATTGTAAAGGCACTGTAAAAAAATGTTCATCTTTTTTAAAATAAAAAGCAGCCTTTTAAAAAGGCTGCTCGCTGTTTGTAACTATAAAGTAAATTTTCGGTTTAATTCATCCAGCTCGCCCGACATAACCTGCAATTTATCCACCTGGCTTTGTGTCACTTCCGCCAGATGATTCATTTGTTCGGCGGATGCTGTTACTTCCTCAATACCCGCTGCATTCTGCTCGGAAATAGCGGCTACTTCCGTCAGGGCATTAGACATCTCACTTTGGCGTGTGAGCACTTCTTGAAGACGGCTTTGCATTTTTTTGATGGCATTATCCATAGAATGAATTTCCCCTGTAATACTCTTAAATGCTGCTCCGGTTTGATTCAATCCATTTCTACTTTCTTCTACCTGCTGAAGTCCTTGCTCCAGGAAAGAAGCCACTTCATTCGTCGTTTCATTTACACTTTGAACGATACGCTGAATTCCTTGAACGGATGTAGACACTTGATCAGAAAGCTTTCGCACCTCTTCCGCCACTACGGCAAAGCCTTTTCCTGCATCGCCGGCACGCGCCGCTTCGATTGCTGCATTCAGCGCCAGCAGGTTTGTTTGATCCGCGACTCCGCTTATAAAAGAAACGAGTGCCTGCACTTCATTTGTTTTTGCTTCAAGCTCTGTTACTTTTTGAACAGATTGGCGTACTGTCACATGCGTTTTGTCCATTTGGTCAATGGCTGATGTCATCAGCTTCTCGCCTTCTCTCGTCCTCTGCATAACTTCATTAGATGAGCCCGAGATCGCGCTGCCCTGTTCTGCAGTTTCTAAAACAAGAGAAGAAAAGCGATTCATGCCTTCTGAGATGCCGGCTGCTGCTTCGGCCTGCTGCTCTGTGGCAGTTGCCATTTCCTCCATTGTCACTGCAATTTGGCTGCTCGATTCTTTCATATGATGAGACATCTTATATAATGAATCGCTTTGGTCCCTCACCTCTACAGAGTGAAGCTGAATGTCTTGAAGCATGCCTTCAAGCGTCTCAATCATGGTTTGAATCGACCCGCTCAGAACACCAATCTCATCATTGGAAGCAGCCTGGAATGCCTGTGTTTCCTTTTTTGCTTCATGAATGTTTCCATTTGAAACAAGCGCTGCTGCCCGATTTAGTCTTGCAAGCGGGTTCAGTCGTTTCGTCAGGAAAAAGAACAGGATGCCCAGCAGTAAAGCGAGTGCTCCTAAAAGCCCTGCTATAAGCAGCGGAATAGAATTCTTCATTACATTTTGAATGATGGTTTTTACAATATTAGCTTCTAGATCTACACCAAGCACCCCGACTACATTGCCACTGGCATCTTTAACAGGAGCAAAAGCAGACATGTAGTCCCCGTAGTCTGGATCACTCACAATCTCTGTGGCAGCTGTTTTTCCTTCAAATACAGCTGCTACGTCCTTGTAGCTCGTTGCGGTCGTCGGTTCTCCGATCGCCACGGCATCTTCCGCTTTTGCCATGCCATCTACCATGATACCAAGTGAGTCCTGCCCGTCTGCCTGCAATGTATATACGTACATAGCACCGATTTTTTCCCGATAGTCATTGAGCTGAATACGCAGCTTTTCATACGTTTGATCTTTTTTTGGATTTTCTAAAAAATCACTGTACACTTCGGGATCAATGCTTTCTGCAATCCGCTCGGCATGCAGAACAGCCGTTTCACGGACAGTTTGTTCAATCGCTTTCTTCGTATTTATGTACATAAACGATCCGATCAAAAGAAACAAACCGATCAACAGAGCTGTAACTAGTCCGATGACGGTCCGTTTCAAGGACCCTGCTTTTTTCCTTTTCATTGTATTCATCCTCACACCGCCCTTTATTTGCTATATCCTTTATTGCATCGGTTTTTATGAAATTTTTTAAAGAAGCAGGCAATTGCTCTTCCAAAAAATATACGTTTTGGCGGTGGCCCTTTTAGGTAAGTGTCATGGCCATTCGAATCATATCGCGGCATTGAATGCCGTTTTCCCAAATTTCTTCTTTGTAATGTCGGAGAAAAAAATCGCGGTCAATGCTGATCATGCGAAAGCCGCACTTCTGATAAAAAGCAATTTGAGAAATGCTTGAATTACCAGTACCAACTTCCATTGTTTGATAACCCCCGGCTTTGGCCTGTTTAATCGCGTGTTCCATAAGCTGCCTGCCAATTCCGGTTCCTTGGCAGGTTTCCTCCACAGCAATATTGACAAGCTCTATTGTTTCAGGATTAACAGGCAGTAGGATATACGCACCAATGATTCTGCTTTTTTCTTCAAGTAAAAAGCACCGTCCCCGTTTTACGTATTTCTCTACGATAGACCGGGAGGGATCAGCCAGCAGCAGCAGCTTATATGGCGGTGCTTCCAATGGTTGAAGCAGGCGAATGTTCATCGAATCGTCTCCTTGTAAACGCTGTCTTTCTTTCAGAATCGCTTGGTCAGAAAAGAGAAGAAAATTCCTATTCCCTCTATATATTATTTTTATAAGCACAATCAGCAATATCATACCATATTTACCTTGTTAACCCTCAAAAAATCCTGCTTTTTTTTAAAAGCACATGCTGTTACAGCATACTTTTAAACTATCCAAACGTTTGAATAAAGAAAAAAAAGGGTATAGAGTCATGAAGGGACTTTTACATATTCGATTATTAAGCTGCCGGCATATAGGAACTGGGCACGAATAAAGGAGAGCTTATGGAATTTTTACAAGAACAGCATGCTTCCTCATTATTGGTTCCTACATTGGACCTTATTGAAAACGGGGCTGTTATCACAAATGCTGCTAAACCTGACAATCCCATTGTGTTTGTCAACAAAGGATTTGAACGTGTAACAGGGTATTCAACGAAAGAAGCGGTCGGAAGAAACTGCCGGTTTCTGCAAGGAGAAGAAACCGACAAAAGCAGCATCTCCGAAATGAAAAGAGCGATTAAGCTTGTACGCCCATTTGAACGTATACTTTTAAACTACCGTAAAGATGGCACACCGTTTTGGAACCGGATCAATATTAAGCCGGTCCGGCTGGATAAAACGCTTTATTTTATTGGCCTCCAGTACGATGTGACGGATAAAATGAACTTGAATGTGGATATTGAAGCGGCAAAAAAAGAAATTGAAGATTTATCTATCCCCATTATTTCTCTTGATGATGAAACGATGGTCGTGCCGCTTGTCGGCCAAATGGATGCAAACCGGTCTTTTCTGCTTATCGATAAGCTTTCTGACAAACTGTTCAAAACAGAAACGGAGCATGTGATTGTGGATGTGACCGGGCTCTATCTGGATTCTAGTATGACGGAGGAATGGATACAAAATCTTCGAAACACCGTTCGGCTGCTCGGAGCGGAGCTGATCATCAGCGGCGTTTCTCCCAAAATGGCCTTTTACTTTAACCGGACCATGAACGATATCGCTGACATGCAGTTTTACTCCAGTCTGCAGGTGGCACTCGGCAGCATTAAACGGAACCGGCCGGGCAGGGTGTAAAAGCTACATAGAAAAAAGCACTCCAAATATGGAGTGCTCAGAGTGTAGACAAACCCTATTTTCGAAAAGAACTTCTACGAAAATGGGGTTTTCGTCTTTTGTTTTAGCTTATTTAGTTGACTTTTGACTAAAACAACACAAAATCTTGATTGCTCATTCAATATTAAAAAGGACTGTCGACTTTGTCGACAGCCTGAGCACTCCAAATATGGAGTGCTTTTTATTTTCTTATTGAGCGGCTTCGGTCGCTGGTACACCAGCAGGCTGTTCAAATGATTCTTTTACATTTGCGCTCGATGTAGTTGAAACCGGTTCAAAGTTAAACGGCGCTACAATTTCTTTCTCAAAATCGCTAACCAGCATTGTGCCTTTCTTGCCCGTTAAATCTTCATGACGGATTGTTAATGTCATACGATCTGCTGACAATGTATAAGACGTGGGGTTAATTTCATTTTCTGTGCCATCACTATAATCAAGAGAAAAGTAAAGCAGGCTGGCAATTTCTCCTGGTGTATAATCGTCTGGTACTGCTTCCTCAAAAACAACCTGTGTAGAGGTAGCTGATGTAACAGTCGCTTTGACTGGAACTGGATAATATAAGTTTTCAAATTCAAACATAACCGCAGCATAAAGCAGGTTCGCAAACTCGCCACGGGTAATGTTTTGATACGTGCCATAAGATGTTGCTGTTTTTCCGTTTGTAATACCTGTGCCGTATAAGGCCTCGATATATGGCTGGAATACACCGCCTACGTCTGTAAACGGAGTTTCTTCCACATAATCTTGAAGTTCAAACGCAGTAACCAGGAACTTCGCCATTGCACCACGGCTCAGCGGCTCGCCTGGCTTGAATTCCGTTTTCGTTACGCCAGAGACAACTCCGTATTCTACAAGGGCATTCACCGAACCTTTAACCCGAGTATTTAAATCTTTAAATCCAGCATCCGGCGCGCTTTCTGTATCAAGTCCAAGCAGATTGGAAAGAATAACGGCAGCATCTCCGCGCGTCAGCGTCTGCTGTGTTCCGAATTTTGTTTCGGATACACCGTTAATGGCTTCGATCATATATAAAAACTCAACCGCTTCTGCATATCGGTCCCCGACATCTGTAAAAGGAAATTCATAATCTGCATGATCTGCTGCGCCTGCAGGTGCAGAGAAGCTTGCAACAGTGACAGTAGCGGCAGTAGCAGCGGTAAAAAATGTGTACTTATTCAAGTATGCTAGTCTCCTATCTAGGTGTGTTGAGCTGATTTTAGCATTTACAGGCAGACACGTAAATAGTTCGCTAGCATTGGAAAAATGAGTATGCTTCCAAGGTCTAATGGCACTTGTTGAAAACAAGGATCAATTTCATTTTTTCGACTGTTTTACAGGGCCTTTGTAACGATCTCTTATTCTATCTTCCTTAGAACATTTCACCTAAACATGAAATCATATTTACTGTAGTTCGCCATTTTAAAAAAAGGCTCCGGTTTTGTATTCTCTATTTCTGGCCAGCAATGACGACATCGGCTGCAGTTGGTTTTAGTCCTTCCATCTTTATTCCATTACATAAAACGTGGATGAGAATTCGCTGAGAAAGACCTCGTTTTTTACACATTTTAGCATACAGTACTTCATTTAATTATTTTTCCTTGTTTGTTTTATTTTGTAAAAATGCAATAACGCTTGTTATCTTTTTAACAAATGGGTTTTTCTTCCTAGGAAAGAAGGGAAAATTGACCGATAATAAGGATAAGACTCTGCAGAAACGAGGAATTCTTTATGTTTACGTTATCCGCTCCATCGGGATATATCGAGCTATCCGGAGATCATTCACTCTTACTTGTACTGTTGTCCATTTTCATTGCATGCCTGGCTTCCTATACGGCTCTCTCGCTCAACGAACGAGTACAAAAAAACGGTTTTTTCCACTAGTCGATTTGGCTGCTTTTATCTTCTCTTTCAATGGGATTTGGTCTATGCATTTCATCGGCATGAGTGCTTTTTCCATGCCTATGGAGATGCATTTTGATTATGGCTGGACCTTTCTTTCTATTGTGCCGGCGATTCTCGCTTCTTTTTTAGCGTTTTACTTAGTCAGCCGGCCCAGACATTCTCTTTTTTTCGTTTGTTCTTGCCGGCGTGGTAATGGGGATCGGCATCGCAACCATGCACTACACAGGCATGGCTGCAATGGCTGCAAATGCCATCTACCGATATCACCTTGGCCTGTTTATTTGGTCTATTATCCTGGCCATCTTCGTGTCATTTATCGCGCTATATGTTTTTGCCCGGTTAAAGAAGCTAATGGAAAAATGGACGTTCAAGCTTGTTACGGCTCTTTTAATGGGAGTGGCCGTTTCGAGTATGCATTACACCGGTATGAGTGCGGTCACTTTTTTTGCTTTACCTTCCGCTATAGCAGGCGGTCATGCTGATTATGCCAATATGAATATGCTCATTATGCCGGTAACAGCCGGAATGTCTTTTCTGCTCGTCCTGCTGCTGTTTTCAAGCATATTAGACCGGTATATTGATTACCGCATCAGTTATTTCGACGGACTTACCCGCCTGCCTAACCGTCGCTTGTTTGAAAAAACACTCAATAAACCAGCTGAACGATGCAGTTTAGCGATCTGGCATTTCGACAATCTTGAACAAATCAACCAAAGATACGGCTATGCGTTCGGCGAGCAGGTTCTTCAGCAGGTTGCACGCACGCTGCGGGAAGCGCATCCGGGCTTTACCGATTTGTACCGGGTTGATGAAAATCGCTTTGCTTTTCTTGCTCCGGCAGTTGAACCAGATATTTTAGTTGAGGCGATGAAAACAATCGCATTAAAGTGGAAGGAACCTATAGAGGTCGAGGAAAAATGGATTGAGCTCGCTTCTGTGTGCTCCGTTTCTTCGGTCAGCGGGACGGATACGAATCATCAGCTGTATGCAGAAGCGATGGCTGTATTGGAGTATCCCCTTCTTTCATACAATCATGACGTTGTTTTATATGACCCGGCCGTTCATGCATTTTCTTTTGAACAGGAGATTTTAGGAGGGCTTACACAGGCAATGGAAAAAGACGAGCTTTTCCTCGTCTATCAGCCTAAAATCATGGCAGATACAGACCGGCTTGCCGGATTTGAAGCGCTCATTCGCTGGCGTCATTCTGAACATGGGATGCTGTCGCCAGGCATTTTCATTCCGATTCTCGAACAGCATCACCGCATCAATGAGCTGACAGACCGGGTCATTGACCGGGCGTCCCGCCAAATTGCTGAATGGGAAAAAGCGGGCTTCCTAATCAAAAAATTGCTGTAAATATTCCAGGCGAGTACGTAACATCGCCCCGTCTAAAGCGACTTTAAAAAAAGCGCTTGAACGTTACCATGTGAATCCGAAGCAGCTTGAGCTTGAGATCACGGAGACAAGCGTGGTGCAATCTGCTGAAAGTGCCATCCGGGCGATCGGCTCGTTCCGCGCTCAAGGATTTTCTGTAGCGCTTGATGATTTTGGAACAGACGTATCGTCACTGTCTTTTTTGCGTCAGATGCCAATTATAACGCTCAAAATTGATAAATCATTCGTTGATCGGGTGCCGCTTTCAGAAAAAGATTCTGCTATTTTACATGCCATTATTACACTTGGCCAATCGCTGAATTTGCATATTGTCATTGAAGGGGTTGAAAAAGCGGAGCAGGTACATTTTTTAACTGAAACTGCCCGCTCCCTTATTATGCCAGGCTACTATTACGCCAAACCAATGGTACCGGATGAGCTTGCCGAATGGCAGACCCGTTTTTCAACGGCATCCGGCGTAAATTAATTCATTATAAAAAACGGCTGCCTCTCATCGAGACAGCCGTTTTTTGTTTTCATTTAGAATAGAAACCACGACTGCAAGCCGGGCGGCCAATGCTTGTTTTTCCTCGCTACCTGGCTGCTTCTATATAAATAAGCATTCCCCAGTCTGCCTGCTGAATCGATTCTTCGGTTGTGGAGCTTGCGGCTCCGTTCACTTTGTTCATTCCATATCCCCAGACGGCTTTTCGTTCACCCGGTTTGACCTTCAAGCCTTCGTCGCCGGCATTCTCAGCAAGATCAGCTGCCCAGCTTATGGATGTGTCACTTGGAACATCAACGGATGAAGAAAGCGATAATTCATTGCCATTACAAGCAATGGTCACAAGCTGACTGTTTTTATTTGACAGATCGGGCTGAAGCGAGAAGCTGACCTCTTTAATATCCCCTTGCGGATCATTCGACAGCCGACTGCCTTTCTGCGCTATTTTGCCGTTTTGCCATATATCGAATGTAACAGCGACATCGGACGGCTTATTTAATATAACGGCATCGCCTTGAATATGGAGGTGTGACTGTAAAGCTTTTTCTCCTCCTTTAAATAATTCAGTGGCTTTGACAGCGATCACTTCTTCCCCGGCCTGCTTTTTTTGTTTTAAATCCTCTCCCTGTGAACAGCCGGCAAGCAAGAAACCCGCCGCCATCATACATGTCCATTTCTTCATTTCTTCCCTCCAAGCTTCTGCCTGTACTTGATCCATATAAGCGGAATCATCCCGCTCTTCGTGTCTGATCGTGGTATACGTATTAACATCCGGCTGGTCCAGCAGAAAAAAATGATTTTCTTAACGCTGCTGCTTCTCCACTTCCGTCGATTACTGCAGCTAATTTGTAATGGACAACTTCGCTGCCCGGGAAGGAAGCTATTTTTTGTTTGAATCCTTCCTGCCCCCAAACAAAAAAAGAAGCAGCACAGCGGCTGCATGTAAAAAGGATAAAACGGCTTAGTCACGCTGTTTTTCTTCATAAGGGTGTTCATGTTTTGTTTCTTGCTGATGTTTATAGGAATGCGAATCAAAAGACTGGCTGAGCTGAAGATCATCATACGGCGTGTAATAATTGTCCGGCAGCGACTTCTTTTTAACAGCTTTCACAACCAAAAATATGGCCACGGCCACAACCATGAGGATAAAAAAGGCTGGCATCTGATCGCTCCCTCCTATGGGTGTTGCCACTATTTTATACCATTTTTGGAACAGAGACCATGATTATTTCCAGCTTCTATGAATCTCGCCCGGCAGTTCGGTCCAAAATCCGGAATACTATAGCCGCTAAGAGCACAGCTGATAAAAATAACAGAAACGTATTTACATTGAAATTTTGATGATTGATGTGAATGGAAAGCCCCGTTGTAATATCCTGTACGTACTGTTCATCCCATATGCCGTAACGGTTTAAAAGTGCTCGCCTGATCACGCCACGGTACGCTTCAAGTGAATAATGCCGGTAAAAAAGGGCCACTGCTAAATGGGTGAGCAATAGAAGAATACTGATGCAATATGTTTTGGCTTGAAAAGGGCAGCGGCGCAGCAGTGTCCACCAGAGCACTGTCATCACAATGAACAAAGGAATAAGTCCCATTAAAATCAGCAGAGCGGGATTGCCGTTACCGGATGAGGTCCCGGGAGCCGGCGTCATCCAATACCCCAGCATAAACAAACCAAATACGATCAGTGTGAGGATGCATAACGTTACCTTTACCGCTTTCATTTTATCACCTCTTCGCCAGCATACCTTTTTTTCAATTTTTTGTAAATTATATTTTAAAGAAAAAGCTGTCTTTACTAAAGACACCTCTTCCTGCTCTATTTTCCATACACCTGGGCTTCTGTCACGTATCCTTCTTTTATGACGGTTTTTATGAAATAATTGGGTTATATTTTTTTTGTTATTATTTCATTAATAAAACCATCAAAATCGAGGTGTACAGATGAAAGATATTGAGCAGGCAGTGAGACGACTGCTTCCGGAAGAATGGCAGGAAACTTTTTTAAGTACACAGAAAGATATCATTGAATTCTCGTTTACATCAGATGGAGAGCTTCCGCTGATGACATCAAAAGCAGGCGGCTTCGGATACATACCGAAAAGCATGGAGTTTCCAGTAAACCGAGAAGGCATGCCCCTATCGCTTCTGGCACAAATTAACTTTGCGGAATTGCCGGCACTTGATCCCTATCCTACCCATGGACTGCTGGCGTTTTACGTGGATTACTACGATGATTTGATTGGCGCTGATTTTGATGACTATGAAAATAAAGACGGCTACCGGGTTTTTTATTTTGAATCATTTTCTGAAGAGAGCTATTCTCGTGAAGAACAAGCAGACATGCACACGCCGTTTCAAGACGAGGAGCAGTATCCAATTGCTGATACGGAACTGGCAATGATTCCTTCACTGTCCAAACAAATTTTGCTGGCGGACACGGTGGAGTTTGAAAGGACCTTTCACACGAGCAAATTTGACTTTGACGGCTTTGATCCATACGATGAAAAATATGAAACGCTCATCGGGTTCGGCACCCAGCTCGGCGGCTATCCAAGCTTTACTCAGACCGATCCGCGCGAATATATGAAAAACGGGAAAGAAAATGATATTCTCCTGTTTCAGCTGGATTCATGCTTTGGAAGCGGACAGGACTGGGAAATTATGTGGGGCGATGCCGGCATTGGCAACTTCTTTATTTCACTGGAAGATTTAAAAGCGAAAAAGTTCGAAAATGCCTGGTTCAATTGGGACTGCTCCTGAAGAATAAGCTTTTCCCTGTTTTCCTCACGAAAATAGGGAAAAGCATCTTCAATAAAAGAGACTCTGCCGGCAAAAGGGATGTAGAAGGCTTTTTATGCCGTTACATATTCTTTTAAAGCCTGCTGCAGCGTGCCAAGTGTTTTCGTCTTCGGATCAAAAGAAATCCCCAGGTGAATCATTTTTCTTACCACTTCTGCTCTTAATCCTGTAATCACTGTTTTGCAGCCCATTAAAGCGGTACCATCAATAATTTTCATTAAATGGTCAATCACTTCCGTTTCCATATCCGCAATTCCTGATAAATCCATAATGAGCGTTTGAATACGGGAGATGCCGATCTCCGTCAGAACTTTTTCTTCCAGGATGGACGTTCTAAATAGATCGATCGTGCCAATCAACGGCAAAATGCAGACAGAAGCATTGATGGGTATGATGGGAACCGATAGATTCTCGACCATTTCTCTTTGTGCCTTGATCAAAGAATCCTTATAGGTAGAATAACTAATGAAAAAAGCATTTAAAAAAGTATCAACCTGGGTATTGATATCTTTCTCCACATGAAAAAAGTTGGACATCACGCCTTTATCGTCTGCTTCGTTATATTGTTCAATAAAAGTCCAAAGCGTTCTGCGAATGGCCTGCACCCATTCCAATTTAAAAGAAAGATCAATCGAATGAGCTAGCTGCCCACGCCATTCCTTCCTGCTCCGCAAAAGATCGAACTTCTTTTTCTTCTTTATCAATAATATAGCCAACAAGCTTATGCGCATTATTGACGAGATCGATATTACCAATCGCCAATATTTCCTCGATTTTATTTTTTACATTCACTGCTTCCGATAATAATTTTTCTTCAAACACCTGACGGTTATGGTTTAAAAATTTTTTTAATTCAGCCGATGACTGAACAATCTCTCCCATTTCTTTTCCCCTTTTTTTTCGCTGAAGCTATAATTCCTTTTCTGCTCCTTACTACAAATATAGTAAAGTTTGAAATTTCAGTAAATGAGAGATTTAAGGGTATTTTGTAGAATAAAAGCTAAACCGCAGAGCCGCTTCCAAAAGAGGCCCGCGTCCTCTTCCCGCTTATTATAAAAAGGGTGCAAGAAAATTTTTCTTATGCAGTCCGACTGGTTCTTTTTCGAAAAGCGGCAAATAACATATAGCCTATAAAGCCGCCCAACGTGTTTAACAACAAGTCATCCACCCCAAAACTTCCAAATTCAAACAGCAGCTGGATCATCTCATAAAAAAGACTGAACACAGCTGCAGCCCCTGTTGTAAGCATACTCCTCTGGAAGCGGCGGAATGAGCCCGGCAGCAAAAAGATAAACGGCGCGAACAGCAGCACATTTCCCACCTCTTTTACTCCTTTGATTCATTCTATACAGCTTGTCCACCTTGATTTTCAAGGTGCTCCTTCCGCTGCAAACGCCGTCTTTTGCAAACTTTATAAAAAACGGCGCTGCTCTTTTCAGTGATGACTGCTGCTCTCTCTAAATCAGCGGTTTATATGATCATTCCATCCGCTTTTAAAAAAGCGGCGGCATCCCGGTGAACCTGCTCCGAACCCCTGCCGAGCCAAATCAAATGCCCCCATGTGTTGTACAGTTTCAATGCAGCAGAAGGAATATGCGCTTTTGCAAAATAAGCGTGAGCTGTAGATACAGAGCGGTCGTTCAAGCTTGCTTGAATGAGTACCGGACAGGAAATATGGGAAAGATCCTTTTCTGTAAGCATTCCGGAGCTTTTTAAATCCATAAGAAAACCTGTGCCAGACCGCTGGCGGCAGTTCATTTTTCGTACCTCTTCGATATCCTCTTCTTCCACAAGGTGCTTTCCTTCTGCATACGTAAGCGTGCTGAGTGAAAAAAACATTGGCCTAAACGACAGGCGCGGAAATGCAGTGCCGACAACTGAAAGCAGCTTCCACGTCAGCCACTCGAACGGGGGGCGAAAAATAACCTGAGAGGTTTTGTACTCGGTATGTTCAGCAGTCAGCCATTTGCCGACAACTGCGCTTTGCAGGGTTAAAGTCCGTACTTTTTCTGGAAACAAGCCGGCAAACTTAACAGCGGTTGGCCCGCCGGCTGATATACCAATGACATGCACCCGGTCAATGCCCAAATGATCCAACAGTTCAGCGTAGCGTCCGACCGCTTCCTCCAGCGGGGCAGGCGTTGTTAAACCATACCCTGCCCGCGACGGTGTAATGAGCTGAAATCCACGCTCCAGCAGAGGTGCATAACCAAATTCCTCGTAGCAGTTGGAATGCCCACCATGCACAATGAGTACCGGCGTTCCATTTCCAACCTTTGAATACTCAACGATATAGTCGTTTGTTTCATATGTTCCGATAATTCGATTCAACCTGCTTCCTCCTTGTCGAACAAGCCGGGAGATCCATATGCTGTATAAACACTTTTGGCTTCTCCTCTTTTTGGTATAGTCTTTCCCATTGAAGTCCGTTTCTCATGCTCACACCGATAATTTTTCCGCTCCTTAACAAACACTTCAAGCCTGTCAGCTTCCTATGACCCGGGCGCACCTATGGCTCCAAGCAGGGCAAGGCCGAGAAGCACAGTGCTGGTCGACAGTATCAGCGTGCGCGCCGTCTGTTTCTTAAACCGCACGAGCGGTATAAAAGCGGTAAGAATGCTGAGCACAGTAAAGCTGGCGATGAGCCAGCCATGTGCAAAAAGAAGTGAAACCTCTACGATAAACAGGATGGTGAGAACACACTCTGCCAGGAAGAAAGTGCCCAGCACTCCAGCTTTCATACGACCCACTCCTTCTTGATCAGTATTATGCCGGATGAACATCATCGTCTATCTCATCCGAAAAGGCTTCTTCTGAGAGCACCCGAATGCCATGCCGCCGCAGCAATGCTGTTGTGACTCCGGTTCCCGCTATTTTTTCGCCTGAGAAGCTTCCATTGTAAATAGCTCTGCTGCCGCATGACGGACTGTTTTCTTTTAACACGGCCGCCTCCGCTCCGATTTCCTGGGCGGTTTTAAGTGCTGCCTTCGCACCAGCAACGTACATATCCGTTACATCATTTCCAAAATGATCGATCACTTTGGCCCGTCCATCGAGCACGTCTTCTCCGGTTCCGCCGACAATTTCAGCCGGCGGACGCGGCGTTTGAAATCCCCCCAATAATTCCGGACATACCATCACAGCTTTTTTCTCTTCAACGAGCTGGCGGATTCGTTCATCCAGCCGGTCTGTCCCGTTATAACGCACTTTCATACCCGCCAGGCAAGAACTGACCATGATCATGTTTCTCACACTCCACTTGCATGTCTTTTCCAAAGAATAACATAAAGAGCGGGTAAAAGCGTCTCTCCCGCTATTTTGGGCAAAATGATTTACACTGGAAAAAAGGAGTGAATGTCATGGCAAAGCATATCTTTACCCTAACAGCTGACTGGCCGGGCGGGCGCAACGACAGCGGTACGATCCAGTCTGGCCATTTAAAAACGAAGGTGTCGATTCCTTCTGAAATGGATGGTCCCGGCATTGGCACCAATCCTGATGAGATGCTGCTTGGCGCAGCGGCCACCTGCTATATTATTACGTTGGCAGCAATGATGGAGCGCAGCCGGCTGGAGAAATCATCTCTTACAATGACCTCCGAAGGTGTAGTGGACGTAACAAACGGCGTGATTACATATGAACGCATTATCCATAAGCCGCAGATTGTGCTGCCGGTGGATGCAACAGAAGCGGATGTGCAAAAAGCGCACCGGCTGGCGGAAAAAGCGGAATCATCCTGCATGATCAGCCGCGCTGTTAAAGGAAATGTTGAAATTGAACTGAAGGCTTCCGTTCAAAAAGTGCTATCATCGTCTTGAGGAGATGAAATGATGAAAACAGTTGTTATAATTGGCGGCGGTATCACCGGCGTGACCGCACTTTATCACCTGACAAAAAAGCAGCCGGACTGGAATTTCGTGCTCGTGGAACAAAACGAGACACTTGGCGGAAAAATCCGGACAGTCAAAGAGAATGGGTTTACGATTGAAACAGGGGCGGATTCGATGGTAGCACGGAATGCCGGCGTCCTGCCGCTCATTGAAGAGCTGGGTCTTGGAAATGAACTTGTCTACAATGAAACAGGTGTATCGTATTTATATACAGACCATACTCTTCATAAAATCCCTGAAGAAACGGTGTTTGGCATTCCAACAAGCATCGAGTCGCTGAACGAAAGCACGCTTCTGTCCGAAGAAGGAAAACGAGCGGCGCTTTCTGATTTTGATAAACAGGACAATCCGTTTGGCCCGGAAGATTCGGTCGGTGACTTTTTAACCTATTATCTTGGCCCTGAAATTGTCGAGCGACAGATCGCTCCGGTTCTCTCCGGCGTTTATTCCGGGAATTTGAGCAATTTAACGATGAAGTCAACGCTTCCCTATCTGCTTGATTATAAAAACGAATACGGCAGTATTATCAAAGGATTTTCTGCCAATAAAGAAACGTTTCTCGGTGATAAAGCACGAAAAAAATTCGTTTCCTTTAAAAGCGGGCTCGGTACACTGGTCGACCGGCTCGCAGAACGTTCATCATCGGCCCGCATCTTAACGGGCACAAAGGTAACAAGCCTTCAAAAAACAGGGCATGCTGTTTCGGTCTCGCTTCATACCGGGGAATCGATCCTAGCCGATGATATTGTACTCGCCATCCCGCACGATGCGGCGCAAAAGCTCGTAAACGATCCGGTGCTTGATACTCATTTTAACGAGCTGAAAAATTCTTCGCTTATCTCGGTTTATTTAGGGTTTAACCTGCCAGACGAACAGCTTCCGGCGGATGGAACCGGCTTTATCGTAATGGAAGGCACCGATTTAACGTGTGACGCCTGCACGTGGACAAGCCGAAAATGGACGCACACATCAGCGGAGCGTAACCTGCTCGTCCGGTTTTTCTATAAAAGCTCAAATCCGCACTATTCTTCTCTTGCGCGTTTGACTGAAGCAGAGCTTACCGAGGCGGCCCTTTTGGACCTGCAAAAAAGCCTTGGCATTCATGAAGCACCAATGACTGTCCAGATTACACCATGGATGGATTTAATGCCAAATTATCACCTCGGACACAGTCAGGCTGTAGCAAGGCTTTCTGCTGAGCTTAACCGGCATCACCCGCATCTGCATCTTGCCGGCTGCTCTTATTTTGGCGTTGGAATTGGAGCCTGCATCCAAAACGGCAGGCAGATCGCGCATACCCTTTCTGAAAACGGGGACACTGCTCATAAGGAGTGATGACCTGTGGAGAAAAAAACATACGATGAACGATTTGAAGAAAATACGAAACAAATTCAAAGGGAAAAGAATGAGCGTTTAGAAGACAAAAGCCGTCTGCCAGATGACCAAAATCGTATGAAAAGCGTAGAAAACCGGCGCACATAAGGAACAAGCGGCACTCTTTTATGAAGTGCCGCTTGTTTTTTTAAAGTTTAAACTTATGTGCCAGTCCATCAAGTTCTTTCGCCATATGGGCAAGAGATTGAATGGAACCCGACATGCGCTCGGTCAAGCTGCTTTGTTCAACCGCAATAGCCTGTACATGTTTTGTGCTGTCTGCGGATTGGGCAGCTACCTGTGCAGAATCTGCTACCGAAGCAGCAATTTCTTCAGAAGAAGCGGACATTTCTTCTGATATAGAAGAAACCTCCTCAATTTGGCGTGCGATTTCTTCTATTGAAGACAAAATCCTTTCAAAAGCTTCTCCCGCTTCCCGAACAAGCAAAATGCCGCTTTGCACGTTTTCTACTACTACATTCATTCTGTCAACAGACCGATTGGTGTCTTTATTCATATTCGTAATCAGCAAGGAAACTTCTTTCGCCGACTGTGCGGATTGCTCGGCCAGCTTTCGCACTTCCTCTGCCACGACCGCAAAGCCTTTTCCCTGCTCTCCCGCTCTTGCCGCTTCGATTGCCGCATTCAAGGCAAGCAGATTTGTCTGGGAAGAAATATCCTGAATCACTTGAAGGATATCTGTTACTTCAACGGACTGCTGCTCCAGCTGCTTGATCGCTTCGCTTGACTGCCCGACAGATTCGTTAATGTTATGCATTTGCTCAACAACATCTGTCACTTTTTGAAATCCGCTTTCAGCCTCAGCCAGCGTTAAAGAAGCCCGTTCCGAAACAACTGAGCTGGATGCGGCTGCATGCTGGATACCTTGGGACAACTCACTCATCACGCCAGCACTCTCCTCGGCCCGTTTACGCTGAATATCGGTCCCTGATGCAATTTGCTGCATAGATGCTGTAACCTTTTGGCTTCCCTCACTGATTTCACGTGCATCCTTTAACAGTCCATCGGATGTTTTCACCAATTGGTCCGTGCTATCGTTGATTCCTCCTATCACCTTTTTTAAATCATGGACCATTCCTTGGAAAGCTTCGGTTAAAACACCAAACTCGTCTCTTGAGCTGGGCTTGATATTGGAAGATAAGTCTCCGCTTTTTACCCGTTCTACTTCTTTTGTCAAACGCTTTAACGGCTTTGTTAAATAGTGGGTCACGAGAAAAATAACGAGCAGGCTTAAAAGGAGGATAAGCCCGGTCAGGAGAATCAAATCGATTTTGTTAGCATGCATGGTTTTGTAAGCTTCACTGGCATCAAAGTCTGCCCCAATCAAACCGATTACCCTGCCATCTCCAGCCTTGATCGGTACATAGGTGGTCACCAGCGCACCATAATCGTCTGTGCGGCTCATCTCTGTTTGAACTTTCCCTGTTTCGAATACTCGATTCATCATGGCGTAGTATTCTTCGTTTTCTTCTATTTCTCCAAGCCCGGACGCATTTTCATCCCCTTTGGGCATGCCATCGACCATATAAACATAACGATAGTCATCCCCTTCCTGCTCACGAGCCATTGTATACAGATATTCTAAACCATTCATTTCTCTTAACTCATTTAAATTGGCACGCAGTTCCTTGTAATAAGCGGTTTCGTCTGATTCTACCGTTATGTTCTCATATTGTGCTGGATCAATCATGCCCGCTGCACGGCTTGCGATATTTTCCGTTACATTGCTGAGCGAATCTTTCGCCAGCTGTTGTGCAGCATGGTAACTAACAAATGAAACAATCATACAAGCCAGAAGAACAATCACTGAAAAAATAAAGAGCATTTTTCCTTTTATGCTTTTCCCCACGCTACTCTCTCCCTTTCTACTCTTTGTTTATTTTAGGCGTTTTTACCTTAATGCCAGCTAATAATATGGACTAATGAATCATAAAGTTTCAAAAAACTAGTTATTTATTCTTTAAAACATAAAAATAATAGCCATGCATTCTATTAAACAGTATACAACCAGTTCTTTTTTCATACAAAAAGAAACGTTCAGCATAGTTTAGAAAACTAGCTTTTTTACATATAGAAGCACAAGAAAAATCAATACCGATCTAGTAAATTTGTTACAATAAAAGCAGAGAGAGGCAGTGGAGGGAGAAAAAATGAAGCCCTTTTCACAGATATTTAACGGGAAATCCATGACATTAAAAGGACGCTTTTTGACCGGCATTTCAATGTTGATTTTGTTTGGCGGACTGTTGTCTGTCTTCCCTTTATTGATTTTTGTTCAGGAGCAGCGTGAACACGATGCTTTTACCAATTTAAATAAATCCCTGCAAATGCAGAATGAATTTATCAGCGAATGGCAGGATGAGCTGACACGTGATATTAACTATTTAAGTGAGCTGCCGGAGGCTTCAAACGCCGATAAAAGCTTTTATGAAAAACTGGAGCTGCTTGGCAACAATCGAACGCTTTTTTATGATTTGTTTTATGCCAACAGGAATGGGCGTATTTTATACAATACCAATCCTCGGGCAGAAACGAGAAAAATCAATGTGTACAACACGCCTTATTTTCAAGAAGGCATGGAGTGGCATACCTTTACAACCGGTGTGCGGCTGATTGGCGAGCGAAACATCCGCTCAATCATTTTTTCCGCTCCCGTTACCAATGAAAATGGCCAGTTTGGTGGAATCCTTGCTGGAATTGTTCTGGTGGGTGACATTCGCCATATTGTCGGTGACTTTGCATACGGGAAAACAGGAAATGTGTACCTCGTTGATAAAACGGGCACCGTACTAAGCGCCTCTTCCCGCACGTTTCCTGTATCCCTAAAAAACACAAAGCTGTTTCAAGACGCGCTTCAGCGGAAAAACCGGACCGAGCCCTACCTCAATGCAAATGGAATAGAATCTATCGGCCAGTATACGTGGATTAACGGAGATGAATGGGTGCTGATCAGCGAAGTGTCTACGGCGGAAATTGAGCAGCCGTTTCAGGATACACTTTTTTTCATGAGCATTATTTTACTGGTTATTTTTGTTATTTCGTATTTTTTTATACGCCGGTTGATCGGCCGGATCACACAGCCAATTCAAGCCCTGCTCGAAGGAACCACCATTTTGCGAAAAGGCTATTACAGCCACCGAATTGATGATCGGGTATTTGCAAATGCGTCCAAAGAGTTCAGCGAGCTTTGCGGTGCTTATAACGATATGGCACGTGACCTTCAAAAAGAGCAGGCACTTCGCCTGCAGGCAGAAGAAGAAATGCGCCGGACCAATGAGCAGCTGCGGCGCTTGTCATTCAGTGACAGCTTAACCGGCATTGGCAACCGCCGCTTTTTTGATGATATGCTGGCGCTGTCATGGAAAAAAGCGTTTGAACAGAAGGAGCCAATTTCTCTTCTTCTGCTCGATATTGACTTTTTTAAAAAATACAACGACCGATATGGGCACGATACCGGTGACAGAGCGCTGCAGCATGTAGCAAAAGTAGTAGATGAGATTGCAAAAGAAGCTGGGGCTTCTGCTGCACGCTATGGCGGCGAGGAGCTGGCCGTTATTTTACCGCCCGGCGTGCCGGTGAGGAGTTTTAAACTTGCTGAACAAATCCGCCTGGCGGTTGAATGTCTTGGCATTTTGCATGAAGACCATAAAAACAAAGTGATTACGGTTAGTATCGGAGGTGCCACTCTTACGCCTCAGCCTGGCGACCACCCGTCTCTTTTAATACGAAAAGCAGACGAAGCTCTTTATACGTCAAAGCGCAAGGGACGCGCCCGGACTACAACCTATGAATCTGTAACACTGTGAACGGAGCCGTTCACAGTATTTTTTTTTCAAACAGGGTTTTGAATTGGGTCCATTCTCTGTATATAACCATTAGAAAGGAGGATGGTTTGATGGAGACGATACTGCCGCTTATCCAGGACGTCGGCTTTCCAATCGCGGTGACTTTTTACCTTTTGTACCGGATTGAAACGAAGCTTGATGGCGTCATTCAGTCTATTCAAAATCTGCCCGATAAAATGAAAGAATAAAAGAAAAAGCAGCTCTCCTTTCTAAAGGAGGCTGCTTTTCATGGCAACGGCTGGATTTCTGCATAAGCTAGCCGGAAAAGTAGTTTTTCGGTCTTCATAACAAGCAGTCCGGCCCTGTTTACATGTTTCCGGTTTTCTCATCCCCATTTCGCCCCCCACAGCTTCATTTCTTTAATAATCTTATGAAAATCCTGCCCTTTTTCAGTTAACGTATACTCGACGCGAAGTGGTACGGTCGGGTACACGGTCCGCACGACAATGTCATTCGCTTCTAGACGACGAAGCGTATCGGACAGAGATTTTGGACTGATCCCCTGGACAGCGCGTTCAAGTTCTCCAAAGCGTTTCGTTCCACAGAACAATTCCCGCAGGATTAAAAAAGACCATTTGGATCCAATGATATCGAGTGCCCGTTCAATCGAACATTCAATAACCAATTCTTCTTTACTCATATCCATCCCCCTTACTATCTTTTTGATAGTACCTATACCATACCATATTACCTTTTAAAAATTTCACTACTTTTCAGTGAGAAATGAAAGCGTTACACTGAAAGAAGACTATGAGACAAAGGAGACTTTTACATGAGCTACCTAACCAACTCCGATCGTTACCTGGCAAATCCTGACCGTTACAAAGGCAGCATGCAGTACCGCCGAAGCGGAAAATCAGGTCTTCTTCTCCCCGCCATTTCACTGGGCCTCTGGCACAACTTCGGCGGTGTTGATACATTTGAAAATGGCCGGGCAATGCTGCGCCGGGCGTTTGATCTCGGCATTACTCATTTTGATCTTGCCAACAACTATGGACCGCCGCCAGGCTCTGCTGAAGCTATGTTTGGAAAAATCATGCGCAGTGATTTTGCTCCGTACCGCGACGAAATCATTGTCTCTACCAAAGCCGGTTATTATATGTGGGAAGGCCCTTATGGTGAATGGGGTTCAAAAAAATATTTAACTGCCAGCCTGGATCAAAGCTTAAAACGGATGAATCTTGACTATGTGGATATTTTTTATTCTCATCGCCCGGATCCGGATACGCCTTTAGAAGAAACCATCGGGGCGCTGGATTTGTTTGTCCGCCAGGGAAAAGCTTTGTATGTCGGAATTTCGAGTTATTCTGCCGAACAGACAGCCGAAGCAGCAAGCATTGCCAAGGAACTTGGCACGCCGATTCTCATTCACCAGCCGTCTTATTCGATGTTCGAGCGCTGGATAGAAGACGGCCTGCAGGATGTACTGGATGAACACGGCATTGGTTCGATCGCTTTTTGTCCGCTGGCGCAGGGACTGCTGACAAATAAATATATTCACGACGTACCTGACAATTCTCGTGCCGCTAAAAATACCGGATTTCTGGAGAAAGAGCGGATTACCGATGAAGTCCGGTCACAAATTCGTACTTTAAACGATATGGCTGCGGAACGCGGCCAGTCGCTTGCCCAGATGGCTCTAGCCTGGGTACTGCGTAACGGCCGGGTCACTTCGGCCCTGATTGGCGCAAGCAAAGTAAGCCAGATTGAAGAAAACGTAAAAGCTCTTGACAACCTTCACTTTTCTGATGAAGAGCTTTCAAAAATCAACTCTATTTTATTACGTGACGTCAATGCCTGACAGCGACCATCCCTTTTTGGGGGATGGCTTTTTGTTTACACATTGTATCTGTCCCGCATACATCTCATCTTTTTTTTAATAAGGGTATCGATTTTCCTTTCTTCCTTGTACATAAAGGGTGAAAGGAGGGGAAAACAATGGCACAAGCAACTTTAACGAAATCATCACTGCGCCTTACGTTTGACAATGGCGTAGATGAAAACGGCAAGCAGCTGTTCCAAACAAAAACATATTCAAACGTAAAAACAGATGTCACATCTGATCAGTTTAATGCTGCCGCTGCAGCGATTGCCGGGCTGTCTGCACGGCCGCTCGTATCCATTGAGCGAAACGATACTTCGACTATTAACTAAAAAAGGAGGAATACTGTATGGCTAAAACCCTACAGCTTCAATTCACTACTGCCGGAGGCGGCACGTCCAGCCTCACGATCGATACACCGGTTGAACCGGTGGATGCGGCAGCCGTTGCGCAGGCGATGAACGCGATTATCGCATCTGGCATTTTTATGGCCTCAACCGGCTTATTCACCGCTGCCAAAAGTGCCAGCTTGATAGACCGTGAAGTAACCGAGATTTTGTAATCGTGAAGCCTGCCCGTTTTGAACCGGGCAGGCTTTTTCATACGATTGAAATTGATTTTAAAATATCCATTTACAAAAACTCTCCTTTAGTGTATTTTTACACTAAAGGAGAGTTTTTAATGAAAAAATATTATATTTTCTATTCTATTATCTGCCTATTTGTTTATTTTTCTATTCCTTTTCTTATGATGACTGATGTGTTTTTCTATACGTTCGGTGAATTTTCCATTTTTTCAATGGGGCTGTTTCCATTGCTCGGTATTCTTTGTGCTCTTTTAGGAAAAAGAGGACGGGCTGCACGTATCAGCATTATGTTAAACAGCCTGGCTTTTTGTTTTTTATTTTTGCTCGTGGTTCTAAGGACAGGCGTTGTATCGATGTAAGCAGTAAAAAAGCAGACTGGAGTGCTGAATATGACAAAATGGATTGTTTTATTTCTGTTGGCCGCTTATCCTGCTTTCTATTTGTGGGGCCCTCACCTATTCAAAGAAAAACAAGTGAAACAGGAAGTGCTCGCTTATTTAGAAAAAAGCCAAGGCTGGAGTGAAGATGACCTTTTATCCATTAAAGTCGTTGATGACTGGGTGTCAAACGGAACCCCATGGCGGTATCGTGTTACAGTGGTGCGAAAAAAGGAACCAGAACCTCACTACGAGTTTTACAGTGAAGAAAACGGTCAGGTAAAGCTTTTTTCTATACCGTCCCAAAACGGCGTGTTCCTGCTGGAGCGTGCGAATAACTTCAATCACTAAAACAAACCAACATAAGGATATTTATCAAGATAAGAATAATACAGAACGAAAGTAATGACATTGATCAATATAATCACTCTTCTGCTCATTTTTGCTATCGGAAGGACTCTATGAGGAAGGACAATCGGCAGGAGAATGAATTACACTCCACTGAAAGAAGGCTGGATAGAATTTGACCAGACAGGAAAAATTTTCACTCCATGATCTCGTTCGTACTTTTATTACTTAAAAAGAACAATATAAAAAACCGATCCGCAAAAGCGGATCGGTTTTTTATTCCCGATGAAACAGCCCCATCACTTCAACCGTCTGCGTAATGTTTACGAACGCGTGCGGGTCGACTTCTTGAATCATCTGTTTCACTTCATTTAATTGATAACGGGTAATGACGGTCATTAAGACGGAGCGGCTTTCGCCGGAATATGCACCTTTTGCTTCCGTGACGGTAATGCCGCGGTACAGGTTTTTCAGCATTTTCGCACAGAGCTCATCGCCTTTTGAGGTTACGATATGCAGCGTGAGCTTAATGTGCTTCGTGTGAATCGTATCGACCACTTTGCCTGTTGCGTAAATGGCAATCAAGGTGCTCAGAGCAGCATCCCAGCTGAACAGAAAGCCCGCGGCAACAATCACAATTGCATTCATGATGGACAGCAGTGTGCCGAGCGGGAAGTCCCGCTTGCGTGCCAGCAGCATCGCGATAATATCAAAACCGCCGGATGAAGCAGACGCACGGAAAGTCAGGCCGACTCCCGCACCCGTTAACACGCCGCCGAACAAAGAAGAGAGGATCGGCTCAGTGGACAGCTGCGTGATAGGAATCCAATAAAGAAACAAAGACAGCGATACAACTGATAAAATCGTATACGCAATAAATTTCTTTCCAAGCTTGACTACCCCGAGTATGAGCAGCGGAAGGTTTAATAAAAAGTTTAACAATCCGGTATTCAGTGGCGTAATAATGCCAAGCATGATCGCTACTCCGCTTAATCCGCTGCTTAAAATCTCGTGTGGGATTAAAAAGAAATTATACGCGATGGCAATCAGCACGGAACCCGCCAGTATAAGCAAAATGTGCATAAAGCAGCTCCCCCTTTTTTTCTTCATTATAAGAGAAAAAATGGCAGTTCCTTTAAAAATAGTGTTTTCAGAAAAGCGGCAAATGCGTGTTTTTTTCCTTCTTATTGTATAATAGAAGGAATCAAAGGCAGCTTCGTTCGCCCTTGTGATTTGCCAGAGGAGTGGACCTGAATGAATGAACAATCCCCGCTCGTCCGTTTTTTAGGCGGACGCACAGCCCTATTCGTCTTAAGCCTTGTGCTTTTGCTTGGGCTTACTATTATGGTATATTCCCGCGTTTCCTTTATTTTTGAACCAATTTTCGGGTTTATCGGCACCGTTGCCCTCCCCGTTATTTTATCCATTGTTGGCTACTACTTATTAAGCCCGCTTGTGAATCTGCTGCAGCGCTATAAAATACAGCGCGGCTGGGGAATTTTAATTGTTTTCGTGGCGCTATCCGGCCTGATTACCATTTTACTGGTGACTATCCTGCCTTTTTTGCGGGATCAGACTGAAGCGCTGATTGCTTCATTCCCAAGCTACGCCCGGCAGCTCGGCATGGATATCGATATGTGGGCACGCAACTCACCCTTTGAAGCACAATATATGGAAATCTCTAAAAATATGCAGACGAACGCTGAACAGTTTCTAGGATCCATTACGCAGAATTTTTCTGATTTTGCCGGGCATACGCTTGACAGTATTACGAATGTGATCGCTACGCTCACTAATTTCATTGTCTCGCTCGTAACTGTGCCGTTTATTTTGTTTTACCTGCTAAAAGACGGCCATAAGCTTTATAACGGCTTCCTTCATGTACTGCCGCCAAGAATGCGCGGTCGTACCGGGGCGATGCTGATTGAAATGGATGAACAGCTTCGCTCATATATTCAAGGACAAATGCTGGTGAGTCTTTGCATTGGAATTATGATGTATATCGGCTTTCTCATTATCGGCCTTGATTATGCGCTTCTGCTTGCGGCTATTGCCAGCGTGACAAGCGTCGTGCCATACCTCGGACCGGTCATTGCTATTACACCCGCGATTATTATTGCCATCGTGACGTCACCGTTTATGGTGGTAAAGCTTGCCTTAGTATGGACAGTTGTTCAGCTTTTAGAAGGCAAATTTATTTCTCCGCAAATTATGGGCAAATCGCTGCAAATTCACCCGGTCACCATTATTTTCGTTCTACTGACGGCTGCCCACCTGTACGGCGTAGTCGGTGTGTTGATCGGCCTGCCGACTTATGCGCTTCTGAAAGTCATTGTTCAGTATATGTTTGGCTTATTTAAAGCTCGTTATAACCGGTTTTCCGAAAAAGCGGATGATCAGTATGCTGTTGTTGAAACGGACGATGACCTTGTTTAAGACTATGCAGCCCGGGTAAACATCTACTAGACGTATCAAAAAGGAGATGTTTTCATCATGGCACATGACAACAATGGACTTGGCGACAAATTAAAAGGCGCCGTAAACAAAGCAAAAGGTGAAGTAAAAGACCAGGTAGGGAATGCAACAGACAACACAAAAATGCAGGCAGAGGGGAAAGGCGATAAATTAAAAGGCGATGTGCAGAACCATATTGGTCATGCGAAAGACCATCGTTAACCACCTGCCAAAACACCCGCGGTGTAACAACTGCAGGTGTTTTTTACTTTCTGTGACCAGTGTACAAAAAAGCAGCTTCCTGATCAGGAAGCTGCTTTTTTTATACTCTTTTTTTCATCCATTTGGATAGAACTTCATACACAATCGGCACAATAACAAGTGTCAGCAAAGTTGAACTTGTCAAGCCGCCGATTACAGTTACACCGAGACCTTTTGAAATCAAGCCTCCTCCTTCGAGACCGAGCGCAAGCGGAAACAGAGCACCAATCGTCGCCAGCGCTGTCATTAAAATAGGACGCAGACGTGTTGATCCTGCTTCGAGCAGCGCTTCACGCGTCGTTAAGCCTTCGCGTTCTTTATGAATCACTCGGTCAATCAGCACGATTGCATTCGTTACTACAATCCCAATCAGCATAAGCGCACCAATCATAGAGGAAATACTGATTGTTTCGCCAGCAATCAAGAGCGCCACAAGCGCACCGATAATAGCAAACGGCAGCGAGAACAAAATCGCGAATGGTGCGAGACCGCCGCCAAATGTAATGACGAGTACAAGATATACAATCGCGATCGCCGCCAGCATAGCAAGGCCAAGCTGCGTAAACGACTCATTAATATCCTGCGTTACACCGCCCATTTCTATATTGACACCTGCAGGCAAATCAAGTTTATCGAGTTTTTCCTGCAGTGAATTGGATGCCGCAGATACATCGTCGCCTTTCAGCTCGCCATTCACATCCACAAAAACTTTCCCATTACGGCGGGAAACCGTATCCGATGTTTCTCCTTCTTCTACCGTCATTACACTGCCGATTTTCACCGGCTGGCCGTTCATTGCTGAAACAGAACGGTTCGTGATATCGTCAATAGATTCATATGACTGCGCAGGTACATCAATATAAACATTGACGTCTTCCCCATCCCTTTCAATCGTCGTTAAAATTTGGCGTTCCCGCACCGGGCTCAGCTCCATAGCGATTTGACCGGCAGTCAGTCCTGCTGCCGCCATTTTTTCTGGATCGGCAACGAGCGTGTATTCTTCATAGGCGTCTGCAAGACCCGTTTCCACCTTTTTAAAATCACCGCTATCTTTCATCATCTCTTCTACATCTGCCACAACCGGCTCGATGTCTTCCAGCTCTTCGCCGTAAATATTAACGGCGACTTCATTACTTCCGGCGCTGGCCGAGAAGTCCTGCGACGCCCATTCTCCTTTAGAAACAGAGTCTTGCAAATCTTTGAGCGCGTCTTCTTTTTTCTGTGTGAAATCTTTTGTCTCTTCGTTATACATCACATAAAACATGGCGCTGTTCGATTGGCCCGGGTTCATCGGATTTTCACTTCCGACTGAATACTGAACCGTCTCTACATCGTCGATATCCATAAAGTAGCGCTCCGCATCAGCCGCAATATCCGCTACTTCCTCCATCGTCTGTCCCGGCTCCGGGGCGTACGTGACAATAACCATTTTCTCTTCTTCACTCGGCAGGAAGCTGACGCCGATCTTCGGCACTAAGAAAAAGCTGCCGATCAGGAGCACAACTGCCGTTAAAAATGTAATGATTTTATGATTTAAGGTCCAGTTCAGCACAGAACGGTAACCCGCAGCAAGCCGTCCTGGCTTTTCTTCGTGTGCTTTTGCCTTAACGCCGCGTTTAAACAGTGTATGGGCGAGCATTGGCACAATGGTGACAGCTACCAGGAGCGAGGCAAGCAGCGCGAACACAACCGTCAGCGCAAATGGAAGAAACAATTCGCCTACCGTACCTTCTACCAGCCCAAGCGGCAGGAACACCGCGACGGATACAATAGTGGAAGACATAATCGGCACGAACATTTCTTTTGTTGCTTCACGGATCAGTTCTTTTCCGCGCAGCGTCTCATCCTGAAGCGACAGGCGCCGATAAATGTTTTCCACAACCACGATCGAATCATCAATTACGCGTCCAATGGCAACTGTCATCGCTCCAAGGGTCATAACGTTTAACGTAATGTCCATTTGTTTCAGTAAAATTAACGCAATTAAAATTGACAGTGGAATCGAAATAACCGAGATAACTGTCGAGCGTACATCACGCAAAAACAGCATGATAATAATAACCGCAAAAAGAGCACCAAACAGCGCTTTGTTCAGCATTGTTTTCACAGATTCTTCAATTGGACCGCCTTGGTCAAAAGTAGAAGTAACCGTCAGAGCGTCCATATCACTTTCAAACTCATCTACTTTTTCTTTTACTGCATTGACAACGTCCACTGTATTCGCATCGGCTGCTTTTACAATTTGCAAGCCAATTGATTCCTGTCCGTTTGTCCGGGAAATTGATTCGGCTTTTCCGGTTAATTTTACCTCGGCGATATCTGACAGCTTGACCGGACCGATTGGAAGGTTCTGCAAGTCTTCAAGCGTTGTAATATTGCCATCAACTATCAGAGACTTTTCCGTGCTGCCAAATTCAAATAAGCCAAGCGGTGCTTGAATGTCAGCTCCTTGAATTATTTTCGTCACTGTGTCTTCATCCAGCTTCAGCTGGGCAAGCTTTGCCTTATCAAACACAACGGCTGCTTCCTCCACCTGCTGGCCGGATATTTGAACCGATGCCACACCTTCAGTGCCTTCAATTTCCGGCAGAACCTCCTCTTCTACAAGTGTTGTCAGCTCTTCCAGAGACAGGTTTTGGTCTGAAAGACTGAGTGCCATGACCGGAAATGCATTAATGCTTAAACGCGATACGCCAGGCTCCTGCACGTTTTCTGGAAAATCCAGGTCCTCAAGTGCTTCTTTTGCTTCCTGTTCCGCTTTTTCCATATCCGTCGAGAAGCTGTATTCTACTTGGACAAAGGAAGCGTTTTGATAGGAAGTCGAGCTGACGACTTTTACGCCTCCTAAGTTTTGAAGCTGCTTTTCAATGGGTTCTGACACACTGTCCGCCACTTCTTCCGGCGTCGCTCCCGGATAGACCGTTGTTACTGTCACAATTGGCGGCGTGATATTAGGAATCGTCTCAAGCTTCATAGAAAGCCCGGCATACAAACCAGCCGCGGTTATGATGATGGTCATCAGCCAGACGGCAAATTTGTTTTTTAAGACGAAGTTAATTAACGCGTTCATGTTTCCTCCCCTTTATGACCAACCGGTCAGTTCTCTTTTCAATATATATGACCATACGGTCAATTGTCAAATAATTTCCGGTTTCAAAACAGTGACTTGTGGGTCATAATAGAAGTAGAGGTGAACGTCTATGACTGAGAAAGAACAACGAATTATCGAAGAATCCCTTAAACTATTTGCCCAGAAAGGCTTTGCTGCCACTTCCATACAAGAAATCGCCACCGCCTGCGACATATCAAAAGGTGCTTTTTATCTTCACTTTAAATCCAAAGAAGCATTGCTGTTAGCGGTTCTGCATTATTACTTTGATTTGTTATCAGCTAAAATCAAGACGATTGAATCTGAAGACTTGCCGCCGCGTGAAAAGTTTGTAAAACAAATTGAATGCCAAATGCGTGAGATTCAGCAACATAAAGAGTTTCTTATCATGCAGGCACGCGAAAATGCAATTCCATTCAATGAAGATATCGAAGCGTTTATTTTCAAAATGCGTGCGGAGGCGCATCAACTTTATCGAAACCGGCTGATCGGTATGTATGGACGCGAGATTGAACCGTACTTTTGGGACTTGTCCGCTGCACTTCAAGGCATCCAGCATGCGTTTTTGCATATGACACTTGTAGATGGAATAGAGCTGGACGTCCATTCATTTGCGGAGTTTTTATTAGATAGTGCCGATGATCTGCAGGCCGGGCTCAAGCGCCGCGCCAAGCCGCCTGTGATCGACTCGCAAATCATGGAAAATTTGTTTAAGCATCACTTGAACGATGATCTTTTCGTTCTTTGGCTGTCTGATTTAAAGCAGGAAAACTGGTCTGATGACATCCTCGTGTCGCTTGATGTGATCGAACAGGAACTCCAAAGCAGCAGTCCGCGGCCCGCTGTGCTGCGCGGTATGCTTGCCAACCTGACCGAAGAACCCAGCCTCCACGAGTTTATGCAGGCTGTGAAAAACTATTACAAACTTGGGTGACGGATCGTTTCATAAGAAAATCCCTGGCAGGAAATGCCAGGGATTTTCTTACTTCGATTGCGGCCGGAATCCTTCTTCCAGCAAATAACGCTCTGCTTCTTTAAACGATTCAAAGCTTTCTTCCAAATTTAAACCTGTGTACACATTCCACAGCTCATCTTCATTTGCAAGCACCAGCACTTGTCCTTCATGGTTTTTCCATTCTGTTTCTTTCACAAGCTCCTCCTGCTCAATGGCTTCATCTTCTGGTTTATCTGACAAATACCGGATCGAATCCGATACCGCTGCCCGGAGTTCACTTTCTGAAAAGTCCCGAATATTGATAAGCCCTTTTGAATCAGCTTCATACCCCGGCAAGTCGCCTACAAAAACAAATCCATTCCCATTAGGATGCAGGTGATATACCACCACTGTTTTTTCATACAAACTTTCCTCAAAATGGTAATTAACACGCTTCAAAGACACATCTTTCGCTGTCAGCTGTGGAAATGTCGCAAGAACCGCTTTTTTTTCTTCAAATGTAAGCATGGTACGCCTCTTTTCTTTTTAGATGACCGTAGTATATCATTTGCAGCCCCGCTTTTAAAATTAAATAAAATATTTATCATTTCTCCCAGAAAGCTGGCCAAAAGAGCTAAATATTTATCATTTTTTGTCGAAATACATAGCAGGATATCGACATATTACGACAAAAATCAGGAGGTTATACCTATGAAGCATTTAAAAATCGGCCAAAAAATGCTCGTTCTAATCATAATGGCTGTTCTTTTTTTGCTGATGATCGGCGGTACCAGCTATTACTTTTTGAATCAGACAGCCGAAAAGTCGAAGGAGATGTATGAAGACAAACTGATTTCCATTCAAAACATCGGTCAAATCCGGACAAACAACCGGGCTATTACTGCCTATACGCTTGAATTAATGGTCACTACTGATTCAAACATGAACCAGGAGCTCCGCGAGAAAACCGAAAGCTTGATCGATGAAAACAACAAGCTTATGGAAGACTACTTGAACGCCAGCAAATCCGATCCAAAAGAACTCGAAATGGCTGAGCCGTTTGTAGAAGAATTTAAGACGTTCAGTGAAAAAGCAATCGATGCTCAAATTCTCGCTGGACAAAATAAAAATAAAGAAGCCTACGAGCAGTACTTAGCAGAAGTAGAACCTGCACGTGCAAAAATGACAGAGCTTGGCACTCAATTAAGCAATTATAATCGAGACACGGCGGCTGTATTAAACAATGAAAACCAGGAAAGCGCCCAAAAAGCGAACGCGATTATTTTAATCGCTTCTCTTCTTTCCATTCTTCTTTTCGCAGGACTTGCGATTTTGATTTCCCGGATGATTACTCACCCTATTCGGGCCATTCAGGAATTAATGAGCCAGGCCCAAAAAGGAGATTTAACTGTTGCCGGAACGTATGCTTCTCGTGATGAGCTCGGCCAGCTGACTGCGTCCTTCAATGACATGACGAACGGACTGCGCGATGTGATTCGGCAGGTCGCTGAAACAGCGGAGCAGGTTGCGGCTTCCTCGGAAGAGCTCAATGCGAATTCAGAGGAAACAACACGCGCGACCGAATTGATCGCAAACACAATGGAAGAAATGGCAAGTGGGTCGGACAGCCAGCTGCGTCAAGTGTCTGACACAACGGCAACGATGAACGAACTGGCAGATGGCGTTCAGCAAATCGCCCGCAATGCGCACTCTGTCTCCGAAACAGCTGCCGGAGCCATTGAACGCGCAACTGCTGGAAACACGTCGATCCGCCAGGCCGTTAACCAAATGGGGTCCATTAATATAACATTCGACGGGCTTTCCGGTGTTATTCAAGGTCTCGGCCGCCGTTCAAACGAAATTGGCCAGATTATTGACTCTATTACAGCGATCGCTGCCCAAACGAATCTGCTTGCGCTGAATGCAGCGATTGAAGCGGCACGGGCCGGCGAACAAGGACGCGGATTTGCGGTGGTGGCGGATGAAGTTCGTAAGCTTGCTGAAGAATCTGCCCGGTCAGCCAGCCAAATTTCCGAGCTGATTTCCGCTATTCAAGCAGAAACCGCCCAAGCGGTCGAAGCGATGAAATCAGCCACAGCTGAAGTACAGGGCGGTATTGATGTGGTGCATAATGCGGGTGGCTCGTTTGCAGATATTACTTCTGCAATCGGCGACGTAACCGGTCAAATCCAGGAGGTATCCGCCGCTGTCCAGCAAATGGCTGCCGGCACTGAGCAAGTTGTTGCGAGCATGGATCAAATTCATTCTATCTCAGAAGAAGCTGCTGCCAGCACAGAAAATGTCTCGGCGGCATCCGAGGAGCAGATGGCCTCTATGGAGGAAATCGCTGCTTCTGCCCGTTCTTTAGCGGAAATGGCAACCCATCTTCAAGAGATGACCCGACGCTTTACCGTTTAATAAAAAAGCAGTCTCTTTACCGAGACTGCTTCAGGCTGTCGACAAAGTCGACAGTCCTTTTTAATATTGAATGAGCAATCAAGGTTTTGTGTTGTTTTAGTTACAAGTCAACTAAATAAGCTAAAACAAAAAGACGAAAACCCCATTTTCGCAGAAGTTCTTTTCGAAAATAGAGTTTGTCTACACTCTGAAGCAGTCTCTTTACCGAGACTGCTTTTTTAATAAGTCTGGATTGAGGACAATGGGTAAAACCGCAGCTGCACTTCTCCGTTCACACTGTTCTCCGGAATCAGCCCGAACGCGCGGCTGTCTTTGCTGACACGGCGGTTATCGCCCATCACAAATAAGTATCCGTCCGGAACCCGGTCATACCCGGTTTTTTCCTTTAAAGTAAAGTCACCCATCAGCTTTTCACCGGGCATCAGCCCGTCCCGATTTTCATCTAAATACGGCTCCTCTGTTGCTTTTCCATTCACGTACAGCACGTCATTTTTCACCTCAATCGAATCTCCCGGTACTCCGATAACCCGCTTAATATAATGTTCATCCGCATCCGGCGCATCAAATACGATTTGATCAAATCGATTGACCTTCGTTGTTTTAGTGATAATGACTTTATCGTCGTTCTCAAATGTCGGTGCCATAGATTCTCCGTGTACGACAATACTTGAAAATAAAAAGTAGCGTACAGCACCTGCGATGATGACCGCCATGGCAATCGACTTTATCCACGAAATGACTTCGCTCCAATTCATGTAGTTCTTCCCTCCCTTTTTCAATTGAAGCAATTCCTTTTCCTTATTGTATCAAACCGAATCTTTTTCATGCCAGAATCACCCTTTTAAAACGGACAACTGCAAGAATACGTTTAGCCATCTTCTGGAAAGGTTAAGGTACTATTGTGTACAAAAAGAAGGAGGAGATCCAGATGAATCTTTATGAACAGCAAAAAAACGGCCAGCCGGCGCAGTCACAGTCCAAGCAGCCGGGAATTGAATCCCAAATGGAGCCCCGTCCGATTCAGCCGACTAACTACATAGGCAGCGGCAAGCTAAAGGACCGTGTAGCGCTGATTACAGGCGGTGACAGCGGAATTGGCCGTGCTGTTGCTATTGCCTATGCTAAAGAAGGTGCTCATGTGGCGGTCAACTACCTTGAAGAACACAGCGACGCTGAAGAAACAAAGCAGCTTATTGAATCGGAAGGTGTACGCTGTCTTCTGCTCCCTGGCGACGTTTCAAAAGAAGATACATGCAAGGAGCTCGTAGAGAAAACGGTAAGCGAGCTGGGAAAACTCGATATTCTTGTAAATAATGCAGCGATTCAGTTTCCAACACAAAACATTGAAGACATTACTGAAGAACAGTGGGATAAAACGTTCCGTACCAATATGTATTCCGTCTTTTTTATGAGCAAGCACGCGGTGCCGCATTTAAAACAAGGCAGCGCCATTATTTCCACCACTTCTATTAATCCTTATATCGGCAATCCAACCTTAATGGATTACACAGCAACAAAAGGGGCGATCGTCGGCTTTACACGCAGCCTGGCGCAAAACCTGGCATCAAAAGGCATCCGTGTGAATATGGTGGCGCCTGGCCCTATTTGGACACCGCTTATTCCGGCCACATTTGAAGGTGAGAAAGTCGCCGAATTCGGAACAAATACCCCGCTCGGGCGTCCTGGACAGCCGGCAGACCATGCAGGCGCATATGTGCTGCTTGCATCTGATGAAGGGTCTTATATTACCGGACAATGTATTCATATCAACGGCGGCATGGCGATGTCTTCTTGATCATTCCAGGCAGAAAAGCAGCCCGCTTTTCTGCCCTTTTACTTTACATAGAAAGAAGGGAAATAAAATGGACTTTACCGAAAAAAGCACACTCACCTCACATATTCACAATATCCTTCGTTTTTATTACCCTGCCTGTATCGACCAAAAAAACGGCGGCTATCGGAGCGGCTTTTCCGATGACGGGACAGTGACAGACAGCCAAACAAAGCATCTTGTCGGCACAAGCCGGTTTGTTTATCTTTTCAGCATCGGTGTACTGACAGACGGACCGGACTGGTGCCGGGATGCGGCGGAACACGGGATTCGCTTTTTGACTGAGCACCACCAGGATAAAGAAAATGGCGGCTTCTTTTTTGAGCTCGAAGGCACTCATGTAAAAGATAATACAAAAATGGCCTATGGTCATGCTTTTGTGCTGCTGGCCGCTTCGATCGCCCATCAAGCCGGTGTCCCGGGCGCCAAAGACTTACTCGAGATTGTTGGCGAGGTAACGGAGCAGCGCTTTTGGGACGAGGAGCATGACTTATACCGCGATGAATGGGATGCTTCCTGGTCTGTACTGGCTGCGTACCGCGGGCAAAATGCCAATATGCATATGTGTGAAGCTATGCTGACAGCATTTGAAGCAACTGGGGAAAACAAGTATCTTGACCGGGCATACCTGCTGGCAAAAAAGGTGCCCATAGAACTGCGGACAAAGGGCGGTGGCATGATCTGGGAGCATTACACACCAGACTGGCAGCCGGACTGGGTATACAACCAAGGTAACACCAAAGACGAGTTCCGGCCGTACGGCTTCATTCCCGGCCATCAGCTTGAATGGAGCAAGCTGCTTCTCTGGCTCGATCGTCATCGTTCGGAGTCCTGGATGCTTGAGACAGCAGAAGACCTGTACCGAAACGGCTGGGGATATGGACACGACGCTGAGCACGGCGGTATTTACTATTCTCTTTCCCCGGAGCGTGAAGTGATCGATACCGATAAAAATTACTGGGTGATTTCTGAAGCCATCGCCGCTGTCGCTCTTTTAGGCGCAAAAACCGGCCATGATCCATATTGGGACCATTATCGCCAGTTGTTTGCTTATGCTTCGGAGTATTTTATCGATCATACACACGGCGGCTGGTATACGCTGCTGAATGAACAAAATGAGCGGTACGAAGGAGAAAAAAGCGTTGCCCCTAAAGCTGACTACCATCCGGCGGCAGCCTGTTATCAGGCGATTCTTGCTTTATCATAAAAAAAGCCTGCAGCATGAAAAAACGATCCCCTTACACAAGGGGATCGTTTTCGGCCAGACGGTTTTTCTTCTTTTACGGAAGACGCGTCTCTGTGTCTTTTAAACGATTTTGGTCATCAGGCATACGGTTTTTATCAGCCGTCTTTTGCGCTTCTTGTTTCTGGGCTTCTTTCATGTTTTCCTTTTGCTTGTTTGTTAATTCTTTTGGATGGTCCATGAAATATCACTCCTTTGTTATGACTGTTCCCGGTCTGATGAGGTATAAACGTCCTCTTTAAAGAGTGGTTTCATTACTGAACCGCCATTCTTCCATGAAGCCCGTCCAAATAAGCAAGCACCTGGCCGCGCATTTCCGGCCGGCTGAGCGCCATTTCAATGCCGGCACGCAGATAGCCGAACTTGTCGCCGATATCATAACGCTGCCCCTCAAGTAAAACGGCATGAATCGGGGAAGCAGCACACTGTTTCCGAAGTGCATCCGTCAGCTGAATCTCTCCTCCTGTGCCACGCTCTAAAAATTCTAAAACAGGAAAAATAGATGGATTGAGCACATAACGTCCCATAACCGCAATCATCGACGGCGCTTCGTCAACAGATGGTTTTTCCACCAGATCAGCCAGTTCGTACACAGAACCTGTGCAGGCACGGGGGTCGATAATACCGTATTTTGATACATCCTCCGGCGCAACATGCTGTACGCCGACAACATCGGTCCCCATCTTTTCGTGCACATCCATCAGCTGGCGAAGCGCCGGCTTTTTAGACATCATTAAGTCATCTCCTAAAAGTACTGCAAACGGTTCATCGCCGATAAATTGACGAGCGGAAAGAACAGCGTGTCCCAGGCCCAGAGGCTCTCTTTGCCGGATATAATGAATGGAAGCTAGATTCGAAATCCCCTGCAGTTCTGCCAGTATCTCCTTCTTCCCTTTTTCCTCTAATGTTTGTTCCAATTCAATCGAGCGGTCAAAATGATCCTCAATCGATCTTTTGTTGCGCCCTGTCACAATAATAATGCTTTCGATGCCCGAGGCAACTGCTTCTTCCACAATATATTGAATGGCCGGCTTATCAACAACCGGCAGCATTTCTTTTGGCTGTGCTTTCGTAGCAGGCAAAAATCTTGTGCCAAGTCCTGCTGCTGGAATGACGGCTTTTTTAATGGTCATATTGATTTTCTCCTTTGCTGCCTGAACACCCAGAAACGGCTGCCGAAAAACGTGACGGACAAGCCGCTGAGTGTGGCGATGGTTTTACTAATAAAAAGCGGCTGCCCGCTTAAAAGGGATAGCAGAAACGTCGACATACAAAGAGCAATCACATTTAGAAGGATGAACTTTGTTATTTCCTCTATATGTATTCGCCCACTTGCTTTAAATGTCCATGACCGGTTCCAGACGAAACTGTTGAGCGTGCCTGCACTGTAGGATAATACTTGTGCCCACAAGTACGGCACACCAACCGACCAAAGCGTGAAAAAAAGGAGCATATCGACCGCTGTATTTAACACGCCTACAATCCCAAATTTCATCACTTCATTTAAATTTCGCATAGCGGGTCACAACGTCGCTTTCATGTTCGGATTGACGGCTGTCACGCAAAATATATAACGGCCGGTTTTTTGCTTCGTCGTAAATGCGGCCGATATATTCTCCAATGACGCCCAGCATAATCAGGATGACACCGTTGAAAAACAGCATTGTCAGCAGTAAGGATGACCAGCCTGGAGTCGTTGTGTCTGTAAAAAAGCGCTGATACAAGACAATCAAAATAGCCAGTGAGCTTGCTGCTGACAGCATGACGCCAAGCAGGCTTGCCAGCTTCAGCGGTTTATAAGAAAACGAGGTGATGCCGTCCATTGAAAACTTCAGCATTTTTTTGAGCGGGTATTTTGTTTCGCCGGCCAGCCGTTCGTCCCGTTCATATTCAATCGCGGTTTGTTTAAAGCCAACCCAGCTGACAAGACCGCGGACAAAGCGGCTTTGTTCTTTCATGCCCTTCAGCTGATCGCATACTTTCCGGTCCAATAGGCGGAAGTCGCCGGTATCAAGCGGAATATCGATATCGGTAGACGCCCGCAGCAGCCGATAAAACATTTTCGCCGTTTGTTTTTTAAAAAAGGTCTCTCCTTTGCGCTTTGTCCGCTTGGCGTATACAACATCATAGCCTTCTTTCCATTTCTCAATCATGTCTAGAATAAGCTCCGGTGGATCCTGTAAATCAGCATCAATCACCACGACCGCGGAGCCGGCAGCATGATCCATGCCGGCTGTAATCGCAATCTGGTGTCCGAAATTACGAGAGAAATCAAGATATTTTACATAGCGATCCTGCACCGCAATCTCTTTTAAAATATCAATGGTCGCATCTTGGCTGCCGTCGTTCACAAACAGCAGCTCATACGAACCGTCTGCCTGATCCATCACCGCTTTAAGGCGGCTGTACGTTTCACGGATCACTAATTCTTCATTGTACACTGGGATAATAATGGAGTATTTCATATCCTCACGCTCCTTCATAAACATATAAACCGCTCCAGTCATCAGAAGTGACTTCCTTGCAATGCTCCTGAATCCATTCGGTTACTTCACTATTTTGGCTGCCTCCCGGTCCGCCGCCTGATGTCATAAAAAATTTCACTTCTCCGCTGGCTGTCATTTCTTCCAGTTTTTTAACCGTCATAGCCGGATCGGATCCGCCAAATCCTCCCATAGCCAAGGCTGTGTAGTCCGTATTCAAAATGATGCTGGCAGCAGAATTGGCATTTTGCACTGCAACTAAGTAGGTTTCGCCTGTATGGTTTTCTTCCAGGTAGCTGATCAGCTCTTCGCTCATCTCTCTGCCCATATCACCGCCGCCGCGGCCGTCCGAACTGTTTTCATCTGTCCCGTCAGGACGCTCCACTCCAGCTGGCATTTCACCATCTTGAGGCATTTCCATCCCTTCCGGCATCTCTGGACGTTCACCATCTGTTGCCATCGCCACACCTCGGTCAGCGAATACACCGCCACCGTCCGGTCCGCCTGCTGTAGCAGGTCCAGCGGTTGGCATGATGCTGTTTGTCGTACCCGCCATAACGGGTATAGCCGTCCAGTAAGCTGGCATTAAAAGCAGCCCCAGCATCGCTGCTGTCCGGACATGATGGACATATTTTGTCGTGATAATCAGCAGGATACAGACAACCAACCCGAGAGCCAGCACTCCGCCGATCAGCCACGGCTGAATCGAGTCAATATTTTGATAAAGTACGTATGCTTCAAAAGCGAATGTGATCAGCAGCGCTATTGGAAACAGCAGGCGGCTCCAGTTCTTTTTCTCTTTGTACAGTCCCCACAGCACCGCGCCGCCAACAGCTGTTAAAGCCGCAACAGCCGGTCCCATCATGCTTAAATAGTAGCGGTGGTAAAAACTTGCGATGCTAAAAAAGCCCATCATTGGCAGCAGCCATGCCAGCCAGAAGATAGCGAATTTATGCTGCATCGTAAGCGCTCTTTGGCGCTTGATCGACACCGCTATTCCGATTAAACCGAACAAGACAAATGGAAGCAGCCAGCTCGACTGTCCAGACATCGAATCCGAGAACAAACGCAGAACACCTGCTTCGCCAATATCTTCACCGCCGGCTCCCCGGGAAGAGTTGTTATTCAGTAAGCTGCCCGATTTATCATCGGTACCGCCGCTTTTTGATTGGTCCCCGGTCAGCCGCTGAATCCCGTTATAGCCAAATGCCAGCTCCAGCACTGAGTTTGTCTGGCTTCCACCGATATAGGGACGGTTCTCTTCCGGCGTCAGCTGTACCGCTGTCGCATATGAAACAGAAACACCCAATAAAACGACTGTTGCCATAACCAAGTGAACGATTCGTTTTTTCCAGTTGTGCTGCGCAGCGATTAAATAAAAAAGATAAAAAGCCGGTATAACCATGTACGCCTGCAGCATTTTAATGTTAAAGCCGATCCCAATCAACACCATGGAAAGGAGCATCCAGCTGAATTTTTTTTGCTGAACCGACTTCATGAGCGCCCATACAGCAAAAAGCAGTGTTAAAATCAGCATCGCATCTGTATTGTTCGTCCGTGTTACCGCAACAAAGATTGGCGTTACCGCCAGCACAAGCCCGGCCCAGCGTGCGGTTTTCATACCAAATACGGGTTTGACAATCGTATATAAAACAAAAACGGATAATACACCGGCGATCGCTTCCGGAAGCAGCACGCTCCAGTCACTCACGCCAAAAATTTTCGCGCTGATCGCTTGAACCCAAAGAGCGACCGGCGGCTTATCCACCGTAATAAAATTGCCTGAGTCCAATGACGCGTAGAAAAACGACTTCCAATTGGTCGTCATGCTTTTTACAGCCGCCGTATAATACGAGTTGGATCCTGATGCCCCTATGTTATAAAAATTCAATATCGCTGACAGCGCTAAAATCGCCGCGAGCCACGGATCAAACCGTTTCTTCATTCTCTTCACACTCCATTTTCTTCTTTCGATATTCTGAAGTGTAAACCGCGTTGGTGAAAGAACGGTGAAAAGAAACGGTTTTTTGTAAGAGAAAAACGCCTATGCCTTATTGGCACAAGCGCTTTTCGCTAATCCCGGTTTCCATACATCAATTCCGTACTATGGCTGTACAGCTCAATGGTGTTGCTAAAGGGGTTCTGACAGTACTGTAGAAAGTACGGCTTGGCGGGGCGGGTGTTCCACTTTTGGCCGATCCGCTTCCCTCCCCCCCTCTTCAATTCGTTCGGCGGCCGCATCCACATCATCTACTATCAGACAAAGATGAAAAAATCCGGTGTGGTATCTTTCCGGTTCTCTTCGTTTCATCCTCTTTATGTGCTGCCCCTGTAGATCCTGTGTCATATTAGGCTTTTCCTCTTCCGACGCATCAAAGAAATACAGCCCGATAATGATTACAAATCCGAGGGTCTTCTCATACTAATCAACCGCTTTCTCCAAATCTAGCACCGCAAACCCTACATGTGTAATGCAATCATCTTTTTTCCTCCTTTTTTACGTCTTTACCCCACCTTGAGGTTTACAATAATCGAAAAAGCGAGTACACTACCGCAAACGGAGGTGTAAAAGGATGGAAAAGGAGATTTTGGCAGCATTACGGAGCATTGAACAGGAATACGATGTGAAGGTACTATACGCCTGTGAATCAGGGAGCCGGGCATGGGGGTTTCCATCTCCGGACAGCGACTGGGATGTTCGCTTTTTTTATATACACCGCCCAGAAGTGTATCTCAGCATTGACCCTGTAGGTGTCGGGAAAAAACGTGACGTGATTGAACGCCCGATTCACGATGAGCTTGATGTAAGCGGCTGGGATCTGACCAAAACACTTAAGCTGTTTCGTAAATCCAATCCGCTGCTTTTGGAATGGCTGTTCTCCGATATTGTATATGAAGAACTGTACCAAACCGCCGGGCAGATGAGAGAAATGAGCGGCAGCGTGTTTTCACCGGTTTCCTGTATGCATCATTACATCAATATGGCAGCCAGCAACTTCCGGGCTGTGCACAAAAAAGAAAACAGCAAACTTAAACAATATTTTTATATCCTGCGTCCGGTGCTCGCAGCTAAGTGGATTGCTGAGCGGCAGACTATCCCTCCTTTTCCGCTCGGTTCCCTGCTGGACGCGCTGATCAAAGATAAAGCCCTAATGACGGCCATCCAGCAGCTTGCCGCACGAAAAACTGCGGGTGAAGAGGGAAACGGCGGATCTGGCATCACCCTCATAGACGCATTTCTTGAACGGGAGATAGAAGAGCTTCGAAGCCGTGCTGCGTCCCTCAAGCAGCCGGCAGAGAACCCAACAGAACGGTTAAACGATTTGTTCCGCCAAACATTGAAGGGGGTATGGAGTGAATGAAAAAAATCATCTTGCAGCCACACAGCTTAACGAATGCAGACCGAATTTTCACGCTGACTTCTGCGCCCGAGATAAAGGAAGCGCTTGGCCTGCAAGTAAATACAGTCCATGACACAATTGACTTTTTGCAGGCAGTGATGGCGGAAGAGCTGGAAGAAAAAACAGTGTCACGGGCGATAATCACTGAAGACGGTGAACTAATCGGCATTACAACTTTAATGTTCATTGACCGGGAAAGCGGCTCATGCAGTCTCGGTACATGGATTGGACACGAATATTGGGGACAGAGCTATAACAAGGCTTCTAAATGCGCTATTTTGCAGACAGCTTTTGCAGAACTGGGCCTTAACCGCGTTTTTATCGGTGTGCGTCTTGTGAACAAACGGTCACAGGCTGCACAAAAAAAACTGCCGTTTGTTACATGGAACGTCGAAGCGGATTATCCGGACATACATGCAGCACTTGAAAAAAAAGAAGGGCAGCCCTGCTTGTTAAACGTTGTGTACCGGGCCGATTTTCCGCTCGTCCGCCCGGCAAATAACGAAGACATTCCAGCCGTCCAGGCTGTCGCACGGGCAGCGTGGTACGATACATATGAAGAGATCATTCCACGGCCTGTGCAGGATGCTTTTTTGGATCGCGCTTATGCGGTAAACCAGCTTAAGGAGCGCTTCCAGAGCTTGTTTTTCGTGGCGGAGTGCGGCGGGCAGGTGGTTGGGTTCGCAAACGCCGTGCAAGAAGGGCCAAATGCCAGTTTGCAGGCGGTCTATCTCCATCCGGATGCCCCGAGGCAAGAGATCGGCACACGGCTGCTGCATGAAATGATCAATCATTTGTCCAAACCCTGCACTATAACTGCTGATGCAGAAAGTGGCAACGTGTCCGGGGAGCGATTTTACGAGACGAATGGTTTTTCCTTGGTAGAAGAATACGAAGAAAACTTTTCAGGTCATACATGTCATACGAAAAGGATGCAGTGGAAATGCGGACAAATAAAAAAGGGTGTCTCCTTATGAGATACCCCTTTTTAATACACTTTTTCTCTATGTATATCTAACTCTCTGCGCTCAAGCTCTTCTTCGAGCAGCAAGAGAAAATCGTGATCCAGATCCAGTTTCACTGCTTTTTTATACGCTTCCACAATAAACTCATCCGTTTGCTCTTTCATTGTTAAACGCTTCCCCCTTTTCTAAAAGAACATATACCTTCCTATACCCTTCTTTAAACCTTTTTTATCAAAAAAAAACCGCCCCTTAATTGGACGGCTCACTTTTCATGTACTGTACCCAATCGGCTGGCTGAATTTGATTGGATATATCCAAAATCTTTTCCATTACCCGTTCCCGCTCCGCACCTTGAAGCAGGGTCGGCTGGTAATCATTCCGATCTGTTCGTGAAGAAATGGAGAAAGGTACCACATTAATATCTTTTCCATCTGTCAGCTTTCCATCTTTTACTTCAAACGTCTGCTGGAACACGTACGTATCTTTATCGGACGGGTTTCGATTTCCGCCAAACATAAAGTTACCAAGACTGTAAACAATAAATTTACCATTATACTCTTCAATTCCCTGTACCACATGCGGATGATGCCCTACAACAAGGTCAGCCCCGGCATCGACTGCAAATCGGGCCAGTGTCTTTTGCGATTCTTCCGGTACGTAGCTTCTCTCCACTCCCCAGTGAAAATGAACGATCACGATCGCCGCGCCCTTTTCCCGCATCTGCACAATATCCGCTTCCACCTGAGCACGGATCTCCGCCGTATCGGCCCAGCCTTCATAGCCGAGCGCACCGACTTTCACACCCTTTACTTCTGTTAAAAAGGAATCTTCATAACCAAAAAAGCCAATGTTCGCTGCTTTTAAATTCGCCTTTGTATCTTCATATCCTTGCTCCAGGTAATCAAAAATATGATTGTTGGCTACATTGACTGCTTCTATACCGGCATCCGTTAAAATCTGCGTATATTCCGGATCTCCTTTAAAACGGAATTTTTTTTCTGCTTTTTCTGTCGCTTCGGTCAGCGTCGTCTCCAGGTTTACCGTTGTCAAGTCATCACGTTGAAAAATACCGTTCAGCCCTTTTGTAAAATGAGCTAAGCCATTCCGCTCCGCTTCATCTGAAAATGACCCGGCATATGTGAATGTCTCATCCGTTCCAAGTGTAAAATCTCCTGCTGCACTCACTGTAATCGATACGAGCGGCGTTTCTTTTTGAGAAGCCGTCGCCTCATCCAAAATACCTTTTGGTACCCCCTGTGCCTTTTCTTTCGTCACCATTATATTTAACGCAACAGCTGCGGCAACAGCTAAACATAAGCCGAGAAGCGACACTCTGACCCAGCGTTTCAGCCGGCGGCGCTTTCGTCTTTCCATCCTTCTTTGTTCTAGCATAATGTACCTAATCCCCCTGATCCCTATTTATACCAGTATACAACATTGTCGGCCAAAATAGGAGATCAATGGTGGTGCTTCATATCTACGGAAGGCCCATTTTGCTCAACATCTGCTTCTATGCCCACCCATATTTTTTGGGTTGGCATAATATGCTGTCCATTCGTTTGAATATCCGCTTTTACAAAATAAATTCCTTTTTCTATAATCCTTTTTTGTGCTGTAAAAACCCCGTCTTTTCCTTCCTGCATGGGCAGCGTTTCCCTTTGTCCGCCCTCCGGCCAAAAAGAAACAGATACGTCCGCACCCGGTGATGTGGCAATCTGTATATGGCCGGCTGATACATCAATCGCTGCATCCAGTTTTTCCTCTACGACATACTGATCCGCTGAATCGGGATCAAGGCTGCAGCCTGATAATAAAAATAGACTACTAAAGATGATCCACTTTCTCATGCTGCAAATCCTCCTCTTACCCGCTTTGCGATTTGATCAATGATCCATACAACGAGCATGGATGCACCTGCAAGTGGAAACAAAATACCAAGCATGATAATCAGTGCCCATAATCCTTTTGCCACTCTCGCTGCAGGACGCGCGGGTGCGCTGTGCTTCCGCTTTCGCCATAAAAGCAGTCCGCTTACAATAACAACTATCATCCCTATACAAACTGCAAGCCCCATCAGCTTGTTGATCATGCCAAACTGCGACCCTTTATGAAGGGTAATGCCAAGCGCAATCGCCTTACCGGCCGGTCCGTAGTCTTCATAACGATAGTCTGCCAGTACTGCGCCGGTATACTGATCAATATGCATCGTCACTTCATCCTGTGCTTTTGGCGGAAACGCGGAAACCGTGTACACGCCTGTCTTCTCCTGCGGAATAAATAGGTCATAGCCCGGCTTAATGCCCCGTTCGTTGATAATATGGATGACATCATCAATCGACAGCGGGACGTACGCCGATTGCACAGACTGCGGCACTGGAAGATTTTCCGCCGACCAGCCAACATCCGCTACATCTTCTGTTTTTAAGCTGGAAAGCGGCGCTTCCCCCACCCAGATCGATGGCGGATAGCCTTCTCCAGAATTGGTTGCCGCGTTTTGCACCTGCGCACCCCAAAAACCAGACCACGGCAGGCCCGTCATAATAAGAAAAAATATGCCGGCGGAGATCCAGGCGGCTGGGACTACATGCAAATCGCGGACGAGTGTCCGGCTTCCTTTGGAAAAACGCGGCAGCACAACGCCCCATATTCTTTCCTTCTTACGCGGCCACCAGAGATACGCCCCCGTAATGATTAAAATCAGTGCCCAGCACGCGGCCAGTTCCACCAGCCGGTCACCGACTGTGCCTGCCATTAATTCGCCGTGAATTTTTTCAAGCTTGTCCATAATCCGGTCCGTGTCATCGAGCGTTCCCATAATCTGCATCGTGTGCGGATCGACAAATACGGTCATCGCTGTTCCATGATGATCGGTAATGCCGATTTCCGCTGACTGGTCTTCCGAATCTGCAGGCCGGTAGCGCGTGATGACGGCATGCGGATATTGCTCTTTAACAGCCGCAAACATATGACTGGCTGGCATCGTCTCTGACTGCGGCGTTACATCGTATAAATCTGCATAAAGCGCATGCTCAATTTCTGCTTTAAACAAATAAACTGCACCTGTTATTGCGAGTACAAGCAAAAAAGGTGCAAAAATAAGACCGGCATAAAAATGCCAGCGCCAAATCCATTGGTAATGCTTTCGCGATTGTTCCACTTTCCTGCCCCCTCTTACTCTTTACATCATGGATTATACAGGTCAGATGTGAACATTGCGTGAAGAATAAATGAAAAAATGCCCGTTTGATTTAAACGGACATTTTACGAAGAACAAGCATAGATATTGTAATGATCGTAAAGGCACACAAACTTAAAAACGGAATGGTAATAAACCCAAGCCAGTTAATATATTCTCCTGAGCAGGGAACGCCGCTTGTACACATTTCAAAATGCTTCATCGCCGGTATCTTTTGCAAAGCATAGTGATATCCTGCAATCCCCATTCCGAATACGCTGACCGGCAGAATATAGCGGTACATGCGTGTGTCGCCCCAATAAAATGCCAGGCCGAGGAAAATACAAAGCGGGTACATTAAAATACGCTGATACCAGCACATCGCACAAGGAATAAAACCCATTTGCTCACTGAAAAACAAGCTGCCAAGCGTGGCTGCAATGGCCGTGAGCCAGGCGGCGAGAAGCGGTTTACTCAGCATCAGCCGCTGCCTCATCCACCATTTTAACTAAATCGTCAAACGAATTTCCTTCAAATTTTTTGCCGTTTACGAACAGAGTCGGCGTTCCAGATACCTCTAGCTCTTTTGCCGTTTCGGCGTCTTTTTCCCACGCTGCCATCGAGCCTTCTTTTTCTACGACCGCCATCACTTTTGCCACTTCTTCATCGGTTGCAATCTCCGACAGCGTTTCTTTTAAAAAGTCATTCGTATATAAGTCGACTTTTTCAAATGATAAATCATCCGGCTGTTTTTCATACATAAGATGATGGAACTTCCAGAAGCGGTCATTGCCAAGTGTCTGATAAACAGCTTCAGCAAACTGGGCCGACCGGTTGGAATCTACGTTAATAAATGAATAATTCATAAAATAAAACTTCGCTTTTCCTGTTTCCACGAGTTGTTCATTGATCAGCGGAAAAAACGATTCATTAAAATCTTTGCACACAGGGCATTTATAATCACCGAATTCTACAATGGAAACCGGCGCCTCTTCTTTGCCTAAAAACGGTTCCTTCTCATAATTAATCTCGGCACTTTTTTCACTTACGTTCGATAAAAAAACGACTCCTGCCATACAAATGGCAAAAAAGCCGACAATCCAAAAAACACCTTTCGCCAAACTTTTTCCTCTCCTTTAAACTGCGATTCGCAGCTTTTCTCTATTCAAACATTTCTTTACAGCAGCACATCAATAAATAACAAGCAAATGCCGGCAAAAACAGACAGCGACCAAAAAGCTGACTGAACCGGTATATGCAGCGGCCGGTCCGCAGCCGGGTTCAGCAGGCGGTGAATCCGCTCGTTTACAGATGTATCGGCAAAAGACACACAGGACAGCGGCATATGAATTTGTCTGCCTGCTTTGATCATTTTAAGAAGCGCGCTGCCAAGCTCGGCTGCAGAGCCTGTCCGCTCAATCGCATACGCATCAGCCAGCAGTTCTTTATCACGCCGGTACTGCTCCCGTACCCATCCTAAAATAGGCATATACCATAAAACAGAGGCCGACACCGCCAGCAAAAAAACCTTCAACGGATCGCGGCTTCGGTGATGATAGAGTTCATGATACACGACTGCCTCAAATTCCGAGTCCGTCAGCATGTCCTTTAGTCCAGTTGACAGAACGACAACCGGGCGAAAAAATCCCATTGTCACTGCTACAGGGGCAGGGTATGAAATCAAGCGGATATCCGCACTGTACCGCTTGGACCATTCGTTTGTCAGTGCACCGATTTCATATGCGCCAAACCACCGTCTCAGACGAGAGGCCAGAAGCCATTGCCTGCTAAGCTTCCAAACGAATAGTATAAGCGTGCTGAACACAAGCGCATCAACAGCGTATTCCAAAAACGTAAAACCGATCCATTTTAACGCGCTATGGCACACAGCGACGAAATTCAGGCGCACATCCCAGCCGGCTAACAGCGAAACAGCATAAAGCCCCATTTGGGATAAAATCGTACCCGAGGCAAGCAGGCTGACGAGAAACAGACTTTTTGATGGGTGTGTAGTCCTCATATTACCGGTCCTTTTTCCATTCTTTTATTTTCTGCTCCAGCTGTGCGACCAAGTCATCATCTGCTTCATCAAGCGCATCAATCATATGGCTGACAACCACGCTCCCGAATTCGTCGACCAGCTCTTGTGTCATTTCTTTTGACTGGGTGTTTACAAACTCTTCCCGCGTAAGAACCGGCTGGTACATAGAAGTCCGTCCTTCTAATCGTTTTGTCAGGATGCCTTTTTCCACGAGACGGTTCATGACCGTCATGACAGTATTGAAATTAGTCGCTTTTTCTTTTTCCAGTTCATGCTGAACGTCCTTGATCGACTTTTCGCCGCCGCACCAAAGCACATCCATAATTTTAGCTTCAAGCGGTCCAAAAAAACGGTTCAAGCCGCGCTCATTAAATTTAAAGGATTGAATTTTCACTTCCTGCCCCCCTCACATTACTCATTGTAGTGTGCATACAAAGACTTCGTCAAGAATCCGTTGTGTAACATTTTTGAAACAAAATCTTAACAATTATTTCGCTCATTTCATAGTAAACTACAAAGCATAGTGTTATAACACTACCGAATGTAGTGAATAAGAAAAAGGAGGATTTACAATGGAAAAAGGAAACCTTATCTTGAGGCTTGTGCTTGGATTTACGTTTTTTATGCACGGATTAGACAAGTTGAGAGGCGGCATTGTTGGCACAGCCGGTTTTTTTGAAAGTGTAGGAATTCCGGGCTTTATGGCGTATGTGGTTGCAGGCATTGAACTTGTTGGAGGTATTCTTTTAATACTCGGATTGGGTGTGCGCATCCTGTCCATTTTGTTTGCCGTTATTTTAATAGGAGCCATTTTTACAGTCAAGCTGTCGGCTGGTTTTTTAGGCGGACTGGAATTGGATATTGTACTGCTGGCGATGTCTGTTCACCTGGCTCTTGCCGGCTCGTCTAAATATGCTCTTGATTCCCGCGTAAAAGTAAAAGCAGCCTCCTAAGGAGTGCTGCTTCTTTTTTCTTATATCATATTGGAGTACCGCCAGAACCGGTTAGCTGTCGGCGGAGCCAGGCGTTCAAGCCCCCGGCTCTTGGAACGGTGCAGCGGCTTCCATTCGCCGGCTCCGCTTTTTAAATAAACTTCGTGATGCGGTGCTTCATCATGTTCACCGCTTATCTCCATCAATCCATTTGTATAAAAAGCGGCATGCACTTTATACACAATGTCCGGTGACGGCATTAACGGGTTGCCTACGGAATGATCAAGCAGAAAAGATACCTTTTCCTCGTCGGTCTGTACACTTTTTATGACAATCCCTTCATCTGAAGCCCGGTCCCGTTCAACCAGCTTTTTTTCTACAGTATAGCCTTCAGATGCGCCGACACTTCGTGAAAGTGTAACATTTTTGCCCTTAATTTTCACTTCAGCTCTTGTCCGGTACCGGTCTGCTTCCGGATCAAATGTCCGTCCGTCTCCCGTAAAAAAGCGCATTTTTGATAAAACATTCGGGTTTTCTACCCACTCATCTTCTAAAAAGGTTGTATAACGAAGAACATGGTCACGATCTACAAAGGCCTGCTGTTCTTTTAACGCATCGACCGGCCGGCCAATATCTTTAAAAAGCAAAAACGTTTCAACAAGCATATCATCTTCATTCTTTTGAACTTTTAACAAATCGATCACTTTGGCAATCGGAGATGATTTTTCCGCCGCTTCTTCATCTCCCGGCTCAAGCGGCCGGACACCTTTAATTTCGTATACATATGATTCATCCATCGTTATATGGGTATCGTGAAAACCCGGCTCTGTTACGGTTCCGGCATATTCATTGTTACGGTAAATCGCATACTCCTCTACACCGCGAATCGGCTCCCAGGCCATCGCGATTTTTCCTTCTTTTACAACCGTTGTAACAATCAGTTCCTGCAGCGGAATGTCCGCATTTTTTTCCTCACGCTCTACCGCTGTTGTCGTTTGAATCTTCAGCGTGCTGTCTCCTTTAAATAAATAGGAATATGTGGTTCCCGGTTTCAGGCCTGTATCTGTAAACGTCGTATCCTGGCCGCTGTAGACCTCTTTGCCGTCTTTTAAAATGCGCACCGGTCCTGTTCCCTCCCAATCCAGAGAAATGCGGTCCGGTGTCTGGCTGACTCTTGTAAGATTCATGATGACGCCACCTTTCTTTCTCCTTCTTTACCCGCCTTTTTACTGTTCAAAAACTTTGCAAAAAAGAAGCTGACTTTATTCAGCTTCTTTTTTTACCGATTTTAATCAGTGCGGCTAATAAAATAAGCACTGGTACTCCGAGCAAAAGCCCAAGACCCACGGTGTAAAAGCTTTCGACAATCATTGGCGCTCCTCCAGCTTTCTTTCTATTCGGTCCAGCTGCTTTGATCTTCCGCGCCAGGAGCGTATTCCGAGGAAAATCAAACCGGCTGGCACAAAGAGCGTCAGCAGCATAACCAGTTGAAATAAAACGTCGGCGATATTTATGTTACTCATATGGCAGCCTCCGATCTTTGTTTTTAGTATATAAGTTTTTTCCAAAACAAAAAAGCCCTGGCTCCCCAGGGCTTCAGAGTGTAGACAAACCCTATTTTCGAAAAGAACTTCTGCGAAAATGGGGTTTTCGTCTTCTTGTTTTAGCTTATTTAGTTGACTTGTAACTAAAACAACACAAAATCTTGATTGCTCATTCAATATTAAAAAGGACTGTCGACTTTGTCGACAGCCTGAAGCCCTGGCTCCCCAGGGCTTTTTTGTTACGCTGTCCAGCTCCGGATGTTTAATCCGCTGCTAGTCACAAGGGCTGACGGCCGGCCGCTGGCTGTCAGCTCTTGATCCAGGTAATCTTTATGCTTTTCTCACTGTCCAGCTTCATCCAGCCAGCCCCCCGGTCATAAGCCGTCACAGCTGTGCGGCAAAAAGCGTCGCTCTGCTGGTCCGTTTTATGCCTTCGGGCCTGAACGGCTGCCTTGCGCTTTTCTTTAATGCAATGGCATTTTGTCAACGCCAAGGTCTTCAAGCTGTGTTTTTGCGCCTTCAATCAGGCTTTCTGCTTTTGCTTTTGTTTCATCATCCAGCCCTTGCAGCATATTACCGCGTCCTTTGCCGCCATGTCTGCCATGTTCAGGCAGATCTACACCAAGCGCTTCAAGCTGCTCGTCCGCTTGCTCACGTGTTAAATCTCCACTTTTCAGTTTTTCCATAATCGCTTCCGCTTTTGCTTTTGTTTTGTCATCCAAGTCCCCAAATAGATCCGGACGCTCAGGAAGAGTGATACCGAGTGCTTGAAGCTGTTTCTTTGCTTCTGCCTCCGTTAAAGTGCCGTTCTTTTTCTTTTCTAAAATTGCTTCTGCTTTTGCTTTCGTTTCTTCATCTAAGCTTGAGAGAAAGCCGTCCTTGCCGCCACGTTCATTGATTTCAATACCGAGCGCCGTCAGCTGCTCCTCCGCTTCATCATGTGTAATGGTGCCGTTTTCTGCCTGCGCGAGAATATTATCGGCTTTCTTCTGTGCGGATTCATTCAAATCCGCATCTTCTACATCTTCTGCCAGATGACCGGTGCCTTTGCCCTTGCCACGCTCTGGCATTTGAACTCCCAGTGCTTCAAGCTGTGTCTTTGCTTCTTCTTCCGTGATCTCACCGGCTTTCTTTTTGTCCATAATGGCTTCTGCTTTCGCTTTTGTTTCCTCATTCAAGTTCGCGAACATATCGCCTTTTTCCGGAAGGTCCACACCGATGGCCTCAAGCTTTGTCCGTAAATTACTCATAATGGTGTCTACTTTTGCCTGCGTGCTGCTGTCGAGTGCAGAATTGCTCGCTGCAAACACCGGCAGGCTTGCTGCATCGAGGACACCTAGTGATAGGGCCCCAGTCATCACTACATTAAAAACGCTTTTTTTCATTCACTTTCCTCCTTTAGATTTGGGCTTTTCCAGCCCTGCTCATACTGTAACCAGCCTTGGTGAAAAATCGGTGAAAGTTATTCGCTTTGCGTGGATAACTTCATGGAAATCGTTTGCTCCTTGCCATCGCGATAAATGGTGATGTTAACTTTGTCTCCAATGTTCGCTTTATTGTACAAGTACTTTCGGAATTCTGATGTGCTTGCCACTTTTGTATCATTAATCTTTACAATCACATCTCCGACCTCAAAGCCGGCTTTTGCTGCTGATGACCCCATTTCCACTTGGGAAATTACAGTGCCTTCCGTAACGCTTGTCGGCAAATTCAGCTGGTTTTCTGTAACTTCACGTGATAACGCACTCACATCTTCCAAGCCTACTCCAAGGTACGGACGGTCCACTTTCCCGTCTTCCATCAATTCTTGAATAACCGGGATGGCATCCTCAGATGGGATGGCAAAACCAAGCCCTTCTACACCTTCTTCCGCAATTTTCATGCTGTTAATACCGATCACCTGGCCAGCACTATTAATAAGCGCACCGCCGCTGTTTCCCGGGTTGATTGCCGCATCGGTTTGAATGACATTTGCTTCCCATTCACCCGCTGAGGTTGAAACCGGCACAGTCCGGTTGATTCCGCTGACAATCCCTTCCGTAACTGAACTTGATAAATCCAGTCCGAGCGGGTTGCCGATTGCTGCTACCTGCTGACCTAATTTAAGGGCACTTGAATCACCAAAGTCAGCGACTTCATTAACATGGTCACTAGAAATTTTCAAGACAGCAAGATCCGTCAGTGCATCCGTTCCAACTACCTCTGCATCAATCCGCTCTCCTCCTGCCAGCGCCACTTCCACCGTGTCGGCTCCCTCCACGACATGGTTATTCGTCACAACGTAGCTGACATCTTTCCCTTTTTTGAAAATAACTCCCGAGCCTGTTCCAGCTTCTGTTTCCTCAGTATCTTCACCTGTAGCAGCCATGGACTGACGGCCAAAAGGATTAAATTGCTCCTGCTCCTGCTGCTGCAAATTCACGACACCGACAACCGCTTCATCCATTGAATCAATGGCGGACATTAAGTTATTTTCCGAAGAGGAAGCCGTTGATGCCGGCTGTACAGTGATTTCATTTGCTGTATTTGACGACTTTGTTTCAGTCGCTGTTGTATTGGTATCAAGCAGAGCTGGTGCCATATAAAACATCATTGTGCCGCCGGCCAAAACACCCGTAAATGAAGCGGCCGCCATTTTCACGAAACCGCCCTTTCCTTTTTTCTCTGGCTGTGGTGTATAACGTTCTTCTGTCTCCATGTTTATCTGCTCCTTTTGCGTAATTGATTTACTGAATTGACTTTATTGTAGAAAAGAAAAGTGAAAAGACGGTGAAAATGCAGAAAAAGTATTTTTTATTTTATTTTGGTTGATGGTCTTTCCCACCGCTCACCCAAAACCGGCTTGGCTGTTCTTACACAGGCGGCAGTGAACAATAAAAAAGCTGTTTCCCTATTATGCGGAAACAGCTTTTTCTTTTGGTATTGTAACAATAAATGTACTGCCCTTTTCCGGCTCGCTCTCTACAGAAATGGTGCCGTGATGAATATCAACAATCCACTTGGCGATCGATAATCCTAGTCCATGCCCGCCGACAGTGCGGGTGCGCGATTTATCAGAGCGGTAAAAGCGGTCAAAAATACGAGGCTGGTCATCAGGATGAATACCGATGCCTTCATCTGTTACTTTCATCGTCCAGTGACGAGCGGTCTCTGATAATTGCAGCCTGACCCTGCCTCCGTCCGGTGAATACTTGACTGCATTATCCAGCAAAATGTACATAAGCTGTTTTAATCGCTCCCAATCCCCCATGACCGGCAGGCTTTCCGGTGCTTCTATCTCAAGCGAAACACCGTTTGCTTCGGCATGCGGTGTCAGCGATTCGATCACACGGTCAGCTTCTTCCCTCACATCGAAGCCGGCCACTGTACGCTCTGCCCCGCCCGAATCAGCACGGGCCAGCACAAGCAGATCGCTGACAAGCCCTGTCATTCTTTTCACTTCCGACTTCATATTTCGCAGTAGTTTCTGTGCAAAAGGATCTGCTTCAACACCATCTGTCATGTGAATCGCATCAATGGATGAAAGCATGACACTGAGCGGCGTCCGCAGTTCATGTGAAGCATCACCGACAAACTCTTTCTGCCGGTTAAAAGCATTTGAAATGGGTCCCATCGCTTTTTTCGACATTACAGAGCTGATAAAAATCGCTACGCCGGCAAACAGTACCGTTAAGCTGACCAGCACAACAAGCAGCCATTGAAACAATTGATACGCAAAAGAAATGTCCTTGCCAATGTAAATCATGCCGACAAACTGTCCGTTATAAAAAATCGGGCTGCCATCGATCATCAGCCGGACTGTATCGGATTTCGGCTGTTCTTTAATTTCTTTTCCGCCAATACGCCGTTCATCAAATTTCACCTGTATGGTTTCTTCACGAATTTGATTGCGGTCAGGCACCCAGCCCGACACAAGCGAAAACAAATCCTCCCGTATATTCGGAACCATTTCATTTCCCATTACAAAATTTCCATCTGCATCTGTCACATAGTAAAAAAACTGGTCAACCCCGGCAAGCACCAGCTCCTGGCTGCCGATTCCCTGCAATTCATTTCGGGCGCTCTCTGCTAAGTAATCACTGATCACCCGCGTTTCCTGCCGGGTCAGCTGTTCAAGCTCCCGATGCTGGTCACGCAGAATGACGATATATAGCAGCGTGTATACAACCACAATAAAAAGAACGAGAAACAGCATAATTAAGCTGCTGTACTGCATGGTGAGTTTCCGCTGTGTTTGTTGAAACAAGTCGCTGCTGCTTTTGAACCAGTTTATCTTTAACCATTTATTCTTCAACTTTATATCCAACTCCCCGTACACTTTGCACAATATCCGGCCGGTCAACGAGATCGAGCTTTTTACGCAGCAGCTTTACCGTTGCATCGATCGTTTTGGTCGTTACGTCCGCCTCGTATCCCCAAATGCGGTCAAGCATCACATCCCGGGTTAATACTTGTCCTTTATTTTGTACAAGCAGGTCTAAAAGCTGGAACTCACGAGGGCTTAACTGAATAGATTGGCCGTTTTTTTGAATTGTTTGGCTATTTCGGTTCAGCTCTACCCCTTGAATAGATACCGTTTCTCCCACAATAGGGGCGTAGTTGCGGCGGGTAAGCGCCCGAAGCCGCGCCAGCAGCTCATCAATTTCAAACGGCTTTACCAGGTAATCATCCGCTCCTGCATCAAGCCCCATCACCCGGTCTTCTACGGCATCCTTTGCCGTCAGCATTAAAATGGCTCCACCGTATCCTTCTTTGCGCAGGTCCCGGCATACCTCCACTCCAGTGCCATTCGGCATCATCCAGTCTAAAATAAGAACGTCATAATGAACAGAGGATGCATAATCATAAGCATCTTCTCCTGTTTTCACCCATTCTACCCCATAACCGCCTTTTTTCTTCAGCATAAAGCTGACTAATTCTCCAAGCTGCAAATCATCTTCTGCCAGCAATATATTCATCCGATCCACTTCCTTTCGCTCCTTTTGTTATACCATGTTTTAATGAAAAAAGAGTGAAAAAAAAAGACGCCCTCAATAGACGACTTTAAACCGAAACAAGCGGCAGCTCGATTGTAAAAGCTGTCCCTTTGTCCACCGTAGATTCAACGCGGATAATTCCTTCATATTGCTCTACAATATTAAAACAAACCATTAATCCGAGGCCTGTCCCGTCTTCCTTTGTCGAATAAAAAGGTTCACCCAGCTTTTTTAATACGCTTTCCGGCATCCCTTTTCCTTCATCAGTAATCACAATTTCCACTTTTTCACCGTTTAAACGTGCCGAAGTGCGTACTACTCCGCCGTTTTCCATCGCTTCAATTGCATTTTTTATAATATTAATAAACACCTGCTTTATCTGCCCGGCATTACACCGAACAAAGCAATCCGGTTCTATGTCACTGTACTGAATGTCAATTTTCCGCATTACCGCCTGTGATTGAAGCAACATCGATACGTCTTTCAGCATTTTGCCGGCATCGCACGTTTCAATTTCAACCGACATCGGCTTGCCGAGCACAAGCAGCTCACTCGCGATCGTTTCAATCCGGTCAATCTCTTCTTCGATAATCGTGTAATATGCATCATGCATGGCGTCTTCCCGGGCCAGCTTAATAAACCCCTTAATCGAAGTCAGCGGGTTGCGCACTTCATGGGCAATCGACGCAGCAAGCTGTCCGGCAAGGCTGAGCTTTTCTGTTTTAATAGTCAGCTGCTGATGAGCTTTGCGATCCTGAATACTGCGGATAATGGCAATGAACGTAAAATCTTTTTCAATATCAAATGAAAAAGGAAAAGTCGCCACCTCAACATCTAAAATTTGGCCGTCATACGTTTTTATTTTCATTTCCTCAAGCGGTACTCTATCGTTTCGCAAAAGTTTTTCTGTATTTTCGTAAATAAGAGGATGATATTCCTTTGTAAATAAGTCCCAAATGGTCGCATGCTGCAAATCACTTTCTTTGCAATTCAGCATTTTTAAAGCGGTATAATTTCCATACACCACTTTCTCAGCCGAAAAAATAAAAACAGCATCAGGCATCTCGTTGATTAAATGTTTATAGTGCTGGACTTTTTCCTGCAAAAAGTCTTCTATAAATAGAGAGGGTGTGTTTCGTTCACTTTCATAATACGATGAATTTGTAATCTCGTTATCTGTCATGATATGCGAGTGACCCTTCATCAGCTTTAAAGAGAAGTTTGCTGAAACATCGTTGCCATCATACGCACAGACTGTGAATACGTGGAACGGTTTTAAAACGGCGTTGGCCTTTTGTTCATAAAGCGGAATTTCCTTATCGCAGTCTACATCTTTACGCCATATCACACGGCTCCATACACGAATAGGTGCGCCGTTCGCTACATAATGACGAACAGCGTCATCAAGCCCCTGCAGCACCGTTTCAGTTTCAAATGATTGATAGGCGTTATAAAATTGGCAGTGGTCTATAAATTCAATAGAGGCAATTTGTTCATCCGAGAACCCTTTTTGAGCAAGCTGCTGTTTGATTTTCTCAATCTTTTCCGCCGACTCAAGCAGGATCACCTGATGCTTCAGCTCTAAACCCGTTATGGCGAAGGAAAACATGTTTTCCCAGTACTTTTCTTTATCTTCATATAAATACAAAATGTGGGCTCCACTTATCAATTCCATATTTTTTGTTAACGCCACTTTCGGGTGTACAAGGTCATTTGGCAAGTTCATAAGCGTGATCCCTCATTTTGACATGTTTTTTCAATCTATTGTAACATGGACAATTTCTTCCGTATACATGTGACATTTTACCTACTCAACTGTACTTATGTAAGATCTTTTCGTAAAATAGTAACTAAAAGGAAGTGATAGATTGAAAACATGGTCATTCCGGCTCATATATCGCATCGTATTAATTATTTTTGCGCTTTTTTACGGAATTTCCGCTTATCCGGGCGGCTGGAGCCGATTCGCGCTGCTTGTGGCCGTTATCGCTATTTTTATGACGATTGAAGATCTTTTTATGAAAGAAGCAGAGAAAAAACAGCGAACTATTTTCGTTGTATTGTTTGCCCTTGTTTTTCTCGTTACCTTCTTTTTTATTTTTCTGGCATAAAGAAAAAAACCGCCGTTATGGGGCGGTTTTTTTATATTAACGTTTGTTTTGATCTAAATATTGATTCAGCTGTTTAAACAGCAAATGAAGCCCGCCGCTGGCGATCGCAATCGTAACAATAAATGCTACAAACATGATAAGAAAAAAGCTCATTTCTGCTATACGCCCCTCTCACGTAATCTCATGAGGTTAGTATAGCGCCAGACAGTTACACACGTGTGACAATGGAGTTAAGTTACATTACGGTTTGATGAACGAGTGAAACATAAAAGACATTCATTCGAGTTCCGTTTGTTTTGTTTCACGCCCAAGCAGAGCCAGCACAAGTACGCCGATGACAATACTTACGCAAAACAAGCCAAACACAAAGCCGATTGACTGGCCGGACGCAACAAGCGAGCCAACTAAAAGCGGACCTAAAATACCGCCAATTCGTCCAACAGAAGCCGCCATGCCCGACCCGGTACCACGGATAACAGCTGGGTACTGTTCTGGCGTGTACGCATATAGTGCTCCCCACGCCCCCAGGTTAAAGAATGAGAGAAGCATTCCTGAGGCAATCAATACTGCAGTTGATTCAGCATTTCCAAATACAAGAGCAGAAGCAGCTGTTCCAAGCAGATAAACAACTAAAACAAACTTCCGGCCCGCCCGTTCAATCAGCCAGGCAGCCGTAAAGTAGCCAGGCAGCTGTGCCAGAGTCATAACGAGGACATATCCGAAGCTTTGAATTAAATCAAAACCTTTTATCACCATTACACTCGGCAGCCATAAAAACATGCCGTAATACGAAAACACGACCGTAAACCATACGACCCATAGTACGAGTGTAGACCGTGCATACTTTTTCGACCATACATCGCGGATATTTTGCCCAATCGTCCGTTTTTCAGCTTTAGACGGGGAAAACGCCGGCGAATCCGGCAGGTTTAACCTTAAGTACAGCGCGTAAAGTGCCGGCAGTGCCCCAATGACGAGAGCCGTCTGCCATCCATAGGATGGAATAACAAAGTATGAGATGACCGCAGCTAGCAGCCAGCCCAATGCCCAAAAGCTTTCAAGCAGCACAACCACACGGCCGCGATCCTTCGCCGGAACGCTCTCTGATACAAGTGTAGAAGCGACCGGCAGCTCTCCGCCCAAGCCCATTCCAACGAAAAAGCGTAATAATAAGAAAACAGTAAGCGTCGTTGTCAGGGCGGATAAGCCGCTTGCCAGGGAAAACAGCAACAATGTAATAATGAAAATATTTTTTCGGCCGATCCGGTCAGCATAAATGCCAAATACAAGCGCACCCACTGCCATACCAATAGAGTTTACGCTGCCGATCCAGCCCATTTGTTCCGGCGTTAAATCCCACTCTACTTTCAGCGCTGCGATAATAAACGACAGCATGCCGACGTCCATCGCATCAAACATCCAGCCGAGCCCGGCAACGCCAAGCAGTTTTTTCTGAGAAATTGTTTTTTCTGCCATTGATCCCTTCTCCTGTCTTTACAGATGTTATTACTTCATCACTATAGAGAATCTTTGTCGAAAAAACAACCGTTTTTCCCTTAATGCAAAATCTCTTTCAATGTCGAATTCTGCTCGACTATTTGCTTCGCTTTTTCTCTGTATACTTCTTCATGCAAGTACGTGCGGCGGCTCGGCTTTATTCCGGGTGCTCGGTCAATAGCCATCAGAAATTCAGAACGTTTCATTCCAATGATTTTTACATAATCAAAAAAGCCTGTACACGAAAATACCTTGTGCATTCTCTCGTACCGATGCTCCTGCACAAGCGACATAATGTAAGCAGTGACACCGACTTGAATGCCGTGCATTGGCGGCTTTTCTGCCCATTGATCAAGCGCGTGTGAAATCAAGTGCTCCGAACCGCTGATGGGAGCGCTTAAGCCGCTGATTTCAGTGGCAATCCCGCTCATCGTCATCGAGCTGATCAGCTCTTTCAGTAGAATAGGAGCATGAATGTCTGCCATAGGGGTGCGGCCAAAGCTGTTAACCGCTTTTTTACTGAGCATTTCCGCAAAAGCATTTACTTCTGCTGCCCCTTGTTCTGCTTCAAACTGCCAGTCGTACAAAGCTATAATATTCGACAGCAGATCGCCAATTCCCGCCAGAATAAACGGAGCCGGTGCCTGCTCCAAAATAGTCAGTTCTGCTACAATGCCAAATGGAATTTTGGCTGGTACCTCGTTTTTTTTCCATTAACCGTTAAAGAACAGCCGCTGCTTGCGAATCCGTCGTTTGAAGTGGATGTAGGAATGCTGATAACGGCCAGCTTCCGCAAGAAGGCGTGTGTACTTTGCCACGTCGATCACCGCACCGCCGCCCATGCCAATGACGACATCGCTTGCCGTTAATTGAAACGCCCTCTCCGTAATATCATGAATGTCACTCGTTCCGTCCACAAGAACCGTCCCAACTGAACAGCCATGTAAAGCGGAAAGAAGCCGGGGTCCGTATGAGGCTTCCACAAAGCCATCCCACACAACGGTCACATGCTGAAATCCATACTGGCGTAACCGCTCGCCTGCAGAATCCAGCACCTGCACGCCAATTTCCATCATCGCTGGGATCGAAATGTTCGTCACTGCACGATTTATTCGGGCAGCCTTCCTTCTTTAATTAAATCTGCTTTAATATCATTAAAGCGTTCAAAGTGGACATAAGGGACCCCTTTTTCGTCTAATATAGCCGGAAGTGCTTCTTTCGCATACGTCCGGTCCGCAAAAACAGCCGGATGAGAATCTGGCTCACTGTCTCCAGCAAAATAAACGACATCATATTCTTCCTTCAATCGCTGAATCACGATCGCTTTATCAATCCCATACCGTTCTGAATAACTCCAGTGCTCCGGATCAATATCAAGGTGAATATTTTGCTCGCGGTACACGCCTTTATTTGAAAGTACAGTTACGTTTTCAAGCCCACGGCTTTCTACAATTGGTTTAATATAGTAATCGGTGCCGGCGCTTAAAATGAAAAAATCGCCGCCAGCCGCCTGCACAGACTGGACAAACCCCGGTACATCTTCATCAATAGGAATGGATAAAATGTCTTTTGCAATCTGTTCCTCGCTCTGATGAATGGACCCAAACACTTTCGCCAAAAAATCGATATCTTTCCACTCACCGCTTTTCCATTTCGGGTATAGATCACGTCCTTCCGGAAAATACGCATCAATTACAAGCCAGTAAAAATCACGTTTTGAAATCGTGCCGTCAAAATCAGAAACAAATGCCCACTTTGTCATTCTCTTCCCTCCTGATGGTCTGTTATAACGCCATTATATAAAAGTCATTGTCCAAAAACGAGCGATGTTACATTTTTGTGAAAATATTCACAAATAATTTCTGAAGGAAAAGCGGCACTGAGCCGCTCTCCTTCCTTACTTTGTTGGTTCAATACGGGCTTCCGGCTGGCCGTCCATTCCCTCTCCTAAGAAGAAAGATGGGTGAGGCGGCTGATTGTAGCCGACATTCTGCCAGGCAACCGCTTGACGATACTGCAGGTCATGCATTAATGTGTACAGCTTGTGCTCCGTTAAATCCGTTGTCGTGTAAATACGAAGAGCAGAGCTGTCTTCTGCCCGCCAGGCAATTTCTTCACGCCAGTCGCCAAACAAGTCTGCTTGAATGGCCGGATTGCCTTTTGTCGTATTGTTTGAGAATGTTCCTTCTGCCGTTAGTAGATTCACAAGTTTATTTTGCTCGTAATCCCATTTGTCGATCGTACCGACGCCGGCTGCGACTGATTCGTTATACGTATGATCTGCCAGTTCCCGCAGCAGGTCGCCATCCCACCAGATCGCAAAGTTTGCGGATGGAATCGAATCAGAAATCTTTTCTCCCGTTGACGTATGAAGCCCGCCTGCACGGCTGTTCCAGGCGCCTGAAACGGCCCATGCTTCAGCACCGGCGTGACGCGGGTCAATATCTGCTGCAACTCCCCGGCCTGTGTCCTGTCCGGTTTTCACGCCCCATAAAATACGTCCCGTTTTCGCGTCACGCATATCGTAGCCGTACGGGCCTGTTTTAATTTCCTGGGTCGCAAATACTTCCAGACCTGGATTTGACGGTACAAGATCACTTACATGAAGCGCGTCGCCGTGGCCAAGGCCTGTCGTATAAAGCCCTTTGCCGTTGTCATCAATAACCATCTGTCCGTATACAATTTCGTCTTTGGCATCGCCATCGATATCTGCGACACTAAGCGCATGGTAGCCTTGTCCTGCATAATCCTGCTTGCCTTCGTTTGTATCAAATGTCCATTGCTTCGTTAATGTACCGTTTTTAAACTGGTAGGCGGATACAACGGTGCGTGTATAATATCCGCGCGCCATAATTAAGCTCGGGGTTTCCCCGTCCAAGTAGGCGACTCCAGCAAGAAAACGGTCTACCCTGTTGCCATATGCATCGCCCCATGAGGCCACATTGCCCCGAGCCGGTGTGTATGGAATGGTCGTTAAAGCCTTGCCTGTTGCGCCTTCAAAAACGGTTAAAAATTCATCACCCTGTAAAACATAACCACTCGAATTGCGGTGGTCTGCATCGACGCGCCCGATCACATTTCCCTGCCCATCAACCGTACCGTCTGCTGTCTTCATGGCGACCTCTGCTTTTCCGTCGCCGTCAAAATCGTACACAATCATTTGTGTATAATGGGCACCAGCGCGGATGTTTTTACCGAGATCAATGCGCCATAATTTAGTTCCATCGAGCTTGTACGCATCCATGTATACATTGCCTGTGTAGCCTGCCTGGGAATTATCCTTTGAGTTGCTCGGATCCCATTTGACAATATATTCATATTCCCCGTCGCCGTCCACATCGCCAATGCTTGTGTCGTTCGCCCGGTATTGGTATGGATCACCAAGCGGTGTTACACCCGGCTCTGGTTTATCAAGCGGAATATCCAAATAGTTTTTCTCTATTGCCATAACAGTTTCATAGCCTTTTTCTTTTCCTGAGACAATCGGACGGATTTCGTATGTGTCACCTGTTTTTCCATCTGGATCAACCAGGTTCGCCGCACCGGAAACCGGCTGCTTGTTTACTTTTTTTCCATTGCGGAAAACATGAAACGAAATGTTCTTCGGATCTGTGCCCAGTATCCGCCAGCTCACAAACACGCCTTCATCTGTTTCCACTGCCACAGGAGACCGTTTCAAGGACTCTGCCTGCCGCTTTAAAACAGTGACAGCTTCGGTTTGGAGTACATCGGATTCTGCTGAAGCACCGCCTGCGTTTACAGCTGCTGCTTTATAATAATATGGAATGGTTGTCAGTACACTGCTGTCCGTAAAAGAAGCAGACGTTGTAACACCAGCAAATTCAAATTTACCATCTGCTGACTCTGAACGGTAAACTGCATAAGAGGAAGCACCGTCTACAGCATCCCACGTGAATGTCACTTTATTTTTCTCGATATCGGTTACGTTCAAACCGGCTGGTTTTTGGGGTGCTGGTATATTCGGGTCAATCAATGATACTTCCACTGATGCGGATGGAGCGGTTTCCTGTCCGCTGTCATCTACCGTTGTGACAGCATACGTGTACGTGTACCCAACATGGGCGGTTTTATCTGTGAATTCTGTAGTTGGCACGGTGCCCACTTTTTCTGTTTTATCTGTGCCGGCCATTGTCCGGTACACGTTGTACTCTTTCGCACCGCCCGCTTCCAGCCATTTTAATGAGACGGATGGAGCAGCTGGATCAAGAGAAATGTCACTTGCCTGCGGCTGGGCTGGTGCGGTTAAAATCGGGGTAAGCTCTATACCGTTTATAATCCCTGTTGCGCCGCTGAACGCAAAGTTCATCTGCCCGTCTTTGATCGAAATATCCGGAATGATTTTTGTTGTATAGTTGTTTTTCGGTGCAGAAACGGTTCCATAGCCCACTCCTTCTACCGCTACATCTGTGCGGGCTGTTCCGCTTAAATCACCGACATACACTTTCGCTGAATAAGAACCGTTTGGCACATCCGCCGCAAATTCCCACTTGTTGTTAAAATAACCGACCCAGTCCCGGACAATATCATCTCCGGCTGCACCGCGGTCACGTCCAATCATACCTGCAGGATTCATAATGCCAAACCCTTTTTCTTTTGAATAAACGGTCGATAGATTGACCTCGTTGTATCCTTCTGCTACCGGTGTGCCGGCTAGGCCGAAGTCATATTTGTAAGCAGCCTGCTTTGTCTGCACCGTGATCGTCTGAGACGGCTCGGATTCGCCTTTCGCATTTACCGCCGTGACATAAAGATTGTATGATTTCCCTTCTTCCATGCCGGAAATCGTCAAGCGCGGCAGTGTACTTGTCCCGATCAGCGAATAAGAATCCGCCGTTGATTCTTTCCGATATACTTTATAAATATCGGTATTTTCTGTTTCATCCCACGTTAAAAGCGCTCCAGCATTGCTGATATTGCCGGCTTTGACGTTTTTCGGCACGGATGGTACGGCAGCCGGCGGCTCAACAGATGTGACGAATTCTTTTAAACTACTGCTGCTTTTTTCCACTTCATCGGCAACGAGCCGCGCCATTTGAATCGCCCCGTATTCCTGGAAGTGTGTATTATCCTGTGATCCATTTGGGAAAGCAGGATATACACCGGGATCTGTGTGCAGGAAAACAGCAAGCGTGCCTTCAGGACCAATCTCATTGAAATATTCTACGCTCCGGGCGCTTAAATCAACGAGTTCAACATTCATTTCTTCTGCGACTTCTTTCATCCCCTGTACGTATTCAGGAAAGCTGATATTAAATTGTCCGGTTGCTTCTTGAAAATCACGGCGTCCGACCGGTGTGACTAAAACTGGCTCGGCTCCGCGCTGGCGTGCTCCATTGATGTAAGTCTTGAGGTAATTTTTGTAGTCAGGTACAGACGCGTAACGCTCCGGGCGGCTGATTGTCGCGTCGTTATGTCCGAATTGAATGAGGAAGTAATCGTTTGGACGGATAGTTCGCAAAATTTGATCGAGCCGCCCTTCCGTAATAAATGTTTTGGAGCTTCGGCCGCCAATCGACTGGTTGGAAAAAGCAATGTCTTCGTTAAAGTAACGTGGAATCATCTGGCCCCAGCCTGCTTCCGGACGCCAGTATTCGTCGTACGTCTGCACAGTGGAATCACCGGCAATGTAAACCGTCGGCTCTTCTCCCGCTGTCCGTTCCGGAAGTTTTTTGATAGACAGTCCATTGATAACAGGCGCTGTTCCCGTCCATTGAAGTGTCAGCTGGCCGTCCACAAGTGCGATTTCAAAGGTGCGTTCCGTAAACTCACCGGCTGCCGCAACCGTATTTTGTACTTTTTGAATACTTTCGGCCATCACGCCGGTTTCTGTTTGTTCCAATGCGTCCCCTGAAGTAATGGTTACAGCATAATCACCATTGGGTAAATCAACTTGAAATTTGGATGTGCCAGGCCGGACGAAATCTGATTGAACTGGATCCTCTACTGTTCGTTCTGCAGAAGATAAAGATTCGGCGTCTGTAAAACCAAAGCCGGTGCTGCCATCATACAGGCTTCCGTCCGTTACCTGCACGGCTCCTTCTTTCACTGGACTGTCTGCTGTGCCAAAGTCAAATTCTTTTACTGTGCCTGTTTCTTCCGCCTGGATAACAGCAAGCGGCGGAACACTGGAAACAGCAAGCATCGTTCCCATAACAGCCGCTGCTGCTCTCTTGTGCTTCTTGGCCATCTTATCCCTCCTTTATTTATGTAAGCACTTACAATAATCATCGTAATCTTGTAAACGCCATCTGAATAGCCAAAAAACAGTTGTGATTGTTTAAAAAGTAGATATTCACGCTCCTTTTTTTAAGAATAAAAATATAGACCTATGACTTATAGAAGTACTTTTAGATTTTTTTTACAAACAGCAGGAAAATGGAATGATCTTTTTTTAAAACAAGTATTTAACAGTAAAAATAAGGCATATAAAAAGAGCTTTGCTCAATGTGTAGACAAATAAAATTTATTGCCAAAGGATTTCTTTCGTTTCTTTTTTATGCAAGGTGTGCAGACAGTTGGTATGAGAGCCAATAAGACTGCACAGCTTAATAGATACACGTGCCTGCCCTGTCACCCAAGTGGTAAAAGTGCAGGTGGAAATGCGCTTTTTGCTGATTTTTCGAAACAAATGGGGGAGCCGACCAGACGAAGATTCCTGCGGGATGCACAGTGAGTCGGGAGACCCTGCAGGCGCGTGCGCCGAGGAGGCTCCCGCACTGCCCTAAGGTGCGCGAAGTCCGGCCGGCTTCCCCTATCGGCTCTTTTTTAGAAGCGATGTTTCTCGAAAAGTCTCCTGCCTGTTTTCGGCGGTGGAAATTTTCATAAAAAAAGACCGACGATAAAGTCGTCAGCCTCAGCAAAGCTCTTTTGAAAAAAAAGCTTTGCTTTTTTTACAAAAACAATACTTCTCCGGTGGCTGCGTGAACAGCTGCATGTGAATCGAGCTTGCCATTCAGCCGGTACTTTTCACCATCATACACATACATTGGTGTGACCGTGATGTGCGGCTTGATCTTATCAAATGCTTCATTTTTTGAAAGCACTGGTTTGGCGGCTTTTTGAAATTCAGCACATGCATCCGTCATCCAACTGCTTTTATCTACATAATGAACGACTTTATATGAATCAGAATCAATAAATACATCGTACATTCTTGGAATGACGGTAATGTCTTTTGTGTTCACCAGCCTGGCTTTGACCATGCCATTCGTCCGACTTATGTCCGATAGCGCCCATTCACCGCTTTCTTTTGGAACGTACGTCTGCAAAAAAGTAGTAGCTGCTTCGCGTACTTTTGCCTGCGTTTTTTTCGTTAACGGCTTTGTATCGGGATGAGGCGGAAACTGAAAAAGTTCTTCTTCATCGATTTCTGCAGGCCCCAGCTGTAAAAGCTTTCGCTTTACCCGCTGGTTTTTTGCACTTTTCCATGTTAGGATGTCCTGCTTCTGTAAAACTGCTTTTCCTGTTTTATTATCGACAAACACATCATCTATCATAAACAGCGGCAGCCATTTTTCTTCTTTCATAAGCGGGTATTCCACAAATACGAGCCGCTCTTTTGCCAGGGATTCAAGCGCGGCAGCATCAAGCTGGAACTCTGCTTCTTCCGCTTCATCTGGCACAAGTCCGTAAGCAGAAAACAGGGTCAGCTTTTTTTGTTCATCCATTTCCACTGTAACCGATCCGCCCGGCGTAACGGGCACGCCTTTGTATGCAAGGTCAAATGTAAAGGAATCTGTCTCCGCTCTTGTATCTATAAACTGGCTTCCATAGGTCCAGCCGGTTTCCTGTTCAATAAACCGGATGACTTCTTCCCTGTCCCCGCTTAAAAACGAGAAGCCATGCTTGGGCGCCCGTCCGCCCACAAACACAACATTGGTCAGCCGTCCTGTTTTCGCGTTAAGCTCTATAACACCTGTGCCTTCTGGATTTGTTTCGTCTTCTTTACGCTCGGAATGTCCCGGGGGAAGCCATTCACTTGTAAAACGATAGCTGGTTTCGTTCCACTCGTTTTTTTCATACGTGGCAAACGTCTCCAAGCATGTGTAGTCTTCAAGGCCAAACTTTGACTTGACCATGTCGACCCATTGGGCCAATTGCGCATGTTTCACTTCTTTAAGAACCCCTTCCTCTGAACAAAATCAAGCATATACGCACGGCGCGGCTGCGATAAATAATCGGCCATGCCCTCGGTCCAGCCGGCTGACTTGTTGTTGGTAGAACGGCTGGCGTAGTACGTGCGGATCACATCATCGTACTCATCTAAAATCGTTTCGTATTTTGCTTCATCGTATTCATTCGTATGCAAAACAGCTTGCACCGGCAGACGTGGTTTTACTTCATTGCGTTCAGCCGGAACGCCAAATGTTAAGCCGAATAATGGAATCACATGCTCAGGCAGGTTTAACAGCTCACTGATCAGCCCGGGATTATTGCGGACACCGCCAATATAGCAAATCCCATAGCCTTTTGATTCGGCCGCAACAACGAAGTTTTGAGAGAAAAGAGCTGTATCAATCACCGCCACCATAAAGTTTTCAGCTGTGCCCGCTTCGACCGTTTTCCCGTGCTTTTTGGCTGCATAATCAAGCCGCTTCAGATCCGCACAAAATACAAGTGCGCGTGCCGCGCCTTTGATTTGAACCGGGTTTTTTGACAGCTCGGCAAGCTTGTCCCGTTTGTCCGCATCTGTTACATCGACAATGGAGTAAGCCTGAACAAAGTGCGATGAAGCCGCACCTTGAGCTGCTTCGATCAAGTCATGAAGCTGCTCTTCTGTAACAGGTTCATCTGTGTATTTTCGAACGGAAACATGTGATTTCAAGAACTCTAGCATAAATGATCATCCTTTCGTTTGTTGAAGAAAAAAGTCAAAGCCAAGCACTGTAGCAATGCCAATAATAAGCGTCCAAAGAGCGATACTGACTGTTATCCACAAAATTGTCCATCCCCTGCTTGCCCCGAATGACAGCCCGATGAATACCGCAATATGCGTACCGATAAACAGGGGACCGAGCAGTGCGAGCGTCGGAAATCCGTATCGATTCATGATTTGGCGCGCACGGTCTGCTTGTTTTGTTCCTTTGAGGCCCGTTCGCTCCAGCCGTTTTTTCAGCCAGACTTCTACCTTTGAAAAAGCAGCAATCAAGAGAAGCACTGTTACCATATTGCCTGTGAACGCCAGCAGCAGGACCCAAAAAGGCGACAGGCCGCGTACAATTCCGACTGGAATCACAAGCGCAATCTCCATCCAGGGGATCGCAGCTGCGATAAAAACAAGCGCATACTCAATGTGCTGCATCCGTCTGCCTCCATCTTCTTGTTATTCTTACTTTAACGAAGGGCTGTCTTCCCCGCAACTAAAGAGCACCCGGAGCTTTCTGTTCTTCGTTTGTAAAAATATTTTAGTCTTCAGCAATCCGGCAGGAAACCGGCCCTGCTGGTTGCCATCATTTTGAAAGTTAATAAGAGCTGATTCGTGAAATAAAGCCGCCTGCCCATAGGGCTGCCCATGTGGCAATCGGATAAGTAAACAGGCTGCCGAGCAGAACGAAACGTACGAGTCTTCTTTCCAGAAACGGCCGTACCTGTCGGAAAAAAAGCAGAAAGAGGACAAGAATTACACAAGCGGAGAGCACACCCGGATTATATGCCCTGAACACAGCGAGCAGCACGATATGCTGGACAGCGTTGAAAAAAATGGTCCCATAAAGGAACAGCAGAAAGGCTTTTGACTTTCCAAAGGTTAAAACAAGAAAGAAAACGAGGATTGTCAGGATAGCGACAGCTGCTGTGAATTGGCGCTGTGTAACCGCTTCTATCCTAAACCGGTTGTGTAAAAAAGATATCATTCCAAAAGATTCCTCTATGTTATGCACAAGAAAAAGAACAGGCAGCCCACATTTACATAGGTGCCACCCAGCCTGCTGTTTGATTGGCGTCACAATAGTCCCTCCCTTTAATTTATTAAACCATAGAAAGCAAATCCATTGTCCGCTTAGCGGCAGGCTGATAAGATAAAGCGAAGAGATTTATTGAAGGAGGAATATACTTTGGCACAATCATTACAAGGAAAAAAAGCTATTATTACAGGCGGGGGCCGCGGCATCGGGCGTGCGATTGCGGAAGCGCTTGCGGCGGAAGGTGTTCATATTGGCTTGATTGGACGGACAGAAGAACATGTACAAGCAGTAGCGGAGGACCTCGGGTTAAACCCGGAAGTGTCAACACGTGATATGTGCGGCCGTCCCGTACTGATGCCGTCTAAGGTAGAAATTAAAACAGCGTTCGCAGCAGCGGATGTTTCAAATCTAGAAGAAGTAACAGCAGCTGTTGAAAAAGTGAAAGCAGAGCTTGGCGGAGTAGACATTCTCATCAACAATGCCGGCATCGCAAAATTTGGCGGTTTTATGGACCTTGATCCGGACGAATGGAAAAAAATTATCGATGTTAACCTGATGGGTGTGTACAATGTAACACGCGCTGTACTGCCAGATTTAATCGAGCAAAAATCAGGCGACATTATTAACATTTCTTCGACTGCAGGCCAAAAAGGAGCACCAGTCACAAGCGCCTACAGCGCATCTAAATTTGGTGTGCTTGGCTTAACGGAATCTCTTGCGCTTGAAGTACGGAAGCACAATATTCGGGTCACAGCTCTGACACCAAGTACAGTAGCAACGGACCTTGCAGTTGAAAATAACTTAACGGACGGCAATCCTGACAAAGTGATGCAGCCGGAAGACATTGCGGAATTCGTGGTGGCACAGCTGAAATTAAACAGCCGCACGTTTATCAAATCAGCAGGACTTTGGTCGACTAATCCATAAAAATAAGTAAACGCGCCGGAACTGCCGGCGCGTTTTTTATATTTGAATTGACTGTTTTCATCAGCTTCTCTGTTTTTAAAATGCTTTTCGTCTCTCTTTAAAAGCCTGCTGCATAAAATCGGAGCAGGCCGGCTGCTTTTTAAACGAGAAGATGAATCCGGTTTCCTGCCGGGTCTTCTGTTACATACTGATCGACGTTAGCACCTATATTTTGAAGGCGTGCCACCGCCTCTTCTCTTGCTTCCTCACTCGGAAAAACAATTGTATACCAATTGAGCCCTGTACTGCTTTCGGCTGGACGCGGTGCACCAACCCCCTGCCATGTGTTTAACGCAATATGGTGATGATATCGGCCGGTTGAGGTAAAAATCGCCTGAGGATAATGGCTGACAATCTCAAAGCCAAGTCCTTCCATATAAAACCGTTCCGCATCCGGAATATTCGAAACATGCAGATGAATGTGCCCCATGATTGTTCCAGAAGGAAGGCCTGTAAATGCTTCTTCACTTTCCGCAAGAATACTGTCCCCATCGAGCTGGACAGTAGCCATATCAACCAGTCCATCGTTCCACGTCCATTCTGACGCCGGGCGGTCGCGGTACACTTCAATCCCGTTGCCGTCAGGATCATCCAGGTAAATTGCTTCACTCACGTAATGGTCGGCCGCACCAAAACGGTAGCCCGTTTGCAGCAGGTGGCGTAAAAATTGAGCCAAATCTTTTCGCTCTGGCAGCAGAATCGCAAAATGATACAGGCCCGACGTACGTCCTGCTTTCCGTGTGACACCTTCTGGCTGCTCCAGTGTCACCAGCGCTGTTTGTCCATTCGCTGTTAATACAGCCTGCTGATCGGACTGCGACAACACTTTTAATCCGATGATTTGCGTATAAAATGCAATCGATCTATTCAAATCTGTTACACGAATACTCACTTCTCCAACGAACGTGTGCGGCTTTTCATGAAAATGATTCATGGTCTATTCCCCTCTTATGTTACCTTTTTAATTTTGGTTACTTTATGTAACATATTATACAAATGATCAAAAGTGAAAGTCAAGCATCTAAATGACCCTTTAAGAGAGCTCTCTTTTTGTAGAAAAGTGAATATAGTATAAACAAACAGGGGATCATTATCAGCGTTTACGAAAAATAATGGCTGTCAATAAAAAAATCAAGCTTAAATCATCTTTTCTTTTAGCGTTTCACCTGTTACAATAAAGCCACGAGCATTATGAACTGAATATCGCCTTCATCCGTAAAGGGGAGTAGCGTCAGGAAACTGAAATAAAGTCGTCATTACGTGGAATTTATTCCTCCGGCTTTATTGACCTATTGATTTAGTGTTTAGCGAGACCTTTGCCATATACCTATGGCAGAGGTCTCTTTTATTTTGATTAAAAATAAAAAGGAGATGGGCAAATGGAAACAGAATTTATAACCGCATTATTTGCTATTATTATGATTGACCTTGTGCTCGCTGGCGACAACGCCATCTTGATCGGTCTTGCTGCACGCAAGCTCCCGAAAGAACAACAAAAGAAAGTAATCCTTTGGGGAGCGATCGGGGCTATTGTGATTCGTGCAATCGCCACATTGCTTGTCGTGTACCTGCTTGAAATTCCGGGCTTGCACTTAATTGGCGGCATCCTGCTTGTGTGGATTGCATATAAACTGCTTGTGGAAGAAGAAGAGCATGAAGTCAATGCAGCTGACTCCCTATGGGGAGCCATTAAAACGATTATTATCGCAGATGCTTTGATGGGACTCGATAACGTTTTAGCTGTTGCCGGCGCTTCTCACGGAAACATCTGGCTTGTGATCATCGGCTTGCTTGTGTCGATTCCAATTGTGATGTGGGGCAGTACGTTGATTTTGAGAATGATTGAGCGTTACCCGGTTATCATTATGATTGGGGCAGCGATTCTTGGCTGGACAGCATCGAAAATGATTGTTGGCGAACCATTTATGAACGGATACTTTGCCAACCCATTTATCAAATACGGCTTTGAGATTGTCGTCGTAGCGGGTATTTTACTGGCTGGTGCATTGAAACAGCGCAAAGTGGCTAAAGAAAAAAACGATACACGCCTGGATGAAAATGCTCTTTAATACATTCAAACAGCCTGCTTTCTTTACGAAAGCAGGCTGTTTTTTATTCCACAACGGCAACACGGATCTGCCGTTCGTCCAATCCCCTTTTTACGGCTTCATCCAATCCTCTGTCTGTAATCACTTCATAAAGACCACTTGGCGGCCCGATCAATGAAAAAGCACGCTTGCCGAATTTGCTTGAATCAGCCATTAAAAACACTTCATCTGACTGCTCTATCATTTTCTTTTTTAAAAGAGCCTGTTGCTCATTGGAATCACTCAGACCTGCATCAAGATGAACGGCTTTGCAGGACAAAAAGGTTTTGTTCACATGGTATAAATCAAGAGAACGCTCCGCCAGCGGCCCAACAAACGATAATGACTTTGGCAGAAGAATACCGCCGGTTGAAATCACGTTGATCCGTTCTTTTTTACTTAGTTCCATCACTACTTTTATCGAATTCGTAATAACTGTCAGTGTCATATTAGGCAGCGCCTTCGCCATATACCAGGCCGTCGTGCTTGCATCTAAAATAATGCGGTCCCCTTCCTGCACCCGCTTGGCTGCTTCATGTGCAATTACTTTTTTTTCCTGTACATTCGTAATGACACGCTCGGAAAAATGCACTTCTGATTCTTCATCCTGCATGCTGACCGCACCGCCATGACTTCGCTGCAGTTTGCCTTCCTTTTCAAGCTTTTCAAGATCGCGGCGAATCGTTTCTTCCGTGACGGAGAAAATATCGCTCAGCTCTGATACGCGGATACTTGACCGTTCATTCACCAGCTCTACAATTTTTTGATGTCTCTCTGCTACCAGCATCCTTTTGCACCTGACCTTTGTTTGTTTTTGTTTATTTTATCATGCCAAATAAAAAACGTCTTTCAGCTCCACTGCCACTGGACTGTTATCCGGATTCGTTTCCATTATCGGCTCCATAAACGCCCACCATTTCTTGCAAATATCTGTCTCTGCCATGCGAGCCCATTTTTCTTCACTCTCAATTTCCACATAGGCAAACAGCTTGCCCGTCGCTTCCTCTAAAAAAATCGAGTAGTTGCGTGCTCCATGGGCCCGCAGTGCCTCTGCCAGCTCAGGCCAAAGCTCATCATGACGCTTTTTGTATTCCCCATATTGGTCTTTATACACAGTCATCACAGTCGCTTTTCGAATCATCAACTACACTCCGTTTCTTTTTGTTTTATCATAACTTATTTTTGTTTATTTTTGAATACCCTTTCAAAATAAAAAACCGGACGTTTACAAAATCCAGTTTCTTTTATGTTCAACCTCATTTGTCTGCATATGTCTATTCAAATTTCAAGACATGCCATTTATTTCACCGATTAGCACAGCTAATCTTTTCCATAAAAAAACCGGTACTTGTTGTAAGTACCAGTTTCCGTGTGTAGACGAAGTCTCTTGCTTTAAAAAAGAGCCGATAAGTGAGGCCTGCCAGACTTCGCGTTCCACGGGAAGTGCGGGAGCCTCCTCGGCTGCGCCTGTGGGGTCTCCCGACTCACTGTACTTCCCGCAAGAGTCTTCGTCCGGCAGTCTTCACTAAGTGGTGTTGAAAATCCAGAAGCAAGGACTGAGTAGACATTTTCTCTTTTTTAAACAGAAAGATACGACCTTATTTGCTCTATACCATCTTGTCGCAAGCCACTTGGCGGCGGGAGGGCAGCGCAGACTCCTATGGAAAGCGGAGCTGCCTGGACGCCTCCGATCCATCCCATTCACGTGCAGGTCATCCATATAATCTGTCTACAGTTTGAAACTGGTACTTGTTGTAAGTACCAGTTTTCCTTTTTGTTTATTTGCAACCGCTGCTTTTTACCAGGCAACTTCATAATCCACTACGATGACATTATCGGTTAATCCTTCAATTTCGGACAGAAATTTTTCATGCAGCGGGTGTGTTTGGTACTCTTCTAAAGACTGTTTGTCTTTAAATGTAACATGCAGGCCTAATGTGTACCCTTGTGCCCGTTCTACTTCATCTGTTGCGTTAATGCCGGCTGTTACCTTCATAATACCCGGGATTTCTCCTTGAAACTTCAGCAGCTGCAGTGCCAGCTCCTGCTGCTTTTCCGTTGTTACCTCTTCTTTAAATTTAAAAGACACCAAGTGTTCGTACATGTTTGCTACACACCTTCCTTTTTTTCCGTTCACTCGTTTTATTCCCCATTTTCCCAGCGGATATGCAAAAGAAAAAGCCGCCCGGTGGAAGATCTCTGGGTCGGCCTTTCGCAAAAGAACTTTTTCTTGGTTTTTCTGTTTTATTTGCTTACTTCCTGCTCTTTTTGTGACCGCTTCGACAAAACCGTTTCTTCGTATTGCTTTACCTCATTCAGCCAGCTCTCTTTCACCGGCACGTTCATCTGCTCACAGTAGTAATCCCAGACGGCGCCGAACGGATACGTTTTAAACTCTTCCATCAAAGCAAGGCGTTCGGTGAAGTTTCCTTCTTCCTGCAGCTGCTTTAAGTGCTCGTTCGGCACGAGAAGCGCATACAGCAGTGCTTTAATCATATTGCGTGTACCAATCGTCCACGCTGCTACACGGTTAATGCTTGCATCAAAGAAATCAAGGCCGATAATCACTTTATCGAGCGCATCGTTACGGACAATTTCAAGCGCAATTTCCCGAAGTTCGTCATCTAAAATGACAACATGGTCACTATCCCAGCGAACTGGGCGTGATACATGCAATGCCAGCTTATCTGCATAAAGCAGCATGGACGAAATTTTGTTCGAAACTGTTTCAGTCGGATGATAATGCCCCGTATCAAGCAAGCATAATTTGTTGTTTTTCAGCGCATAACCGAGATAAAATTCATGAGACCCCACCACATAAGACTCAGAACCGATTCCGAATACTTTGCTTTCCACGGCATCCAGGTGGTATTGTTCATCGATATCTTCCGCAAAAATTTGATCCAATGACTCTTTTAATCTTTTGCGGGGCGTCAGGCGGTCACTTGGAATGTCCTTGTATCCATCTGGAATCCAAACATTCGTTAAGCAGGGCGTTCCAAGCTCACGGCCAAAATGCTCACCGATTTTGCGAGATGCGATGCAGTGATCAATCCAAAACTTTCGGATTTCTTCGTCTGGATGCGAAAGTGTCAAGCCGTCTGCTGCTTTTTCGTGTGAAAACAGCGTCGGATTAAAATCAAGGCCGAGGCCATGCTGTTTTGCCCAATGAACCCAGTTATCGAAATGCTTTGGCTTTAATTGGTCACGGTCCACTGCCTCTCCGTTCGTTTCCGCATATAAAGCATGCAGATTTACTCGGTGCGTACCCGGAATAAGCGACAATGCTTTTTCTAAATCTGCCCGCAGCTCTTCTGGTGTGGTTGCCTTGCCCGGGTAGTTCCCCGTAACATCAATGCCGCCCGATAATTCACTTTTGTTCACTTCAAATCCGCCAATATCATCACCCTGCCAGCAATGAATCGAAATGGGCACTTTTTTTAATGTTTCAAGTGCTGTATCTACATCGATCCCCCACTTGGCATACGCCTGTTTTGCTGCTTCGTATTGTTCTTTTACGTTCATACCTTTTCACCCTTTCGATATTGACTAAACTGTTCTATTCGTTTTGCTGCCTGCTCCTGCGGTGAAAATATCTGGAGCGGAAATGAAGCTCGAATAAGTTTCCTTCCTTCTTGCAGGCTGCCAAGTTCTTTTGAAGCGATCATCTGCATCATTAAATTGCCAACCGCTGTTGCTTCCGAAGGGCCCGCATAAACCATTCTCCCGCTTACATTTGCAGTAAGCTGGTTAAGCAGTTCATTGTTCGCTCCGCCGCCGACAATGTGCAGCCGGTCAATCCGCTGGCCGGTCATTTCTTCAAGATCTCGAATCGCAATGGCATAAATAATAGCCAGGTTGTCATACACACAGGCGGCCAGCTCACCGGCTGTTTCTGGGACAGGCTGAGTGGTTTCACGACAGTACGATTTGATTTCTTCGACCATGTTAGCCGGGTTTAAAAAACGGTCATCATTTAAGTCGACAAACTGGCGAAAATGCTCCACGTTTCTCGCTTCATCTACAAACTCGGCAAACGTGTAATCAACCGGGAGATGCCGGCGCACTTCCTGCATAATCCACATGCCCATAATATTTTTTAACAAGCGGTATGTGCCGAAAACGCCCCACTCATTCGTATAATTATCTTCAAGAGACAGCTCACTGATCACCGGCTCAGCCGACTCAATCCCTAGCAGAGACCAGGTGCCGCTGCTTAAATACGCCCAGTTTTCGCCTTCTCCCGGTGTACCGGCAATGGCGGAAGCGGTGTCATGTGACGCAGCCACTATTACGCGGCAATCCGGCAGATCTGCTCCTGGAAAACGTTCCTTTACAAGAGGGCCAAGCTCCTCCCCCGGTTCCGCGAACGGCGGAAATTGGCAGCGTTCAATGGACAGTAATGCCAGCAGTTCTTCATCAAAATCACGCGTTTTTACATTCAGCATCTGCATAGTCGATGCATTGGTCACTTCCGTAACTGCCCGTCCAGTCAGGCAGTATCCCAGATAATCAGGCACAAGCAAAATATATTTTGCGCGCTTGATGAGCTCTTGTTTTTCTTCATACAATTGATAGAGCGTATTAAACGGTAAAAATTGAATGCCTGTTTTTTCGTAAATGCTCTTTTTGTTTATATACCGGCTGATTTTGCTTATCGTCTGCTCAGTCCGGCTGTCCCGATAGGCAATGACTTCTTGCAAGCGGTTACCATTTTCATCAACCAATACATAGTCAACCGCCCACGTATCAATTCCTACGGTGACAGAATGATAGCCACGTTTTTTCGCTTCAGCCAGTCCTTTAATAATTTCATTAAGTAAATGATCAATGTCCCAATAACATGTATTACCTACTTCCCGAAATCCATTGGCAAAACGGTGAATTTCGTTCATTACAAGCTTGCCGTCTTTTATTTCGCCCGCTACAAGCCGGCCGCTTGAAGCGCCGATATCTACTGCAATATGCGCCATTTCCATCACTCCTTCTTTCACGCCAAAAGCAGCCGGACTGCCTATGCCATTACGGCATAAAGCAGCCCCTTGCCTGCTGATGAAGCCTTATCGCGTAAACGCTGCCGGCACGCCGCCGTCAACTGTAATCATGCAGCCCGTTGTTTTGTCGGCTTTGGATGAAGCGAAAAACGCAATGGATTCCGCAATGTCAGACGGATAAATGTTTACAAGCAGCGTCGTGCGCTTCCGGTAATGCTCTTCCAGCTGATCCGGTTCAATGCCGTATGCTGCCGCACGTTCATTGCGCCAGTTGGAGCCCCAAATAGCCGACCCCTGCAGCACGGCATCCGGCAGCACCGAGTTTACACGAATGCCAAACTCGCCGCCTTCTGCTGCAATACAGCGGGCCAGATGTGTTTCAAGCGCTTTTACGGCACTGTAAGCCGAAGCATTTTTCCCCGCGTACACAGAGTTTTTCGAACCGACAAATACCATGTTGCCGCCAATGCCCTGCTGTTTCATTTGCTTGAACGCTTCACGCGCCACAAGGAAATAGCCTGTGCCAAGTACATTCATATTTAAATTCCATTCTTTCAAAGATGTTTCATCAAACGGGCTGGATGTCGCAAGGCCTGCATTATTTACGATTGAATCTACACCGCCAAACGTAAGGGCCGCTTTGGCAAAAGCCGCCTGCACCTGCTCTTCGCTGGTCACATCCATTTTCACGGCAGCCGCGCGTTGTTCCTTGTACTGCTCATTAATTTCAGCCGCGACTTTTTCCGCTCCTTCAAGATTCAAATCAGCCAGCACCACATGAGCGCCCTCTGACACTAAACGGCGGGCTGTCGCGCTGCCAATCCCGCCGGCACCGCCTGTAATAAACGCGACTTTGCGGGAAAATTCCGCTTCAGCCGGCGCCAGAGACAATTTGTACAGCTCGAGCGGCCAGTATTCTACGTTATAGGACTCGTTTTCACTTAAGGATACAAATTCACCAAGAGCCGTTGAGCCTTTCATAACCGCAATCGCACGATGGTAAAGGGCGCCGCTCACATTTGCCATTGTGATGTTTTTTCCAGAGTTTACCATCCCGACACCCGGAATAAGGGTTACACGCGGTGCCGCCTCAAACATCACATCGCCTTCGTTTTTGTTTCGTTCGAAGTACTCTTTATATTCGGCTTTAAACTGTTCTACACCTGCTTTTACTTTCTCGATCAGCTCTTCCGTCGTACCGTTCTGCGGATCCCAATCAATATAAAGCGGCTTCATTTTTGTGTGAACAAGATGATCCGGGCAGGCCGCACCTACTTGTGAAAGCGTGCCGGCATTTCTGCTGTTGACAAATTGAAGCACATCTTCTGCATCATCATAAGTAAGAATCATTTTCTTTTCACCGCTGACTGCACCGCGGATCACTGGCATCACAGCCGCCAATACGTTTTGGCGCTCCTCTTCCGTTAATGACTCGTAAACCTGGCCGCCAAATGCTTCTGTTTGTTTTTGTTTGTTTTGGATATAGTTTTCTGCTTCGTTAATGATATTGATGGTTTGGCTGTATGCCTCTTCGGATGTTTCTCCCCATGTAACCAGCCCGTGTTTTTCCATAAGAACAAGCTCTGCATTTGGGTTGTTCTTTACCCCTTCTGCAATCATTTTTGATAAGGTAAAGCCCGGGCGTACATAAGGAACCCATACAAAACGGTCGCCGTAAATTTCTTTGGCAATCTCTTTCCCATTGTCCGCGCAGCAAAGGCTGATAATAGCGTCTGGATGTGTATGGTCAACGTGTTTAAATGGCAGGAACGCATGTAAAAGCGTTTCAATCGACATACGCGGATGCTTGCTGTCGATCATGCAATGTGTCAAGTACTCTACCATTTCTGCATCCGGCATTTCATCGCGCTCAATAAGCGGACGGATATCTTCCAGGTTTAAGCCGGTAAAATTCTCTGCTTTCATTGTGGCTAAATCGGAACCACTTCCTTTTACCCACATCACTTCAATATCGCGGCCCCGAAAATCTTTTTCGGTTGTTTTCATAGATGTATTGCCGCCGCCCCAGTTGCATACGGCGCGGTCAGAACCAATTAAATTGGAACGGTAAACCAATTCTTCTACACCTGACTTTGCTGCCGCTTCATTGGACTCCCACAAGTTTTTGACCATTTTGTTTTCCTCCACTCTTAATCTTTATTTATATTTGTTTTATTGTACAATACATTTGTTTATTTTTGAATATATTTTTTATTTTTTGTTTATTTTCTTTTCCCCACACAAAAAACCCCTCTCAGCTGTTTAAGCTGGAAGGGGTTGAGTTATCCCTTTAAAAGCATCTCCGCCCCGTCTACATACACTTCTGTTCCTGTGATATGGGAAGCGTCGTCAGAAACTAGAAAAGTAAACAAACTGGCAACCTGCTCTGGCTGGCCTGGTTTTTTCGTAAGTGGAATGGCATTTTTCAGGATATCGAGTGGAAAATGAATGTCTTTGGTTCGCTCAGATTCATCCATCGACTCAAAAATATGTGTATCAATAGAGCCTGGACAGATCGCATTGACTCGAATACGATATTGAGCAAGCTCAAGCGCCGCCATTTTAGAAAAAGCGGCACAATGCAGTTTTAGATGTACTGTACGCGCTGAATCCCTCCTGAGCAAACTGGCGGCTGCTGCTGACCGAGCTTGTCAGCACAATGCTTTCGCCTCTTTCTTTCATATAAGGGATATCCGATTTCACGGCCACAAAGGTGCCAACCACATTGTTTTCAATGGTTTTTGCCCAATTTTCTTTGGTAAAATGCTCGATTGGGGAAACAGTCCCCAAAATGCCGCCATTCGCAAAAACACAGTCAATGCTGCCTGCTTCTTCGGCGGTTTTTTGCATCACGCATGCCATCCCCTGTTCATTGGTTATATCCTCGTGAAAAACAAGCACTTCTCCTCCAGCGAGCCGGATTTCTTCCGCTTCGGTACTCAGCCGTTCAGCGTTCAGATCAACAAGACTGATCAGAACCCCGTCTGCAGCAAGACGAAGAGCAGCTGCTTTTCCGATGCCGGATGCCCCGCCGGTAGTTACAGCTGTTTTCTTTGTTTTTATATTTATAGCACCTTTTGTTGGACTCTTTTTGTTTATACCCTGTTTCTTTTCGTTTCCCCACCAAAGTGTGCCAGCTGAACAGCTGGCACCATCTATATACAAAAATGAAAAAAGCCTGCGCCAGACTCCCGGCATAGGCTTCTTCCATTCCCTTTGTGAAACGGGAATTTGCTGGAGAAGATCTGCTCATATTCAGCAGTCTACTCTGCCTATTCGCAGGAACCGCTAAATGGATTCAGCCGGCGATTTTTGAAAACCTCGCCGCTTCAAGCAAATCATTCATCCTGTACAGAGCATGCTGTTGTGAATAAAAATGGTTTATTCACAGATGATGGAATAAAGGCTAACAGTGTTTTTTCATCCGATCACTCGACCTGGATGCTTCAAATGCCTTTGTAGTTTCCATTTAGCTGCCTCTGTAATTATCTAGTACCCGGTTCCCTTAATTTGAAACCGCTTTCTAAATCTTTTTTAATTATTTTTTATCTTTTTCGGGATTGATCATAAAAAAAGAAACCAATAAAAAAGAATAAAAACGAGTTGGGAAGCACAACCGGCTGTTTTTTTATACTTCGTCCTTTAAAGCAGGAAAGCAGGAAGCATCTGCTTCCTGCTGAAAAGTTATTATGGGCGAATTCGTACTTCTGATGTAGCATCAAAAAAGTGCGCTTTGTTCATGTCGAAAGCCAGCTGCAGTTTTTCACCTGCCGCAATATCAAGACGTGAATCAAGGCGTGCCACAAAATTCTGTCCTGCGATGTCCGAATACACCATAATTTCTGCACCGAGAAGCTCTGACACCGCTACTTTTGCTTCAAAAGCAGATTGCTGGGATGCTTCAAGGAAAATCAGTTCATCATGAATATCTTCTGGACGAACGCCAAGAATGATTTGCTTGCCTACATAGCCCTGATCACGCAGATAACGCATTTTTCCTTCTGGCACATCAAGCCTTTGTGTACCAATTCTTACATAGCCATCGCCAAGATCTGCATTAAAGAAGTTCATTGGAGGTGATCCGATAAAGCCGGCAACAAAGGCGTTTTCCGGATTTTCATATACTTCTTTCGGCGTACCGATCTGCATGATTTTTCCGGCTTTCATAACAACGATCCGGGTTGCCATCGTTAAGGCTTCAGTCTGATCATGTGTTACGTAAATCGTTGTCGTCTGCAAGCGCTGATGCAGTTTAATAATTTCAGAGCGCATTTGTACACGCAGCTTCGCATCGAGGTTGGAAAGCGGCTCATCCATTAAGAATACTTTAGCATCACGGACAATCGCACGCCCAAGCGCAACACGCTGGCGCTGACCGCCGGAAAGAGCTTTTGGCTTCCGTTTCAAATATTCTGTCAGCCCAAGAATTTGGGCAGCGTTTTCTACGCGCTGTCTGATTTCTTCTTTTGGCATTTTGCGAAGCTTTAAACCAAATGCCATATTATCGTAAACGGTCATATGCGGGTAAAGGGCATAGTTTTGGAATACCATTGCAATATCACGGTCTTTTGGGGCTACATCATTTACACGGCGGTCATCGATAAAGAAATCGCCTTTTGAAATTTCTTCAAGTCCGGCAATCATCCGCAGCGTTGTAGATTTCCCGCAGCCAGACGGACCGACAAATACGATAAATTCTTTGTCCTGAATATGAAGATTAAAATCTTCTACCGCCGTTACATTTCCATCATAGACTTTATAGATATTGTTTAGTTGAAGTTCAGCCATTTTCCAATTCCTCCTGTAACCGTTTTCTTAAATTTATTGTATTCGCTTACAAACTAAATAAAAATAGACAGGGTGCACAAAGATCGTTTGCTCTTCATTGTGCACGTTGCCCTTCTCACTTTTGTATGCTGATTAAACACAGCATGTAAACTAACAGAGCCCCTTCGTAGGAACGGACATCAATGCTTGTCCTGTCAATGAATTTATCAATCCGATATTGCAGGCTGTTACGGTGCAGGTGAAGCTGCTTGGCAGTCTGGCTTACATTAAGATGATTTTGAATCAATAATTGAAGAGTATGGCGCAAATCATCATCTGATTCAAACCATTTCAATTCCTCCGCAAACAGCTCCGAGAGCTCGTTGCGGCTTTGGGCCAAAAATAGATAAGGAATAACCGTTTCAATCGTTGTGACCCGCTGCTCTGGAACAAGCAGGACCGCTTTGCGCGCCGCTTCCGTTTCCCGCTTATACAGATTTTTTAATGAAGCGGATGCTTGTGCAAACCGTCCAATAAACAGACGCCCCGTTATGTAAAAGTCCCCGGCGAGCACATCCAGAAACGTTTGCGCCTCTGTTTTTTGGATTGGATAATCGGACTCTTCTTCTATAAGAATGCATTCCCGCTCTCCTATCCAGACAACCAGAAAAGCATGGTCAAAAAATGTATGGGCCGCTTCTAAAAAACTGCCGCGGGCATTCTCTGACAGCTTCATATATAAAAACCGGACTCGGTCTGCGTTTAAAGCGGGGCATTCCCCATCTCTTATTAGAAAGTTCCACCATGCTTGTTCTGCCGAGGAGAACTGGCTTTCTTCCCCGTCCTCACGAATTCGAACAAAAAAATGGGAAAGAAGCTGTTCTTCTCTTTCAGACACATCTTCTTTTGGAATAGAAATATAGCGGTTCTGTTGTTTGTCGTAATAATGCAGGCGGCTTTCGTCGAGTTTAGGCTGTTCTGTCGTAATGGCTCTTTTGTAAATTACATCGATACTTTGCATCTCGGCTGCCTTCTTTCAATAAGCAGAAGCGATCCGCTGAAGGGAACCGTTCCCGCCCTTTTCTCCTTATTATACTGAAATTCGCTGAAAAACGCCTTTCCAGTCCATTTAAAATCATACTGAAGGAAGAATAAAAATAATCGAAACAACGAGGCGTGTATACTCGTTGTTTCATTCCCTTTTTCATAACTTATTTGGTCAATAAAGAAGGATGAAATCATCTTGATTTCATCCTTCAGGCTGTTGACAAACGCCCGCTTTCTTACTTTGCCTACACTTTCAAGGATGAAATCGGTTTGATTTTATCCTTTTTTCGCGTCTTCTGTTACGCCCACCACATCTCACCGGCAGATTCACGGATCAATACATCGTTTAAATTTTTCACAGCACGGCTAAAGCCTTCGTCGATGGACATGATTGCATCTTCATGCTCGATGCTGACGACATAATCATAGTTATATAGACGAAGCGCGCTCATCATGTCAGACCACTCCTGTACACTATGACCGCAGCCAACACTGCGGAATGTCCAGGCACGCGACTGCACATCACCGTAAGGCTGCATATCTGTCAAGCCGTACAGGTTGACGTTGTCTTGGTCAATATACGTGTCTTTCGCGTGAAAATGGTGAATAGCACCTGCTTTACCGAGAATTTTAATGGCAGCCACTGGATCAATACCCTGCCACCACAAATGACTTGGATCAAGGTTTGCACCAATGGCGTCACATGTTTCCTCGCGAAGCTTGAGCATTGTATAAGGAGTATGAACCAGGAAACCGCCATGCAGCTCGAGCCCAATTTTTACATTATGGCTTTTGGCAATTTCACCAATTTCCTTCCAATATGGAATAAGCTTTTTCTCCCACTGCCATTTTAAAATATCATGGTATTCTGCCGGCCACGGAACAACAGGCCAGTTTGGCTGTTTAGCTTCCTCGGAGTCTCCTGGAGTGCCGGAAAAACAGTTAACAACCGGCACATTCAAAAGAGAAGCGAGCTTAATCGTTTTACGGAGTACAGAATCGGATTCTTCCGCAAATGCCTTGTCCGGTGTAAGCGGATTGCCATGGCAGCTGAAGGCACTGATTGTAAGACCGCGTGACGTCACAGCTTCCAGATAATCGGCACGCTTTTTCTCGTCTTCCAGCAGCTCATCAAGCGGACAATGCGCGTTGCCCGGATAACAGCCTGTACCAATTTCAACGGCGTCAAGGCCAGCATCTTTTACATGATCCAGCATGTCCTCAAAGGACTTGTTGGAGAATAACACGGTAAATACACCTAATTTCAATGGAATCGCCCCTTTTATCTGATTTTGACGCTGCGGCCAATTTTGGCGCTTTCGTAAACAGATTCAATGATACTCGATACGTACATGGATTCCTCCGGATTTGTCAGCGGTGTGCTTTCTCCAAAGCAGCAGGAAGTAAAATGTTCCGCCTGCAAAATGGCAAACGGCTTTTCTTCTGGAATCCATGCGATATCCGAGTTGATCAGCACGCCATGCTCGGCTTTGTTCAGGCGAAGCGGAAACACATCAATGCCGCCTTTTGTGCCGGAAATGCTGATCGTTTCTTCATCTTTCGAAATGTTCGCTGCCCATGAGGTTTCAAACATGACCACTGCCCCGTTTTCAAGCCGGATAAAAGCCGTGGCATGGTCTTCTACTTCAAAGGTGGCCGGGTTAATTGTACCCCATTCGTTTACCATATCTTTTTGCATACTTAAATGGTTAAAAGTAGCACCGCTCACTTCAAATGGTTTTGAACTGCCGGTCAGCCACATTGCCAAATCAAGCAAGTGGCAGCCATAGTCGATCAGCGCGCCGCCTCCTTGAAGTTCGCGGTTTGTAAATACACCCCAGCCCGGTACTTTACGGCGTCGCATGGATTTAATACGGATCACAAGCGGCTGGCCAATTTCACCGCTGTCAATCAGCCGTTTGGCCGCACGTGATTCTTTTAAAAAGCGCCAGTGATAGGCAATAAGCAGTACCTTTTTTGATTTTTCAGCTGCGGCAACCATTTCCTCACACTCTTTTGTATTCAATGCCATCGGCTTTTCACACATGACATGAACACCGGCATTCAGTGCCTGTACGGCGGCTGGAGCATGAAATTTATTTGGAGTAGCGATAATCAGCGCGTCAATTTTCTCAAGCATTTCTTCCAGGCTCTTGCAGACGTGCTCAATCCCAAATTTTTCGGCTGTTTCTCTCGCCCTCTCCTCGTTTACATCCATTACGGCCGTGATTTCCGCTTCTTTCACATGCTTAAAAGCCGGAATATGCCGCTCTGTTGCAATGCCCCCTGTACCTAAAATGCCGATTCTCAGTTTTGTCATGTTTGTCACCTCTTTGATTAAATACGGACAATTCGTTTTGTTTCACTTGATTCCAATGCAGCCAAGATTACCTGCAGTGACTTTTTGCCTTCATTCCCGCAGACAGGCGGAGTTGTATCCTCCAAAATGCTGTTAATATATTGCTCTACTACACGAGAATTTGTTTGTTTACCTTCTTCATTTGACTGGATTGCACCTAGGCTGTGACGTTCACTATTACCATTTTTATATTGAATAATGAGTGAATAATCCGGGTCATCTTCCAAACGCATGATGCCATTTTCTGCGTAAAAAACAGTAGAATTGTCTTCGCCGCCGTTATACGCCCAGCTTGCGGCTAATGTTCCAATCACACCGCTTTCCGATTTTAGGACACAGACAGCATTATCATCAACTGTGGAATTTTCCTTGGCGGAGCTCTCGACAAACGCTGCCACTTCTACAAATTCTTCTCCGAGCAAATAGCGAAGCAAGTCGGTTTTGTGAACGCCAAGGTCACCCATTGCCCCGATAAACGCAAGCTCTTTTTTGAAAAACCAGCTGTTTGTTCCGTCCACACTCCAGCCTTCCGGCCCGCCATGGCCAAATGCCGTACGAAAGCTGTAAATCTTACCTAAAACACCACTTTCGATAATAGACCGGGCTTTTTGGTGGGAAGCAACAAAGCGCTGATTATGGGCAATCATTAATTTTTTACCACTTTTTTCTGCCGCTTCGATCATCGCCTCTGCTTCTTTCTTTGAAGTGGCCATTGGCTTTTCGCAAAGCACATGCTTGCCTGCTTGGAGTGCCGCAATGGTAATAGGCGCGTGCAGTACATTCGGTGTACAAACGCTGATGGCATCGACGTCTCCATCTTTAAGTAATTCTTCATAGCTTGTATAAGCCTTTGCGTTAAAATGCTCCGCGTATTTTTGGGCCCGTTCTTCCTTTACGTCACAAAATGCTGTTACTTGAACATGCTCGTTTGCAACGTACTCCGGAATATGACGGTGCTGGGCAATGCTTCCGCACCCAATGACGCCTACTTTAATTTTCCCCATTCTTTTTATTCTCCCCTTAACTCTTCAATTGGTTGTGCATTACCGTATACAGGCCGCTCTCGTTTCACCGGAGCTGCCCATTTTACTGCGTTTTGAATGACACGTTGGACATTTTCATTGAAGTATGTAGGATGTGTTTCATGTCCAGGGCGGAAATAAAAGATTTTGCCGTTGCCCCGTTTGTACGTGACGCCGCTTCGGAACACTTCGCCGCCTTCGAACCAGCTCATGAAAATGAGTTCATCCGGCGCCGGAATATCAAAATGTTCGCCATACATTTCCTCATGCTCCAGCTCAAAATATTCGCCGATTCCTTCTGCAATTGGATGTGCAGGGTCCACGACCCAAAGGCGTTCCTTTTCTCCAGCTTCACGCCATTTCAAATCGCAGGATGTGCCCATCAGTGCTTTGAAAATTTTTGAGAAATGCCCCGAATGAAGCACAATGAGCCCCATGCCATCGAGTACACGCTGCTGTACCTTTTTCACAACTTCATCGCTCACTTCTTCGTGTGCAACATGCCCCCACCAAAGAAGTACATCTGTTTGATTCAATATATCCTCTGTCAACCCGTGCTCTGCTTCATCCAATGTGGCCGTTTGAACGGTCCGTCCTTCTTCTTTTAAAAAATCTGCGATTACTTGATGAATGCCTTCTGGATAAATCTCTTTGACCGCCTGCTTGTTTCGTTCATGACGAAATTCATTCCATACTGTAATATTCATAGAATCGCTCCATTCTCTGATATTTTTTTGCATGAATCCCGTACCACAACAGAAGTCGGCACTAAAATATTCCGCTTCATCATGTCCGGTTTTTCCAAAAGATCTACCAATGTTTTTGCCGCCTCATAGCCGAGCTGAAATGCATGAATATCGACTGTTGTCAGCGGCGGGCTCGAAAGCTCGGAAAGCATGGAATCCGTAAAAGTGGTGACGGCTACATCATCCGGTACCCGCAAGCGCCGCTCGTATAAAGCAGACAGCAGGCTCATAGCCATCAGTTCATCCGTCGTCACAATCGCCGTTGGCCTTGGATCCAGCATCATCATCTCATCAATGGTTTCCTTAGCGCTTTCTTTTGAAATTTCTTTTCTAAAAAGAACTTCTGATTGAATATTCGCAAGTTTTAATGCTTGTTTATATCCTTCTTCACGATCTTTATGCACTTCAAACCTCGGATCGCCCCCGACATACGCAATATGTGTATGTCCGGCACGAATCAAATGGTCTGTTATATCACGTGCTGCTTTGACGTTATCGTTATCTACATACATGACCTTGTCAGTATGCTCCGACGGTTTACCGATCATAACAAACGGAAAGTTTTGCTCTAAAAGCAGCTGCAGCACCGGGTCATGATCCTGTGAATAAAGCATAATCATGCCGTCGACGCTTTTGCCTTGAACCATGTTTACAACTTCCCGATAAATGTCTTCATCAGATTCACCACACGTCAATAGGATGCTGTATTCCTTTTGGTGCAGCAGGTCACTCATTCCTTGAAGCGCTGCCGGAAAAAACGGGTCGGACAGTGAATGCTTCGTAGACGTTTTACGAATAATCCCAATTGTTTGGGAGGACTGCGTGACGAGCTTACGCGCAAGCAGGTTCGGATGGTAGCCGAGCTCCTGCATTACTTTTCTTACTTTTTCTTTTGTTTCCTGCGTAATTTTTGGATGGTCCGCGATAACACGGGAGACGGTCGAAGGCGCAACCTGCGCTCTCTTTGCTACATCTTTAATTGTGACAGCCATGACCGGTTCCTCCCTTTTCTAGTTTATAGTACCATTTTTCAAAAAAAATAAGAAAGTATATCGTTTCTCATAATGCCCTGCTGCAGCCCCCGCAGCGTTTTACTTTACCAGCCGCCTGGGGGGCTTCTTGTATTTCTTTGTCTCGATTGGAGCACTTTTATATGCAGGGTGCTGCTTTTTTTATTTTACAGCTCCATCGGAAACCCCTTTGATAATTTGTTTTTGTGCAAAGAAATACGCAATGATAACGGGAATAATCGAAATCGTTAAACCAGCAAGCGCTAAATGCCACTGCTTCGTATACTGGCCGAAGAAGTTGAACAGCTTTAACGGAATCGTGTCTGTGCCGTCGCCGCTGATCACCAGTGATGGAAGAAGGAAATCGTTCCAAATCCAAATCACGTTCAAAATCCCAACTGTAATAGAGATCGGTTTTAGCAGCGGGAAGATAATGTACCAAAATACTTGAAGCCGGTTGCAGCCATCAATCGTTGCCGCCTCATCAAGTGATTTGGAAATGCCTTTAAGAGCTCCGTGATAAAGAAAGATCGACAAGCTGCATCCGAAGCCAAGGTACATAAAAATCAGCCCGTAAAAGTTAAGCGCATTGGCTTTTCCGAAAATCGTAACGAGCGGAATCATAACAGATTGGAAGGGAATCAGCATGGCCGCTACAAACACAAAGAAAATGATACTGCTCAGCCGGCTTCCATTACGGGATAATGCATAAGCAGCCATAGCAGAGAAAAAGAGAATAACCGCTACGCTCAAAAGGGTTACAAGCACTGAGTTCACAAATGTCTGCAAAAATGTTAATTCTTCAAAAGCCTGCGTAAAGTTATCAAAAGTAAACTCTTCCGGCAGTTTTAGTGTATTGGTAAAAATCTCGCGTTTTGTTTTAAAAGCATTGGCAATCATTAAGTAGAAAGGAGAGATCCAAAGAAGAGCCAGTAAAATACCAATAATTTCAAGCGTCCAGCGTTTTCCTGACTTTTTCATTACATCTCCACCTCCTTTTTCTTATTAATGTACACTTGTGTTAATGAAATAATCGCCACAATGATGAAGAAGATAACGGCTTTCGCCTGTGCTTCTGCCATCTGGTTTAATTGGAAGGCCGTTTGAACAATATCCATGGCAACCATTTTCGTCGAGTCAAATGGTCCGCCGTTTGTAAGTGACAAGTTCTGATCATAAATTTTAAAAGCATTGGACAGCGTTAAAAACAAGCTGACCGTAAAGGCAGGCATAACAAGAGGGAACGTAATATTCCGGAAGCGCTGCCACGTATTCGCCCCGTCGATCTCTGCCGCTTCAAGCAAATCTTTCGGCACGTTTTCCAAGTACGCAATGTAAATAATCATGATATAGCCGGCCATCTGCCAGCTCATCAAAATAACCATTCCCCAGAACCCTGTCTGGGAGTCGGAAAGCCAGCCCTGCAGCCATTCAATGCCGGTTGCCCGTCCAATAGCGTCAAACACTTTTGTGAAAATAAACTGCCAGATAAAGCCGAGAATCAACCCGCCGATTAAGTTTGGCATAAAAAAGATAGTGCGAAGAACGTTTTTGGATTTAATGTAGGATGTAACAAGCATGGCGAGGCCAAGCCCCATAATATTGATAACGATAACGGAAGCAACGGAGAATTTAAATGTAAACCACAACGATCTTAAAAAGCCCTCGTCGCTGAACAGCTCAATATAATTTTTCACACCGATAAATTCTGCTGCATTTACCCCATCCCAGTCTGTGAAAGAGTAAATAATCCCGTAAATAAGTGGAAGCAGGACGACGACGCCAAGCGCAAATAAAACCGGCGCTAAAAAAAGCCAAAACATAAAGTCTTTGTTTCTCATGCTGCCTAAACCTCATTTCTGTTGAATTTTGGGAAAGAAAAAGATAACAGCTGAAACGTGCCTGTTATCTTTTTTCTTTTCATGGAATTACTGACGCGCTTTTTTCCAATCATTTTTCGCTGCTTGAATCGCTTCTTCCCAAGAAGCTTCACCTGCAAGATACTTTTGAAGATGTGCTCCTAAAATATCACTCCATCCAACTGGATAGCCAAGGAATACCCATCCTTGCGTATTTCCTTCTTCGGCATATTGATAAATCGTTTTAGAAAGCGGGTCGGCAATTTTATCTGCGTCGTAGCCTTCATAAGCCGGGATAAATTTAAATTGTGTTAAAACCACTTCTTTTCCTTCATCAGACGTGTATAGCCAATCTAAAAATTCTTTTGCTGCTTTTTGAGCTTCTTCATCTGCGTTTTTGTTTACAGCCCAGTACTGTGGAACACCAACCGGCATTTTCATTTCGCCGTCAACCGGGATTGGGAAGATGCCGACATTTTCAGCAAGCGCTGGATCCATCTGCTCGATTGTCGGGTATACCCAGTTTCCTTGCTTAATCATGGCTACGCGGCCTGTTGAAAACAGTTCTTCTACCTGCTGTGAATAATCAAGGCTCAAAACCGGCTGTACGGAATATTTGTTTTGAAGGTCAATATACTCCTTGTACTGCTCTGCTTTTGTAAATGGAAGTTCTTTCGCCTGGAATGCTTCCATTACACTGCCATTAAAATCGTCTGCGATAAAAGAGTTTGAACCGTGGTTTCCTTCTGTCCATTTTTCTTTTCCAGCAAAAGCAAACACAGCGTCAATGCCAAGCTCGTCCTTTTTGCTGTCCAGTGTTTGAACCGCTTTCGTTAAATCTTCCATCGATTTAATCGAATCTGCATCCACTCCGGCTTTTTCGAAAATCTCTTTGTTATAAACAAATCCGTATCCTTCCTGGTTGTATGGAAGGCCCAGCACTTTCCCATCTTCTGTCACACTTTCGAGCGTGCCTTCCAGCGCTGATTCAGCCGCTTTCGTATCACTTACATCTATCAATCTATCACGGTACTGCTGCACATCAACGGCTCCGTTAATATTAAAAATAGCCGGCTCGTCTCCCGAGGCAAATTTGGATTTCAGCGCTGAAGCGTAATCGTTCCCGCCCCCTACTGTTTGAACATTTATATCAACTTCCGGATGTTCTTCTTCATATTGCTTTGCGAGTTCCTCAAACTGGTCTTTAAACTCCACTTTAAACTGGAAAATATCTACGACCGTTTGATCGCCGCCCCCTCCGCCTGAACTGCCAGATGATTCTTCTTTTTTCTCAGCTGTTGAGCAGCCAGCAAGACCTAGAAACAATGCCGATGAAAGTACGAATGCTTTTTTTGTTAACACGTCATCTACCCCTTTGCAGTCTTTTTATTCGGCCGAAAACGGTAACCGCTTTCAACTTCTGAAACCACTATACCACCGTCACTATGAAAGCGTCAACATTTTTCAAGAAATCGTTTGCATGTTTTTCGCAAAGCCTTTCAATGCTAATTTAATAAGCTTTAAATTCTTGTATATACAAAGAAAATTTTAGATTCTTGGTGCAAACGATTGCTCTTCTTTTCACAATAAAGTGAAATAAAAAAACAGCCTTGGTGGCTGTTACAGTGTGCAGGGAAGGTCTTTCGCTTTTAAAAAGGAGTCGATAAGTGAAGCCGGCCGGACTTCACTAAGTGGTGTTGCAGAGCCATAAGCAAGGACTGAATAGACATTTTTTCTTTTTTAAACAGAAAGATAAACCCTTATGGGTTCTATCGCAAGCCACTTGGCGGCGAGAGGGCGGCGCAGACTTCTATGGGCTCAGCGCCTGCCCCATTGGAAAGCGGAGCTGCCTGGACGCCGCTGATCCATCTCATTCATGTGCACGGTCATCCATATCATCTGTCTACAATCTGAAACAGCTTTTACGGCTGTTATTCTACATTGCTATGAAGCTTAAAGGTTTGTTCGTGTGTCCGATTTTGTTTTTCTGCATAGTTCAAGCAAAGTACATCGAACAATACATGGGTGCTTTGATCAAAAAGTGAGCCGAGCGGCTGAATGCTTTTTCTTTCTCCTTCGTTCCGATACTTTGTAGCGGCCGGTACGTGAAGAATAGAAGAAGCATAGGAGGCAAGCGGAGACGCTGGATCCGTTGTGACGGCTATTGTTACGCATCCTAATTCAGCCGCCCTTTCTGCTATCCAGCATACACTTTTTGTTTTTCCAGAGCCCGACACAAGCACAATGACATTCCCTTTTTGAATAGATGGCGTTGTAGTTTCGCCAATGACAAAAGACTGGGCACCAAGGTGCATTAACCGCATCGCAAACGACTTTGCCATAAATCCAGACCGCCCTTCACCGAATACAAAGATTCGTTCAGCTGATGTTAGATGGTCCGCCACCCTTTCCAATTGCTCCTCTTGAACATGGCCGGTTACATCTTCAATTTCTGCCAGAACGGCTTTTATTTTTTCCTTCATTTTGATTCCTCCATGTTTAGCCGTTGTTTGAATGCAGCTGCCGCCCGGGCAGGATCCTCTGCTTTTGTAATGGCGGAGCCGATAATAAAAACAAGCGGGTTCATTTTTTTATACGCTGGCAGGCTTTCTAATGTAATTCCGCCCGCTACCGCTATTTTTAAGCCAGCCTGCAGGCCTGTTTCACTGTTTTGTTTTGTGCCAAGCTCCTGCTCGTCTTTGCTCGTGTGCAGACAAAGAATCGCATTATACCGGCTTAACATTTCCTGCTGAGCAGGTGTTGTATGAAGCAGATCGATCATCATTTGCTTACCTCTTTTTTCCGCTTCTGCTATGCAGGCTTCAATCGTCACAAGCGGTGCGGTTCCCATTACCGTCGCAATATCTGCTCCTGCTTCAAAACAAAGCTGGCATTCGTACTGCGCGTTATCATTCGTTTTCATATCGGCAACAATCACTTTATTCGGAAACACTTTTTTCATCGCCCGGACACTGTCCATACCAAACTCTTTAATAAGAGAGGTGCCGACTTCCAGCCAGTCGGCATGCTCTTCTGCCGCTGCCGCCATTCCAATGGCTTCTTCAATGGTCATACGGTCTAATGCCAGTTGTATGTTCACCGTATTCCTCCTAACTAAATCGGTTTATTAATCAAAGAAAAAGAAAGAGCTTTAATAAAAAGCTCTATTGGGCCGAATCCCGAATCAGCAGGCTTGTTTCTAAAACATGCGTCTCCGGGGTAACCGGCTTTTTCATAATTTGCTGAATCAACAGTTCCGCTGCCTTTGTTCCCATTTCGTAAGCCGGCTGTGAAATCGTTGTAATAGCCGGTTCGTAAATATCAGCAAATTTAATATTATCAAAAACAATCAACGCTAAATCCTGGCCAATCTTCAAGTTGTTTTCTTTAGCAAACTTCATGACTTCCATAAAAGATAGATCATTGGCCGCTATGAGTGCTGTCGGAGGATGCTGCTGAAACATTTCTTTCATAGATGGCACAATCGCCTCATAGGGAACGGATTTTACATATTGATCCTGAAACGGCAAGCCCCTTGCTTCTATCGCTTCCTTATAGCCTTCAAGCCGTTCTCTCCGTGTATACGTCGTCATTGGCGGCGTCACAAGCGCGATACGGTCATGCTTTTTTTCAACTAGATATTCTACTGCCTGGCGGACAGCTCTCCGATTATCGACTACAATAGTGCTTACTTCTACACCTTCTATCTTACGGTCAACAAAAACGATCGGATATTTTTCCCTTTCCAGCTGACGGTATAATTCCTGGTTGCCCCCGGACGGAAAAATGATCAGCCCATCGACCTGGCGTGCGCGCAGCATATCAATATACTTTTTTTCTTTTTCCGGATCGTCATATGCATTGCATACAATTGCATGGATGTCTTTTTTTTGACAGTAATCCTCAATAGCCTGGCACACTTCTGTGGAAATGCCATGGACGATATTGGCCACAATAATACCGATCATTGATGTTCTTTTTTGCTTTAAACTGCGAGCAATGACATTCGGGCTGTACGAAAGGTCTTGAACTGCCCGCTCAATTTTTTTCTTTGTGTCTTCGCTCATGTATTCAAATCGTCCGTTTAAAAATTGCGATACGGTACTTTTCGACACACCCGCTTCTTTCGCTACATCCGCCATTGTTACCCGTTTCATATGTCCTCTTCCTTTAAATCATTTGAATTTTCTTTTATACTACGCTTCTTTTTGCGCAATTCCAAGAGAGGAAGCGGACTCGGAACGTTTTTTTGGCTTTGCGCCTTTTACAGCAATAATCGTCAGGATAGCTGACAGGAATAAGGATCCTGACATAAACATGTAGGAAGCCCCAAATCCGCCGGTGGCCCCGTTCAAATAGCCAACGAAATAGGAACCTGCAAACGAACCGAGCGCACCCATACTATTGATCAGCGCCATCGCTCCTCCTGCTACGTTACGCGGCAGCACTTCCGGAATAATCGCGAAAAATGGCCCGTATGGTGCATACATGGCACCGCCGGCAATAATCAGCAGCACAAACGACAGCCAGAAGTGACTTGTGCCGATCATGTAGGATCCTAAAAACGCAAAGCCTCCAATTAAAAGAAACGGCCAGACAAACGCGGTGCGATTCTGCATTTTGTCTGAAAAATAAGAGACACTCAGCATGCCGACAATCGCCAATACATATGGAACAGAAGCAAGCCAGCCTGTTTTAACAATATTCATGTTCGGCGCGGCATTTAAAATGGACGGCAGCCACATCACAAAACCATATACACCAATGCTCCAAAGCGCATATTGCGCACTTAACAGGATCACGGTTTTCGAACGAAATGCTTCTGCATAGTTTTTAACCGGCTTGATTCCCTGCTGCTCTTTTTCAAGCTCCACCTGCAAGTCCCGCTTTTCTCCGTCTGACAGCCATTTAGCATCTTTCGGTTCATCTACAACAAGCTTCCACCATAAGAATGCCCAAACGACAGCTGGAAGCCCTTCTAAAATAAACATCCAGCGCCAGCCGACCGATTCAATTAAGTAGCCGGACAAAATGGACATCCATAAAACGGTGGCTGGATTTCCTAAAATTAAAAACGTATTCGCCCGGGAACGCTCGGCTTTTGTAAACCAGTGGCTTAAAAACACAAGCATAGACGGCATAACGGCACTTTCGACAACGCCAAGCAAAAAGCGGATAACAATCAAAAAGCGTACGTCGCTGACCATTCCTGTTGCCGTCGCCAGCCCGCCCCATAAAATCAGCGACCAGAAAATCAGTTTTTTGGCACTTCGGTTTTCAGCATAGTGGGCACCCGGCACTTGAAAAAGGAAGTAACCAAGGAAAAACAGAGAGCCAAGCAGCGCGGACATAGAAGCTGTAATATGTAAATCTTCCGCCATGCCTCCGGCTGCGCCGAATCCGTAATTGGCTCTGTCTAAATAAGCAAGACTATACGTAATAAAAACGACTGGAATGAGACGAAGCCATCTTGATTTAGCGAGCTGTGTTTTCATGGTATGCCACCTCTTTCTCAAATTTGTTCATAAACTGTGCCAATGTCAGCCGGTCCGGATATCCTTCATGATCGCCTGCATGCCCGACGGCCATTGCACCAATTGCGTTGCCGCGCCGAGCGCACTCCTCAATCGGCAATCCTTCGAGCAGGCCGCTTATCACACCAGCTGCAAAGCCATCGCCAGCACCAACCGTATCAACGATCTGTTCCACTTTATAACCCGGCACTACTGCTTCTTGAGCAGCAGTTTTTACATATGCTCCTTCACTTCCGAGCTTTACAATCACACACGGTACACCGCGCTTTCTATAAAAATCAGCGATTTCGTCGGGTTTCGTGTACCCTGTCAGCTGCTCTCCTTCTTCGATGCCCGGCAGCACGAGGTCCGCTTGGTATGCGGCTTCGTTTGTTACGCCAATCATTTCTTCCGCTGAAGCCCACAAGGAGAGCCGTAAATTGGGATCAAACGAAATGGTTTTGCCCGCTTTTTTCATAGTGGATAAAACCGATAAGGAAAACGCTCTCATTTCTGAAGACAGAGCAAGCGGGATGCCTGTCATATGCAGGTGGCGCGCCTGTAAAAAGTAAGCCGGATTCATTTCCTCTTCGGTTAGGCGGCTTGCTGCTGAGCCTTTTCGGTGATAATGCACATGCGGGTCGCCTTCGGTCACTTTGGACTTAAACTGAAAGCCAGTCGGATATTGTTCGTCCATCCATACATGATCTGTATTTACTCCTTCTCTTGCAAGAGCCGCTAAAATAAACGCACCAAACGCATCTTTCCCCATCTTGCTTGCCCAGCCGCTTTTAAAGCCAAGACGTGCAAGGCCGATCGCCGTGTTCGTTTCTGCTCCGGCGAGCGCCTGCGTAAACTCGGTTACTTCGTGCAGCGGGCCCGGAGTTTTCGCCATAAACATTGACATCGCTTCGCCAAATGTTACAACCTCTATGGTAGTCATTGTACAACCGCCTTCTTTTTTTCGATATAGTTTTTATAAAGAAACAGATCGTTCATGGACAGCGGAAACTCAAGCGCTACTGGAACTGTGGCAGGCAAAAGCTCTAAAATGATTTCCCAGTCAGCGCTTTTCCCGAGAGGAATGGCAACGGTTTGAAGCCCTTCCGGTGTTTCGTTCACCTGCTTTACATGAAGGTAACGAATATAGCTTTTCAATACATGAAATGCTTTTTGAACCGATTCACCTGTGTACCGCCAGTTTCCAGTATCAAATGTAAGGCCGGCTTCCATTCCTTCCTCGGAACAAATTTCTAAAAAGTCAGCCAGCGGCTTAATTGTTCCGCCCTGCTTTGTTTGATCATTTTCAACAAGCCACTGCGTTCCAGCGGGAAGAGCTTTGCGAAAAAAATGGTCCATTTCTCTTACATTAGATTTTCCCTTCATAAACGAGCCGAGCGGAAGCTTTAACGTATCCGCCCTTATTTCTGTCATTTCCTGAACGACTATCTGCAGGTTTTCCTTGTTAAAAGCTCCGTCTGCCTGAAATAGTTCAACAGGTGCAGAATAAACCGTGTAATGCTCCGTTTGAAATTGTTCCAGCGGCCTGTCTGAAGGAGTAAGAAGCTCACGCCGAATTTCGACTCCTTTGATATCGCTTTCAATAAGCTGTTTAAAAAGAAAAGCCTGGCCATTTTTCTTTACTTCTGCTTCGTCAAATGCATTCATCGGAATAACAATCATTATTCTGCACCTCTTTTTATAAATCGATTTACTAAACCGGTTTATTAGATTATATATCCGTGTAAGCGTTTTATCAAGCTTTTTTTTATCCTTTTTTGCTCAAGAAAAAACAGGGCTTTGGCAACCCTGTTTCAGATTGTAGGCAAATAAAATCTTTTGTTAAAGTAACTCTTCGCTTCTCTTTGATGCAAGGAATGCGGGCTGTTGGGATGAGAGCCGATAAGGCGGCAGGCGCTGAGCCCGTCTTTGCAGCACACCGCCGTCTTTGCGGTTAAACAAGACTGCACAGCTTAATAGATACACTTGCCCTATCATCAAAGTGGTAAAAGCGCAGGTGGAGATGCTCTTTTTGCTGTTTTTTCGAAACACAAGGGGAAGCCGGCCGGACGAAGACTCCTCCGGGATGCACAGTGAGTCGGGAGACCCCGCAGGCGCATACGCCGAGGAAGCCCCAGCACTGCCCTAAGGGGCGCAAAGTCCGGCCGGCTTCCCCTATCGGCTCTCTTTAAGAAGTACTATTTCCTGAAAAGCCACCTGCCGTTTTCAACAGTGAAAGCTTTCATAAAAAAAGATTGACGACTTTGTCGTCAATCTCAAACAGGGCTTATGTCGCCCTGTTTTTATAATTCAATTTTTCTTTTGTCATGACTGCTTTCGAGCGCCGCTTCAATAACGCGGATCGTTCGTACGCCTTCCTCTCCCGAAACCGGGCACGGCTTTCCATCCCGAATACATTGATAAATCTCTTTATAATAACGCCGGTAATCACCTGGAAGTGTTACGATTTTTTCATCTCCTTCTTTTGTATAAAGCGTCCCATACTGGTCAATCCGATCCATTCCCCATTCAGGACTTTCCAGGGACTCTCCATTTATCAATTCTTCTTCCTGAGGGTCTTCCCCCCGCTTCATAAACGTTCCCTTTGTACCGTGCACTTTATACTTGGCGCCTTGCTCCACTGTAATCATACCGCTGTGTAAAATCACTCGTTTCGTTCCGTACGTTAAAACAAGATGGAAATAATCATCTACGAGTGCATAAGGGCGCTGCTTTTGAATATCTGCCGTTACACTATCAGGCATCCCAAACAGTGACAGGGCCTGATCAATCAAATGGGCCCCAAGATCATATAAAACGCCGGAAGCCGGCTTTTTCTCTTCACGCCAGCCTCTGGCAATCACCGGCTCAAAACGGTCATAGTGTGCTTCATACACGTAAACATCACCCAGCCGGCCCTCTTCTATCATTTTCTTGACAGTCAGGAAATTTCCGTCATACCGGCGGTTTTGAAAAACACTAAGCATCACGTTATGTTTCTTTGCACAGTCAGCAAGCGTTTCTGCTTCTTGAACGGTTGGTACCATCGGCTTTTCGACAATGACGTGTTTTCCTGCCTCAAGCGCCTGCTTCGTAATATCAAAGTGAAGACTGCTCGGTGTGGTTACGACCACAAGCTCTACCTGAGCGTTATTTAAAACGTCGTCCATTTGCTGGACAACGTCTATAGATGGAAAACTCTCTTTTAATTTCTCTCTTTTAGAAGACAAAATACTGACAAGCTGAAACTCCTCCATTTTGTTTAAAAATGGAGCGTGAAAGGTTGAGCCTGAAAATCCATACCCGATTAACGCTGTGCCGATTGCCTTCAAAACGCCATCTCCTTTATTCTCGTTTTTTTACACTCATTCCCTTTCTATTCTTTATTCAAACGAAAGACGCTTAATGTGCTCGATAGAGTGGTACATATAGTATAATAAGGCAGAATGTGAACAGAACCTTTTCATTACTTTTGAGAGGATTGACTTATTATGGCCCGCAACGATTACCAGGCAATGCTTTCTAAGCGGATGGAAAAGGAGTTTTCCAGTTGGTTTGAACAAGATCATATCCAAGAACGGGATTTATACCGTTTTTTACATACGATGAAAGGCACAGCAGGCACAATTGGCATGGAAGAAATGTCTGCTTTTTGTGCATCACAGTTGGAGACACTTTCTGAAGCAAGCGAAACGACTATTCCGGTTCGTTCATTAAAAAACTTTATTTTTTTAATGAGAAGTTTTTTCAATAAGAAAGAATTAACAGCCCAGCCTGAAGTGCAACAGCCCGAAAATACGCTTCACTCCATCGAAGAAAACAGCGGCTTTATTTTATTGATTGATGAAGACGCAGAATCCGCTTCTTTTATTAAAGAAACACTAGAAGAAAATGGTATACAAGTGGTAATTGCTTTAAATGGAAAACGGGGAGTCGAACTTTTTTATACTCTTCAGCCTCATATGGTTGTCGCCGATGTTCAGCTTCCAGATATGAGCGGATTTGACGTACTGGCGCAAATTGGCGATATTGCCCGAAGCCGTTATGTTCCTATTACATTGGTAAGTACGAACAATCCGGTCGAAAACACCATTCGCGCTTATGAAATGAGTGCGATGGATTTTATTCAGAAACCGCTTAATATGAGCTTATTTGTCCCTTATATTTCTAACCGATTAAGAAACAAATCGGCTGTTTCACAGTCTGCACTGACCGATGAGCTGACAGGTGCAGGCAACCGGCGCCAGTTCACACAAACGCTTACGCAAATGTCTGCTTTAGCGGAACGAAAACGGCATACATTTACGCTTGTGATGCTGGATCTGGATTACTTTAAAAGAGTAAACGATCAATATGGGCATCCTGCAGGCGATGAAGTGCTTCGCCGCTTCAGCTCTATCGTGCTGACACTCAAGCGGGAAACCGACTATTTCTTCCGTTATGGCGGGGAAGAATTCGCCTTAATTTTAGCAGATACGACTCCTGAGGAAGGCACTGTCTTAATCGAACGGATTCGTGCTAAAATGGCCGAAACCGAATTTACTGTCCCGAGCTTTGATCCTTTCTATGTGACGTTTTCGGCTGGTGCAGCTGAATACAGAATCAATGAATCTACCGTTTTGGCGGAAGCGGACCAGGCGTTATACAAAGCAAAACGAAACGGCCGAAATCAAACGGTTATTTATGAAATCGACAGCAGTGATGTTAAACGCCATTTGAATATTATGATTATCGATGATGACCTTCTCATGCGAAAAATGTTGTCGAAACAGTTTTCCGGCTGGAAGCCAAATGAAATCGATGTGGTTGTTCATGAATATCCGGATGGCATTACCTTCCTGGAGTCCGATTGGTACAAGGCCGATGAGAATTATATGATTCTCTTAGACGGCATTATGCCGAAAATGGATGGTCTTGAAGTGCTGTCAAATGTCCGCAAACGGTTCCCGGATGACAACATTGTCATATCGATGCTGACAGCACGGACAAATGAAGCAGATATTGTTTTAGCGCTAAAAAGTGGAGCGGATGATTATATTGTAAAACCATTTCACCCGCAGGAAGTGGTCGCGCGTGTACAGCGCTTGACAAAGAGGATGTTTAAATGACCCTCTCTTTTTTCCTTCTCCTGACGGCGATCTTACTTCTATTTCAAATGGGACTGCTCCTTTATTTGGTCATCCGCAAACGTAATAGACAGCGGCTGGAAGAAGAAGTAGAAAGCCAGTACTCTCATTTAACGGAGCCGTTTGCTTCCTATATGATGGATTCATCAGACGCTCGATTTCTTTATGCCGTCAAATCGATTCCTCATCAACAGATTGTACTGGAACGGCTGTTAAATGGCTACGTGGCATTTACAAAAGGAGGCAGCGCTTCGCCTTTAGTGCAGCGGCTGTCAGAGGAATTTTTAACGGAAAACTATACATGCGTATTAAGTCAGCGCAACTGGGCACGGAGAGTGAACACCCTTCATTACATTGAGGATTTTCATATGCGCTCTTTAGCACCTATCCTGCGTGAACGGCTGAAGCAAGCCGGGACACTGGACGTGGAAACCCAGCAGCTCATTCGTACACTGGCTTCTCTAAATGAAGATGTTGTCATTGAGGAGTTAAACCGCTTTTCGAATGCGCCTGTTCGGCTGTTTGTAGATGTGTTTCACCGATTAAATAAAACGAATGCTGAAAAGCATGTAAAAACAGCGCTTGAAGGTGAAAATGAGACAATCAAACACGCTGCCTTCACTTATATTGCTTATTCAGGGGCGATGACTTTTTTGCCGCAGGTAGAAAAAGAACTGGCCAGCCCTCAAGTCGAAACAAGAATCCAGGCACTCAAAACGATCTTTCGGCTGGAGTATTTGTCAGAACCGGATTTGCTGGCTCCCTTTTTTGATTCTCCCTTCTGGACAGAACGGATGTTTGCAGCCCGAATTGCAGGTATTATGCAGTTTTCCCGCTACAAAAAGAGTTTAAGTACGCTGCTTGGCGATTCAGTTTGGTGGGTGCGCTATTCAGCGGCAGAAGCATATACTCATTTTTCAGATGGAGATGTGATTTTAGCGCACTTATCTGAGAATCACCCTGATCGCTACGGCCGGGATATGGCTGCCCAGTGGCAGACATTTCGACCTGGAGGTGCCCGATAATGCATACATTTTTTCTTATTCTTTCATACGTTATTATTGCTTATATGCTTTTTTCAAGCTTAAGCTATATTCTTTTGTTTGGGCTCGCTTTTCGAAAAGTATACAGAGAAAGTGAATTAGACCCGCGCGAGACAACGGAGGATATTGCCGGAAATGAACGGACTTTTCCGGTCTCTATTTTAGTTCCGGCCTACAATGAGGAAGTCGGCGTAGTCAGCACAGTCCGCTCGCTTTTAGCGCTTGAATATCCGGAAAAAGAGATTATTGTTATCGATGATGGCTCAAAGGACCAAACTTCGGCCCGCATGATTGAAGAATTCCAAATGACGGAAGTATCTTTTGCCGTTCGTGCTTATTTGGAAACGGCTGAAATCAAAACAATCTATCAATCCTCTATTTTTCCATATATCCGCTTAATCAAAAAAGCCAATGGAGGCAAAGCAGATGCTCTTAACGCCGGTATTAACCTGGCATCTTACCCTTACTTTTGTGCCATCGACGGTGATTCGGTTTTAGAAAACGATGCACTGCTGAAAACAATGAAGCCGATTATTGAGTCGGACGGCCAAATTATTGTAACCGGCGGCTCGGTCCGGATTGCCAATGGCTCGACGATTTCAAGAAGTAAAGTTGAAACCATTAATCTGCCGAGCCACCCGGTTGTACTCATGCAGATCATCGAATACTTCCGTGCTTTTTTAATCGGCCGCCTTGCGCTGAGCCGGATGAATATCCTGCTGATTGTCTCCGGGGCATTTGGTGTTTTCCATAAAGAACGGGTCATCCGCGCAGGAGGATACAACAGGAAAACAGTCGGGGAAGATATGGAGCTTGTCGTCAGGCTGCACCGGCTGCTTCGGGAAGAAAAGTCCAAGCAGCGGATTGAATATATCCCAGATCCTGTATGCTGGACAGAAGCGCCAGAATCCCTTGAGGTGTTGCGTTCTCAGCGGATTCGGTGGCAGCGCGGGTTATGGGAAACACTTTGGACACATAGAAAAATGATTTTTAACCCTGCCTACGGTTCAATCGGACTTCTGTCTATGCCTTATTTCTTACTTGTGGAGCTATTAGGTGCTGTTTTTGAACTGGGCGGATACTTTATGATTTTTGGCGGGTTCTTTTTTTCCTTAATTGATCCCAAAACAGCCGGCATTCTGTTTTTAGTGACCATTTTTTATGGGTCATTTATTTCTGCGCTGGCTGTACTGCTGGAGGAAATGACGCTGCATAAATATCCAAAGGTTTCTCACTTGGTTCGGCTTTATTTCTGGGCACTGACAGAAACGTTTTGGTATCGGCCTTTTATGGTTATTTGGCGCATCCAGGGAATCTTTGCCGCTTTCCGTAAAAAGCACAATTGGGGCAATATGAAACGAAAAGGAATTTCCACATAACTCAGATGGAGGCGGGCAAATGTGAAAAAGATTTTAGTGGCAGATGATGAAGATATTTTGCGTATGTTAATTGTCGATACGCTTGAAGATGACTTTGAAATTACCGAGGCAGAAGACGGTCAGGAAGCACTGGACAGCATTCGGTCCGGTACATATGATTTAATTGTTTTAGATTATATGATGCCTCATTTAACAGGCATGGAGGTGCTCGAGCAAATCCGTAAGGACGGCGTTCAAACACCTGTTATGATGCTTACCGCAAAAGCACAGGAAGCCGACCGGGAACTAGCCATGTCCTACGGGGCTGATTATTTTATGGCGAAGCCATTCAGCCCAATTGAACTTTTGTCACTCATCGAAAGCATTCTCGATTAAAAAAAGACAGCCCGCTGTGGGCTGTCTTTTTTATTCGTCTTCCTGGGCAAATCGTTTTTGAACAATGTGATAGGACTCTTTGAGCCGTTCTTTTGATTCGGTATCCTGATCCCAGCCCTCCCATTTATATATATTCATCTTGGAAGCTGCTTTTTCAGGGACCGTTGTTTTTTGATCAAATGACTCGGCAATGCCTATGCCTTTGATCTGTTGCTCAGCTTCTATTCCTTCTTTAAAAACATCTCCTGTTGCCTGCAGGCTGCTTGGGTCTTTTACATTCAACAACAGCCACGGAATGCGAATTTCAACCTCTCCTGTTTCTTCATTTACATAGTAGTCAGATAAAGAATCATAATCAGGCGATTCCGGATTGCCGTTGCCAAACCGCATCACGCCTGTCTCATAGTAATCAAACGGCAGTACTTCACCTGTGTCCGGCCGAGTGATTTTCTTATTGAGCGCAAGCCGGATTGGGTTAAAGACACTACTGTTGTTTACCGGTTTTTTCGGCGCAGGCTTTAACATAAGAACGTCAAATCCATACTGATACAAGAATGTGTCGTAGTACGTATCTACTTTCAGTTTCCCTTCTTTTGTCCCGTCAAATGAAAGAACAAAATCTGGATCATTCCCTTTGAACGTGACACCTTCCGCCTTCTTGCTTCCGATGCTTGGATGTACGTCAAAATAAAGCGTCGGCATCTTGCCATTTAACAGCTTAGATCGGATATACAAGTAGCGTTCGTCGTGTGTGGCATACAAATCATCGTTTTCTTTGTAAAGCGGCTCAATGCCTTGCCAGTCTTTTGTATTTCCGTCTGTATGGATAAGCTGACGGTCGAAGCTGAGAAGGCCGAATTGCTGCTCATTCGTCTGGGCGTTCGACCAATACGGACGGCGTTCCGGATCATCCAAGTCCATCGTGTTCCACGTCCGCTTAAACCATTCATCCTGCCACGTAAAGACAAGTCCGCCCATCATTCCTTCAGCTAAAATATCATCATACAGATGAACTAAACCATCGCCCTGCTGCTCCTCACTCATAAAGCCCTGATTCAGGCCAAAAGCGTTCCGGTGCGTCATACCGCGCGAAGATGGAATACCAAACTCGGCAATCAGAACCGGCATATCATGTGCTGCCCGCAAATCATTCAGGTAACCGGCATAGCTGTTATTTTCGCCTCGTGAATCCTTATACGTTAAATACTTTTCCTCCAAATTTAAAAAGTCAGGATAGTAAGGATAAGCATGGTAGGCCGCAAACATTTGTGTATTTTGTTTTGGTTTAATGTTATTCGGGTTCACGGAAACCAAATCTTCCTGCTTCTGCAGTTCAGCCGGATGATTAAGCAGATCGGTTGTAACCCAGTTGGTAAAGCTCATTGGCCGTGTCCATTTGTACTGGCCGGCTTCGTATTTCATCATCGTATCCATTTGCTCAGCCAGCCAAATTTCCATCGGCTCAGCGCTCTCTGTCTGAACAAACTCTCCATTATACTGCGCAAGTCCTGCGTATTTTGTTTTCATATGGTCAACCATAAACGGATACCATTCGATTCCAAGCACCCAGCCGATTACGTACGGTGAAATATCAGCCCGATACGTTCCTGATGCGTGACCCGTCCGTTTTGGAATGTCCGCATTACCGTGAATGACATCCGCAACCCGTTTCATTTCTGCTTGAAATTCTTTTGTAATCTCCGGCGTAAACGCATCTAGTGTTTCTTCTAACGGCCCTTCATCAATCCAGACGCCGTGCAGCAGATAAATCGGCTTGTCCGCATGCTCTTCGTTATACCGCTTCAAAGCGTTGTAAAAGCCCGGCGGATGAAGAGTGTAGATGCGAATGGTATTCGCGTTTAACTTTCCAAGATCCATAAGCCATTCATAATACTCATTTTCGGAGATAGCGGCTTCTCCCGGGAAAGCACCCGGTTTCCCCATTCCAATATTGACTCCTTTTACCGTCATCGTTTTCCATGTACCGTTTTGAAGCACTTCAAATCGGTCTCCATTTAAACGGGATGTATAAGAAAGGCCATCCTTCTCTTCCACTGGCACAGCACCTGCTTCTTTTTCCGTTTTTTTCTCCATTGAGAGAACACCTTTCATGAGCGGCACATATGTTTTCCAGAAAAAGGCCTGCTCCGGATAAAGCGTGGACGGTGTAATAAGCGCCCGCATGGAGGCAAAGCCGGCATACCGGTAAACGAAAGAAACGTCTTCTGTGTCTGCAAAATCTCCAGCAAAGTAAAAGAGATCTGATTGTTCATACGAATGATGGGTAACGGCAGGAAATGAAAGCGGGATTCCTTCCTTTTCCAGCACGGTTTTCCCCTTGTCCGACAAATCCCATTGATAGTTTGCTAGAATATCTTCTTTATTTTCTGGTATCGTTATATCAAACCAGTACGTGTACGGCGCTCCTTTATCGAGACCTGTAACTCGTTTTCCCTCCTCCGTAAAGCGCATTGTTAACCGCTCATTCTCTATTTCTCCCTCTTCATCGGAGAGCACGATTACTTTTTGTTTATCTTCATTCACAAGCACAAAACCGACCCCTTCGAATGCCCACTTTTTACCGCCTGCTTCATAAAGTGATAGAATCCCATCAGTCAGCTCTTCATTTTCCCTGCTTAAATCGCTGAACGCCCGACCGGTCCAGCCGGTTGGTGTTGTATGAAGAAAAGACGCCACATCTTTTTTCACATCGGCTTTTGTTGGAGAAGCAAATGTATTAAACTCCATAATCAAAGTGGTCGGATGGTCAGCCGTTTGCTGTTTGATCGCTTCCCATTCATCCATTTCGAGACCGCCATAGACTAAGTCATTTTCGTTATCATACACGCCGTATGTATCGGCCGCATAAATGACATCGGCATCCTCCAGTTTCTCTGGAAGCGCCCGTTCCTTTGTTTTTCTTTCAGGAAAGTATCCATAATAGTCATCTCCTCCGCCAAACGTTTCAAAACGAAAGTGCTTCAGTACCCATGTAAGAGCCCGATGCTCCCGTTTATTGTCGGTAGGAACGGTTTTGTCCAGAATGACAACTTTTTCTTCTCTCGTGCTGCCGAGCTCCCATATAATCCAGGGCAGCAGCAACAGCAAAAGAACGAATGGAAGGAAAATCCATTTTTTATTTACCTTCATCTTGAGCAGAACCTCTCTCCGGGTAGAAAATAACTCCTTGCTGTATTGGTCCGGTTAAAAATCCAATTACGGCTTTTGACAGCTGTGTCGGCGGATACGGTTTTGTTAAGTAATGATCGATTTGATGTAATTTTCCCTTTCCTTCCGCCTGGTCAAGAGCAGAGGAAATGATAATCGGGATGTCTTTCGTTTTTTCTTCTTTCTTTAACAGCTCTACTAAATCCCAGCCGCTCAGATCGTCGCCAAGCATCAGATCAATCACAATTCCAACAAGCGGTGTCCGCTTTGCTTCTTCAAAGGCTTCCGATGGATTCGTATGATACATCACTGTAAATCCACTCATCTTTAATTCTTCTGATAATAAAAGAGCAAGGCTCATATCGTCCTCTACTATCATAACGGAAGGACTGTTTTCATTGCTCTCTGGGCGCGCAATTCGATGTCTGCCTGTTGAAAGAAGCGGCAATAAAAAACGGACTATCGTCCCTTTTCCCTCCTCTGACTCGATTGTAATCGTCCCATTATGCTTTTCGATAATTTCTCTGCAAATCGCCAGCCCAAGGCCCGTACCGCCAATTTTGCGGCGGGCGCTGTTGTCAATCCGCTGAAATTTATTAAACAGCTTCGGTATATCTTCAGCCGGAATTCCGATCCCTTCATCTTGAATGGCGACAATTACGTTATTTTCATCGTTCGAAAGTGTCAGCGTTACATGTCCACCGTCCGGTGAAAACTTAATAGCATTCCCTATCACGTTTGTTAATACTTGAGCGAGACGCTCTTTATCCCCTTCTACCTGCACATCAGCCGCTTCATCCACCACGACGAGCGGATGGCTGCTTTCGGTACGGAAACGGGCGATCGCTTCTACCGCCAGTTCATTGATTTGTAATGGCTCCATTTGATACACCTGGCTGCCCGATTCCATGCGCTGTAAATCCAGAAAATCATTGATTAAGTTTGTCAGCCTTTTCGCTTCCTTGTAAATTGTTTCTAAATACTTCTTTTGTTTTTCAGGCTTCAGCTGTTTATGAAGCAGCAGCTCTGTAAATCCAAGCACACTCGAAAGCGGCGTTCGAAGCTCATGGCTGACTGTGCTGACGAGCTCTGTTTTCATTTGATCGACTTCGTATTCTCTTGTAATATCACGATGAACAAGAATGGTGCCTATTTTTTCTTCATTTACTAAAACCGGAGCACTATACACTTCTATCACACGTTCTGCCGGCTCTAAAATGCGGTACCGGTACTCCTGCACATGATGCGCCCCGCTATCCATACAGCCTTCTAGAAATTCTCTCATTTGATCCGGGTCGTCTGTTTGATTAGCAAGGTGATCGACCCATTGCGCTCTTTCAATGGTTTCATCAAGCGGTACTCCACAATTGATAATCGCACAAACAGCTTCGTTTCGCTGGAGCACAGACCCGTCGTGGCCAACAAATTGAATGCCTTCATTAATATTGTTAATGATACGTTCGTTTAAAATTCGCTCTTTGACATTGCGTTCGTACAGCTGAATACGTTCAATCGCTAAAGCAACACGATTTAGTAAGCCCCGCAATTCTTTTTGTTCTTCCTCAGAAAAGACGCGGCCAATACGTGAAGCGCCAAAAAGAGCCACCATGTCTCCTTCCGGATTGTTTACGCCCGAAAAATAATCATGCACCAAAACAGAATCGGCAGCGAGCCCTTTTTCATGGGAAGCTTCTCTTGTTACCATGAAGAAATCATCCTCTTTTAGCCGCTGGTCAATATAATCCGTTCGGTTCGTCGAAAACTCCTCGAACAAAGCATCTGTCATCCCTTTCAGCGCCCGCTCTCCGCTTTCCCGGATCCAAAACATGCCTAGATCCAATTCATAAATCGAATCCAAATACTCTAGTATACTATCAGCCAGCTCCTGCTTATTTAAAGTAAAAGAAAGAACATGGTTCAAGTCGTTATACCGTTCCAGCCGTTCTTTTGTTTGTTTCGTTTCATGGAGTGATTCTTCGATTTTATGCTGGTGCTTCTGCAATTCTTCCTGCTGCGTAATCAGCTCTTCATTTTGGGCTGTTAATTCTTCTTCTTTTTCTTGAATGGTTCGAATCATGGAGCCAAATGAAGAAAACAGCACTCCGATTTCATCGTTACGATTCACCGGCAGCAGCGAAAAGCTTTTGCCGGACGCAAAATCATCCGTCGCCTGCCTCATTTGCTCAAGCGGCCGGACAATATCTTTCATCATGCGCCAGATTAAATAAGCAATAAACACAAATAGCAAAAGCAAAAACCCGACCATTACGAATGTAAACTGATTGGCCTGCTCGATCATCTCTGTTGACAGTCCTTCAAGTTCATCGTCAATGTTGGTTTTGTATTGCTTGGCATATGCCATAAATTGATTCACTGAATCAGTAAGCCCGTTACTCGAAAAATTACGCAGTCCTTCGTAATCTTTTCCTTCTACTAATCGGATCAATTGTGGCAATGTTTCCTGCTCATATTTTGCTAAAAAAGTCGTAAGTTCTTCCGTCATTTGCTTCTCTTCTGATGTTAGACGGACATCTTTTAATTCTTCAAGTGCATTATTTATCTCGTCTAAATCCTTATAGACAAGATCAAGCTCTTTCTCATACTGAAAAGCAGCATACCCGCGCGCACGGAAAAACATATCATTCAAAGAATCGCGCAGTGTTTCTAATTTCACCTGCTTATCGTACAGCCTTTCTCGCTCTACCCGCAATTCATCCTGTGAATACTTCATATAAAGAAAAGCGCCGGTACCTGCAGCTGTCAATACTAGCAGAATAGACAGCGATAAAAGCAGGTAACGGCGCCGAATCCCTGACGTGACCGCTTTATTCATATTCCATCCTCTCCCTTTTGTTCCTATGATTTCATTATAGATTATAGACTGTAAGAGTTCATAAAAAAAAACCCGCTTTAAAAGCGGGTTACGATCGATCTGATGAAAACATATAGTGACGCTCATTGTAAGTGATGGAGAAAATAAGCGCCAGAGCCATCATATTTCCCATCATCGCACTGCCTCCATAGCTGATAAATGGCAGCGGAATCCCTGTAATCGGCAGCAGGCCGATCGTCATGCCGATATTTTGGAACGCGTGAAACGTAATCATCGCGATAACGCCCGCGCACATGTAAGAATAATAAGGAGTTTTTGTGGTCAATGCGAGTTTTGTAATGTGATAAATGAGCACAAAAAACAAACTTACAACAACCGACGCACCGATAAATCCATATTCTTCTCCAATAATACTAAAGATAAAGTCAGTATGGCTTTCCGGCAGATAGACTTCCCGGTAGCCAAACCCTTTGCCCATCGTCTGGCCCGAGCCAATCGCAAGCAGCGACCGGGTCAGGTGGAAACCGATCGAGCTCTCATAGTTATACGGATCAAGCCATGAATAAATCCGATCGAACTGGTACTGCCTGACACCAAGGTATTTTTCTAACACTGCCGGCTGCCAGAGTACCATATAAAACACAAGGCCGATCAGAGTAGCGGCGCTGCCAAAGAGAGGAAGGAGTATTTTCCACGTGATACCTGAGACGAAAATCATACCAAGCAAAATAGAAATAATAACCAGAGACGTTCCAAGGTCCTGTCTCACCACAAGCGCAAGCGGCAAAGCAGTAATAGCGCCTAATTTAAGCAAAAGCATCCAATCACTGTTGATCGTTTTAATAGGGTTTTTAGAATGATGATTCACCATTACCCGGGATAATGTTAAAATCAGAAATACTTTCATAAATTCGGACGGCTGAATGGTTCCTAAGCCCGGAAGCTTGTACCAGTTTTTCGCTCCGTTGATCGTTGGAGCAATAGATGATGGTGCTACGATCAAAAACAACAGCAGCAAAATGCCAAAACCGTACAAATACCAGGCCATGCCGTGAAATTGGTCTGAATCCAGCCGGATAAATACCAGGATAATGCCGATTCCAATCGCGTACCAGATAACCTGCCGGACGACAAAGTTTGTTCCATACTGACCTGTTGTCTGTGCACTGTAAATCGCTGCACAGCTTACAACAAAAAGCATAAGCAAGATTAAAATCAATCCGTAGTCAATCCGGCTTGATTGTTGTTGAGAATTCATGTAAACTCCTCTTTCTCGTAAAAATAGACCAATTCTTATTATAACGTTATTGTTCCATTCTACAACAGCCAAACGATTCAGATAGGAGAAATCTAAGCCCGACCGTGATACAATAACTTGAACAAAATGTTCCGGCTTCTGCGCCTCACACTTAAATGCGCTGAGTGCAAAAGTCGATGAACCAATTAGAAAGGAAGTTAGCAGAATGGAAGTAATTCAAACACAAGAGCAATTCGAAGAAATTATTGCCGGCAGTGAGCCGGTCATCATTAAATTTTACGCCGGCTGGTGCCCGGATTGCACGAGAATGGATATGTTTATTGATGAAATTATAGCGGACTACAGCCAATACCGCTGGTTTGAACTGAACCGGGATGATTTTCCCGAAGCTGCACAAAAATACGATGTAATGGGCATTCCCAGCCTGCTTCTTTTTCAAGACGGCGAAAAATTAGCTCATTTGCACAGTGCAAATGCTAAGTCTCCGGAGCAAGTACGTGAGTACCTGCAAAACCTTCCTGCTTAATGAACAGCCAAAACCGGCCCGTATACGGGCCGGTTTTTAAAATACGCCTTCGAGTTTATTTAACTCTTTACGCATTTCCTCTTCTGGAAGCTCTTCCCCAATCACAACAATGACCATCGGCCGCTTGATCGGCTGCGGCTGAAAAAACGGAACGCCATATGCATACTGAAACAGCTCCGGCTGGTCTCCTGAATCCTCAAACTTGATGAACCCTTTGATGCGCAGCACCGAATCCGGCAGATGTTCTACCCACCTTCTAAAAGCAGCACGCGGTACGTGATTCACAAATTCATAAGCAAATGTTCGAACATGCAGATGGTGGCGGGCGTGATGCTGTTCTTGTGACTGGCTTCCGCTGCCAAAAACAGCTTCTCCTTCTCCACGCGTTATTTCAATTAACTGAACCTTCTGATTGAGTGAACGGATATCTCTGCGAACGACTGCCAAGGTTTCCTCGGCGACCAAATCTGTTTTAGTGAGCGCGACAATATCACTCCAGCGCGCTTGATCCTCCATCAGCTTCCGATGAGCAATCGGCAGCCGGTTCCGCTCCACCCACCGGGCACAGTCAACAAGCGTTAAAATGCCTTTTACATCAATTTTCATCGCGATGGATGGAGACATGCAGGCATCGAGCACTTCCATCGGGTGAGCAGCACCGGTCGTTTCAATATAAATGACATCCGGCTGGTGTTCCCGGTAAAGCGCCAGTAATTCCACTTCTATTTCATCTTTAATCGTACAGCAAATACAGCCGTTCAACATATCCCGCACAGCCGTTTTTTCTCCAATAAGCGCCGAGTCAACCGAAAGCGCACCGATTTCATTCATCAGAACAGCGACTTTTCTGCCTGCTTCTTTTTCTTTTTGAAGCAGTTTCAACAGCAGTGTGGTTTTCCCGCTGCCAAGAAAGCCTCCAATTATATAAAGTTCTGTTTTCATAGGCCAACCCTCTCTCAAATCCACATAGTTCCGATTTAATACACGTTATCTATTGTACATGCTCCTTCACTTTTTGCCAAAACAAAAAGCAGGAGCGAACCCCCTGCTTTACTCTGGTTTGATCACCAATTCAAGTTTTTCGATAATCAGCGTCATGACGGCATCCATACTCGCATCCTGCCGCTCACTCTGGGAGTAGGCTTCCTGCATGGCTTCAAGCAGGGCCTGCTGTTCATGGGACATGTTTTTTCTCCTTTTATCATGTTACATGTCCCATTCCCGCTGGGATGCGCGATCAAACAGGGCGAAAGCCTTAAATTTGATTTATACGTGTTCTTCTAATTCAACCCAGTCATGCGCCCAATTCTCTATTTCTGTAATAGCCGCTTTTAAGGCGCGTCCTTTTTCCGTTAATGTATATTCAACCCGAACCGGCACTTCTGCATACACTTTTCGAGTGACCATGCCTTCCTCTTCCAGCTCTTTCAGCCGCTCTGTCAGCAGCTTGCCGCTGATCGGAAATCCAGCTTTAATTTCAGAGAACCGCTGCGGCCGATCCAAAAGCTGTTTAATCACAAGGCCCGTCCATCGTTTGCCTAATAACTGCATTGCTTTTTCTACTTTTGGACAAAGCTCCATTATTCTTTCACCTCTTTTATGTACTCTTAGTATACACCATTTTAAAGAAAGATGATATCTTTCCACTTTTTAATATCTAGTTACTTGACTAATTTAATTTATTTTTTTAAACTATGTTTCTAAAGGTAACAAAATTTTATTTGAAAGAAGGTACATAAACCATGTCAAACGGTTCTATCCAAACAGATTTTTACACAGCTGTTCAAAATCGCCGCTCTCATTATGCTATTTCAAAAGAGTCTGTCGCTTCAGATGAAAGAATCCAAGAAATCATTGAATTTGCAGTTAAGCATGTGCCAACAGCTTTTAATTCGCAAACAGGGCGTGTCGTCGTTCTTCTTGGCGAACAGCATGATACATTGTGGGAGATTACAACACAAACGTTAAAAAATGTGGTTCCAGAAGAAAGCTTCGCTTCTACACAAGAGAAAATGGATATGTTCCAGGCAGGCTGCGGAACAGTTTTATTCTTTGAAGATCAATCGATCGTCCGCAGCCTTCAGGAGCAGTTTGCCCTTTATGCGGATAACTTCCCTGTTTGGTCTAACCAGGCATCTGGTATGCTTCAATTTACCGTTTGGACAGCACTTGAAAACGAAGGCTTTGGTGCAACCCTGCAGCATTACAATCCGCTGATTGATGAAAAAGTAGCAGCCCAGTGGAATATTCCAGCAGACTGGAAGCTTATGGCTCAAATGCCATTCGGCAAACCAACAGCGCCAGCCGGCGACAAAGAATTTGCGCCGCTTGATGAGCGTGTAAAAGTGTACAAATAATGTACCCCTTTTTTGAATAAAAAAGCGCGGACTTTTCAATATTGAAAAGTCCGCGCTTTTTAATTTTCATTGGATGAAGATCCGCCGTCGATGATTTTTTGAACCGATCCTCTTTCAATTAAAGATGGCGCCAGCATAATCCGATGTCCAATTTGATCTGGCTGCTTGATGAGCTGTAACAGCTGGTCAAATGAATAATGAGCAAGATCTGTAATAGGCTGTGCAATCGTCGTAAGTCCAGGATCGGCAATTTCCGCATAAATGGTATTATCAAAGCCGATGACCGACATATCCTCGGGTACCCGTACACCCGCTCCTCTCGCTTCGTTGATCAACACAATAGCGATCAAGTCCGTTGCTGCAAACACAGCGGTTGGCTTTTTCGGGAGACGAAGCAGCTTTTGCGCGGCTTTTTTCGCTTCCAAAATATCAGAGCGGGTATCAATAACGTACGGTTCTTCAATCATCACATCTGCTTCTGATAATGCCTGCTGAAAACCAATCAAACGGGAACGCCCCGATTGGCGCTGCTTTTCGTACATAATGGCTAATTCATGGTGTCCTTTCGACAGCAAATATTTACCGGCTACGTACCCTCCGCGCACATTGTCTGTCATGACCACACTGGCTGAAGCGTCTAAGTGATTCACAGACAGCATTACGCTCGGTACGCCGCGCTCATTAAATTTTTTGAAATGATCCATTTCTTCCGGCTCAATGGCTACCATCACACCGTCGACCTGCTTTTTAGAAAAAAGCTCTAAATATTCCCGTTCCCTCTGCTGCTTATAATCTGTGCTGCACAGCATCAGTGTATAACCAGATTCCCGTGCCCGGTTTTCCAGTGCCCGGGCCACTTCCGCAAAAAATGGGTTGGCAATATCAGGAACAAGCACGCCGACGGTATATGTTTTTTTGCCTGTCAGTGCCGCTGCGACACTGCTCGGCTGGTAGTCAAGAACCCGCATAATCTCTGTTACACGCTTACGGGTTTTTTCGCTGATCCGCCCTGTATTGTTCACGACCTTGGATACGGTAGCAATAGAAACTCCCGCTTTTTCCGCCACGTCATAAATCGTCGGTTTCATATCATCGTTTCTCCTCGTGTCATTCTATTCTTAGAGTAACACGAAACGCCGTGAATCACTTCATGTGACGCTGAAATTTTTCAGTCAGCATCCCGCTTGATTATTTTTTCTTGTGCTTGCGTGCATCGATATAAACGGCGACTGTAATGATGACACCTTTTAGAATTTGCTGCCAGTAAGAAGAAACGTTCATCAAATCCAGTCCATTGTTCATTACACCAATAATCAATGCACCGATAATGGTGCCGCCAATCGTTCCAATGCCGCCTGTTAAGCTTGTTCCGCCGATAACAGTCGCTGCAATGGCATCAAGTTCGTACATGTTACCAGCCGTTGGCTGCCCGGAAGCAATGCGGGCTGTTAAAATCAGTCCGGCAATACCGACTAAAAGGCCATTGAATGTGTATACTAAAATTTTTACTTTTGTTACGTTCACACCGGCAATCATCGCCGCCTGCTCATTTCCGCCAATCGCATAAACATATTTACCAAATCTTGTTTTGTTTAAAAGAATATAAGAAATCACACCTATAATGGCAAAAATAATAACAGGTACCGGGATGCCGGCAATCATGCCCTGTCCAAGAAACAATAATGCATCCGATAAGCCGCCGATTGGGCGTCCGCCGCTGTATAGAAGCGCAAGCCCGCGTGCCGCGGTCATCATGCCAAGTGTTACAATAAAGGGAGCGATATTTCCTTTTGTGATTAAAAATCCGTTAAAAAGGCCTGTGCCGGCACCAACTGCAACAGCCACAAGGAGGGCTACAATCAGTGGATATGTTCCTTCCTGTGCAACTGCAGCAACGAGCACAGACGTTAAAGCTACGACAGAGCCGGAAGATAAATCAATTCCGCTTGTAATGATAATGAAGGTTACGCCAATTGCGATGATTCCAATTACTGACATCTGCCTTACGATATTAATGATATTATTTGAATTAATAAAGTTCGGTTCAAGCGCCGTCATAAGCCCAATTAATGCAACTAAAATAATCAGCATCCCATATTTTCTGAATATCGTTCCTGCCTTTGATTCTTTTTGAACGCCTACACCAGGATTGTTATTCGTAACAGTTGATAAGTTGCTCATCCTTTTGCCTCCCTGTTCTCACGATGTTTTTTGCTTCATTAATTCTCCGCGTGTTGCCAGCTCCATAATCGCTTCCTGAGTGGCTTCACGGTGGTCCAGCTCTCCTGTCTGGTATCCTTCACTCATGACGATAATGCGGTCACTCAGCCCGATCACCTCTGGCATTTCCGATGATACGACAATGATGGCTTTACCCTGCTTGGCCAGCTCGAAAATCAAGCTGTAAATTTCGCTTTTCGCCCCAATATCAATGCCGCGTGTCGGCTCATCCAGGAAGAGAATATCCGGATTGTGAAGAAGCCAGCGTCCGATCAGGACCTTTTGCTGGTTGCCTCCGCTTAGATTGCTGATGAGCTGATCCATGTTCGGTGTTTTAATATTCATTTTTGCCTTTTGGTCTGCACAGTCACTCTCAATTTTCTTCCGGTCAAGCAGCCCGCCTTTTTTATATTTGTTGATATTGACCATGATCATGTTATCCCGCACGCTGAGCGGCAGGAAGCAGCCGGTTAGCTTCCGGTCTTCTGTCAGAAGGCCGATACCCGCATTGATTGCATCTTTCGGCGAACGCATTTTTTTGGATTGACCGCCGACAAGAATTTCTCCTGAATCTGCCTGTATCGCACCAAAAATCGTTTCCAGAATCTCACTCCGTCCAGAGCCCATTAGGCCGGCAATGCCGAGCACTTCTCCTTTACGGACCTGAAAGTTTACATCGTAAAACTTTCCTTGTTTTGTTAAGTTTTTGACTTCAAGGGCTACTTCTCCGATCTCGGCATGCTCTTTATTAAATACCTGAGAAAGCTCGCGGCCGACCATCATTTCAATCAGGCGTTCACGGGACATATTGTCAATGGAATCTGTGCCGACATACTGGCCGTCACGGAATACCGTCAGCGTGTCAGCGATTTGTTTGAGTTCTTCCATCTTGTGCGTAATGTAAATGATGCCGACGTCTTTCTTTTGCAGCGAGCGAATAATCTCAAATAAATGGGCCACTTCTTTGTCGGTAATGGCGGATGTGGGTTCATCCATGATGATGAGTTTTGAATCGTAGGAAACGGCTTTCGCGATTTCTACCAGCTGCATTTTCGCCACTGTTAAATCAACCATTTTGGCTTTAGGATCAATCGTTGTAATGTTGAGGCGTTCAAAAAGCTCTCTCGTGTTGGCCACAAGCTGCTTTTGGTTAACCAATCCTGTTCTGCCGTAGGTTGGTTCGCGGCCGAGGTAAATATTTTCTGCTACTGTCATTTCCGGTACGGGATTTAACTCCTGGTGAATCATTGAAATACCTTTATCGAGCGCTTCACTGACATTGTTAATCTTCAATTCTTCACCGTCGAATATAACGCTTCCAGTATCGGCCGTATAAATGCCAATCAGGATTTTCATCAGCGTGGATTTACCTGCGCCGTTTTCACCCATCAAGGCATGCACTTCACCTTTTTTTACATCCAGCCTGACGTTTTGCAAGGCTTTAACACCCGGAAAGCTTTTCGATATACCTGACATTTGTAAAATGTACGGAGATGTCATTTTCCTCACCCCAAGTTTGTTTTATAAAAGCTAGGCGGTATAAACCGCCCGCTTTTTCTTACTGCCATTTTTTCTCGTATGTTTCTACGTTTTCTGGTGTGATTAATTCGAACTCAACGTAGTTCATTTTTTCAACTTCTTCCCCTTTAGCTGCTTTTGCTGCAATTTCAAGCCCTTTTGATCCTTGGCCAGCCGCGTCTTGGAATACTGATACTTTCAGCTTGCCTGATTTTACGTACTCAAGTGCATCCGGTGTACCGTCGATCCCTGCTACCGTTACTTCTTCAAGCTTCCCGGCTGCTTCGAGTGCCATGATCGCACCAATGGCCATTTCATCGTTGTTTGCCACAACAGCATCAATTTTCTCGCCAGATTGCAGCCAGTTTTCCATCAATGTCATCCCTTTTGCACGATCCCAGTCTGCATTCTTTTCTTTTACTATTTTCATGCCTGGATTTTTCTCGATTACTTGCTTGTTTCCTTCTGTACGTTTAATTTCCGCTTCCTGTCCAGATTGGCCGTTCATGATTGCCACGTTCCCTTTGCCGCCAAGAAGTTTTGCGACTTGTTCCATTTGAATAATGCCTGAATCAATTGAGTTACCGCCTACGAATGCTGTTGCTTCTTCAATTCCTTCATACGTACGATTCACGACAACAATTGGAATTTCTGCTGCATTTGCCATATCTACGATTGTGCCTACAGATTCTGTATCAACCGGTACGATTGCAATTGCATCTACACCTTGTGAAATAAATGTTTCTACCTGAGACATCTGCTTCGCTGCATCATTCATTGCATCTACATACACGCCTTCAATATTGCCTGCTTCTTTCTCATAATCCATCATGCCGTCCTGCAGGTAGCTGAGCCATTTATCATCAAAGTCTGGAAGTGCCACACCAATTTTTAATTTTTCTTCCCCATCTGCACTTTCCCCGCCTCTACATCCTGCCAATACAGCTGTTAGTGCTACCATCAACGCCATGAACAGAAAAAACTTTTTCTTCATTTTTTTCTTCCTCCCCAGGTTGTTCATATATGGAAACGATATGAAATCGTTTTCAAAAAAGTAAAGTGTTAAACTGCTTGTCCTTGCAACTCCAGCACCTTTTTTATGGGTCCCATAGCTCTTTTCTTCAAACTAGGTTAAGCGTTTTCCTAATTGGCACTATGTGTCCCTTTTTCCTGCACTTGATGCAGCCTTGCTCAAGAGATCTTCCAGCTTTACCGCATAACTCTTTTAATCGGAAATCCGTACACTCTAGTAATCAGTCCCCCACATGTTTGTAGTGATTTTATTCTTTCTTCCTACCTTCATGCTATTACCTCTGAAAGCGATTAATTTTCTGAATTTTCTTGATTAAGTAAGCGCTTAACTAGATATTAATCGATGTGTTTTTAAAGATCAAGAAGAATTTTGCAAAAAAATAGATGTGAACGTGAACAAAATTAAAAAGTTTTCAATTTGACATGTACTTGACTTAATTATCGGGTAAACTAAAAGCATCTAGTAAAGGAAATGCACAGGAGGAAGAATCATGAAGAAGAAAACAATGTCATATGTTATGACGGGCGCGCTATCTATTACAATTTTAAGCGGTGTTCCCTCTTCTCCAGCTCAGGCGGCTTCCCCGCAGCTTACAAAAGAACAAACGGCTTCGTCCGTTGCTCGTACAGGCACAAGAAATTTTGCCGATATCATTGCCGATCAAGCAATGGCACTCGGTATTTATAATGAACATGATGATTTGGAAACAGCTGCTAAAAAAGTCCGCCTGGCAAAATTACAGCGTCAGGCCGAAGCTCTCCATCTTGATACAGCTGGCAAAGATGAAAAAACACTTCGCCTTCAGGTGAAAAAAGCCCATGAAGCCTTTGTACATAATGTGGCGGATCAATTCGGCATCCAAACAGAAGGACAGCGCACAAAAGAGATCATTGCGTCCATCGCGGAAGTAAATGAAACAGCGGCTGAACAATTAAATGGATTTTATTAAAACCGGCCAAGCAAGGCCGGTTTTTTGTCGAACCCTTTAAAGAAGGAAAGGAAGATGGACATGCAGACAGTTTTAATTGCAGAAGATGAACCGGCAATCAGCCAGGTATTAAAGGTATATGTGGCGAAAGCCGGCTTTGATGTTGTACAAGCTTTTAATGGAACGGAAGCGGTTGAAAAGTTTCATTCGATTTCTCCTTCTCTTGTTCTGCTTGATGTGATGATGCCAGGAAAAGATGGCTGGGCGGTATTAAAAGAAATTCGGGAAAGCAGCAGCTGCCCGGTGATTATGCTGACGGCTTTAAATGATGTGAACTACCGGCTGGACGGCTTAAACGGGGGAGCGGACGATTATATCTCTAAACCATTTATCGCCGATGAAGTCGTTGCACGCATACGGGCTGTGCTTCGCCGTTCCGATTCAAAACGCACCGACGAGAATGTACAGCACTTCGGAAGCCTGACGATTGACTTTACCGCGCATCGTATTTCTTTAGGAAGTAAAGACATTACCTTAACACCGCGGGACTTGTCTTTGCTGCTGTTTTTAGCAGCGGCTCCCAACCGCACCTTTACGCGGGATCAGCTTTTAGATGAAGTATGGGGGCACGATTACGATGGAAGCGATCGTGCAGTTGATTTATCTGTGAAGAGAATCCGGAAAGCACTGGCAAAGTGGCCGTCATCTGAGGGGGAAATTAAAACATTGCGCGGCTTAGGGTATCAATTTGTTACGGCGGAATAAAACACGGCGCATCTCACTGCTTCGCTATTGGACAACCCGTTATGCCATTACCCTTGCTCTCGGCCTGCTTGTCCTGGCCATGCTGTCGGTCGTCTGGATTCAGCACACGACTCTTCAAAACCGGCTCGATGTATCCGAGTTTTTAGCAGCAGAGCTTGCCGGCCGCATTGCCGGCAGCCAGCAGGTTGGCGATGACTCTGACGCATCTTCTTACCTTGACCGGGACATGCTCGATGTGCGGGATGAACTGAGCAAAATGGAATCCCCCCCTTCCATTTTTATTACGGATGCGAATGGTGTGATCATATCCGCTGGTGACGACAACTTATACAAAGAAAGTTCTTTTCCGACCGCTGTGCTGGAGAAAAACAGTGCGGTACAGACCTTTTCCGCCTTAAACGATGACGCCATTGTTTACTTGATCAAAAAACCAATTACGGTAAATGCGGTTACATTCGGATGGGTCGTCATGCTGCAGCCGGAAGATAAATTTGCTGATTTAAACGATGAATACCGTCTGCTTGCTATGCTTATTATCGGCAGCGGCCTGCTTGGCTGGGCAGCGATTTATATTTTATCGCGCCGGCTTGCACGGCCAATCAGTGCAGCAGCTGCCGCAGCCAAAGAAATTCGCAACGGTAACTATGGAGTGCTCCTTAAGCCTTCAAGGGCAAAAGAACAGGAAGTATACGACCTCGTTACGTCTTTTAACGATATGGCTGTCCGCCTTGAACAGCTTGAATCTATTCGTGCTGAACTGCTTGCGGGTGTCACCCACGAGTTAAAAACACCTGTTACCTCAATCAGCGGTCTGCTTCAAGCTGTCAAAGACGACGTTGTTGCCGGGGAAGAAGCGAAAGAATTTCTTACGATTTCTTTAAAAGAGACGGAACGAATGCAGAATATGATCAATGACCTGCTCGAATTCAACACGTTTGCAGCCAATGCTCTGCCGGTTTCAACCGCGCCGCATGAACTCAATGAACTAACAGGGGACATTATTCATGAATGGAACTTAGCCCGTAACCCGGACGGTATACCTATTCATTTTCATCCGTATGAGCGGGACTTGATGGTGCTGACGGATCCTGACCGCCTCCAGCAGATTATGATGAACCTGCTCAACAACGCGGCTCATGCTATTGAAACGAAAGGCCAGCTTTCTGTTACGATTCGCATTGATGAATCGTACGCCCTCATTGACGTAGCCGATACGGGAATTGGTATTCCGGATGCTGAAAGAGCCTTGATTTTTGAACGGTTTTACCGTGGAGAAAATAAAAAATATAAAGTCCGCGGCCTCGGTCTCGGTCTCCCGTTCAGCCAGCTGCTTGCCCGGGCCATGGATGGCGACCTGGAGCTGAAGGAAACATCACCTCTTGGTACAACCTTTACGATTAAATTAAAAAAACAGGACTGATGTCTCCGCATCAGTCCTGTTTTTGGATTACTTGCTAATCGCTTTTTCAATTTCATCAGTCTGTTTTAACACAGACTGCAAGCCTCCGCCTGATAAGTACCAAACGTTTGCATCAAGGTAAACGACATGATCATTTTTCACAGCTTTTGTGCCTTTTACAAGATCATTTTCTACAACCTGTTTTATAGAAGACTCTCCGTCTACTACAGCCGCACCGCGGTCTACAACAAACAAGTAGTCTGGATCTGTTTCCACTAAATACTCAAATGAAACGCTTTGGCCATGGGTAGATACTTCAATGTTTTCATCAGCTGGTTTTACACCGAATACGTCATGAATAATACCGAAGCGTGACGCAGGTCCGTACGCGCTGATTTTGCCTTCATTCGCCAAAATAATAAGTCCATTTTTGTTCATTGATGATGCTTTTTCGTTTAGTGCCGCTACTTTTTCATCAATAGCTGTTAATTTTTCTTTTACTTCTGCTTCTTTATCAAAAATCTGGCCAATTGTTGTTGCATTTTTCTTGAATGATTCCATGTAGTTTGACTCATCAACAGCAAGATAAACAGTCGGCGCAATCTCCGCAAATTGGTCGTATAAGTCCATTTGACGGCCTGAAATAATGATTAAATCTGGTGCAAGTTCATTAATTTTTTCAAAATCCGGCTCTTTTAAGCTGCCTGTATTTTCATACTTTTCATCTTCAAACTTTGAAAGGTAATCCGGAATATTTTCTTTTGGAAGGCCGACTGGCTCAACTCCAAGTTCTGCCATTGTATCAAGTGAACCAAAATCAAATACAACTACTTTTTCCGGGTTAACCGGCACTGTTGTTTCGCCAAGCTCATGTGTTACGGTTACTTCTTTTGGTGTTTCATTGCCCTCTGCCGGCTCTGTTTCTGCTTTCTCGCCGGAAGTTGATGAACTGCATGCCGCTGCGATTACTGTAAAAACGGCCATAACGATAAATAATAGATACTTTTTCATAATGCTCTCCTTTTATCAGCTAAAATACACGCATATTTTTTGATTGTTAATTTCCTGAATAGACATATCCATGCCATATACCTGTTTGAGTGTCAAGGTAGTAATAATCTCATTGACCGTTCCCTGCGCTTCAATTTTCCCGTCTTTCAGGGCCACAATATAATCGGAATACACAGAAGCAAAATTGATATCATGGATTACGATTAAAACCGTTTTGCCCAGTTCATCAGCCAAGCGGCGCAGCACTTTCATAATTTGAACAGAGTGCTTCATATCCAAATTGTTCAGCGGCTCGTCTAATAGAATGTACTCGGTATCCTGAGCGATGGTCATCGCAATAAACGCCCGCTGCTTTTGCCCGCCAGACAGCTGATCTAAGTAGCGGTCCTGCAGTTCCTCAAGCTCCATGTAACGAAGCGCTTCGTCAATGTGAACGTGGTCTTCTTTTGTTAATTTCCCTTGTGAGTAAGGGAAACGCCCAAAGGCAACAAGATCACGGACCGACAAACGCAGGTTTAGGTGATTAGACTGCTTCAAAATAGCCATTTTTTTGGCTAAATCTCTGCTTTTTGTTTCGTTTACTTTTTGCCCGTCGATCAGCACTTCGCCAGTATCCGCGCTCATCAAGCGGCTGATAATGGATAAAAGTGTACTTTTCCCGGCACCGTTCGGACCAATAAACGATGTGATTTTTCCCTTTTGAATATTGACTGACACATCATCAACAACTGCTTTTAATCCGTATGATTTCGAGACAGACTGCACTTCTACCATTATTTTTTACTCTCCCTTAACAATAAGTATATAAAGTAAATGCCGCCGACAAAGTTAATGATCACGCTAAGCTGCGTAGAAAAAGTAAACACATGTTCAACAATCATTTGACCGCCGGCAAGCGCCGCAATTGACACAAGTATCGAAGCAAAAATGAGAACGGAATGCTTATAGGTTTTAAACATTTCGTAGGCCACATTCACAACGAGCAGTCCAAGAAACGTAATCGGACCAACAAGCGCCGTGGCAACGGAAATAAGAACAGCAATAATAACAAGCAGCCGTTTAACCGTATAATCGTACTCAACTCCAAGGTTAATCGCTGTTTCTTTTCCAAGTGAAAGAACATCAAGATATTTTAAAAATTTCATTAAATACAGCAGCATAGCGGCAGTAATCACGGCTGCCATCACCAAAACCTCTGTCTGGACATTGTTAAAGCTCGCAAACATCCGGTCTTGAATAATTTGAAATTCATTTGGATCAATCAATACCTGCATAAATGAGGTAAAGCTCCCGAAAAACGTACCGAAAATAAGGCCAAGCAAAAGCAAGAAGTAAATGCTCTGCCCTTCTCTGCGAAAAAGCAGCCGGTACAGCACAAGTGCAAACAGTACCATAAAGCCGATCGAAATCGCAAAGTTCACCTGCTTGTTCATGACTGTCAGGCTGGTCGAGCCAAGGAAAAATACAAGCGTTGTCTGCACAAGCATATACAAGGAGTCAAGCCCGATAATGCTTGGCGTTAAGATCCGGTTGTTCGTTACCGTTTGAAACAGCAGTGTAGCGACTGCAATAACTGTTCCTGTCAGCACAATCGCTGCAATTTTTTCTGCCCGCCTTGGCAGAGCATAGTCCCAATTAGGTCCAAGCTCAATAAACATATAGCCGGCTATCGAAGCTGCCGCCAGCACAATTAGTATGACCAGTTTGCCCTTTTCACGCATAATCCCGTCTCCTCATCAGCAAGTAAATAAAAATCCCGCTCCCAATAACGCCAACCGTTAAGCCGATCGGAATTTCATATGGGAAAATGATGATTCGCCCGAGAATATCGCAGAACAAAATGAAGACGGCTCCTAAAAGCGCAGTATCAAACAAGCTGTTTTTTAAATTGTCCCCCCGGTAAATCGACACAATATTCGGAACAACGAGACCGAGAAACGGAATAAGCCCGACTGTCAGCACAACGAGTGTGGTGGACAGCGCCACAATAACGAGCCCGACGTTTACAGCCTGCTTATAATTCAAGCCGAGATTTTTTGCAAAATCCTCCCCCATTCCGGCGATCGTAAACCGGTCGGCGAAGAGGTAAGCAATCACAACAAGCGGAATACTTATGTACAGCATTTCATAGCGCCCGGCTGTAATCATGGAAAAGTCTCCCTGCAGCCAAGCTGACATGTTTTGAATCAAATCGTGCTTATACGCAAAAAATGTTGTGATTGAACTGATAATATTTCCGAACATAAGCCCGACAAGTGGAATAAAAATAGGATCTTTCATTTTAATCCGGTCAAGGATCTTCATAAACAGAAACGTGCCGGCAAGAGAAAATAGAAAAGCAATAACCATTTTTTCAAATGGACCAGCCGACGTAAAGACAATCAGCGCAATGAGGATACCAAATCGGGCGGAATCCATCGTTCCCGCTGTAGTTGGCGAAACAAATTTGTTGCGGCTCAGCTGCTGCATAATAAAGCCGCTGATACTGAGCGTTACTCCGGCAATTAAAATACTGATCAGCCGTGGAACCCGGCTCTGCCAAAAAATCTGCGTCTGGTGATCGCTAAATCGAAACAAATCCAACGGCGAAATAGTGGTAACGCCGATAAACAATGAAGCAAAAGATAATAAAATAAGCAGTAATACTAAGTAACGTTTTTTCATTCATTTGCCCTACCCTTTATATTGCTGTCAGGCAGTTAGTGATAGAGAGATTCATTCTCAATTGAAGCGAAAGATAAAAGCCGATTGAAAACCGGCATCCTTTCTACGACAAATTACGTCGGATACGATCCAGCGTGTGCAGGCACTGTTCAAATTCAGCCGGATCAATTCCGTTTGATGCATCTTGTATGGTTTGAAAAGCGATCGCTGTATAATCGTCCTTCATCCGCTTGCTTTCTTCCGTTAAAAAAACAAGATTTACCCGTTTATCCGTCGGATGCGGACGCCGTTCAACGAGCCCATTTCGTTCCATATTTGCAACAAGACGCGACACACTTGGCTCATCCCGTTCATTTAACACAGCAAGAGATTGCTGCGTTTGACCGTCCCTTTCAAACAAGCGGCTTAATAATTGCCATTGTTCATGGGTAATCGGATAACCATTGGATCGAAAATGCTGATTCAACCTGTTCGTCATCAGACGCGAGCTTTGAAACAGCTTGTATCCGAGTGAATCATCCAGCTTATACATAGCTCTTCACCTCTAACAGCTTATCTCCATTATTGTAATGGAAATAACTTGTCTGTGCAAGTATATGTCGTATTAAACGGATGCGGGCAATGATGCTTCTACAAACGTTTCGTTTTTAAAATCCAGGATATAGTCCGGTTTTTCCCGTTTTGTGCGGTGGCCGGCAATGTGAATCGGACTTTTTTTCCACCCTTTGTAAGCTTCTTCTGATTCCCACTGGATCGCCACAATCACTTTTTCATCTTCTTTGCTGCGTGAACGGACCCAAATTTTTTTGTCGATAAAGCCATCCATTTCCGCCATGGCATTTTTCCCTTGAAAGTTTTCAACGACCAAGTGGGATGTGCCCGGTTTTACCGTAATGGTTTTCATTTCAACAAACATGGTTTACCTCCTTTTTACCAAAATGAAATTGTTTTTCACTCTATCATTATATTGATAATGATTTTCAGTGTCAATAAGCAGTTTACTAAATGAATTGTTTTCCCGTTTGGGAGATTTTCCTTTATCATGAAACAATAAATAAAAAAGGAGCTGCTTTCATGAAAAAACAACCGTTTGCACTTCAATTCTGGAAACCGATTCTTATTCTTTGGCTGATTGGGGCGGCCGTTTTTGGATTCTTTGCTGCTAAGCTTCCTGCCAAGCTTGAAGGAGACGGTTTTCGGACAGATGGTGACTATGAAGTGGTTCAGCAGGATCTGCATGATACATTCCAATTTCCAGAACAGACCCTGCTTGTTTTATTTGAAAAGAGGAATCATGAATCCTCTAAGGCCTTTCAAACAAATATTAGCTCTGTCTTAGATGAAATTGACCAGATTGTATCACCCTCTGCCATCGATTCACCTTTTGAAAAAAAAGAATGGCTGAAAGAGGAAATCGCTTATGCCGCCATTCATTTTGATGATCCGTCAAAGCCAATGGATCCTGTGATTGATGACGTGCGGGCTATTTTAGCAAAAGAAGACGGCATCTCGCTGACAGGCGGACCTGTTATCTCAAAAGATATTAATCAAGCGAGCCAGGATGACTTAAAACGAGCCGAACTGATTGGACTGCCTGTGGCGCTTATCGTGCTCCTGCTTGCTCTCGGAACTGTGGTCGCTTCGATTCTTCCGCTTGTGATTGGCGGAATAACAATTATTGTCGGCTTCGGGATTTTATCCTTTATAGCCGACTCGGTTGGTTTGGCTATTTTTATTTTAAATATCGTCCCAATGCTTGGACTGGCACTGTCGATTGACTTTTCACTTTTATTTATTAATCGTTATAAAGAAGAACGCTCTCGTGGCCGGTCAATTGATGAAGCGATCCGGATTACACAAGCAAAAGCCGGCCACTCCATTCTTTTTTCCGCTTTATGCGTATTTATCGGGCTTGGTTCAGTGCTGCTGATCGACATTGATATTTTTAAAAATGTGGCCATTGGCGGTATGACTGTGATTGCGGTCGCGGTGATCGCGTCCATGACACTGCTTCCGGCGCTTCTAAAGCTTCTTGGCAGCCATATTTATAAAGGACGGATTTTGCGCGTCTCTGGAAACTCTGCCAGCCGGTGGCGCTTATTTGCCCGATTCGTGATGAAGCGTCCTGTTTTAGTCGCGCTGCTTGCTTTTTTTCTGCTCGGCACAGCGGTCATTCCAGTGAAAAACATGCACCTGGTCATTCCAGCAGCAGATTCATTGCCGACTACGTTCGAATCCCGCACGGCTTACGACAAAATTGAAGAGAACTTTATGAAAGATAACGCTTCAACGGTGTATGCAGTCGCTGAACGAAAAAACGGCTGGCTTGATGAAGACGGATTAATGGTTATGAAAGAACTGGAACAAAAATTAAAGCGGAGCGAAACCGTGAGCGGTATAGAAACCTTGTTTTCCATAAGCGGCCAGCGTGATCCGGCTGTACTTGCGGCTTCTCTTGAAAATCCGCAAACAGCCGCAAAGCTTGAACCGGTAATTGAAGGCTTTATTCAGGGAGATAAGCTTTTGTTTCCCATTTCACTTAACGCAGAAGCCGCCTCTGACGAAGCTCAGACAGTGGTTCGGAACTGGAGCGAAGACGACTGGCCGGTAAAGATTACATTTGGCGGCCAGCCTAAATTTAACCAGGAGCTGTATGATGAGATTTTTGATAAAGCAGCCCCTGTGCTGGCGGTTATCTTGATTTCAACCTTTTTTATTTTAATGATCGCATTCCGGTCGGTTCTGATTCCGCTCAAAGCGATTCTCATGAATGTTCTCAGCCTTGCTGCTACGTTTGGTATTCTTGTCTGGCTGTTTCAGGGAGGGCATCTTGGAATGGAACCGGCTTCTGTTTCTCTTATTCTGCCGGTGCTCGTTTTTAGTCTCGTGTTTGGCTTAAGCATGGACTATGAAGTGTTTCTCATCTCCCGCATTCGCGAATTTTATATGGACACATATGACAATGCATATGCGACTGTAGAAGGGCTTGCAAGCACAAGTAAAATTATTACTTCGGCTGCTGCCATTATGATCGCCATTACCGGCGCTTTTGCTTTTACCGGCGTTGTGCCAGTAAAACAAATTGGAATCGGTATTGCGATTGCCATTGCGATCGATGCGACCATCGTCCGCCTGCTGCTTGTGCCCAGCTTAATGAAACTGCTTGGCGCAGCCAACTGGTGGATGCCGTTTCAAAAAAAACCAAAAAAGCAGTCTTCTTGAACAGAAGACTGCTTTTTGCGAGCCTGCATTCAGCTATGAAATATCGAACCGGCGACGATTTCATCAGCGCTTTTTTGCAATAGCTCTTCTACTTTAAATGGCCCGGCTCGCTCTGAAAAAGACTGGACAATATGATAGCCAATACAATACCCAATCCACTTGGGAAGGCGGCGATCTTTTTTTCCATATAAAAAATCATGCTGTAGTTCTTTATCTGTACTCTCCAACGCAGAAACAAACGCTTTTTCCCATAGTTTTATTGCCATTTCAAGTGAATACAGACCCGCCCAGGGAGCAAGCTGCTTTTCCCCATACAGTTCTTTTACCGCAAATTCAGCTATTCCTTCTAAAACGAGGGCCTCTTTTAAACGTAAAGAATGATCTTCTTTTTTAAAATGATCTAACCAGCATACATGATTGTACTCATGTGCCAGCAGGGCTTTTACTTCTTCTCTTGGTAAACCAGGTGTCAAAAACAAAAAAATAACTTTCCCGACAGCAGCTCCATTTTTCTTAGGGATAGACGCTCTGCCTCTCCAGCGTGCTTTTCGTATCGGAAAAAGAACAATATGTGCTTCAGGCCCATTCCACTTTTGCTGCAGCTCTTTATATTCCTGTGCCGCCAGCTCCCACATACCGCTTTTCTCCATTTCCTCCACTGTGTTCCGGGTTTTTTCCCATTCGGACGGATCAAACAATCCGGCGGCAAGCAGGTGGTAGTGAAGTTCCTCTGGGCTGAACGCTGGAAAAAAAGAGACCAGCGGAGCACACAGTGTCTCACATTGAATAAAATACACTTCCTTTTTTCCCTTTCTTTCACACTCTCTTATAAACTCATCCAGCCATGCTCTGCTGTTTAATACCGGCATGATGCTGCCTCCTTTTTCATTGCCCTTCTTAATATATATATGAATAAGTTTATTTTGGAGCAGCCGTACTATTTTTATAGCAAAAAAGGATATTTCATAGACTTTTCGTTTATCCACCTCTTTTTTTCCTGCATAAACTATGAAACAAAGAAAGGAGGAATATCATGTCTCGAACACACTTTTATCATCTTTGCTCACAGCACACAGGAAAAAAAGTAAAAATTACCTGCCGTGATGGCAAAGTTCATACAGGAAGAATTACCCGCGTAACGAGAGACCATGTTTGGATTCGTCCTGCCGGCTTTTTAGGAGGGTTTGGATACGGATTTTATGGCTGGTATGGCTATGGATACGGCTATCCGGTTGCCCTGGCGGCTATCGCCGGTTTTGCCCTCGCATCTGCCTTTTTCTTATGGTAAAAAAATGAAAATAAAAAACGGTCATCTTATGCAGGATGACCGTTTTTAAAAGCGGGTTAGCCAGTAACAAAGGACTTGAATTTTTCATAATCTTTTCGATGACATTCAACCGTCAGCTTTGTTCCATTCTCTTCATACTCTGTTTCGAGCACAGCCGCGTGCTCATTAAAGTACGATACAACTTCCCCTTCATCAAACGGGACAAGCAGGGTACAGCGAACATAGTCTTTAAACAAGTGCTCTTTCAGCTTATTTGTCAGCTCGCTTATACCCGCTCTTTCTTTGGCAGAGATATATACCGAATCACCGGCTGTCTGCGGGTATTCGACACCGGCCCGGTCTGCTTTATTATATACATAGACGACCGGCATGTTTTCTGCCCCAATATCTGCGAGCGTTTTTTCCGTAATATCTATCATTGTTTCAAACTGCGGGCTTGATACATCAATGACATGAACAAGCACATCGGCAAATGCCGCTTCCTCCAATGTTGAGCGAAACGCTTTTACAAGATGGTGCGGCAGTTTGTTTACAAATCCGACCGTATCAGCGAGCAAAAACTCTTTTTTATCCGGAAGCTCAATGCTGCGCACAGACGTATCCAGCGTAGCAAAAAGCATGTCTTTCTCAAAAACCTCTCCCCCGTCTCCGCCGTACGTTCCGAGCATTGCGTTCATAACAGTTGACTTACCGGCATTTGTATAGCCGACAAGCGCAGCAACAGGCAGGTTGTTTTTTTGGCGCTGTCTGCGCTGTACAGTCCGCTGCTCCGAAATTTTCGCCAGTTCTTTGCGTAAATAAGAAATTTTCGATTCAATTTTCCGGCGGTCAAGTTCGAGCTTCGTTTCCCCGGCACCGCGGTTTTTAAAGCCTGAGCCACCCCCCTGACGCCCAAGTGCCACATACGTGCCGACCAGGCGTGGCAGCATATACTGAAGACGGGCCATCTCCACCTGGAGCTGCGCTTCTTTCGTTTTGGCACGCCGTCCGAAAATGTCTAGAATAAGCATGGTTCGGTCGACCACTTCGCAATCAAGCTCTTTTTCAAGATTTCGAATTTGCGATGGCGACAGCTCACTGTCAAAAATCACGACATCCGCTTCCATCTGTTCGACAAGGTGCTGCAGCTCTTCTACTTTTCCCGTTCCCATATACAGAGCGGGATGTGTACGAGGCAGATTTTGTGTCAGCTCCCCCTTTACTTCGATGCCGCACGCTTCCGCGAGATTTTTGAGCTCTTCCATTGAGTACAGAAAATCTCCCTCGCTATCCGTATTTACACCCGCTGTAATGCCCTTGAGTTGTTCGGTTTTTGTTTCGTTCATAGGGACCTCCGTTCTGAAAAAACCGCAGACATCGGCCTGCGGTTCAGTTTCGTGCTGTTAGTTTACCACGCCGGTGTCTTTTAAATCAAACGCTGTGAACGCTTCTTTCCATATAAAAAAGCGGGGTATGCACCCCGCTTACAAAAAGACGAAATAAATGACCGCTGCCAGAATGATACGATAAATGGCAAACGGAGTTAATTTGATACGGTTAATTAATTTCAAGAAGAACTTAATGGAAATTAAAGCGAAAATAAAAGCACTGATAAAACCGACCGCATAAAAAGGAAGATCGGAGCTTGAAATATACTCAAGGTTTTTCAACAGTGAAATAGAGCTGGCCCCAGCCATAATCGGCACGGCCATAATAAACGTAAAATCCGCTGCAGCACGATAGCTCATGCCAACAAGAACCCCGCCGGAAATGGTAGATCCAGAACGTGAAAAACCGGGAAGCAGAACAGAAAGACATTGGAAAATACCAACAAGAAATGCCTGCTTATACGTTATTTGATCAACAGTCTCTGCTATATTGGCCGTCTGCTTTCTGCCCCTGTAAAGGTCTGCAATCATCATCAGGACAGCACCAGCCACAAGCCCGATTAACACAGTCTCGGTTGTAAACAAATACTTATCAATTGTATCTTCAAACAAAACACCTAAAACCCCGGCCGGAACCAATCCAACAAGCACCTGGCCAAGACGAAGCCGATTTTCTTTGCCGCGTGTTTCTTTGTTTAAGCCAAGCAAATCAATAAACCGCTGCCTGAATACAACAACCACCGCTAAAATAGAACCAAGCTGGATGACAACCTTGAACGTATTAGCTGCATATTTCCCTAAAAATTCTTTAGAGTGAAGCCACATATCATCGACGATAATCATATGCCCTGTTGAAGAAACCGGGGCAAATTCGGTCATTCCTTCTACAAGTCCGAGAATAACCGCTTTTAATAGAGTGATAAAATCCATTTCTATTCTCCTTTGTCAGATTTCCACTCTCTAAAGTAGCATACTTTTCACTATACGCCAATCGATTACTGTTTAGACTTCCATTCTGCCAGAATCTTGAGAGCCGCTTCTTTACTTAAATGAATACCGCCGCTAAATGAATGGCAGTCAGGTGATGCAGCGCCCGTTATATAACACATTTTCGTTTCTTCCACCTGCTGCTCTGTGTATTTCTCAATCGTAATTTCATCCTGCTGTCCTACCACCCGTACCCGGTCTTCCGGAGAAATACCCAGCTCCTTCCGCACCGCTTTGGGCAGAACCACCCGCCCCTGCGCATCCATAATTCGCTTTGATTTCACCGCAATCATGCATTTCACCTCTTTTAGTAAGATAAGACTACTATTCCACCCTTCCTTTTTTTAGTCAAAACACGATAAATAAGGAAAAAAACAGAAAAAATGCTTTCCATAAGATCCTATTACCTAATTAACTATTTTCAAAATGAATCTTATAGCTTATTTTTTACGATAAATAGGCTTAAACACCTAATAAATCGAATATAGAATGTAAATTTACCATTTTTACAATTAATGTTAAAACCAGTTTTTTAAATGATACGAAAAGCTTCTATCTATACTTTGCTTTAAGAGAAGGAGAACAAAAGGAACGCCTTATGAAAACTGAGTTTTAGAATTTTAACAGCAGCTTTATCAGCTCTTCCCATTTTCTGCATCCTTATTCTTCAACTCTAATTTACGAATGTAGAGAAAATGCATGAACAGCTTAACGATTTGTCTCAATCCTCTGCCGATCAAAAAAACAGCTCGCAATAATATAAAACAAAAAACGCCTTGCGAACAAGGCGTTTCAGACTATAGACAAATGATATGGATGACCATGCACATGAATGGAATGGATCCGTCCAGGCAGTTCCGCTTTCCATGGGGCAGGCGCTGCCCTCCCGCCGCCAAGTGGCTTGCAACAAGATGTGGTATAGAGCGAATAAGGTCATATCTTTCTGTTTAAAAAAGAGAAAATGTCTATCCGGTCCTTGTTTATTGACCTTTAACACCACTTAGTGAAGCCTGCCGGACGAAGACTCCCGTGGAACGCGAAGCCCGGCAGGCTTCACTTATCGGCTCTTTTTAAAAGCGAAAGACTTTGTCTACACATTGAAACGCTTTGCGAACAAGGCGTTTTTGTTATCAGAACAATTAAGCGAGATGGGTTTTGAACCACTGTGCTGCTGCCTGCACTTCTGTAGCTGTCAGCATATGACCATTCATTTCCCAGTGAACGTCTGTTTCTGCACCGGCACCAGCCAGCAGTGCCGCTAAATCATCTGTTTCTTTTGCCGGACAAATAGGGTCGTTTTTTCCAGCTGTAATAAAAATAGGGGTGCCTGTTAAATCCGGAAGTTCAATCCCTCTTCTCGGCACCATCGGATGATGAAGGATCGCACCTTTTAAAGAATCTTCCAAATGAAATAATAGACTTGCGGCAATGTTTGCACCATTCGAGTAGCCGATTGCCACTACTTTACTCCGGTTAAACCCGTAGTCGCGTGCCGCCTGGGCTAAAAATTCATTTAATTCATTTGTGCGGAATACTAAATCTTCCTCATCAAATACCCCTTCTGCCAGCCGTCTGAAAAAGCGCGGCATACCATTTTCAAGCACATTTCCCCGTACGCTCAATACAGATGCATCCGGATCAATACTGTCAGCGAGCGGCAGCAGGTCATGCTCGGTGCCTCCTGTTCCATGTAAGAGAAGCAGGACACGGTCGTTTGATCCTTTTCGAAATACATGTTTCATGGCGCTTCCACCTTTTCTGTTTTTATTATCTTGAATTAAAGATAATGGTACAGGAGGAAGAGAAGCGCGTCAATTCCTTTTCCCTTAATACGCAGCCGCCAGAGCCATTTCACGTTCCAGCTGCTCTCGGCAGTTGACGACGTCGCCAATGACAATTACAGCCGGATTGCCTATTTCCTGCTTCTGCGCTTCTTCTGCAATACGGCATAGCGGCGCTGTTACAACGCGCTGTGCATTTGTCGTGCCCTGCTCAATCACCGCGGCCATCATTGCCTCATTGCGGCCATGGTGAATGAGCTGCTTCGTAATATGATCCAAATGTTTCATGCCCATATAAATCACAAGCGTATCTACAGACGTGGCAAGCTTCGACCAATCTGTTTCTCCTTTGCCTTCCATTTGATGCCCGGTGACAATGGCGAATGAATTGCCATATTCCCGGTGTGTGACAGGAATATTTGCATAAGCGGGTGCAGCAATGCCCGCTGTAATACCCGGAATAATTTCAACCGGGATGCCAAAGCTTCTTGCATAAGCAGCTTCTTCGCCGCCGCGTCCGAACACAAACGGATCACCGCCTTTTAAACGCACCACACTTTTTCCGTCAGAAGCGAACTTTACCATCAGCCGATTAATACGGTCCTGAGTCATCACATGATTGCCTGGAAACTTTCCGCAGAAGACGCGGACAGCTGATGGTTTTGACTCCTTCAACAGCTCTTTGTTTACAAGCCGGTCATATAAAATAACATCGGCCGTTTGAATGGCTTTTAATGCTTTAACGGTAATGAGTTCCGGATCGCCCGGCCCTGCTCCTACAATCGATACACCCATCTTTGTCCGCCTCCTTCTTTAAATAAATAAGTATACGTCATCGTCTTCAATAACGGCTTTATAAGTAGATACACAGCCGGTATCCGGCGCCTGCACTCTCCCATCAGTTGTGCAAATTTTCCAGTCATGCATCGGGCAGAAAACGTGCTCGCCGCTGACAATTCCTTCAGCGAGCACCCCGCCTTTATGCGGACAGC
>NZ_JAPSLE010000010.1:0-83604 GCF_031181085.1 Domibacillus sp. | reverse complement strand
TTATAAGATATATTTCCTTTAAGGTAAGCTTGAACAGCTGCAAGTTTGGTATCACTGTCGTATTTAGTCATAAAAAAACTGCACCTCCAATTGTTAGTTGTGTCTAACAATTGGGGTGCAGTTCATGTGAAGGCAGTCCTTTTGTTTTACACAAGCGCATGCTCCGCGCGGATTTTTTCGAGCAGCGCCGCACAGCCGTCCAGCACGAGGTCATACGTTTCTTGAAAGTCGCCTGTGTAGTACGGATCGGGTACGTCTTTTTGATGCTCCGTTAAATCTAAAAAGCGAATAATTTTCGGATGATCCGGCTGGCCCAGCATGTCACGAATGTTGGTGATGTTGCTTTCATCCATGCCAATGATATAGTCGAATTTCTCAAAATCAGCTGCATCAAGCTGGCGGCCGCTCAGTCCTTCTGAAGAGATGTTATATTCCTTCAGCTTGGCCAGTGTTCCTTTATGAGGAGGAGAGCCAATGTGCCACGAGCTTGTCGCTGCGGAATCCACTTCAATACGTTCGCTCAGTCCTTCTTTTTGAACAAGGTCGCGGAACATCGCTTCGGCCATCGGTGACCGGCAAATGTTGCCGAGACAAACAAATAAAACGTGAATCATAGCGTTCACTCCTTTTTTCTTCATTATAGCATTAACGGAGATCCCGCTTCATCAGCTGCAAATCGATATACAGCTGGCAGCGTGTATGAAAGTCGTCGAAGTTGATTGAAGTCAGCTCGTCAATTTGCCTCAGCCGGTATTTAAGTGTGTTTGTGTGAATAAAAAGCTCCTCTGCTGTCGGCTTGATCCGGCAGTTATTGAGCAGGAACACTTCAACCGTCCGAACCAGGTCAGAGTGGGCGTCGGCGTCTTTTTGACGGAGCTTGAGTAAATCTTCATTTACATAATGAGTGCTCAAGTGATATTGTGCGATCGTCTCTAAATAACGAAGAATGCCGAGGCGGCTGTATTCAGGTTCCATCTCACTGCTGTCATGCAGAAAAGCAGCTGTCCGGCATACTTCAAGCGCTTCAAGATAGCTTTTTCTGAGCATCGCCATGGAAGAGTACGCATTGCCAATGCCGGAATAAAGCCCATGCTCTTGAAACTGGCTTCTCACCGTCCGTACGAGCACACGGGCACTGGCTGGCAGTTCTTCCGATGGTCCGCCGAGAAGCACAGTGACTTGCAGGTGATCGGTGAACACATGAGCCGGCTGGTCCAGCGTGTTGGCAAAAAGAGCGATCGTTTCATACAGGTCATCGATCGTTTCTTCTTCGATCGAATCAAGCAAAAAAACCGTGACAATAAACGAAGAAGGCAGCGCAATATGTAATTGCGCCGCTTCCCATTTCATTTCGCTGTCGGTCTGGTAGGACTGATGAATAAGCTTGCGGAAAAAATCATTTTTTCGTTCATCACGCCGCCGCGCCAGCTGGTTTTTTTTGTGAAGGACCTTGCCGATATGAAAGGACACATCGTGCAGAAAGGAGAGCTCCTCCGCCGTTAAAGAAGGTTCTGTTTCCTGCACCCAAATGTAGCCGAGGATGTGCTCTTTAAAACGGGCGCTGACCACAACGCGCTGATTCAGCCCGATTTCCAGCATTTCCTTTACGCGAAAAGGTTCCCGCATCGACTTTAGTTGATCGACAATGCCTTCATCCATAAACGTCTTCAAAATAGAAGTCGTCCAGCTTTTTGAAAAAATCGTCTGCTGATTAGCCCGGTCAAACTGCTCAATGTAATAGGAGCTGTACGCTAAAAGAGAAAACCGGTCATCTTCAATCACGACCGGTTTTTTCAGCACACCGCTGATCACATCGGTCATTTCGTTTAAATCCGTTAATGAGAGAATTTTTTCAAGCGGCTGGGTTAAATCCATGACGGATCCTCCTTATTTTGATTCGTTTAACGTGCGTTCAAATTCATCAAAGCGCTGAGCCGTTCCTTCAGACGGCTTTGTCAGCAGGCTGACAACAACAATCGCCAGTAAGCTTGCGGCAAAACCAGGAATCATTTCATACACGTCAGCCGCCCAAGGTGTTTTCGTCCAAACGATCACCGTAACGGCACCGACGATCATGCCGGCGAGGGCTCCCCAATGGGTCATTCGTTTCCAATACAAGCTCAGCAGTATCGCTGGGCCGAACGAAGAACCGAAGCCTGCCCATGCGTAGCCGACGAGCGCCAAAATGGTGGCATTTTGTTCCCATGACAGGATCAAGGCAACGATCGAGACAAGTAAAACGGCCAGGCGTCCTAAAAATACAAGCTCCCGGTCCGAAGCGTCGCGGCGGAAAAACGTTTTATATAAATCTTCCGTCAGCGAGCTTGACGTAACAAGCAGTTGCGATGAAATCGTACTCATAATCGCGGCCAAAATGGCGGAAATCAGGAATCCCGTAATGATCGGGTGGAACAAAATATTACCCAGTTCGATAAAAATTGTTTCCGGATCGGCCAAGCTCAGTTTTTCGTTTGTGTAGTAAGCAAGCCCGACAAAGCCCGTTACCATGGCGCCAATGCTGGAGAAAATCATCCAGCTCATGCCAATACGGCGTGCTTTTTTAATTTCTTTTACCGATGAAATGGCCATAAAGCGGACAATAATATGCGGCTGTCCGAAGTAGCCAAGTCCCCAGGCAAAAAGGGACACAATCCCGATAAAGCTTGTTCCTGTGAAAATGTTCAGGAAAGCCGGGTCTACCGAGCGGACCGTATCAATCGAAGGACCGATACCGCCAACATGAAACAGTGTAACAACCGGTACTAAAACAAGTGCCAGAACCATGATAATACCCTGTACAAAGTCCGTCCAGCTTACCGCCAGGAAACCGCCAAACAGCGTATAAGCAATGACAACGCCGGCGACGATCCAAAGGCCTGTATGGTAATCGAGACCAAATGTGCTTTGGAATAACACACCGCCAGATACCATTCCGGATGAAATATAAAAGGTGAAAAAGATAATAATAACTAATCCAGATACGAGGCGGAGGATTTTGGAGCGGTCACGAAACCGATTTTCCAGATAGCCTGGAATCGTAATGGAATCTCCGGCCATTTCTGTATACATGCGCAGGCGTGGCGCTACATAAAGCCAGTTTGCCCAGGCGCCGAGTGTCAAGCCGATAACAATCCATGATGAACTGATACCGCTTGCGAACATGGCACCGGGCAGGCCCATCATCAGCCAGCCGCTCATATCTGAAGCGCCGGCCGAAAGAGCCGTGACAGCAGGACCGAGCGTACGCCCGCCAAGCATATAATCGGATAAATTTGATGTTCTCTTGTATGCATAATACCCGATTAAAAGCATGCCGGCCATGTATACAACGATGGAGATCACTAAGGAAGTGTCGACCATGGAAATCCCTTCTTTCTATAATAAAGTGATAACAAGAAAAAGTAAGGCATTGTGCAGTGGGAATTGCAATCCGTTTCCTGTGGGCTGTGCTGAAAGGGTCGAATAACGATTCTTTATTAAACAAGAGGCGTCTCTTAAGCTGACGTGGCAGCGTAAGAGACAGCCTCCTTTTAAAGCATTTCGGATGTTGTTTTTGCCTGCATATGAAGCTGAAGATAATCCGGGCCGCCTGCTTTTGAATCAGTGCCGGACATATTAAAGCCGCCAAATGGCTGGTAACCGACAATCGCGCCCGTACAGCCGCGGTTAAAGTACAAGTTACCGACATGGAATTCTTCGCGTGCTTTTTCCATATTAAAGCGGTTTTGGGTAATAACCGCACCCGTTAAGCCGTAATCGGTGTTGTTCGCAATTTCGAGGGCTTCATCGAAATCCTTCGCTTTTGCGAACGCTACGACCGGTCCAAAGATTTCTTCCTGCATCAAACGGGCATTTGGCGCTACATCCGCAACAATGGTCGGCTGAACAAAGTAACCCGTTTCATTGTCGCCGCTTCCACCCGCTACAATGCGTCCTTCTTCTTCACCAATTTTAACATAACTCATTATTTTATCATATGCCGATTGATCAATAACCGGGCCGACAAAATGGTTGTCGACCGGGTTGCCGACAGTTAAGCCATTCGTCAGTTTAATCGCTTTTTCGAGTACTGCATCATACACATCTTCTACAATGACTGCCCGGGAGCAGGCGGAGCATTTTTGTCCGGCAAAGCCAAATGCGGATTGGACGATCGACTGGGCAGCAAGGTCAAGATCGGCTTCTTTGTCTACAACAATCGTATCTTTACCGCCCATTTCGGCGATCAGGCGCTTCATCCATTTCTGGCCTTCGCCGACTTTAGATGCCCGTTCAAAGATACGCAGACCAACATCACGTGAACCTGTAAATGTAATAAAGCGGGTTTGTGGATGATCCACAAGGTAGTCGCCGACTTCTGCGCCGCTGCCCGGCACAAAGTTCACCACGCCCGGCGGGAGTCCCGCTTCCTCCAGTACTTCAACAAAACGTGCTGCCACAACAGGTGTTGTAGAAGCCGGTTTTAGGAGAACCGTGTTGCCTGTGACAATGGAAGCAACCGTTGTGCCTGCCATAATCGCAAACGGGAAGTTCCACGGTGAAATAACAATGCCGACACCGAGCGGAATGTAGCTGTACCGGTTAAATTCACCTGGACGGCTCAGTACAGGCGCGCCGTTTTTCAACTCAAGCATTTGCCGGCCGTAGTATTCCATAAAGTCAATCGCTTCAGCGGTATCAATATCCGCTTCGCGCCAGGGCTTGCCGGCTTCTTTTGTTAAAAGGGCAGAGAATTCATGGCGGCGTCTGCGGACAATGGCCGCTGCTTTAAACAGGACATTCGCACGAATTTCCGGGGCGGTTTTCTTCCACGTTTGGAACGCTTCAGATGCTGCCTGCATCGCTTTTTCAGCAAGAGCCTGGTCTGCTTTTGACACCGAGCCGATCACTTGATTTTTGTCAGCCGGGTTATAAGAGACAATTTTATCTTCAGTTGTAATGCGTTCACCGCCAATAATGAGCGGGTAATGGCCGCCGAGGCTGCTTTCTACTGCATCCAATGCTTTTTTGTATGCAGCCTGGTTCGTTTCTTTTGAAAAATCAGTAAAGGGTTCATGTTTGTATGGGATCATGAGTTTCGCTCCTTGTTATTTATTTTTTCGTCATGCCCTTAAAAGCAAAGGCGATATTTGCCGGCCGTTCCGCCAGCCGTCTCATAAAATAGCCGTACCAGTCCATGCCGTATGGCACGTACACACGGACGCGGTAGCCTTGTTTCACTAGTGCCTGCTGCAAAGAAGTGCGCATGCCGTACAGCATTTGAAATTCAAACTGTTCAAGCGGAATATTGTGCTTACGCTGCATCGCTTTTGTAAATTCGATCATGTTTTCGTCGTGTGAAGCGATGGCTGTGTAATTGCCGGCCAGCAGACTTTGTTCGATGAGTCTCATATAGTTTGTGTCCACATCTGCTTTGTCCGGATAAGCATGTTCCGGGCTTTCCTTATAAGCGCCTTTGACGAGGCGAAGGAAAGGATTCAGGCGGCTGAGTTCTTTTAAGTCCTGCTCAGTGCGGTATAAATAAGCCTGAAGTACAGTACTGACATTTTTGTATTGCTTCTTAAACTGCTTAAACAGCTCAAGTGTTGCCTCACAGCGGGTAACATCTTCCATATCAATGGTGACCATGATATCGAGTTTTTCTGCTTCGTCTAAAATGCGGGTCATATTCGCGACAACCAGCTCCCGGTCAATATCAAGGCCGAGTGATGTCATTTTTAATGAAACGTGAGAATCAAGTCCTTCTCTATGAATCATGCGAATCGTTTCGATACACTCTTCTGTCCGCTCAGCTGCCACTTGTGGGGAATCGACAAATTCACCAAGATGGTCAACCGTTACCGACAACCCCTGCTCGTTTAGAGCTTTAATATAGGCGATAGAGCTGGCAAAGTCCGTGCCGCCAATGATTTTACCGGCCGCAAAGTTGCTGCCGCGGCTTTGGGCCAAATGATTTAATGTTTTATTTTTAGAAAGAAAAAGAAAGAAATCTCTCGTAACCGCTTCCATAAAAAGCACCTCCTAAAAGGAATGTTATCTTGTTACTAGTGTATGCGGATTCGATTTCAGGAACAATGTTCACGGAAACTAAAAATGTAAACGCTTCATTGTCGGTAAGTGACAATAAAGAGGTATCTTTTTTATAATGTCTAGCTCCAGACGCCATCAGCTCGAGGGCTCGCAGGACGTGAGTCACAAAAGTGTTGCGGCACGATGCCGCGTTCTTAACTTTTGTTCCACAAGAAAAACTCTTCTGGCGGCACAAAACGCCTCCGTCAGTACCCATCTTATGCTTGTCGCTTAAAGCTAGGCGTCCTACGCTTTTCTTAAATGTGCTAAAATGAAAGAAAAACAAAGAGGTGTTTGCATGCTGGAAGAGGCACGCAGCTTTTTGCAGTCACATTTCGGCTATGATTCATTCCGGACGGGCCAGGAGCAGGCAATAACCAACGTATTAAGCGGTGAAAATACGATTTGTGTAATGCCGACAGGCGGAGGAAAGTCGCTCTGTTACCAGATCCCGGCACTTGTCCTGGAAGGAACAACGATTGTGGTCTCGCCGCTTATTTCCTTAATGAAGGATCAAGTTGATACGCTGCTTGCGGCAGGAATCCCGGCGGCGTATATTAACAGTACGATGACGGGCACAGATATATATGAAACCATCAAAGCGGCGCGAAACGGAGAATACAAGCTGCTTTATATAGCGCCGGAACGGCTTGAGTCGTATTCGTTTATTGAAGATTTAAAGGAGCTGACGGTACCGCTGATCGCTGTGGATGAGGCGCACTGTATTTCGCAGTGGGGGCATGATTTCCGGCCAAGCTATCGCCATATTCAGCGGATGACCGAGCTGTTTCCAAATAATCCTGTTGTGCTTGCGCTGACTGCGACGGCTACGCCGCATGTGCGCGAGGATATTTGCCGTCTTCTTTCTATCGAAGAGGAAAATACGGTTATAACTGGATTTGAACGGAAGAACCTATCATTCTCTGTCGTTCAGGGACAAGACCGGAACAGCTTTTTAAAAGACTATTTAAAGAAAAACGAAAAGGAATCAGGCATTATTTATGCCGCGACCCGGAAAACGGTCGACGGGCTGCATGAACGCCTGCAGCGGGCGGGCATTTCCGTTGCCCGTTATCACGGCGGAATGAGCGATGTGGAGCGGGCACGGGAGCAGGACCGGTTTTTAGCAGATGAAGCAACCGTCATGGTCGCCACCAATGCATTTGGGATGGGGATTGATAAGTCCAACATCCGCTACGTCATTCATTACCAGCTGCCTAAAAATATGGAAAGCTATTATCAGGAGGCCGGCCGTGCAGGGCGTGATGGCCTCGACAGTGAGTGTATTGTGCTTTATTCGTCGCAGGATGTACAGACACAGCGCTTTTTAATTGACCAGGCGCTTGAACGCGACCGCATTCCGCAGGAGCTTGAAAAGCTGCAAGGCATGGTGGATTACTGCCATACAGAAAAGTGCCTGCAGCAATTTATTGTGGCGTATTTTGGTGATCCAGGTGCCAAGCCGTGCGGCCGCTGCGGCAACTGCACTGATTCACGCAATAGTGTTGATGTGACAAAAGAAGCACAAATGGTGCTTTCCTGCGTGATCCGGATGGGACAGCGGTTCGGCAAAGCGATGACAGCGCAGGTACTCACAGGGTCACGCAACAAAAAACTGATGGAGTTCGGCTTTGACAGCTTGTCCACTTATGGCATTTTAAAGCAGCAAAGCGTGAAGGATGTCACCAACTTTATTGAGTTTTTAATTTCGCAGGAGCTGATCGGCGTTGAACAAAAACAGTTTCCAACCATTTTTGTGACAGAGCTGGGACGGGAGGTTTTGCTGGGCAGGGAGACCGTGATGCGCAAGGAAGCGGTACAAACGAAAAAAATTGCCGCAGACGACCCACTGTTCGATGTGCTCCGTGCGCTTCGCAAGAACATTGCGGAGGAAGCGGGCGTACCGCCATTTGTTATTTTTTCTGATAACACACTTCACGATATGTGTGCCAAGCTGCCGATGGATGAAGAAGATTTTCTTTCTGTTAGCGGTGTCGGAGAAAGCAAAATGGCGAAATACGGAGCTGCATTTTTAGCTGCGATCAAAGCGTACACAGAAGAAAACCCGGACCGTCAAAGAGATTTGACCGCTGATCCTGCCGCAGTTGCTCCAAAGAAAAAATCGGTTAACTCCTATTTAGATACACTCGAGCTGCATCAAAAAGGAATGGCTGCCGAAGCGATTGCGGCGGAACGAAACCTGACAGTCGGAACGGTCGAAAATCATTTGATTCAGTGCATGGAAGAAGGACTTGATGTGAATCTCGGTCTGCTGGTGCCGGTTCATCATCACGAAGTGCTTAAGCGGGCTGTTGAAGAAGCAGGAGCGGACCGGCTGAAGCCGATTAAAGAGCAGGTGCCGGAAGAAGTAACCTATGGCATGATCAAAGCGTTTTTGGAAATGCGGAGGCGGAATCATGTTTGAGGTCAAAGCGTTTCCTGAATTCTCCTGGTCGTTTTCGCGCCATAAAACACTGATGACGTGCGCACGAAAATATGCGTATGAGTATTACGCCGGCCATAACGGCTGGCTGTATGATGCAGATGAAGCAGTTAAGCACGTGTACCGGCTGAAGAAGCTGAAAAATGTGCCGATTGCATTTGGGCAAATTGTGCATGAGCTGGCAGAACGAGCGCTCCGTATGTTTCTTAACCATGGCTATGTGATGACGGACGCGGAGCTTGTGGGAGAAGCAAGAAAGATGCTGAACCAGGCGTACCTCGATTCCCGCGACCGGAAGCAGCAATGGCTGCAAAAGCCTGCCCGTTTTCATATGCTGTACGATATGTATTATGAAGGCGAACTGAACCGGATGGAAGCAGAAGAATACCGACGCCGCCTGCCCATCGTATTCCAGAACTTTCTGGCGAGTAAATCCTTTGGCGATATTACCGGCCGCCCTCAGACGATGCAGTTTCAGCAGGCCGAGGAATTCCGGTTTATGACCGTTGACGGGGTGAAAATTTTTGTCGTGATGGATTTGTTATACCGCGACTTAGAAACGGATAAGTGGGTCATTGTCGATTGGAAAACTGGTAAGGAAGCGGAAGATGACCGGAGCCAGCTGGCACTTTATGCGTATTATTTGATGCAGAAATACGATGCGCGGGTGGAGGATATTCAAATACGCAACGAATACGTGCTGACCGGCGTGCAAAAATCATACACGCTCAGTGAAGGAGACATTGCGCTCATGCTGGAGAAAATGAAGCAAAGTGTCCACATGATGCGCCGCTATCAGCTTGATATTCTATCCAACGAGCCGGCTGAACTCGATGACTTTCCGCGGACTTCTTATGAGCAGCGCTGCCAGATGTGTAATTATAAAGAGGTTTGTCTTGCACCGTCTTAGACGGTGTTTTTTGTTTTGAAAAGAGGGACAGCGGCAAAATAAAAGTATACCGAGTAAAGGAGTTTTGCCCATGAACGTTTTAAATGGAAAAAAATTGGCCGCCAGTGTCCTGCTGCCTGTTGTCGGCGGATCGATCATAGGTGCAGTCGCCAATCGAAATACGTGAGAAGATTACCAGCAGTTGAAAAAGCCGTCTTTTTCACCGCCAGGCTGGGTATTCCCGGTTGTATGGACCGGGCTTTACACAGCCATGGGCATTGCGAAGTACCGGGCATCCGTCCGGAAACCGACAATAGCCCTTCAGCTCGGGCTGAACTTTTTATGGTCCTTTTTATTTTTCCGCTGTGGGCTGCGCGGGACTGCTTTTGTGGAAATGGTCCTTATGCTTGGCGCCATTACATGGACCGCCTATGAATTTCACCAGGCTGACACTGTAGCAGGTAGGCTCATGATGTCGTACGCGGCCTGGGTCGCATTTGCGCTTGGTCTGAATTATTCTATTTAGTCGTTAAATAGAGTTCACTCGTAACAGGTAAGCTTTTTTCTTGATTGATTTTCAGTTTAATATTAAATTGATTATACCAAATGAAAGGAAGTGAGACGGATGCAGAAACGGGAGCGGATGATCAGCATTCTGGCCTGGTTTCGGCTGTCACGCTTTTACAACGAAAGCATCCGCAAGTCTAATCAGCATTTAAAAAAGTGGGGACTTTCCGCTGCACAATTTGATGCGCTGGCTCAAATTAGGGCGAGCGGCCGTATCTGCCAGCAGGATCTGGCGGAAAAGCTTCTGGTCACAAAAGGTAATGTGACGCATATGCTCTCGAAAATGGAAAAGCTGGGCTGGGTCACAAGAGAGCGCGAATGGAAAACGAAATATATTACGCTGACCGAAACTGGAAGATCACTCGTAGAGGAAGTGCTGCCGGTGCAGGAGCAATTTCAAGCGGATCAATTCGGAAAGCTTTCGATAGAAGAAAAGAAACAGCTGCTTGAGCTGCTGAAAAAAATTCAGTCATAAAAAGGAGAGAATGAAAATGGAGTTTAAAGGCATTCACCACGTATCAGCCATTACGGCGAATGCAGCACGAAATGTGACGTTTTACACGGAAGTACTGGGAATGCGTTTAATTAAGAAAACGGTCAATCAGGATGAAACATCGATGTATCATTTGTTTTACGGCGATGAAAGAGGAAACCCGGGGACGGAGCTGACGTTTTTTGAAATTCCAATGGCCGCACCGAACCGGAACGGAAACAATTCTATTTCAGGTCTTTCTCTGCGCGTGCCGAACGATGCAGCGCTCGATTACTGGCAAAGCCGGTTTGACGAATTTGGTGTTAAGCATCAAGTTATCATCGATCAAGGCGGCCGGAAAGCTTTGCCGTTTCAGGATTTCGAAGGACAGCGGTTTTTCCTTGTGTCGGATGAAGGAAACGAGGGTGTCGCCGGCGGTATACCGTGGGAGAAGAGCCCGGTGCCGGCTGAGGCTGGGATCATTGGGCTCGGACCGGTACATTTAACTGTGCCTGCTGCAGAACCAACTGCTGCTGCGTTAACTGAACTGATGGGCTTCCGCGAAGCGAAGCGATATCCATCGCCTGTAGAAGGACAGCCGGACGTCATTGTTTTCGAAACAGGGGAAGGCGGTACAGGAGCAGAAGTGCATGTGGAAGAGCGAAACGATCTTGCGCCTGAACGGCCGGGACGCGGAGGAGTTCACCATGTTGCTTTCCGGGTGGAGGACGAAGAAAAACTGCGCGAATGGATTGCACGTGTTCGTGAAGCGCGTATCGGCAATTCTGGATTTGTGGACCGCTTTTACTTTAAATCTCTTTATTTCCGCGAACCAAACCGCATCCTGTTTGAAGTGGCTACCGACGGCCCCGGCTTTGACACAGATGAAGAGTTGGAGCACCTCGGTGAATCGCTGGCACTGCCGCCATTTTTAGAGCCACAGCGTGAACAGATTGAAGCACGCTTAAAGCCGCTGCCAGTTACATTTTTATGATGAAAAAGCCTTTCTTCCTTATATAACGGGAAGGAAGGCTTTTTTTTGATGAAGAAATGTCAGTGTTTTGTAAAATAAGACGAATTGTCCAAATTTTGTTTAACAAAAAAAGAAACACGCCGATATAAAGAAAAGAAAATGTGCATGAAGGGGGCAAAACGATGGTTGATCGTATAGGCGAAAGAACAATACCAGTAACAGCCAAATCAATTGAAGCAAATGAAACAAAAGCAGTAGAAGCAGAGCAAAAGCCTGCAGCAGAAGCGGCTGAGCCGAGCACTCCGGTAAGGGAGGAGGAGCTGCAAAAATTTGCGGATCAGGTCAACACGTTTTTACAGCCGACCCAGACGCACGTTCAATTTGAATACCATGATGAACTGCAGGAATATTACGCGGTGATCGTGGATAACCACTCAGATGAAATCATTAAAGAAATTCCATCGAAAAAAATATTGGACATGTATGCGGCAATGACCGAATTTATCGGCTTATTCGTCGATAAAAAAGCGTAGGGAGGACAACGATTATGGTGCTTCGCGTAGGCGGAATGGCCAGTGGCATGGACACTGAGTCGATTATTAAAGACTTAATGAAAGCAGAGCGGATACCGCTTGATAAATTAAAACAGAAAAAGCAAACGCTAGAGTGGCAGAGGGACCAGTATCGGGAAATGAACCTCCTGCTCAATGACTTTAAAAACTTAACGTCTTCTACGGGAATGAAACGGACACAAAACTACCGGGCTAGTTCGGTATCATCATCTAATGAAGCATTGGTTACAGCTACAGCGTCTTCTGCAGCTATTTCAAGTTCCTATAATATTTCGAATGTTACTCTTGCAAAAGCAGAGACATGGGTAACAAGTTCTCTGAAAAATAGTGGAACAGTAGATGCGTCTAAAGCATTTTCAGACGCGGCTAATACATTTGATGACGGTTTTACCTTTTCTTTCACTGGTCAAGCAAAGACGAAAACATTATCAGGAAATGGCAGTACTACCGGGTTGAATTTAGGTGTAACAAATATTAAAACTGCTGATTGGGCCAATATGTCTGTAAGTGTAAATGGTACTAATTATACAGTAGTAGACTCAACCTCTACAGCAACACTAGGAGCAACGGAGGTTAAAATTAACGCTAACGGAGATTTAGAATTTGGCTCTGCAATTGCTTCAGGAGCAAGTATAAAAGTAAACTATGTGACTACTGACCCGGGTAGTTATGAGAAATTTTCTATTACAACAAAAAATTCAAAAGGTTCCGTAACGGAAGATTTTCTTTTTAATTCCTCAGACTCTATAAATAGTGTAATCAGCAAGGTTAATAATTCTGGAGCGGGTGTTTCTTTGTTTTACGATTCTGCGTCTGGTCAAATATCAATGATGCAGAAAGAAACAGGGGACTTTAATAGTGGTGCTGGAAACATTTCAGTTAGCACAACCTTCAAAGATTTATTAAAACTTGATAGTACTAACCCATCAAATATTGATGGTACGGATGCTTCAATTACAATAAACGGCTTAACAACAACCCGCGATTCAAATAAGTTTGAAATAAATGGTGTTACATTCACATTAAACAAAGACAGTGCAGCTGGAGAAACTGCATCGTTATCAGTGAGTAAAGACACTGACACGGTTTACAACAACATTAAAGACTTTGTTGAAAAATACAATACATTAATTGCTGCCATTAGCGCAAAGACATCGGAAGAACGCTATCGCTCTTACACACCACTGACCGATGAGCAGCGAGAACAACTTACAGACAAGCAGCAGGAACAGTGGGAGGAAAAAGCAAAAAGCGGACTGCTTCGGCGGGATACTACACTTACTGGAGTACTTTCCGCAATGAGAAGCAACTTTTCCCAGCCTGTTGTAAATGCTAATACAGATTCGAACTATAACCAGCTGGCTGAAATCGGTATTACCACTTCAAAGAACTACTTGGAAGGCGGTAAGCTGGAAATTGACGAAACAAAGTTGAAAAAAGCATTAGCTGAAAATCCAGAAGCCATTGAAGCGTTGTTTATCGGAGGATCAAGTACTTCTCCTATTGGCGAGCAAGGAATTATTCACCGTTTAAATAACACAGTCGATAAAGCAATGGATCAATTAAAAGATCGGGCCGGGAGTGCCGGATATACAAATCAAAAGTTTGCCATCGGCCGTCAGCTAACAAGTGTAGATAACAGCATCAGCCGGTTTGAAGACCGGTTAACACAAGTAGAAGATCGTTACTGGAAACAATTCACAGCGATGGAAAAAGCAATGCAGCAAGCAAGTGCACAGTCTGCTTCTTTAGCACAGTATTTTAGTTAATAAGAATAAACTTTAAAAAAGGAGTGTCTTTCTTTTGGCAATGAACAACCCACAACAGGCGTATGCGAATAATTCAGTTAATACAGCATCGCCTGGTGAATTGACGTTAATGTTGTACAATGGATGCATTAAATTTATCCACTTGGCTGAGCGGGCGATGAAGGAAAAAAATATTCAGCAAAAAAATATAAATGTACAAAAAGCGCAGGCGATTATCCGCGAGCTGAGTATTACTTTAAAAACAGATACAGACTTAGGCAAGGACATGCTGGCTCTTTATGAATTTCTCCATGAACGTCTTGTTGAGGCGAACATTAAAAATGATCCAGCTATGTTAAAAGAAGTAGAAGGGTTTGTCGTGGAGTTCCGCGACACGTGGAAGCAGGTTATTCAAATAAACCGCCGCATGCAGCATGTTGGTGCGGGCGGCCGGGTATAATGACGCCGGTTCATGACTGTCATAAAATGACGAAAAGGCTGCTTGATCTGCTTCAGGCAGCGAATGAGGATCGTGACAGTCAAATTCAAGGTGTTGAAGAGCTGCTGGACCAGCGCGGTGACATTCTTCCAAGCATTCAGCCGCCTTTTACGGAGGAAGAGCAAAAGCTTGGACATGAGATTCATTTAATGAACCAGGAGATTGAGCAGCACCTGCAAAAGCTGAGCCGGGCTGTGAAAGAAGATTTACAGGAAGTCAAAGTGAAAAAGAAGACGATGAGCAAGTATTCAAATCCGTATGAAGCACTCCAGACAGATGGTGTTTTTTACGATAAACGCAATTAATCCGGTGCCTCTAAAGCCCGGATTTTTTCCCTATAAAAGTTTTTTGAAAATTCGACAAATTTTTTCGAGGATTAAGAAGGATTCTGAAGGGTACATAAAGAATATAGAAGTATAGCAATTAGTTGAAGGAGGAGTTCTAGCATGATGAACTATAACATTCGCGGTGAAAATATTGAAGTGACTCCGGCTATTCGTGAGTATGTAGAGAAAAAGATCAGTAAGCTTGAGCGCTATTTCACCGAAACTCCTAATGCGAATGTGCACGTGAACTTAAAAACGTACAATAACACAAACGCAAAAGTAGAAGTGACGATCCCGATGAAAAATCTCGTTCTTCGCGCAGAGGAACGTAATCCGGATCTATATGCAGCTGTTGATTTAATTACAGATAAACTAGAGCGCCAGATTCGCAAACATAAAACGAAAGTAAACCGCAAGTTCCGTGAAAAAGGTGAGCCGCAGGATTATTTCGCGGTGCAGGCTGACAGCGTGGCTGTAGAAGAAGAGCAGGACGATCTGCAGGTTGTCCGGACGAAACAAATTGACTTGAAGCCAATGGATTCAGAAGAAGCGGTTCTTCAAATGAATCTGCTGGGCCATAACTTCTTTATTTACACAGATGCTGAAACAGATGGCACAAACATTGTGTACAAACGAAGTGACGGCAAATATGGCTTAATTGAAACCAACTAATCTTTTTCTTTTATATTAAGAAAGCAGGCTGATACCATGCTTTTCTTTTGAGGCACCAAGCGAGTGACCATACAGATTATGAGCATCGGAGCCGGCAGATACCGGCAACCGAGCATGTATGAGCACCCTAAGAAGTCCGCAGAATACGCGGGCTTCTTTTTTGTATGTGCGATTCATGATATGATAAAGAGCGTGACTTTGCACGAGGAGGAAAAAAGAACATGTCAATTGGACGAAATGATCCGTGCCTATGCGGCAGCGGAAGAAAATATAAAAAATGCTGCGGAAAAAGAGAAGGAGCGGCGATTGTACCGGTTTTGGTAGAAGAAGCAAGTGTGATTCAGCGGGAATTGATTGATTATGCAATGGAAAATCATTCAGCGATGCTGAAAAAAGAGTTTCAGCCGCTGCTTCGGTCAAATGAAACACTGCGTCAAAATGAACAGGTGTTTCTTGTAACATTTGAAATTTGGGCGATTTTAACCCGGACGATTAAAGAAAACGAGACGATTTTAACGAAATTTGTGAAACGTCGCGTACCATCTATTTCACGTCAGCGCACAGCGGAAATTGTCTCTTCGTGGGTAGATTACCGCTTTATGACCGGAGTCATCGAATCATGCGACGGACCTGTCTATCGAGTGCGTGATATTTTAACAGACGAGGTTTATTCTGTACGGGCACTCCGAAGTGTTGATCTTGTTGGCGCGTTTGTGACCGGAGCACTGCTGCCGCATGAATCTGATTATACGTTTTTTATGACAGATTTCCATTTTGAAGCAGCACATGCAGAAGCGATGGCAGCTGCTGTCCGCAATATGTTTAATGAGTCTGCTTTTGAAGATACGCAGGACTTTTTCATACATAACTTTGTCAGTGTAATGGATACATTGTTTGCCGTGTATGAAAAAGGACATGCCGCTGTTGATCTGACGACATTGATGTGGGCAAAAGAAGCGCAAAAGGAAACAGCCGCGCATATGGAAGCTTCGTTTGAACAGGAGCAGTATGGGCAGCCTGTAGCTCAAATGGCCGTGCTTCTTTGGAATTACTACTGCTCGAAGGAAGACCCGGCAGTCCGGAAGCCTGAAGTCTTTACTGCTGCCATGATCGCTCTTCTTCAAGCGCACGAACTGCTTGATGTGAAAGAATCAAAGGCAGCGATCGCAAGCCGCTATGGTATTTCTGCTGCAACACTTTCAAAACGGCAGAAGGAAATGGAAGCTGTACTGGAAGAAAAATTGCAGGCAGCGGTAAGCGGGCAAAAATAAACCATATGAGTGTACGCTCACCTTCAGAAGTGGTACTATTAACTAGGAAAAATGCGAAGGTTTTGCCCTGTTGAACCTGAAAAGGAGCGTTTAAGATGGGTTTATTAAATAAAGTGTTTGATGCGAATAAAAAAGAAATAAAAAAACTTGAAAAAACAGCTGTAAAAGTGGAGGCGCTGGCGGATGAAACAGCGGCGCTTTCCGATGCAGCGTTAAAAGATAAAACAGAAGAATTCAAACAGCGTTATCAAAAAGGCGAATCGCTTGATGACCTGCTTGTAGAAACGTTTGCTGTTGTACGGGAAGCCGCGAAGCGTGTGCTTGGCCTTTATCCGTACCGTGTTCAGCTCATGGGGGGAGCCGCCCTTCATGATGGGAATATCTCTGAAATGAAAACCGGTGAAGGGAAAACGCTGACGGCCACAATGCCGGTTTATTTAAATGCGATTTCCGGCAAAGGCGTTCATGTTATTACCGTCAATGAATACCTGGCATCCCGTGATGCGGAAGAAATGGGCCGTCTTTACGAGTTTCTTGGCTTAACAGTCGGCTTGAATTTAAACAGCTTGTCGAAAGAGCAGAAAAAAGAAGCGTACGAGTGTGACATTACGTACGGAACAAACAACGAATTTGGCTTTGACTACCTGCGTGACAATATGGTGCTGTACAAAGAGCATAAAGTACAGCGTCCGCTTCACTATGCGGTCATTGATGAAGTGGACTCTATCTTAATCGATGAAGCGCGGACGCCGCTGATCATTTCCGGACAGGCAGCCAAATCAACGCAGCTGTATATCCATGCGTTTTCGTTCGTCCGTACGCTGAAAGAAGAAGAAGATTTCACGGTTGATATTAAAACGAAAAGCGTGCTGTTAACCGAAGAAGGAATGACGAAAGCGGAAAAAGCATTCGGCATTGAAAACTTGTTTGACTTGAAGCATGTCGGCTTAAACCACCATATCACACAGGCGTTAAAAGCGCGTGTGACGATGCATCGCGACGTAGATTACGTTGTGCAGGATGGGGAAGTGGTCATCGTTGACCAGTTTACCGGCCGCTTAATGAAAGGGCGCCGCTATTCTGATGGGCTTCATCAAGCTATTGAAGCAAAAGAAGGCGTTCAAATTCAAAATGAAAGCATGACGATGGCGACGATTACATTCCAGAACTTCTTCCGGATGTATGAAAAGCTTTCCGGCATGACGGGTACGGCCCGCACGGAAGAAGAAGAATTCCGCAACATTTATAATATGCGTGTAGTGGCGATTCCGACAAACCGTCCAATTGCCCGTGATGACCGCGCCGATTTAATTTACGCAACGATGAACGGTAAATTTATGGCTGTTGTGGAAGATATCCATGAGCGCTACCAGAAAAAACAGCCGGTTCTAGTCGGGACAGTGGCGATCGAAACATCTGAGCTTATTTCAGCCCACTTAACGAAGCGAGGCGTTCCGCACAACGTACTGAATGCGAAAAACCACGAGCGGGAAGCGGAAATCATCCAGGATGCCGGACAGCCGGGTGCCGTGACGATTGCGACTAACATGGCTGGACGCGGAACCGATATCAAACTCGGTGAAGGCGTCAAAGAGCTTGGCGGACTGGCTGTTATTGGAACGGAGCGCCATGAATCACGCCGGATTGATAATCAGCTTCGCGGACGCTCCGGCCGTCAGGGCGACCCGGGTGTCACCCAGTTTTATCTGTCAATGGAAGATGAATTGATGCGCCGCTTCGGATCGGATAATATGAAGTCGATGATGGCCAAGCTTGGCATGGACGACACTCAGCCTATTCAAAGCAAGATGGTATCCCGGGCGGTTGAATCTGCGCAGAAACGCGTAGAAGGCAATAACTTTGACGCGCGGAAACGCCTTCTTGAATATGATGATGTATTACGCCAGCAGCGTGAAATTATTTACAAGCAGCGTGATGAAGTGCTCGAAGCAGAAAACCTGCGCAGCATTTTAGAAGAAATGGTGACCAAAACGATCGCGGCGACGATTGCGGCGCATGCGAACGATGAAGAGGCGGCCGATCCGTATGACGCAGAAGGCATTGCCGACACGGTAAACGCGAACCTGCTTGAAGAGGGAGCGGTATCAGCGGATGAACTTCGCGGCCAGGACCTCGATACAATCAGCCGCATTATTTCCGACAAAGTTACGGAACGCTACAATGAGCGAGAAGCACAGCTTGGCGCCGAGCAAATGCGTGAATTTGAAAAAGTTGTACTGCTTCGTGCTGTCGATTCAAAATGGATCAACCATATTGATGCGATGGATCAGCTTCGCCAGGGGATTCACCTGCGTGCTTACGGACAGATTGATCCGCTTCGCGAGTATCAAAACGAAGGCTTTGCCATGTTTGAGCAAATGATTGCTGCCATCAATGAAGAAGCAGCCAAGTATGTCATGAAAGCGGAGATCCGCAGCAACCTTGAGCGCCAGGAAGTAGCAAAAGGCCAGGCGGTCAATCCGAAAGAAGAAGAAGCACCGAAAAAGAAAAAACCGCTTCGTAAAGCGCCGGAAATCGGACGCAATGAGATGTGTCCATGCGGCAGCGGCAAAAAGTATAAAAACTGTCACGGACTTCAAGAGTAAAAACAGGATGCCTGAAAACGAATTGCTTTCAAATCGTGCAACAGCGTTGAAAGCAGGCGTTTGACAGCGGACTGGGTGCGGTTTTTCCGCACCTGTACTCTTGTATTACATTAATTTAGAGGTGGACTAAATGGAACTATTTGAAATTCGCAACACGCTTGACAATTCAGCCGAGAAATTGGCGGACTTCAGGGGGTCTCTTTGACTTAGAAAACAAAGAGGCACGAATGGCAGAGCTTGAAGACCGTATGCTTGACCCTGATTTCTGGAATGACCAGCAGGGTGCACAGGCGGTTATTAATGAATCAAACGCGCTCAAAGAGCTTGTGAATGAATATAAAGATTTGGTGGAAACACAGGAAAATCTTGAAATGACCCACGAGCTGTTAAAAGAAGAAAACGATGCGGATTTGCATGAAGAGCTTGCGAATGAAACGAAAGAATTTCAAACGCGTCTTGACAATTTTGAGCTTCAGCTTTTGCTGAGCGAACAGCATGATAAAAACAATGCCATTTTAGAGCTTCACCCTGGTGCCGGCGGAACCGAGTCACAGGACTGGGCATCACTTCTGCTGCGGATGTACACACGCTGGGCAGAAAAGCGCGGCTTTAAAGTGGAAACAATTGATTACCTGCCGGGCGATGAAGCCGGCGTTAAAAGTGTAACACTTCTTATTAAAGGCCATAACGCCTACGGTTATTTAAAAGCGGAAAAAGGCGTTCATCGCCTTGTGCGGATTTCACCATTTGATTCATCAGGCCGCCGCCATACTTCTTTCGTATCGTGTGAAGTCATGCCGGAATTTAATGAAGAAATCGAAATCGAAATCCGGACAGAAGATTTGAAAATCGATACGTACCGGGCAAGCGGCGCCGGCGGTCAGCACATCAACACAACGGATTCGGCTGTACGGATTACCCACATCCCGACAGGCGTTGTAGTTACGTGCCAGACAGAGCGTTCGCAAATTAAAAACCGTGAGCATGCAATGAAGATGCTCAAAGGGAAATTGTATCAGCGCCGCTTAGAGGAGCAGGAAGCAGAGCTTGCTGAAATCCGCGGTGAACAAAAGGAAATCGGCTGGGGAAGCCAGATTCGCTCATATGTATTCCATCCGTATTCCATGGTAAAAGACCACCGGACAAGCGAGGAAACCGGAAACATCCAAGCGGTCATGGATGGCGATTTAGACGCATTTATCAATGCGTACCTTCGCTCACGCCTGTAAAATGAAACAAACCACCAGAACCCATGCGGTTCGGTGGTTTTTTCGTTAATTCGATTTTTTTTCGGCTTTTTCCGCCTGTTCCCAGTGGGAAAGAGACGGGTACGGGTCAAATGCCCATTCCATCCGGCCGTTATATTTGTACATCCCGTAATGAAGATGAGGCGGAAACTTGCCGGCTGTGCCCGGCTTACCATAGCCGGAGCTGCCGACGTAACCGACAACCGTGCCTGGTTTAACAATCATGCCTTCTTTTATTCCTTTTTCAAAGCCGGACAGATGGGCAAAATAATGGTACACATTATGGACATCCCGGATGCCGACCCGCCAGCCGCCATATTCATTCCATCCTTTTATTTCAATGATTCCGTATGTGGTGGCCCGCACCGGGACACCATAAGAAGCAAACAAATCGGTTCCTTCATGCATCCGGCGCCCGCCCCAGCCGCGTTTGTCCCCCCACGTGCTGCGGTAGCTGTAGTTATACCCTAAAGGAAGAGGGAAAGCATGGCCATCCAGCTCAATTGTATCGAAGTGTCGGTACAAAGCCGCAATCGTCATGATCTGTTTCACCGATGCGTCTTTTTTATAATAATCCTTCAATGCTTTTTTAATATCCGATTCCAGGTAGCCGTTTTTCGTTAACAGGGTCGCCATTGTGAACAACACATCATCCGGATCATTTGGATCGGCTTTTCCGTCTTGATCGCCATCAAGCCCGCGGCCGCCGAAAAAAGTAATCACGGCGGGTGTCGTTGTTTTTTTCAGCGGGTTCAGTTGTCCAGCCCAGGTGCTGCGCGGAAAATGAATGCTGATTGTGCCGGTTCGGTCAGGCAGGTCATCACGGACTGCTTGAATATTCCGCTCGAATTGATCAACAGCGGCTAAATAATACCACGGCAGCAGCGTCTGCCGTTCCATTTTGTCGTAATACGCTGCTCTTTCCTCCGTAACGCGCTGTTCCGCGGAAACAGGCATGGCGCTTAAAAAATAAAGGATGAGGCATGCCATCGGCAGCCGGCTCCACTTTGACATTTACACCCCTCCGTTTCTTTACAGCTATATCGTGCCCCAACTTTCTCTCCGTTTGTCCTGTTACTTCTTGGATGAATAAATATGGCTTTTTTTTGTCACGCTATCTCTGTTCAAGCAAAAAAATGTGACAGCGACAGAGAAGGACGTGACAACATGGCAGATCAAAAAAATTTAACACAAGAACAGACAGATTATCAAAAGCTGCAGAAAAAGCGGGAAGCAAAACGTCCGGTTGCACGAAACTGCCTGCATGCTTTTTTAGTCGGCGGTCTTATTTGTGTAGTCGGCCAGGCCATTCAATACTTTTATATTTTCTTTTTTAACTTTACGGAGCAGACAGCCGGGAACCCGACGGCCGGCACGATGATTTTTATTGCTATGCTCCTGACCGGGTTTGGGGTTTATGACCGGATAGGTCAATTTGCGGGAGCTGGCTCTGCTGTACCGCTGACCGGATTTGGAAACGCGGTGATTTCAGCTGCTATTGAGCATCGTTCTGAAGGATTTGTGCTTGGGGTCGGCGGCAATATGTTTAAACTGGCAGGATCGGTTATTTTATTCGGAGTGTTTTCAGCTTTTATTGTCGCCACTATTAAAATTTTATGGATTCAATGGGGTGGTTTGTGATGCAGATGGGGAAGCGCACGTGGGTGTTTGACCAAAAACCGGTGATTGTAGCAACAGGAACCATAGGCGGTCCGTTTGAAGGAAAGGGCCCGCTGGCGGATGATTTTGATATGCTGCACGAGGATTTATGGCTGGGGGAAGATTCTTATGAAAAAGCTCACCGGCTCCTGTTTGAGCAGGCGTGTGAAACCGCACTGGCAAAAGGAAGACGCCATAAAGAGCAGGTGCAATATATTTTAGGCGGCGACTTAATTAACCAGATTACGCCGACAAGCCTGGCGAGCCGGTCGATTGGCGCGCCGTATCTTGGCTTGTTCAGCGCCTGTGCCACGTCGATGGAAGGACTGGCGCTGGGCGCGATGATTATCAATGCAGGCGGTGCGGATTATGTGATCGCCGGTGCTTCAAGCCATAACGCGGCTGTGGAAAAACAGTTTCGCTATCCAACGGAATATGGCGGTCAAAAGCCGCCGACGTCTCAATGGACCATAACGGGAGCAGGAGCGGCACTTTTAGGAAATGAAGGAAGCGGCCCGCGGGTGACTTCTGCAACGATTGGGAAAGTGATCGATATGGGCCTGAGCGATCCGTTTAATATGGGCGGTGCGATGGCTCCGGCCGCAGTCGATACCATTGAAGCGCATTTAAAAGACCGCGGCGTTGATCCTTCGTATTACGACTTAATTGTAACCGGTGATTTGGGCCGGATCGGCCATTCTGTTTCCATGGACTTGTTCAAGAAAAATGGCACGCCTGTTAAGGAAGAGCAGTACAAAGACTGCGGCATTATGATTTACAACGAAAGCCAGCCGGTTTATTCAGGCGGCAGCGGTCCGGGCTGTTCAGCTGTAGTCGCGTACGGCCATTTATTGAACGAGATGAAAAAAGGAAAAATCAACCGTATGCTCGTTGTGGCAACCGGTGCCCTTTTATCGCCGCTTACGTTCCAGCAGGGTGAATCCATTCCATGTATCGCCCATGCCGTATCGATTGAGGCCGAAGGGGAATGAAAGTAACAAGTGAAATGGATCAATGCCTGGCCAGCTTAAGAAGCATCCAGTCAAGCCTTTCGACACTTATCGTGCTGTCAAAGCGGGAAGAGTCTAAAGAGGAGCTGTATGAGGCTATTCTGGCTGTCAGGGAAGCAGCGGACGATGTACAAAAACGGTTAGAGACGTATTAAGAATGGCGAAAAAGGAGGTACAGCCATGCCGGATTGGTTAGATGTTACCTTTCGCGCCGTACTGTTTACAGCAGTGTTGTTTCTCATTACGAAAGTCTTGGGGAAAAAGCAGCTGGCCCAGCTGTCTTTCTTTGAATATGTAGCAGGCATCACCATCGGAAGTATTGGCGGAGAAGTGATTATGGGACTGGAACGGGATGTGGTCCACGGGGTAGTTGGTCTTGCTGTGTTTACGGTAATTCCCTTTTTAACGGGCTATATTTCATTGAAAAGCCGGAAGTTCCGCAGGTTTGTGGAGGGAAAAGGTGTCATTTTTATTAAAGAAGGAAAAATACTGGAAGAAAATTTAAAAAAAGAACGGTACACCATTGATGAACTTTCCGAACTTCTGCGGCAAAAAAATGTGTTTCAAGCCGCAGATGTAGAATTCGCGGTATTGGAAGCATCAGGAGATTTAAGTGTCTTGCTAAAAAAAGAAAACCAGCCGTTAACACCTGCGATGCTGGGACTCTCGGTCCGCCCGGAAAAAGAACCGCAGACCGTCATTATGGATGGCCGTATTCTTGACGAGTCGCTTGCCGCTCTCCGGTTAAATAGAGGCTGGCTTCATGAAGAACTCCAAAAGCAGGGAGTAACCGTTGATAACGTTTTTCTTGGACAAGTGGATTCAACTGGTCAGCTGACCGTTGATTTGTTTGACGACCGTCTTCAAGTTCCTCCAATGACGTAGCTGTAAGAAAACCCCCGGTGTATCTACACGCCTGCCTTGATGAAAAGCCGGGAATAAAACTTGCTTTTTCGTCATAGGCTGCCGAGTTTGGTATACTTACGGTGAGTTTTTATCGAGAGAAGGGGGAACAAGGAAATGAAGTGGAAAAAGTCACTGCTGGCATTGATGCTTGGTTCATCTCTGGCACTGGCTGCATGCGGCGGCGGAGAAGATGCAGCGGTCGAAGAAACAGAAGAACAAACACCGTCTACAGATGAAGGAACAGGAGAAACAACGGCTTCGGCCGGTGAAGAAGTGTATACGCAAAGCTGCTTAAGCTGCCACGGCGAAAATCTTGAAGGGGCATTTGGGCCGGAGCTGAGCAATATTGGGTCGAAGATGAGCAAAGAAGAAATTTTAAATGTGATTGAAAACGGGCAGGGGCAGATGCCGAAAAATGTAGTAGAAGGTGAAGAAGCGGAAGCAGTGGCTGCCTGGCTGGCTGAAAAAAAATAACACTGAAATGCGGAACCGGCACCTGCTGGTTCTTTTTTATGCATAAAATGCCGGGTTTTCCTCATCCTACTTAGAAAAGGGGCGAGGTATTATGCCATTTTGGCGGCAGGATAAAGGCGGTGTATTTAAGAAATCAGCATCCGAAAATGCGGCCGCAATCACAGCACTGATTCATTCAAGCGATATAAAACAACGAACATTTTCCTACGGGAAAGCACAGGGAATCCTTTTATATATGGAAACGATGGTCGAAGCGGTCAAAGTTGAAAATCATGTCCTTCAGCCGTTAAAGGAAAATGGTTCAAAAAAGCCGGAAGCGGCCTTAACGGTGATCGAGTATGAAGAAGCGGCAGATCATAATGATGCATTAAAAGGGTTATTAAGAGGGAAGACCCTGCTATTTATAGAAGGAAATTCAGCCTGCCTGCTTTGTAGAACAGAAAGAGATACGGGGCGTGCTATTAGAGAGCCTATGAATGAAAAAGTGGTGCGCGGTCCTCATGACGGCTTTGTTGAAGATATGTCAGTTAATATCTTCTTGGTCCGCAAACGGATTGAAAGTAAAGGGCTGGTGGTTGAATATTTAGAAAAAGTAAACAGAACCACTAATTCACTGGCGATTATGTATGAAAAAGATATTGCGAATCCAGAGCTCGTCCAACGATTGAAAAAAAGGCTGGAGTCCATTGATGCGGAGATCATTTACAATGCAGGGCAGATTGAAGAATTAATCGAAGATTCCACCCTGTCCCCTTTCCCTCAGATGTTGAACACGGAAAGACCGGACCGGGTCGCGGCTAATTTGCTGGAAGGGCGTATTGCCGTTTTCATAAACGGCGGTCCAACCTGCTTGATCGCGCCGGTTTCCTTTTTTTCCTTTTACCAGTCTCCGGATGATTATACGTCACGGTCGCTTGCCGGGTCTTTTTATCGAATGATCCGCTTGTTTTCCTTTTTCTTTGCGATTCTTCTGCCCGCTTTTTATATTTCAGTCGTCAGTTTTCACTCGGAAATCGTGCCGAGGGATTTAATTTTGCAGTTAAAGGGTTCCGTGGAGCAAGTTCCGTATCCAGCCCTAATTGAAGCTCTATTTATGGAGCTGACGATTGAACTGATCCGGGAAGCGGGGATCCGGCTGCCAACGCCAATTGGCCAGACGATTGGCATTGTCGGCGGTCTGGTGATCGGGGATGCGGTCGTAAGTGCAGGGCTCGTTTCGAACTTTACGATCATTGTTGTCGCCTTAACCGCCATTTCTTCTTATGTGGTTCCTTCAATCGAAATGAATACAGCCATTCGCCTTCTTCGATTTCCTTTTATGGTGTCGGCATCCCTGTTTGGATTCTTCGGTATTGTGTTTGCGCTCATGATCCTCTTGATTCATTTGTGCAAGCTCACGTCTCTTGGAATGCCATATTTCTCACCACTTGCGCCACTTCGAGTAAAGGATTTAAAGGACGTTTTTATAAGGAAAACGTGGTGGAAACTAACGAAGCGGCCATATGACAGCAAACCGCAGACACTGAAAAGAGAGAACAAAGGAAGACAGTGGGTGGAAAAATGAAAAGAGAAGCAAGTATTTCGGGTTGGCAGCTCTTTTTTTTCCTGCTGCAAACTCAGGTAGGGGTAGGAATCTTAACTCTTCCATATGAGGTTCACCAAGTTGCTGGAAAAGATGGCTGGATGTCCGTTTTACTGGCTGGTTTTTTCATACAAATAGGGATCTTTGTTATATGGCTATTGGCTCGTCGTTTTCCTGAAAAGACATTGGCTGATTTTTTACCGCTCCTTGTTGGACGCGTTTTAAGTATCGTTATTATAGCCTTTTATACACTCTTTTTTTTCGTGGTTGCCAGCCAGGTTTTAGCGATTTTTCTTTCTATTACAGCAGACTGGGCATTTCCACGTACACCGTTTGTTGTTTTTGCAGTCATTATTACGGCTCTTACCATTTATTTGATTCAGGAAGATGTGCGCGTCATCGCGCGGTTTCACGTATTGATGTCCTTTTTGCTTCTCGGTGTGCTCCTGGTCTTTCTTTTAATGTGGAACTACTTAAACGTGTACTATTTGCTTCCGGTCGGTTCTTCGGGCTTCAAAGCCGTTTTATCAGGTTCCCAAAAAGCTCTTTTTGCGTTGAACGGTATCGAAATTCTGCTCTGGCTTTTTCCGTTTACACAGGCGGAAAACAAAAAAAAATGGATGGCTGCTGCAGGAGCGAGCTTGGTTGTTACGATCATTTATACATTGCTGGCGCTTTGCGCATTTGCTTATTTCAGTACCGTTAAGTTAACACATGTACCAGAGCCGGTTCTTTATATGATTAAATCGATTGAACTCGGCATTGTAGAACGGCTCGATCTTATTTTTCTTTCTCTTTGGGCTGTGTTTTCGATTACTTCTTTTATGAGCTACTTGTATATAGCAGCAATGGGTGCCGCCAAAGTTGTGAATGCGAAGCACCATAAGAAGTCTGTTTACGTTTTGGGCGTATTAATCGTACCGCTGGCTATTTATACGAGTAATGCAGAGGCCATCAAAATTCTCGGCAGAATCACCGGAACAGCCGCTATTGCTTTTCTATTTGTTATTCCGTTCTTTTTACTCCTTGTGGCCATTATCAGAAGAAAACGGGAGGTTACAGGATGAGAAATTGGTGGACTATCATTCCTCTTTCTCTGCTTTTAGCAGGCTGCTGGGACCAAAAGTCAGTTAAAGATCTGAATTTAATATTTGGCGTAGGCATCGACAGGGAAGAAGAAAACAATCTGACGCTGACGATTGAAATTCCTCAGGAAAACCAAGGAACCACCAGTGGAGGGGGCGGAACCGAAGGGCCGACCCAGCAGGCTGCCCAAAGCTTAGTCATGTCGGAAAAAGGGCAGACCATTCGGGATGTGGCGTTTCAGATGGACCGCCGTATTGATGGTGCATTGGATATTTCAAAATTAAGTGTATTAATGGTTGGAAAAGAAAGTGCGCAAAACGATCTGTATGCTCTGCTGGACGCCTACTTCCGTAACCCTATCAGCCCCTTAAACGCCAAGCTTCTAGTGGTAGACGGACGGGCGGATGAATTTTTTCATAAGGATTTCAAGGGACAGACACTTTACAGCGATTATTTTTTTAAGTTAATTGAAACAGCTGAACAGGAATCAGCTATACCGGTTACGAATATACAGCTGGCCTGTAACCTTCTTTTAGATAGGGGAAGCGATGCTTTGATTCCTCTTATTTCCTATAATGAAGAGCAGAAAGCAGCAGAGATAAACGGAAGTGCACTATTCAACGGGCGCTCGATGAGCGGGGAGTTGACAGGGCAAGAAACATCATCGTTTTTAATCATGGTAAACCAGGCGCAGCAGGAGCTGCCGCTTACATTCCGTGTAGAGGGAGAAGAGGATATCTCAGTCACGCTTATAGATTCAAAAGCAAAGCTGAAAGTGAATGTGCCGAAAAATGGAAACCCAACGGCAGCGGTGTCTGTAGATATGGAGGTGCAGGTAATCGAGTATCCTCCGGATCAATTAGAAAAAGAAAAGGTGGTGAAAAGCTTAAATCAGCAGCTGACAGAAGAAGCGCAAAAACTGCTTCAGCAAACCGTTCAAAAAATGCAGGAGGCCAATTCGGACGCATTAGGTATTGGACGAAGAATGATAGCGAAAGATCCAGACGCCTTTAAAAAGCTCGACTGGGGAGAAGTATATCCCGATATGGATATAAAAGTTGAGACAAAAGTAAAAATTGAAAGAACCGGGGCCATCTTTTAATACAAACAATTCCATTCGATTATCTCCCAAACGTCAAAAGCGCTTATTCGATAAGCGCTTTTTTTGCTGCTTTTTTGTCGAATAATGTTACAAAAGGAAACGAATCTGTAACATATTCTTTTCATTATGACAAAACAAACAGTGCTATAATGTTTTGTGGACAGGCGGAACGGGTATAAAAACCGCCCGAATTAACGAAACCAGGTGATGAAATGATTGACATGAAAGGCGTGACGAAAAAATACCCCAATGGGGTCACAGCGCTGTTAAGCGTTGACGTCACAATTAAGCAAGGTGAATTTGTTTACATCGTCGGTCCGAGCGGTGCCGGAAAATCGACGTTTATTAAATTAATCTATCGTGAAGAAAAGCCGACCGGCGGAACTGTAACGGTCGGCGGGGTGAACACCGCCACCCTAAAGAGGCGGTCGGTGCCTGCGCTGCGCCGCAAAGTCGGCGTTGTCTTTCAGGATTTTAAGCTTTTGCCGCTTCTCACTGTATATGAAAATGTGGCCTTTGCACTTGAAGTGATTGAAGAAGAGCCGGCTGTCATCCGAAAGAGAGTAATGGAGGTGCTCGATTTAGTCGGGCTGAAGCATAAAGCGCGCATGCTGCCGACCGAATTGTCCGGCGGGGAACAGCAGCGGGTGGCCGTTGCCCGTTCGATCGTCAACAATCCAAAGGTGGTTATCGCGGATGAGCCAACCGGGAATCTTGATCCGGACACATCCTGGGACATTATGCGCCTTTTTGAAAGAATTAACGAGCGCGGCACGACAATCGTGATGGCAACGCACAATAAAGAGATCGTCAATACGCTTCGGCGCCGGGTTATTGCGATTGAAAACGGACGGATTGTCCGTGATGAACAGCGGGGTGATTATGGTTATGAAGCCTAGAACCTTGCGCCGCCATTTCAGGGAAAGCTTTAAGAATCTCCGGAGGAATGGCTGGATGACGTTTGCCGCTGTTTCAGCGGTTACAGTGACGCTTTTGTTAACCGGCATTTTTCTAGTGATTATGCTGAATTTAAACAAAGCGGGAGCGGATATTGAAAATGATGTAGAAGTTCGTGTTCATATAAAGCTCGATACGACAGAAGCTGAAAAAGAGCAATTAAAGAAACAGATTAGCAGTCTGCCAGAAGTTGAAAACATTGCGTATTCGTCCAAGGAGCAGGAACTGCAAAACTTGATTAAAGATATGGGCAATGATTACGCGCTCTTTGAACAAAGCAATCCGCTGTATGATGTTTATATTGTAAAAACAGCGCGTCCACAGGATACACCGGACGTGGCACGAAAAATTGAGCAATTTGCCCAAACAGAAAAAGCGGTATATGGAGAAGAAGAAGTGAAAAACTTGTTCAGCTTTATGAAAACAGCGCGTAATGTCGGTGCTGTCCTCGTAGCAGGCCTTCTGTTTACTGCGATGTTTCTAATCTCCAATACAATTAAAATCACTATTTTTGCCCGTCGAAAAGAAATTGAGATTATGAAGCTTGTTGGAGCGACAAACTGGTTTATCCGCTGGCCGTTTCTGTTAGAAGGACTGTGGATCGGACTGCTTGGCTCCATTCTTCCGATCGCAGCGATTGCAGTTGGATACTATTATGTGGAGCAGGCCCTTTCTGCGAAACTTGCAACGCAGCTGATAGATTTTATCGACTATCTTCCACTTGTGCTGCCGGTTACAGCACTCATGCTGGTGATGGCTGTGTTTATCGGAATATGGGGCAGCTTCCTTTCTGTCAGACGGTTTTTGAAAATATAAAACAAGTATACAGGGATGAGAGGGGTCAATTCGTTGAAAAGAAAATCGTACGTGGCGCTTGCGGTGGCAGCGTCCATTGGATTCAGTTTTACGGGAGGCGCTTCAGCAGAAAGCTTATCTGATTTGCAAAAGCGCCAGCAGCAAATTCAATCACAAAAATCCGGTCTTGAACAAAATATCAATAAAAAAGAGGAAGCTATTTCTAATCTTCAGCAGCAGCAGGACAGTATAAACGCAGAAATCCGTAAGCTGGATGGGGCGATTACAGATTCCGAGTCAAAGATCCGGGCAAAAGAGCAGGAAATTGCCGATACAAAAGCAGAAATTGAACGCTTGAGAGCGGAAATCGAAGAGTTAAAGATTCGTATTGCCGAGCGTACAAAAGTATTAGAAGACCGTGCCCGCTCGATTCAGCAAAGCGGCGGATCAGCCAGCTACATGGAAGTACTGCTTGGAGCAGAAAGCTTCAGTGATTTTGTCAGCCGTGCAACAGCTGTTACGGCACTTGTCAATGCAGATAAAGAGATTTTGCAGGAGCAGGAACGGGACAAAAAACAACTTGAAGCTAATGAACAAAAAGTAAAAGAAGAGCTTGCAAGCTTGGAAAACATGCTGGCAGACTTGCAAACGATGAAAGCCAAGCTGGAAAAACAGCGTGAAGCGAAAAATGAAGTGATGAAAGGCCTTGTTGCGGATGAGCATGAAGCGCATGAGCAAAAGCTCAGCCTTGAAGAAGAACAAAGCCTGCTAAGCGCGCAGGAAGCTTCGATTCAAGCAGCCATCAAAGCAGAGCAAGACCGTATTGCCGAGCAGAAACGTTTAGCGGAAGAAGCGGCGAAAAAGAAAGCGGAGCAGGAAGCCGCCGCTGCAGCGGCAGCAAAAGCAGCTGCTTCAAAAGCCGCCGCTTCTGCTTCTTCGTCAGCACCGGCTGCTCAAGAACAGCCATCTGCTCCAGCAGCAGAGCCAAAGCAGGAGGTTCGTTCCGCAGCCACTCCGGCTGATGCAGGCGGCATGTTTATGCGTCCGGCCGAGGGAACCTTTACGTCAGGATACGGCATCCGTTCACTTGGCGATCATAAAGGCATAGATATTGCGAACAGCGAAAGTGTTCCGATCGTAGCTGCTGCAGATGGTGTAGTGAGCCGTTCTTATTATTCAGATTCATATGGAAATGCGATTTTTATCTCGCATTCTATTAATGGACAAATTTATACAACCGTTTATGCGCATTTGTCTGAGCGTGTTGTACAAGGCGGCAGCGTATCCAAAGGCCAGGTGATCGGCTACATGGGTAACACAGGCCGTTCTTACGGACAGCATCTTCATTTTGAAATTCATAAAGGCCCTTGGACATTAGGTAAAGAAAACGCTGTTGACCCAGCTCAATATATTAACCTGTAAGAAAAAGTGCTTGTCTTTCCTGCCCAAAAGCAGGAAGGGGTGAGCACTTTTTTCTTTATCTAGGCGGCTTGCCCTTCCGGCTTCTTCCTTTGTGCATACGCTGTAAGTGTAACGGACAGGGAGGTGGAGAAACATGGGCGAATACAAAGAAAACGGGTACGGCAGCGGATTCGCGCTTGTAGTCGTATTGTTTATTCTACTTATCATCGTGGGCGCAGCATATGTTGGCTGGGGATTTTAATGCAGGAAAGCCGCTTTATGGCGGCTTTTTTTTGTTTTTCTACTGTTTTTGCAGATAAGTGGAGGAAAGCGGTCATATGATATGATGGAAGGAGTGAGGAATGATCATAACCTGCTGGAGGAGACACATATGCGCAAGAAATGGCTAGGCATCGCACTGCTGATTCTTTTAATAGGACTGGCCGGCTTTCAGTTGTATGAAGATCGTAAAGACGTAACGGATATCGGTGAAAAAGGGATGGCCGTGACAAACGACAAAAACGGTATTGCGATCGGAGAGAAAGCACCAGATTTCCATTTGGAAACAATAGATGGGAAAAAGGTGAAGCTGTCGGATTACAAAGGGAAGAAAGTATTTTTGAATTTCTGGGCAACATGGTGCCCGCCGTGCAAAGACGAAATGCCTCACATGCAGGCCTTTTACGAGGAAAAGCCGGACAATGTTGAAATACTGGCGGTTAATATAGAAGAAAGTTCGTCTAAAGCGAGGGAATTTGCCCATCAATACGATATCACGTTTCCTGTGCTGCTCGACGAAAGCGGTGCAGTGACAGAGGAGTATGATGTGTATACAATCCCTACTACATACGTGCTTGATGAAGAAGGCACGGTATCCCAAAAAATCGTTGGTCCGATGGACGAGCCGATGATGAAAGAGCTAATCCGCTAATCCGCTCCCTGCCGGGCGGATTGTTTTTGTGCAATTTTCGGAATATAATGGACAGATAAAAAGGAGTGGACAACAATGGATTCTTTTAACACAAAAGCATTACATGGCGAAAAGCTGCCGAAAAATATTCAAAGCAAGGTTACGCCGATTTATCAGACATCTGTGTTTGCATTCAACAGCTTGGAAGAAATGGAAGGCTATTATAATGGGGAATCCCCTTATCTGTATACACGTGTCGGCAATCCTAATGCAGATGAGCTGGCCAATATTACAGCACGTCTTGAAGGAGCACCAGAGGGAGTAGCAGCGTCATCTGGTCTTGGTGCGATTACAGCTGCAGTTCTGGCTGTGGCCAAAAGCGGCGATCACATTGTAGCCGCGCAGGATGTATATGGCGGCACGTTTTATGCTATGAAAGAAGAGCTGTCGCGTATGGGCATTGAAACTTCGTTTGTAGATTTTGAAGACTTGTCAGCTGTGGAAGCGGCCGTCCGCCCGGAAACGGTTATGCTGTATACAGAATCAATTACAAACCCGTTTTTGCGTGTTGAGAATATAGCAGAAGTATCGGCTCTTGCCAAGAAAAAAGAACTTGTTTTAATGGTAGATAATACGTTTGCCACTCCGTTTTTAATCAAGCCTTACGAGTTAGGTGCGGATCTCGTTGTTCACTCAGCGACAAAATATATCGGCGGACATAGTGACGTGTCAGCAGGTGTTGTAGTTGGAAAGGAAGAATACATACAAGCAGCGAGAAGCCGTGTTGTGAACATTGGCATGAACTTAAGCCCGTTTGAATCATGGCTCGCATGCCGAGGAGCCAAAACGCTTGGCCTGCGGATGGAGCGCCAGGCTGCCAATGCAGAGAAAGTGGCAGACTGGCTCCGTACTCATTCAAAAGTAGAAGAAGTTTTTTATCCAAAAGGCGTATCTGAGCGGGGAAATGGAGCGGTCGTTACGATTGACCTGACGAAAGATACAGACGAATTTGCTTTTTTCCGCTCACTTGGCTGGATCGGGATTGTTCCGTCGCTTGCCGGTGTAGAAACATCTGTTTCATGGCCGTTTGGCACTTCCCACCGTTCACTTAATGCAGAAGAAAAAGCAGCCGTCGGTGTTTCTGAGAAAACCGTTCGTATTTCAATTGGTATTGAAGAAGCGGAAGACATTATCGGTCAGTTTGAAAAGGCGCTCAGCGAAGCTTGATGAAAAAGCGCCATAAGTCTGTTAACGATTGCAGAAGCTTTCTGATACAATAGAGAGAAAGACTTTTGTGCAACGCTCTGGAGGGACTTTTATGGCTTTGGACTGGCTCATGCAGCTCATTACGGCTGCAGGAAGATTATTGCTTCACCCTGTCTTTTATTTTTCATTTGTTCTGGCTTTTGTAGTCGGCATGTTTCGTGTCACGCGTGAACGCAAGGACTTCGGCACACGCGTATATGATATATATCAAGAAATCCGGTTTATTTTGCCATCGAGCCTGGCAGTAGGTCTCGTGCTATCTATTATTTCTCTTGGTCTTGGCCTGGCTTTACCGGCTGACCTGCTCAGCTTTATGGCAGCGCTGTTTATTATCTTCAGTATTGGCGGCTTTTTTCTGCTGTCGCCTGCCTGGACCTTAACAGCCGCTTATGCTGTATTTATTCTGGCCGATTACGCGGGATATTCATTTATTTCCTATGAACCTTTGAAAATAGAAAGCATTTTATCTATTCTAGCCCTTATCACGGCACTTCTGGTAATAGCCGAAGGGGTGCTTATTCATAAGCGCGGTTATCAGGGAACGTCGCCGCGCCTGGAGATGAGTAAGCGCGGACAGAAAACGGCGGTTCATCTGGCGCGGCGCCTTTGGCTTGTTCCAGTATTTCTCCCGGTTCCAGGATCCCGCCCGCTTGAATCATTTGCGGATTGGTGGCCGGTGATCCCGATTGGCGCCGGGCATTACTACCTGATCTTATTTCCGTTTCTAGTCGGCTTTTCGATGACTGTGCGCAGTACACTTCCAGCGCTGGCCGTACAGGCGACGGGTAAAAGTGTTATTTGGGCTGGTGCTCTGACATTGCTTATTGCGGCAGGCTCTTATTGGATATGGCAGCTGTCCGCGGCCGCTGTTTTATTCGCGGCTATTGCGCGCATAGCGATTACCCGCCGTCATTTCAGCTATGAAAAGCATCGTCCGTACTTTTTTACGACCCAGCCGAAAGGAATCATGGTGGTGGGCGTTCTCCCGGGAGCACCTGCTCGAAAGATGGGGCTGATGATTGGTGAAATTATCACAAAAGTAAACGGGATACCGGTAGGGACAGAAACAGAATTTTATAAAGCGCTGCAGAAAAATGCTGCGTATTGCAAGCTTGAAGTGATTGGCACAAACGGGCAGGTTCGATTTACGCAAGGCTCTATTTACGAAAATGAACACCATGAGCTTGGCCTGCTGTTTGCGCCTGAAGAAAAAGAATATCTAGATGACTCTGTGTTTTCTGATTAAACGCCCTTTTCAAAGGGCGTTTAATTATCTAGACAAAGTCTTTCGCTTTTAAAAAAGAGCCGATAAGTGAAGCCTGCCGGACTTCGCGCATCCTAAGGCAGTGCGGGAGACTCCTCGGCTGCGCCTGCGGGGTCTCCCGAATCCCTGTACTTCCCGCAGGAGTCTTCGTCCGGCAGGCTTCACTAAGTGGTGTTGCAGATCAATAAGCAAGAACTGAATAGATATTTTTTCTTTTGTAAACAGAAAGGTATGACCTTACTAGCTCTATACCATCTTGTCGCAAGCCACTTTGGCGGCGGGAGGGCAGCGCCTGCCCCATGGAAAGCGGAGCTGCCTGGACGCCGCCGATCTATCCATTCATGTGCACGGATCCGTATAATTTATCTACAGCTTGAAATGCCCTTTTTAAAGGGCGTTTTTTTTTATCGCAAAAAACGAATTTATTATATAACACGTGTTGACTTATTGTATCTGTTATAATACAATAAACCTACAGCAACACATCAACCAAAAATCAGAAGGGGGACATGAACATGATGCCGTTAGAATTTTACCGTAATATCCCGGGGAAAGAGTGCTGCCAGTGCGGGGCACAGATAACAGAGCAGCATGAGTCGTACCATACGGAATGTGAACGCTGTTTAAGTAAAGTAGAAGAGTAACTTTTTCAGAGAATGTAATCGGATTCAATACAAAAATCCACCTGTTGTTCCATAACAGAGTGGATTTTTCTTTTTTTTCTGTTTATTTGCCGTTACAATAGTCATCATACCTTACAGAAAATGAACAGGTTTCTTCATTAGAAAAGGAGTGGGTATCATGGGGGTACATACATACTTTAAAACACTGTCAGATCTTGAGCATTTATACCGCCTGCCGGGGAAGTTTAAATTTCAAAGCCATAATGTGGCGGCTCATTCATTCAAGGTCACAAAAATCGCTCAATTTTTAGGCACAGTCGAGGAAATGAAAGGCGCAACAGTGGACTGGCGGTCTTTATATGAAAAAGCACTCAACCATGATTATGCGGAGTTGTTTACCGGAGATATTAAAACGCCGGTGAAGTATGCGACAACAGAATTAAAAGAGCTGTTTTCGCAGGTAGAAGAAAAAATGGCACGCCGCTTTATTGAAGCGGAATTTCCGCCGGAGTTCCACGAAGCCTATTTTAGGCGTTTAAAAGAAGGGAAAGACAGCACGCTTGAAGGACGTATTTTGTCAGTAGCCGATAAAGTGGATTTGCTGTATGAAGCATATGGAGAAATTTTAAAACGAAATCCAGACCCGCTTTTCTTTGAAATTTACGAAGAAGCGCTCAACACGATTTTGAAATTTCAAGATCTTCATTGTGTGCAGTATTTTATTGACCATATTATGCCGGATATGCTGGCTGAGAAATTTATGCCGCACAGTGAGCTTCGAGATTTAACAGAGCGCATTATTAACCGGTCATAATAAAATCCAATCTTTCCGAAAAAAGAAAAATCCAGTATGATAAAAGAAAAAACTTAGGAGGGCATGATGGTGGATCAGCTGATTCTGGCAATGTTTATGCCGGCTTTGCTTGTTTTACTGTTTTCACGTGTAACATACAACCAGTTTCTTGGCGTTATTTTGACAGTCGCACTGATTGCCGCATCTGCCTATAAAGGATATACCCATACGTGGGAATTGATCGTAATGGACGCTTTTTCTATTACAGCCGGCCTTTGGCTGTCCAACCGAATGATGAAACGGCTGAAGGTAAAGCTGAACTGACACCGAAATGGATTCGGTGTTTTTTTATCGCCGCAAAAACACGCATTCCGAACAAGTGTGTGCTTTTTGTTGGCTTTTTTTGTTTCGATCATGATAAAATGGGAAGTATAAAAGAAAGAAGAACGGATATAGACAGGGGGACAATGCGTTGGCGCATGAATTTAACTTAGTTTCTAAATATAAACCGGAGGGCGACCAGCCGGCAGCCATTGCAGAACTTGTCGAAGGCATTCGCAGCGGCAAAAAACATCAAACGCTGCTTGGCGCGACAGGTACAGGGAAAACATTTACCGTCTCAAATGTGATTCAGGAAGTGAAAAAGCCCACGCTTGTCATCGCCCATAACAAAACACTTGCTGGCCAGCTTTACAGTGAGTTTAAAGAATTTTTCCCAAATAACGCAGTGGAATACTTCGTCAGTTACTATGACTATTATCAGCCGGAGGCGTACGTCCCGCAAACGGATACATTTATTGAAAAAGATGCCAGTATTAACGATGAAATCGATAAGCTGCGCCACTCGGCAACGTCTGCCCTATTTGAACGCGATGATGTCATTATTATCGCGTCTGTGTCGTGCATTTACGGCCTTGGTTCACCGGAAGAATATAAAGAAATGGTGATCTCGCTCCGCACAGGCATGGAGGTGCCGCGAAATGATTTGCTTCGGCGCCTTGTTGACATTCAGTATGAACGAAATGACATTGATTTTAAGCGCGGAACCTTCCGGGTTCGCGGAGATGTAGTGGAAATTTTCCCGGCTTCAAGAGACGAGCGGTGTATTCGTGTTGAATTTTTTGGAGATGAAATTGACCGCATTCGCGAAGTGGATGCCTTGACCGGAGAAATTATGGGTGACCGCGAGCACGCCGCTATTTTTCCGGCCAGCCACTTCGTTACGAGGGAAGAAAAAATGAACATTGCCATCGGCAACATTGAGCAGGAGCTGGAAGAGCGCCTGGCAGAGCTTCGGGCAGAGGAAAAGCTTTTAGAAGCGCAGCGTTTAGAACAGCGGACCCGCTATGATCTGGAAATGATGCGGGAAATGGGCTTTTGCTCAGGAATTGAAAACTATTCGCGCCATTTAACACTTCGTCCGCCCGGTTCAACTCCTTATACATTATTGGATTATTTTCCGGATGACTTTTTAATGGTCATTGATGAGTCCCATGTTACGCTGCCGCAGGTGCGCGGCATGTATAATGGCGACCAGGCGCGCAAGCAGGTGCTGGTTGACCATGGTTTTCGCCTTCCATCCGCGAAGGATAACCGGCCTCTTACTTTTTCGGAATTTGAAGAGCACATTAACCAGATTGTGTACGTATCGGCAACACCAGGCCCATATGAGCTTGAACAAACGCCAGAAATGACACAGCAGATTATTCGCCCGACTGGCCTGCTTGACCCAACCATTGACGTCCGGTCGATCGAAGGGCAGATTGACGATTTGCTCGGTGAAATCAATGAACGGATCGAAAAAGACGAGCGCGTACTGATCACAACATTAACAAAGAAAATGTCAGAAGACTTAACGGATTACTTGAAAGAAATCGGCATTAAAGTGCAGTATTTGCATTCGGAAATTAAAACACTTGAGCGGATTGAAATTATCCGCGATCTCCGCCTCGGCAAGTATGATGTTCTCGTCGGAATCAACTTGCTCCGGGAAGGACTCGATATCCCGGAAGTATCGCTAGTGGCTATTCTCGATGCCGATAAAGAAGGGTTTCTTCGCTCCGAACGGTCGCTTATTCAAACCATTGGCCGGGCTGCACGTAATGCCGAAGGAAAAGTCATTATGTATGCTGATAAAATGACAGATTCCATGACAAAAGCGATCGAAGAAACAAAACGCCGCCGTGAAATTCAAGAAGCATACAATGAGAAGCACGGCATTACGCCAATGACCATTCAAAAAGATATCCGCGATGTGATACGTGCCACACAAGCAGCAGAGGAAACCGAAACATACGCTTCAAAGAATACCGGCCGAAAAATTTCAAAGCAGGAAAGACAAAAACTTATTACGAACTTAGAGGCGGAAATGAAAGAAGCAGCGAAAGCACTCGATTTCGAGCGTGCTGCCGAGCTTCGTGACGCATTGTTTGAATTAAAATCAGAATAGAGGTGCCCTCATGGCCATTGATCATATATCTGTAAAAGGGGCACGTGCCCATAATTTAAAAAATATTGATATAACCATTCCACGTGACCAGCTGGTCGTATTGACCGGCTTGTCCGGATCAGGAAAATCATCGCTTGCCTTTGATACCATTTATGCGGAAGGACAGCGGCGTTATGTAGAATCGCTGTCTGCCTACGCCCGCCAGTTTTTAGGGCAGATGGATAAACCGGATGTCGACTCTATCGAGGGATTATCACCGGCGATTTCCATCGATCAGAAAACCACGAGCCGCAATCCGCGTTCGACTGTAGGAACCGTAACAGAAATTTATGATTACCTGCGTCTTTTATATGCACGGGTTGGGCGGCCTATCTGTCCGATCCACGACATTGAAATTACTTCCCAGACGATCGGCCAGATGGTCGACCGGGTCATGGAGCTTGAGGAACGAACTAAAATTCAAGTGCTCGCCCCGGTTGTCTCCGGCCGTAAAGGCACGCATGCGAAAGTGTTTGAAGACATAAAGCGACAAGGGTATGTCCGCGTGCGTGTAAATGGAGATATGCGTGATTTAGAAGAAGAGATTGAACTGGAAAAAAACAAAAAGCATTCGATTGAAGTTATTATTGACCGGATCGTCGTAAAAGAAGGGGTAGAAGCGCGTCTGGCAGATTCGATCGAAACGGCTCTTCGCCTTGGTGAAGGAAATGTCATCGTCGATGTGATCGGTGAAGAAGAAATGCTGTTTAGTGAGCACCATGCCTGTCCGCATTGCGGATTTTCGGTTGGAGAACTGGAACCGCGCATGTTTTCATTTAACAGCCCATTCGGCGCCTGCCCATCCTGCGACGGGCTTGGCATGAAGAAAAAAGTAGATGCAGATTTAGTGGTTCCTGATAAAGACCTGTCTTTAAACGAGAATGCGATTGTTCCGTGGGAACCGATAAGCTCTCAATATTATCCGCAGCTTTTAAAAGCCGTTTGTACACATTACAAGATTGATATGGATACACCGTGGAAAGACCTCCCTGACGAGCATAAGGATAAACTTTTGAATGGTTCTGGAAAGGACCGCATCCGTTTTCGGTATGAGAATGATTTCGGGCAGATCCGGGACAACCATATCGTCTTTGAAGGTGTACTCAGCAATGTAGAGCGCCGCTATAAAGAAACAAGCTCGGATTATATCCGGGAACAAATGGAAAAGTATATGGGTGAATCGAAGTGCCCGACTTGTAAAGGACAGCGGCTGAAAAAAGAAAGCCTGGCCGTTAAAATTAACGACTTAACCATTTCTGATACGACTGCTTTTTCCATTCAAGAAGCAGCTGACTTTTTCAAAGATATTAAGCTGACTGAAAAGGAAATGCAAATTGCCCGCCTTGTACTGCGGGAAATTTGCGAACGGCTTGGATTTTTAATTGATGTCGGCCTTGATTATCTAACATTAAGCCGTGCAGCCGGCACACTTTCCGGTGGAGAAGCGCAGCGGATCCGGCTCGCCACGCAAATTGGCTCACGCCTGACCGGTGTACTGTACATTTTAGACGAACCTTCTATCGGCCTTCATCAGCGTGATAATGACCGCTTGATTCGCACCATGCAGAATATGCGTGATATTGGCAACACCCTTATTGTCGTTGAGCATGATGAAGACACCATGATTGCAGCCGACTATTTGATCGATATCGGGCCGGGCGCAGGTGTTCACGGCGGTTCGGTTATTGCGGCGGGCACACCGGAAGAAGTAATGAAAAATGAAAAATCACTCACCGGCCAGTACTTGTCGGGCGATAAATACATTCCTCTTCCGGAGGAGCGGCGCAAGCCGGATGGCCGCTGGGTTGAAGTCATTGGCGCGAAAGAAAACAATTTAAAAAACGTAAAAGCGAAATTCCCGCTCGGCGTATTTACAGCTGTAACAGGTGTATCGGGTTCAGGAAAAAGTACGCTCATCAATGAGATCCTTTATAAAGCACTGGCACAAAAGCTGAACCGGGCAAAAGCGCGTCCAGGCGCCCACAAAGAAGTGAAAGGAATCGATCAGCTCGATAAAGTCATTGATATTGACCAGTCGCCGATCGGCCGCACGCCGCGCTCCAACCCGGCCACTTATACGGGTGTTTTTGATGACATTCGGGATGTGTTCGCGCAGACAAACGAAGCGAAGGTACGCGGGTACAAAAAAGGACGTTTCAGCTTTAACGTAAAAGGCGGCCGCTGTGAAGCGTGCCGGGGAGACGGCATCATTAAAATTGAAATGCATTTTCTGCCGGACGTATACGTACCGTGTGAAGTATGTCATGGCAAACGGTATAACCGGGAAACGCTTGAAGTAAAATACAAAGGCCAAAGCATCTCAGATGTGCTTGAAATGACCGTTGAAGATGCGCTTGAGTTCTTTGAAAACATTCCTAAAATCAGCCGGAAGCTTCAAACCATTGCAGATGTCGGCCTCGGCTATATTACGCTTGGACAGCCGGCCACTACCTTGTCCGGCGGGGAAGCGCAGCGTGTTAAATTGGCATCTGAGCTGCACCGCCGCTCGACCGGCCGCTCGTTTTATATTTTGGATGAGCCGACAACGGGCCTGCATACCGATGATATTGCCCGGCTTCTTCAAGTACTGCAGCGCCTCGTTGATAATGGTGATACGGTGCTGGTTATTGAGCACAACCTTGATGTGATTAAGGCGGCCGATTATCTTGTTGACCTTGGCCCTGAAGGAGGCGATAAAGGCGGAACGATCATAGCATCCGGCACGCCTGAAGACATCGCTGCGACGAAAGAATCACATACTGGTCACTATTTGAAGAAAATTTTAGAGCGTGACCGTGAGCGTATGGCTGTCAAAGCAGAATAAAATGAAACCTTTTGATGGAGCGTTCGTATATACGAATAGAAACGAAAAACGGGAGGTTTACATTGATGAGCGAAGAAAAACTGCGCATATTAAAAATGGTTGAATCCGGAGTGATTTCAGCGGATGAAGCAGTCAAACTGATTGAAGCCTTAGAGAAGGGCAGCAACATCTCAAGCGAGAAAGAAACGCGTTTTTCTGCAGCAAAAGAGGAAGAGAGCTCGAAAGGCTTCAATCTGGGCGGCCTTTTTGAAGAACTGGAGAAGTTCGGTCAAAAAATGGCCGGCCAGCGCCCGACAACCGAAACCGTTACTCAATCAAAAGACAAGTTATTCGAGTTTATGCAGTCAGCTGTTAAACGATTGAAAGATGTAGAAATGCCGTTTGTCGGAAAAGGAACTGAATTTACACATGTTTTTCATGAGCAAAATGTAACGCCGCGCCGTTTAAAGCTTGAGACAGCGAATGGATCCGTTACAGTCCGTCCATGGGATGGTGAAGGTGTAAAAGCGGAATGCCATGTGAAAGTATTTGGCGTTTCTACAGAAGAAGAAGCAAAACAGTCCTTCTTGAAAAACAGCATTTTTTATGCCCGCGAAGATAAACTGTCTCTTTCAGTCGGCTTAAAGCTGATGAAAACAGATATTACGCTTTTTATTCCTTCAAAGGAACTGGATGATGTGTCGGTAAAACTGTTTAACGGTGCATTTGATATGAGGGATGTAGCAGCAGAGAAGCTTGAGGTCCGTTCCGGAAACGGGAAAATAGAATTGAAAAACAGCCGCATTGCGGTGATCGAAGCAGAAACAGGAAACGGCCCGATCCGCCTGATTGACTGTGAAGGAGAACGGGCAGAGCTTAATACGTTTAACGGTGCGATTCATATGGTTGGAACTTATCGGTTTGCTGATTTGCAGACGTTTAATGGCAACCTGCTATACGATGCGAAAAAAGATCAGGCCGAGGCAGTCCGCGCTGAATCCATGACGGGAAATATTGAACTTTATGTACCACAGGATCTTGCTGTAAAAGGAGAGATTCGCACAACCGCAGGCCGGCTGACGCTGCCGGAAACAGGAATGGGCCATGTTTCAGAAAAAGATGAGCGCATCCAAAAATCATTGAAGTTTGAAAGTGAAAACGTGATGGATGACCGCCAGCTCATGATTGATGCGGAAACGAAAACAGGCTCGATTACACTGCGGATGTCTTCATTGCGCCAGACACCGCCGCCAGGCTCGGACGAGGATTCGTTTGGGGAGGGCATTTAATTACTAAAGAAGCAAGGGAGTTTTCAGAATGGGCTGGATAGCAGGTGTGCTTATTAATGCCATTTTGCTTGTTGCATTGGCAGGCTATTTTCCAGGGCTGCATGTGGATAGTTTCCTCTATGCAGTTATTGCCAGCCTGGTATTATCCGTTTTAAATCTTATTGTCCGGCCCGTGCTTGTGATCTTAACACTGCCGATCACGATGATTTCACTTGGTTTATTTTTATTTGTCATTAACGCTATTACGCTTCTGATGACAGACAGCATTATGGGCTACGCATTTGAAATTGAAAGTTTCGGGCTCGCGCTTGTGATCGCCATCATTATGGCTTTGGTCAATATGGTTTTGCAATCGACCATTTTAAGAAGAAAATAAAAAAGCAGGAAGCAGTCGCTTCCTGCTTTTTTGACTACATACAGGTCAGCCGAATCGCTGACGCAATCGCTCTTGCGCACGTTTTCCGGTAATCCGTCCTTTGCAGCAGGGACGCTTCCGTTTTGTTGGTCATAAATCCGGCTTCAATTAAAATAGCGGGCATTGTGGTTTTTCGCAGTACATAAAAATCAGCCGTCTTTACTCCGCGGTCACGCCGCCCTGTTGCCAAAACAAGCTCCCGCTGTACGGTTTGTGCTACAGCTATGGACTGGGGAGGCCGGGACGTATGAACGTAGGTTTCAATGCCATTTGGTTCTGTCCAGCCCGTGCCAAAAGCGTTTGCGTGAATCGATACATATAAATCAGCACCAGCCTGGTTTGCCCGCTGCACCCGTTCTCTGAGGGAAAGATCGATCTGATCATCATGAACCAACAACGTGTCCGCTGGCAGCTCATCACGGAGAAACAAGGCGGTTGCCCTATTAAACTCGAATTCTTTCATTCCGTCAGGCGATCTTTTGCCTTGGGTTGTAGGGCCATGCCCTGCATCAATGGCTATTTTCATATGAATCACTCCTTTCGTTCTTTATGTACAGGAGAACAGGGAAAATCGATACCGAAACGTCTGTTTTAATCAGAAACATGGTACAATGAAGGCAATTCGTTTGGGTAAAGAGGAGGGAATACGATGCCAAAAGTGCGTGCAGTTGATCTTTTGGAGAAATTCGATTTAGAGCTTGTTAGTGGTGAAGAAGGACTTCATCGCCCTATTAAATTAAGTGACTTATCACGTCCGGGTCTTGAGATAGCAGGATTTTTTGATTATTATCCGGCAGAACGTGTACAGCTGATTGGTATGACCGAGCTGTCTTTTTTTCAGCGGCTTAACCCTGAAGAAAAAAAAGACCGAATGGATAAGCTGTGTGACTATGAAACACCTGCTATTATCGTTTCGCGCAATTTAAGTGTACCTGTTGAACTCATTGAAGCATCGGAGGCTTATTCAGTACCAGTTATGCGTTCAAAAATGACCACGACTAAATTTGCAAGCCAGCTGACCAATTACCTGGAGTCCATGCTCGCACCAACAACAGCTATTCATGGCGTTCTTGTTGATATTTATGGAATCGGCGTATTGATTACTGGACAAAGCGGCGTCGGGAAAAGTGAGACAGCGCTTGAGCTTGTAAAGCGCGGCCATCGACTTGTGGCAGATGACTGTGTAGAGATCCGCCAGGAAGACATCGGGCGTCTGGTGGGCAATTCACCAGAATTGATTGAGCATTTGCTGGAAATTCGCGGGCTGGGCATTATTAACGTCATGACACTTTTCGGGGCAGGAGCCGTTCGTTCACATAAAATTATTACATTGAATGTAAACCTTGAGCTGTGGGACCCGGACAAACAATATGATCGTCTTGGCATTGAAGAAGATAAACTCCCTATTTTGGATTCGGAGATTACAAAGATTACCCTGCCGGTCCGCCCTGGGCGAAACCTGGCTGTTATCATTGAAGTGGCAGCCATGAACTTCCGCTTAAAACGGATGGGTGTGAACGCAGCCCAGGAATTCACAGATAAACTGGCTGGTGCCATTAATGATGCTGGAATCGATGATAAGCAGTAAGGAGTGAAAACATTTTGGAGTATCCGTTAAATCCAATTGCCTTGGAACTGGGCAATTTTCAAGTACACTGGTATGGCATTATTATCGGAATCGGTATCGCCCTCGGTTTTTATTTAGCTTCAAAAGAAGCAAACAGGCTTGGCCTGCCCGAGGACACGTTTTCTGATTTGCTGATTTGGGCCATTCCAATCGCGCTTATTTCAGCACGCGCTTACTATGTTCTGTTTGAATGGTCTTACTATTCACAGCATCCCGAAGCCATTATTCAAATTTGGAACGGCGGTATCGCCATTCACGGGGCGTTGATTGGATCGGTTATTACCGCGATTGTATTTACAAGAAAGCGCCGCCTTTCTTTTTGGAAACTGGCGGATATTGCGGCTCCTTCTATTATTTTAGGGCAGGCGATCGGCCGCTGGGGAAACTTTATGAATCAGGAAGCACACGGTGGAGAAGTCACACGCTCATTTTTAGAGAATCTTCATTTGCCAGAATTTATTGTCAACCAGATGTATATTGGCGGTGCTTATTACCATCCTACCTTCTTATACGAATCTGTTTGGAATATCCTCGGATTTGTGCTTTTGCTTGTCTTGCGCAAAGTAAACCCGAAACGCGGCGAGCTGTTTCTATCTTATGTAATTTGGTATTCGGTCGGCCGCTTCTTTATTGAAGGAATGCGTACAGACAGTTTAATGCTGCCGGGTGATTTTTTACGGATTGCCCAAGTGCTGTCCTTGTCCTTGATCGTGATCGCAGCAGCTCTTCTTGTGTATCGCCGCGTAAGATATAAGCTGCCGCGTTATGCAGATCAAACAAATGAAGGGAAGATGGCATCGTGAGACAAACAGTTGTCAAAGGGCTGCAGACAGGCTGTATGACAACGTGGAAGCTGGGAAAAGTGATTTTTCCGATTACACTCATTGTCACCATTTTGCAATTTACGCCTGTGCTGCCATGGATCATCCATTTAATCAGCCCTTTAATGGGGATTTTTGGTTTATCTGGAGATGCAGCGATTCCGCTCGTGATTGGGAATGCGCTCAATTTGTATGCGGGGATTGGCGCGATTTTATCGCTGGAATTGACTGTGAAAGAAGTGTTTATTCTTGCGATGATGTTGTCATTCTCCCATAATTTATTTATCGAATCGACCGTTGCTGTTAAAGTTGGTGTGAAAATGTGGATCATCCTAGCGGTTCGTATCGGGCTTGCGATAACAGCCGGTATCGTCATCAATCTCGTCTGGCAGGGCGGCGGAGAGATTGCTCAATACGGCATGGTTCCTGAGGCGGCTGTTCAGCCGGACACATGGGGAGCTATTGTGCTGCTGGGCCTGCAAAAAGCCGTTTTTGGCGTTTTGCAGCTGGCTGCGATTGTCATTCCGCTTATGGTCATCATTCAAATTGCCAAAGATTTAAAATGGCTTGATGCATTTTCTAAAGCTGTGGCTCCTGTCACACGGTTTCTTGGCATGCGTGAAAACACATCAATGACGCTGGCATCCGGCCTGCTTATCGGTCTGGCAATGGGGTCAGCAGTCATGATACAGGCGGTTGAAGAAGATGGGGTCAGTAAGCGAGATGTAACGCTGGCTTTTATTTTTCTCGTCGCCTGCCACGCGGTGATTGAAGATACACTTATATTTATTCCACTCGGTATTCCAGTTTGGCCGCTTTTCCTTATTCGTGTAACCACAGCTGTTGTGTTAACGATTGCTGTCGCACGTCTTTGGAAGCAGCCGGGACGGGCAACAAGAAAGGAAGCTGTTCATATATGAAAAATATTACAACACTGCTGTTTGATTTAGATGGAACGTTAATCAATACAAATGAACTGATTGTGCAATCATTTCTTCATACGTTAAATCATTATTTTCCAAACCAATACGAGCGCGAAGATGTATACCCGTTCATGGGACCGCCGCTTATTGATACGTTTGAAGCGCTGGATAAGGAACGGACGATGGAAATGGTCAATCACTACCGCGCATTTAACCATGAAAAACATGATGCACTCGTAACAGAGTTTGAAGGTGTGTACGAAACGATTCGCACACTGCATGAAAACGGGTATAAAATGGCGATTGTTTCAACGAAGATTCACGAAACGGTCCTTAAAGGCTTGAAGCTGACAAATCTTGATCCGTTTTTTGATGTGGTCATCGGGCTTGATGATGTTGAACATGCGAAGCCGCATCCAGAGCCTGTCCAAAAAGCATTGGCTGCTCTTGGTTCGAAGCCGGAGGAAGCTATTATGGTCGGCGATAACTATCACGATATTGAAGGCGGGAAGAACGCGGGTGTTCAAACGGCAGGTGTAGCCTGGTCACTGAAAGGGCGCGATTTCCTTAATACGTATGACCCGGATTACATGCTGGAATCAATGGCAGATTTGCTTGATATTCTGCAGGTAGGAGCCAGCCAGAAATGAGACGGACGAAACGGTATACGTTAAAAGGCGGTGCAAACCCGCTTTTTCACATTTATCAAACCGTTTCGTTCTGGAAAATATTCAAAAACACAGCCGTTATTGAAGTGAGTCGTTTTGTTCCGTTCGTTCGCGTGAAAAATGCACTGTACCGGCGTCTGCTCGGTATGAAAATTGGAGCAGGAACCGCTTTTGCTTATAAGGTGGTACCGGATATTATGTTTCCGGAACAGATTATGGTAGGACGTAACACAATTATCGGCTATAACACCACCATTTTGGCACATGAATATTTAACCGATGAATACCGTATTGGTCCCGTTGTGATCGGTGATAACGTCATGATTGGAGCCAACTGCACCATTTTGCCCGGTATTGAAATTGGTGATGGTGCGATTGTGTCCGCCATGACACTGGTGAATAAGGATGTACCGCCGGGCGCATTCGCGGGCGGGAACCCAATGATTATTAAACCTGCTTCAGCAAAGGGCTGAAGCAGGTTTTTTATTATGGATGTAAAAAAGCATTGCGCTGCCCGCACAATGCTTAAAAAAATCGATACATGAGGATCGCCCTTTTTAAAGATGCTGGAAGAGACTTTTCCGCAGGCGCTTCTTTCAAGCGGCTGAGAGAATCAGATGGATCTATTTTTTCCTCGATTTCTTTCTTTTCCGGAGAAGACGAATCAGCAGCCGGACCGGGCTCTTTAGCCGGGGGTATGAATGAAACAGAGCTTCCATTGTTGGAAACAACAGAAGAATATGAATGATGGATGATCACTGCGTCATGAGTGTCGGACACATGATTGTTTTTGATAACAAGGCCGTTACCGTCATTTGTTTCAATAGCGGTATGTCCGTTATCGGTTATAGTATTATGGATTATTTCGTTCCCGCTTACGTGACCCAGCGCATAAACACCCCGCTCGGCGTTTTGAGAGATATCGTTAGCGCTGATCACATTACTTTCTCCATCGCGAATGAATACCCCGCTGCTCAAATACGGTTTTAAGAGATGTCTGCCGTTGCGGATGATTTCGTTTCCATACAATGTATGGCCGTGGGCACTGTTAAAAAAACGCCTCCTTCTTTATTGGATCGGATGATGCTGTATTCTGCCCGGCTGTGATGGGAGAAAGTGAATATCAATCCGTAGCCTGCATTGTTTTGGATCCGGTTGTGCCGAATCACCACGTTCTCAAGCGTAAATGTGTAAGGTTTATCGCGTTCAAGAGCAATTCCGGCCGAAGAAGGAGTACCCTCTGTATGTTTAAACGTGCTGTTTGTTATTTTAATGTTGGTGCCTCCGATAATGGATAAGCCCTGCCGGCGGTTATAGTCTGCTGTTACTCGATCAAGCTTTACTTTGTATGGTACTTTCTTGACCGCATTCAGGTTATTTTCAATTGTAAAGCCATCACCCGAAAAGTTTTTAGCCGTTACGCCCGTTCGCGTAAGCAGAAGACGTGTTTCCTGTAATATGAATACCATGTCCCCATTCGTCACCATCCCCTGTGTGAGCAGTTCGGTCGCCAACGAGTGTACCTCCCGTTATTTTTGCGGTTTTTGAACATCAGAAACGCTGATTAAGCAATAGGACGGAAGATAGGCAGCTCTCAGCTTCAATACTGTATCGGCATTCATTCGCAGCTGCACATTGCTTTTCATGACAATGCCATTGCCAGAAGAGTGAACGGCAATATCAAACGTCCCGGCTGGAATATCGACAGTTCTGCCAGTTTCAGAAATAATATCGATGGCTTTTTGGATAGCCGCGTATCGAGCTGGTTATCATCGGCCTGTGCACCATATTGAATGACATTGACGGTGGTGGCTTCCGCCTGATCAGCCATGAAAGGTAAAGCGAGGATGGACAGAACTAAAAAACTGGCCATTCCCGCTTTTTTTATGTACTTCATTTTTTATATACGTCCGAATGACAAAGGGCTGCTTTTTTAACAAAAGCTGCTTTCTTTCTAGAAAAGTTCCTTCTCTTCATGCATGAGTACAAGCAGCTTCACATAGTTTCACACAGAATAAAGCAAAAAGCCGGTCCGTATTCCTTTGGTCGGTCTGAATGACGCTTTTATCCAATTATTTTACTGCTGCAAAAACAATTTGGCTGTTCATTCTGTAACAGTTAAAAAGAAAACTGGTCCAGCAGACTTGCTTCATCAGCATGATAGCACGAATTTGGGCACCAAAAGCCCTGTTTTCAAAAAGCAGAGGTTAGTCTTATAAAATAGCCAGCTGTTTCTAATTGACCGATGCGGGCAGGACAGAGCCGCTTTTGGCAGGAACGCGGGGGCGGAAAAACGGTTTCTTGAAACGATTTTAGCAGCAAATCGTATAAAAAGAAAAGGAGAGTGGCAGGCATGGACATAAAGCTATTGGAAGAAAACACAGCGATTTTACGAAAAAAAGAAGGTAGATGGATCGACAAACGGCTTGTGCTCCTAACCGCTGCCCAATTTGCCGCCAGACAGCAGCCAATTAACATGGAAGCGTTCAAGTCACTTTCAGCCAATATAAAAAAATCAGGATCAATGTTTTCTCCCCTTCGAACAATCCATTTTCCAATGGCTGGACTCTTGATGCTTCAAGCCGGCAGTGAAGAGGAGCGGATCGCCGAGCTGCACAGAAAGTATCACATTCTTCGTTCAGCTGGTTTCCGTTCTTCTCCGTACACGTATATTGCCGCTTTTTTAATAGGGCCGTCTGTTCAGCCTGAACGAATAAAAGAAATGTACCATACAATGAAAAAACATCACGTTTTACTTACATCAAACGAAGATTATCCAGCAGCTGCGATGATGGCCAGCCGGCCGGAAGGCATTCAAGAACTCGCAGGTGCCTCGGAGCAGTATTATCATTTTTTTCATAAACATGGCTTTTGGAGAGGGAATGATCTTCAATTCCTGGCCAATATGCTTGTAGTGAATGGATTGTTTCGAGAAAGTACGGCTAATGCCGTTTTACAGATGAAACGAAAGCTTGAGCAAAACGGTATCAAAGTAAAAAGCATGCATTATCCAGCACTTGGCATAATGGCGCTGTCCGGAAGAGCAGAAACATGTGTGCCGGCTGTGCATGAATTAAAAAATTCTTCTGCATTAAAATGGAATAAAGATATGGCCGTCATACTGGCCGCCGTGTTTGTTTCCCAGGAGATGATTCAATCGTCTGCCGGATTAACGGCGGCTGTTCAAGCGATGATTCAATCCCAGCAGGCGGTCATCGCCGCTTCCACAGCTGGTGCAGTAGCAGCTTCTTCTATATCAGGTGAATAAACGGGGCAGCCCCCGGTTTATTTGTGTTCAAAAAGGGCAGGTTTAAAATGATGTGGTTCCCTCTCTTCCTGGCTTTCGGTGTAATCCGTCATAGTGGTATAACCATTGATAAACCAGCTCAGCTATGTGGCAAAAAGCGACATAAACCCGGGCTGTCTTATCCTTTCCATTATCCAACGTCTGCTCTTCACTTTTTGGGCTTGACGTAAATTGTCAGAACCGTTAAACTACTACTAACATATCTTTAGTACATTAGCGAACTAAAGTAAAAATATCTATGATCGGGTGATAAAGATGTCGAAGCTGTTAATGTTTGAAAAGCCAGTTGGAATGCGGGATACGCTGCCGCACATTTATGAAACGAAACGAAAAGTAAAAGAGGCGGCTGAGGGTGCCATGAGAAGCTGGGGCTACCGTTTTATTGAGACGCCAGCACTTGAATATTATGAGACAGTCGGAGACGCATCAGCCATTTTGGACCGCCAGCTGTTTAAGCTGCTTGACCAGCAGGGCAATACACTTGTGCTTCGTCCCGACATGACGGCGCCGATTGCGCGTGTGGCAGCATCGAAATTATTAAAAGAGCGTGTGCCGCTGCGCCTTGCTTATTCCGCAAGCGTATACCGCGCCCAGCAGCGTGAAGGGGGACGAGCTGCAGAATTTGAGCAAATTGGAGTAGAAATGATCGGCGATGAAACGATGAGTGCCGATGCGGAAGTGATTGCGCTGCTTGTATCTGTTATGAAGGAGACAGGTCTTGAGAAGTTTCAATTGTCTCTTGGGCACATTCGGTTTACGGACGAGCTATTCCGCCAAATTCTTGGTACGGAAGAGCGGGCTGAACAACTGCGGCGCTTCCTATATGAGAAAAACTATGTTGGCTACCGCGAGCATGTCAAAAACCTCCCGCTTTCATCTATCGATAAGCAGCGTTTGCTGCAATTCTTGAACTTGTCAGGCGGTATGGACTGTCTTGACGAAGCGGCAAAGCTGATCGAGGGAAGTGCAGGTGCCGAAGCGCTTGATGAACTCAGAATGGTGTTTGGCCGCCTGCGGGAATATGGCGTAGATGAGTATGTAACGTTTGATTTGCCGCTTGTCAGCCACATGAGCTATTACACAGGTCTTGTATTTGAAGTGTATGCGGACGGAGTGGGAGCACCCATCGGGAATGGCGGACGATATGACGATTTGCTCGGTAAATTTGGTCATCCAGCCGGTGCGACAGGTTTTGGCCTGCGGGTTGACTTTTTGCTTGAAGCCATTGGCCAGCTTGAAGACGAAGCAGGGATTCACTGTGTGCTGTTCAGTAACGACCGGCGTGTAGAAGCGATTGAGGAAGCACAAAAACGCCGTGCGGCAGGAGAATGCGTGCTGCTTCAGGACGTGGCTGGGGTAAAAGATGTAGATTCATTCACAGATTCATGCAAAAGTGTAACGTTTTTTGTCGGAAAATCATCAGGGGGGAACGTGTAATGTCCATGCTAACAATTGCGATGCCAAAAGGGCGGATCTTCGAAGAAGCGGCGGCGCTGATGCAGGAAGCAAGCTATAAGCTTCCGCCGGACTTGGATGAATCACGCAAGCTCATCATTGAAGTGCCTGAAGAAAATATGCGCTTTTTCCTGGCAAAGCCGATGGATGTAGCGACCTACGTTGAACACGGGGTAGCGGACGTCGGTATTGCCGGAAAAGACGTGCTGCTTGAAGAAGAGCGGGATGTATACGAATTGCTTGATTTGAAAATCAGTCCATGCTACCTGGCGGTGGCAGGACTTCCAGATACAACACTCAATGAAGTAGCGCCAAAAATTGCGACAAAATATCCAACCGTAGCTTCTGCCTACTTCCGTGAAAAAGGTGAGCAGGTAGAAATTATTAAGCTGAACGGTTCGATCGAACTGGCCCCTTTAATCGGGTTGTCTGACCGAATTGTTGATATTGTATCAACTGGACGGACGCTGCGGGAAAACGGGCTTGTTGAATACGAAACGATTGTTGGCATTACATCCCGTTTAATTGTAAATCCAGTCAGCTACCGAATGAAAAACGAAGAGATCTCGAACCTTGTTAACCGCTTGACGGATACAATTGAAGAAAAGGCGGTGCGGTAACATGATCCAGATCAAACAGGTAACACCGGGGCTTTCAATCAAACGGTCGGTGGATGCGGGAACAGAAGAACAGCAGCTCATCGTGCGTGATATTATTCAAGACGTTCGCGAAAACGGCGACCGAGCGCTGTTTGCCTATACAGAAAAGTTTGACGGAGCGAAGCTGTACAGCTTAAAGGTCACGCAGGATGAAATTAACGACGCCTATGCTGAGCTGGATGATGAGATCATTAAAATTATCCGTGAAGCAGCAGAGAATATCGCGGCTTTTCATGCAAAGCAAAAAAGAGAAACGTGGCTGTATACAAATGAAGACGGTTCGATTTTAGGGCAGAAAATGACGCCGCTTGACTCAGCGGGCGTATACGTACCAGGCGGCACAGCTGCTTATCCATCGTCTGTTCTGATGAATGTGATGCCGGCTAAAACAGCCGGCGTGGAGCGGATTGTAATGGTATCGCCGCCGTCGGCAGACGGCCGTCTGCCGGCAGGTGTTCTAGTAGCAGCAGATATTGCTGGTGTAAAGGATATCTTTAAAGTCGGCGGCGCCCAGGCAGTAGCCGCTCTGGCATATGGAACGGAATCGATCCAGGCCGTTGATAAAATTACCGGACCGGGCAATATTTTTGTCGCGCTTGCGAAGCGGGAAGTGTTCGGTGATGTTGATATCGATATGATTGCCGGGCCAAGTGAAATTGCCGTACTCGCAGATGACACAGCTTCCGCTAAAGAAGTGGCGGCGGATATGCTGTCGCAAGCCGAACATGATACGCGTGCATCGGCTGTTTTAGTCACGACGTCAGAGGCGCTTGCCAAAGAAGTGGCAGACCAAATCGAGCAGCAGCTTGCGGCATTGCCGCGGCAGGACATTGCACGGCCTTCTATTGAAGAGCATGGAGCGATTTACCTTGCTTCAACATTGGAAGAAGCGGTTGAAACGATTAATGCGATCGCGCCGGAGCACTTGGAAATCATGACAGAAAATGCGCTGGAGCTGACGAAAGACATTAAGCATGCTGGAGCCATCTTTGTAGGCCGGTACTCATCTGAGCCGGTTGGCGACTACTTTGCCGGTCCGAACCATGTCCTTCCGACAAATGGCACAGCTCGCTTTTCAAGTCCGCTTAATGTAGACGACTTTATGAAAAAATCAAGCATCATTATGTACAGCAAGAAAGCATTCGACAAACACGGAGCCAAAATTGCCGCGTTTGCGCGACTGGAAGGATTAGAAGCACATGCCCGCGCCATTGAAGCGCGCAGCCAATAAAGGAGAGAGAGCAATGGGGAATCGAAGTGCAGAGCTTCAACGTTATACAGGTGAAACGAAAATTGATCTGGCATTCCAAATAGATGGAGAAGGAAAATCAAATATTCAAACAGGCGTGCCATTTATGGATCACATGCTGGATCTGTTTACACGCCACGGCCATTTTGATTTAACGGTTAAAGCAGATGGCGATGTGGAAGTAGATGACCACCATACAACGGAAGATATCGGTATCGTGCTCGGCATGGCGCTGAAGGAAGCGCTGGGCGATAAAAAAGGCATTAAGCGGTATGGAAACTTTTTCGTACCGATGGATGATACCCTCGCACAAGTCGTGGTGGATTTAAGCAACCGTCCTCATTTTGAAATCCGGGGCGCTGACTTTCCATCGCAAAAAGTCGGCACCTTTGATACAGAGCTTGTACACGAATTTTTATGGAAATTCGCGCTTGAGGCTCGTATGAACCTGCATGTGATTATTCACTACGGAACAAACACACACCATATGATTGAAGCGGTATTTAAAGCAATGGCCCGTGCGATCGATGAAGCAGTCACGATTGATCCGCGCGTAAAAGGTGTGCCGTCAACGAAGGGAATGTTATAAATGATCGGAATTATCGATTATGGCATGGGCAATTTGTTCAGCGTATCGAAAGCACTTGAGCGAATTGGCATCCCATATGTGATTAGTGAATCACCAGAAGAGCTAAACAATACAAAAGGCGTTATTTTGCCTGGCGTTGGTGCGTACAAAGATGCCATGGCTCGTCTTCGTGAAACGAACCTTGATCAGTTTATTCATCAGTACGTGGACAGCGGCCGTCCGCTTCTTGGCATTTGTCTTGGTATGCAGCTTTTATTTGAAGAAAGCGAAGAAAATGGGCAGTTTGAAGGACTCGGACTGCTCAAGGGACGGATTGTCCATATTCCTGACCGCGATGCGAACGGCGAGCGCTTGAAAGTGCCGCATATGGGCTGGAACAAGCTTCATTTTCACCAGGATGCACCGGTGCTTGAAGGCATAGAAGATGGTTATGTATACTTTGTTCATTCGTATTATGCGGACGGAGTAGATGAAAACGCACTTCTGGCAAGTGCGGATTATGGCGTGCGGGTACCGGCTGTTGTCGGGCAGAAGAACGTGTCAGGCATGCAGTTTCACCCGGAAAAAAGCAGCAAAACCGGTATGCAGCTGCTGACGAACTTTGCAAAAGCGATGGAACGATCGGAGGACATGCTATGAGTTTTACTATTTACCCGGCTATTGATATGCGCGGCGGCAAATGCGTCCGCCTTGTGCAGGGGGACTATAACCAGGAAACGGTTTACGGGGACTCACCATTTGATATGGCGAAGTCCTTTGTAGAGCAGGGAGCCGAATGGATTCATATGGTTGATCTTGATGGAGCGAAAGACGGCCAGCGTGTAAATGATACATTTGTGATTGAAGCAGCCCAAAAGCTGAATGCGAAGGTGCAAATCGGCGGCGGCATCCGAACGGAAGAAGATGTAAAGCATTATCTGGACAATGGTGTAGATCGGGTGATCATCGGCAGCCTGGCTGTAAAGGAGCCGGAGCTTGTCAAACAGTGGCTTCGTACATATGGAGAAAAAATCGCGATCGGCCTCGATGCGAAAAATGGCTTTGTGGCTACGCACGGCTGGCTTGAGACGTCATCTGTAAAAGCGGTGGACCTTGCTAAAGAATTTGCTGAAGCAGGTGCCGAAACGTTTATTTTTACGGATATCGCTAACGACGGCATGCTGTCTGGACCAAACGTGGAAGCAACAGCGGAGCTTGCACGGGAAACAGGAAAAAGCGTCATTGCTTCCGGCGGCGTTTCATCACTGGGCGATTTGCGTGCACTTGCAAAATGGAAAGAAGACGGACTCTCTGGCGCAATCTGCGGAAAATCGATTTATACAGGCCGTTTCACCGTAAAAGAAGCGCTGGAGGTGGCGGCCGAATGATGACAAAACGTATCATCCCCTGCCTGGATGTAAAAGAAGGGCGCGTCGTAAAGGGGATTCAATTTGTAGAGCTGCGTGACGCAGGAGACCCGGTGGAATTGGCGCGTGTTTATGATGAGCAGGGAGCGGACGAGCTTGTGTTTTTAGATATATCTGCATCGGTAGAAGGGCGTAAAACGATGGTGGATGTGGTGCAGGCTGTTGCGTCAGAGCTTGCGATTCCCTTTACGGTTGGCGGCGGCATTAACGCGCTTGAAGACATGAAACGCATTTTACGTGCAGGCGCAGATAAAGTATCATTAAATACAGCGGCTGTAAACAATCCGGATTTGATCAATGAAGGAGCCGCGTTTTTCGGCTCCCAATGTATCGTGATTGCCATTGATGCAAAATATGATGAATCAATTGGAACGTGGCGCGTGTATACACATGGCGGGCGTACGCCAACTGAGCGGACCGTCATTGACTGGGCAAAAGAAGCGGTCGAGCGCGGTGCCGGGGAAATTTTGCTGACAAGCATGGACGAAGACGGGAGCAAGCAAGGCTTTGATATTGCCCTGACAAAAGCAGTTGGTGATGCAGTCTCGGTTCCAGTGATTGCGTCAGGCGGTGCTGGGGGCGCAGAGCACTTTTTGGATGTGTTTACAGAAGCGAAGGCTGATGCAGCGCTTGCCGCTTCTATTTTTCACTATAAAGAAACCGGCGTTGGAGAGGTCAAACAATTTTTGCGAAATGCAGAGGTGAACGTCAGATGATTGACGAAGTGAAGTTTGATGAAAAAGGACTCGTGCCTGCCATTGTACAGGATGCGACGACGTATGAAGTATTAACACTTGCTTATATGAATGAGGAATCTCTAAAAAAAACGATGGAAACAGGTGAAACATGGTTTTACAGCCGTTCCCGCCAGGAGCTTTGGCATAAAGGAGCTACAAGCGGCCATACACAAAAAGTCGTTTCCATGCAGTTTGACTGCGATAAAGATGCGATCGTTGTAAAAGTGGAGCCGGCTGGTCCTGCCTGCCACCACGGCACAACAAGCTGCTTCGATGAACCCTTTTACGGGGAAGACAATGTGTCACTTCCATATTCAATTCTGCAGCAGCTGGAGCAGGTTATTGCAGACCGTGAGCAAAACCGTCCGGAAGGTGCTTATACAACGTATTTGTTTGAAAAAGGCGTCGATAAGATTTTGAAAAAAGTCGGCGAAGAAGCGGCAGAAGTTATTATTGCCGCGAAAAATCGCGACAAGGAAGAGCTTCAGTGGGAAGCGGCCGATCTGTTGTACCATCTGCTTGTTCTGCTGCGTGAGCAGGATTTAGCTTTGGACGATGTGCTATCCGTTCTAGCGCGCCGCCACGAAGGGAAAGACAAAGAATAAAAAAAGCCGGCCTTTTTTAGGCCGGCTTTTCATCTGTTTTTCTGCTGGTACGTATGCTATACTACATAAGTTAATCATACAGAACGTACGGAGGATTTTCATGGGAAATGACTCAATGCGCCGGAAACAGAAAGAGAATGTTGTCTCATTTTTTCCGACAGGAGAGTTTTATTATATAAAAGGCATGAAGGCGCTTGAAAAAAGAGAGCTGCCGAAAGCAAAAAAATACCTTTCGCGTGCCATGGATCTTGAGCCGCTGGAACCTATTATTGCTTGTCAGCTCGCCATTGTGGAAACGGAGCTTGGGCATTATGAGCAATCAAACGGCCTGCTTCATTTTGTACTGGATGACTTGGATCCACATATGACGGAGTGCCATTATTTCCTTGCAAACAATTATGCACACCTCGGTTCGTTTAAAGAAGCTTTTCGCCATGCACAAATGTATTTAGATTTAGCTGAGCACGGGGAATACCGAGAAGATGCGGAAGACCTGCTCGATTTGATTACGCTCGATCATGAAGAAGAGTTCGAGGATTTATCCGAACAGGATGAGATGATTGAAATGCAGGAAAAATCACGATTCCTGCTTGAAAGCGGGCATTTTGCCAAAGCGGCGGAACACTTAGAAGAAACAGTTAAGAAGTACCCGGATTTCTGGGCAGCATACAATAATCTTGCACTGGCCTATTTTTATCTTGGACAATCAGAAAAAGCATACGGGGTGCTTGAGGATGTACTTGAGCGCAATCGGGGCAACTTACATGCCATCTGTAATAAAATCGTGTTTTACTTTTATGAAAAAAAGCAGGAACAACTGAACGATTTAGCAGACCAGCTGGCGAAAATTCAGCCGCTTATCCCAGATCAGCAATTTAAAATCGGTGCTACCTTTGCCCTGATTGGACGATATAAAGAGGCTTACCGCTGGCTAAAAAAACTCCAGAAAAGCGGGTTTGAGGGAGATGCCGGGTTTTACTACTGGCTTTCCTATGCAGCTCACCACACAGACCATCCGCAAACCGCACGCTCGGCCTGGAAAAAAGTATTGCAGGATAATCCGGAAAAAGAGGGACTTGAGCCGTGGGGAGCTGGAAGAGCAGAAAGTGAAATAGAACGTGATCCGGAAGCGATTATCGGCTATTTAAATGGGAAACGGGATGAAGAGCGATTGTTCGGCATTTTCCTGCTTTCGTTAGCGGCCGATCATAAAGAAATCATGACGCATCCGAAGTTTTGTGACATTGAAACGCTGCAGCCATACGAAAAAATTTATTTGGCGGACATCCTTGGCATGCCGATCGATCATACGCTTTTAAGTGAAATGAATACGCGTCTTGCCCATGAAACGGCTCTTATTTTATACCGTCATTTCCGGCCGCTTGGCTCACAGGAAGCAGGATTGTTTTTAATGTGGTTCTCTATTTTCCTGGAACTGCAATATCAAAAAGCAAATATGACGAAGCCAGCCGGTCTTGCCGCTGCGGTAGAATACGTATGGCGCAAACTGCGCAATGAACCGTTTAGTCAGTCGGAAGCAGGGGGAAAATATAGCGTGTCTGTTTCAACGGTACAAAAGTACGCTAAATTTATTCGTGAACACCTGCTTTGAGCAGAATAATAGACGGAATAAAGGAATTTCAGTACGATGAAAGTAACATCTTACTTATACGCTTGAGGGTATTTATTTTGATTATAAAGGAGAATCAACTATGACAGCTGAAGAAAAGATTTATGATGTCATTATTATCGGTGCCGGTCCTGCAGGGATGACGGCAGCTGTGTATACATCTCGGGCTAACCTTTCTACGCTCATGATCGAGCGCGGTGTACCGGGCGGGCAAATGGCCAATACGGAAGAAGTAGAAAACTACCCAGGCTATGACCATATTCTAGGGCCTGAGCTTTCAACAAAAATGTTTGATCACGCGAAAAAATTCGGTGCTGAATACGCATATGGCGATATCAAATCCATTACAGACGGAAAGGAATATAAAACCGTTAATGCAGGTTCAAAGCAGTATAAAGCACGTGCAATCATTATTACAACAGGTGCACAATACAAAAAAATCGGCGTGCCGGGTGAAAATGAACTGGGCGGACGCGGTGTGTCATATTGTGCAGTATGTGACGGCGCGTTCTTTAAAGAAAAAGAACTTGTTGTTGTGGGCGGCGGAGACTCTGCCGTTGAAGAAGGAGTTTATTTAACACGCTTTGCGAAAAAAGTAACGATTGTTCACCGCCGCGATGAACTGCGCGCACAAAAGATTTTGCAGGATCGCGCTTTTGCGAATGAAAAAGTGGACTTTGTCTGGAGCCACACAGTAAAAGAAATTAACGAAAAAGATGGGAAAGTCGGCAGCGTAACGCTTGTTTCAACTAAAACGGGTGAAGAGCGCCCATTCCTGGCAGATGGTGTATTTATTTACATCGGTATGGTGCCGCTGACAAAGCCATTTGAAAGCCTGGGCATTACAAATGATGAAGGCTACATTGTAACGAATGAGAAAATGGAAACAAAAATTCCCGGCATTTACGCAGCCGGTGACGTACGCGAAAAAATGCTTCGCCAAATCGTTACAGCTACGGGAGATGGAAGTATTGCTGCCCAAGCAGCCCAGCATTTCGTAGAAGAATTAAAAGAAGAACTCGGTGTAAAAGCGTAACCTTTTCTTTACGTTCTCGTCATCGTTTTGAAATATAAGGGTGGTATAGTAAAGATGTAATCAAACTGCCCCCTGCAGCTTTTTTACAAGCGCCTGGTACTCAGTACCAGGCGCTTTTTTTAGGCCTGCAGGATGTAGGTCACGAAGGCGTTGCGACAGGACGTCGCGCTTTTAGCCTTAGCTCTTTAGTTTACAGGAAGTGGGTCACAAAAGCGTTGCCGCAGGGGCGGTTTTAACTTTTGATCCATTGTGTGAAAAACTTCTAACCATGCCCAGCTCCGGGCGCCAACGGCTCGAGGTCATAAGTCAGAGCGGCTATGCGGCAAAAGGCGCCATCGACCCACTCCGCCTTATGCTTGTCGCGGCTGGGCAGGCGCCCTGCGCTTTTCTTATAAAAAACACCCGGCAGCGTTGCACTTATTCGGCTGTCACCGTATAATGAAGGAAATATCTGTTGGCAGTTTGACGGGGGTGTTATTGTGCAGCGTGTCACAAATTGTGTACTGATGAGAGATGGGCAGGTTTTATTAATGCAAAAGCCCCGCCGCAATTGGTGGGTGGCGCCAGGAGGCAAAATGGAGCCTGGTGAATCCGTACGGGATGCAGTGATTCGAGAGTATCGGGAGGAAACAGGTTTATATCTGCGCAACCCGAATGTAAAAGGAATTTTCACATTTATTATTAAAGATGGCGAAAAAGTGATGGATGAATGGATGATGTTCACTTTTTTTGCAGACCAGGCCGATGGCAGTCCGCTGACTCACACGCGGGAAGGCGATTTGCACTGGAAGCCGGTTGAAGAATTAAAAGAACTGCCAATGGCAGAAGGAGACCGCCATCTGCTTGAATATATGGTGCATGGGACCGGCCTGCTTTATGGAGCCTTTACATATACACCTGATTTTGAGTTGATCTCGTATCGACTGGACCCAAGCTGATGGAAGAGAGGGGACTAACAATGGCGAATGATGTACAGCTTGTAATTATTACAGGAATGTCTGGAGCTGGTAAAACGGTGGCCGTTCAAAGCTTTGAGGATCTTGGCTTTTATTGTATGGACAATTTGCCGCCAACACTCCTGCAGCCGTTTTTAACGCTGATGAAAGATTCGGGGCAAAAGCTAAAAAAAGTAGCCATCGTTATGGACATGCGCGGGCGCGAGTTTTTTGACCATCTGCAGACCGCTCTTGACGAAGCGGCAGAAACATTAAACACAGCACCGAGGGTGTTATTTTTAGATGCAGAAGATGAAGTATTGGTGCGCCGGTATAAAGAAACACGCCGTACGCATCCTCTGTCGCGTGATGATCGCCCGCTTGACGGCATTCATCAGGAGCGTGAGCTGTTAAACGACCTGCGTGGCCGTGCAAATATGATTTTAAATACATCCCAAATGAAGCCGAAGGATTTGCGTGAAAATATTATGAGGGAGTTTTCACCAAATAAACAGGCGTCTTTTACGGTAAATGTTATGTCATTCGGCTTTAAGCATGGCCTTCCGATTGACGCGGATCTTGTTTTTGATGTTCGTTTTTTGCCGAATCCGCACTATATTGAGCACATGCGTCCACGCACAGGACTTGAAACAGACGTGGCTGAATATGTGATGAAATGGAATGACACACAGAAGTTTTTAGAAAAAGTGACCGATTTGCTGACATTCATGCTGCCGCATTATAAAATGGAAGGCAAATCACAGCTGGTAATTGCCATTGGCTGTACGGGCGGACAGCACCGGTCTGTCGCTTTAGCAGAGTATTTGGCTAATTACTTTGCAGACGGGTATCAAACGCGCGTGACACACCGTGATATTGACAAGAGAAAGGCCGCAAAAGCATGACGTCCCGTCAGCCGAAAGTTGTCATAATCGGCGGGGGGACCGGTCTTTCAGTCCTGCTTCGGGGGCTTAAGCGCCATCCGATTGACCTTACTGCTATTGTCACTGTAGCAGATGACGGGGGCAGTTCTGGGAGGCTCCGGTCCGAACTAAACATTCCGCCGCCTGGTGATATTCGCAATGTGCTGGCGGCGCTTTCCGATGTAGAGCCGCTCGTAGAGTCTTTGTTTCAGCATCGGTTTACAACGAACAATGAATTGTCAGGGCACGCCCTTGGCAATTTAATGATTGCCGCACTTTCTTCGATTACAGGTGATTTCGGGCATGCGATTCAGGAAATGAGCCGGGTGCTCAATGTTCGGGGAAAAGTGCTTCCGGCTGCCAATCAAAGCGTCGTGCTTCATGCGGAGATGGAAGACGGGACGATTGTGTCCGGTGAATCTAAAATTCCCTATTCCGGCAAAAAAATCCGACGGGTGTTTTTAACACCGGAGCACATTGAGCCGCTTCCAGAGACGATCCGTTCTATTCGGGAAGCAGATATGATTATTCTCGGCCCAGGCAGTTTATATACAAGTATTCTGCCGAATTTGCTTGTGCCTGGTATAGGGGAAGAAGTTTGTGCTTCAAAGGCAAAAAAAGTGTATATCTGCAATTTAATGACACAGGCAGGGGAAACCCTTGATTTTACAGCATCAGATCATGTCCAAGCGATCTATGATCACTTGAACTGCTCGGTGATGGACACGATTTTAGTCAATAAGGAACCCGTTCCGGCAGACATACAGGAACTGTACAAAGAAGAAATGGCGAAACCGGTCGTGTATGACGTGGAAAGGCTGCGGGTGCTCGGGCTGGATGCCATTTTTGATGACATTCTGACATTCGAGAACTCTATAATCCGCCATGATACAGCCAAAGTCGCTGAAATACTTGTGCGCCTCATCCCAAAACGGTAAGCGGGTTCAAGAGAGGAGTGGATGATGGTGTCTTTTGCATCAGAAACAAAAAAAGAGTTAACGACGATTGAAACGAGCGGATGCTGCGCGAAAGCAGAGTTATCTGCCCTGATCCGAATGAATGGCTCCCTATCGTTTTCAAACCGGCAGCTTGTTGTGAACATTCAAACGGAAAATGCGGCCATTGCCCGGCGCATTTATGTATTAATTAAAAGAAATTACGACGCGGCAGTTGAACTGCTGGTCCGCAAAAAAATGCGGTTAAAGAAAAACAATGTCTATATTGTGCGGTTAAAGGAAAATGCACAGGTTATATTGGACGACTTGGGCATTATCGAAGACGGCTTTTCCTTTATTCATCACATTGCTTCACGGATAACGGAAAAAAATTGCTGCCAGCGTGCGTATCTGCGCGGCGCTTTTTTAGCAGGGGGCTCGGTCAACAATCCGGAAACCTCGTCTTACCATCTGGAGATTTTTTCTTTATATCAGGAGCATAATGAAGCGTTATGCACTTTAATGAATGAATTTAGCTTGAATGCGAAAACACTCGAACGAAAAAAAGGATTTATTACGTATTTAAAAGAAGCAGAAAAAATTTCTGATTTCTTTAGTATTGTAGGAGCGCACAGCGCGCTCATGCGGTTTGAGGACGTGCGGATTGTCCGAGACATGAGAAACTCCGTCAACCGTCTTGTAAACTGTGAAACAGCGAATTTGAACAAAACGATCGGGGCGGCTTTGCGCCAGGTCGAAAATATAAAGTTTATTGATCAAACGGTCGGTCTCGGTATTTTGCCAGACCGGCTGCGTGAAATTGCAGAGCTGCGGGTTCTTCATCAAGATGTAACATTAAAAGAGCTTGGAGAAATGGTATCAGGCGCAGCAATCAGCAAATCAGGCATTAACCACCGTCTGCGCAAAATTGACGAAATAGCAGATAAGATCCGGGCCGGTGAAATGGCGGCAGCCGAAAAATAAAAAGGATGTGGCAACATGGCAGAAAAAACAGTACATGTACAATTAAAATCCGGTTTACAGGCAAGACCGGCTGCTCTTTTTGTACAGGAAGCAGCTCGCTTTCATTCAGAAATTTTTCTTGAGAAAGACGGAAGAAAATATAATGCGAAAAGCATTATGGGGATCATGAGCATTGCTTTGAACACCGGAGAAGAAGTGACAATCAGCGCAGAAGGCCGCGACAGCGAGGAAGCAGTCGAAAAAATGGTCTCACTCATCGAACGGGAAGAATGGATATAAAAAAGCGCCCTGCCAATTCGGCAGGGCGCTTTTTTTGCACAATAGACAGAAGCTGCATTATAGAAGGGTGATTGATATGCCAAAAAAGCGGATGATAGGTCAGGCTGCTCAAATCTTAACCCTGTCATAGATGAAGAAGAAAAATAAAAAACCAGCAGCTTAAAGAATAAGCCGCTGGTTTTTGGGACGTCCTCGGCAGGAATCGAACCTGCATTTCAAGCTTCGGAGGCTTGCGTGCTATCCGTTGCACCACGAGGACATGTGATTTACAGTACAATTTAAGATTATAGAGTAAGCTTTGAATAAATGCAATAGAAATTCGAAAAAATATTTGCAGAAAGAAAAACAGTTTCGTTTAGCAGGATTTTGAAAGGGAAAAGAAGAAAACGTACATAAACAAAAGCATAATGTTTGACCTTCACTGACCTTGGATTGTATGATGGTTAAACAATAAAGCTATTATCCAAAGGAGGAACCACAGTATGAATTTAATTCCTACAGTTATTGAACAAACAAACCGCGGTGAACGCGCGTATGACATTTATTCCCGTTTGTTGAAAGACCGCATTATTATGCTTGGAAGCGGCATTGATGATAATGTGGCAAACTCAATCGTAGCTCAGCTTTTGTTCCTGGAAGCGGAAAACCCAGAAAAAGATATTTCTATCTACATCAACAGCCCGGGCGGCAGTATCACAGCTGGTATGGCGATCTACGATACGATGCAGTTTATTAAACCGAATGTACAGACGATCTGTATCGGTATGGCTGCTTCCATGGGGGCTTTCCTTCTTGCTGCAGGTACACCAGGCAAGCGCTACGCTCTTCCGAACAGTGAAGTCATGATTCACCAGCCGCTTGGCGGAGCGCAGGGCCAGGCAACAGAAATCGAAATCGCAGCGAAACGCATTCTATTCCTTCGTGAGAAATTAAACGGCATCCTGTCAGAGCGCACTGGCCAGCCGCTTGAAGTCATTGCACGTGATACAGACCGCGATAACTTTATGACGGCGGATCGTGCGAAAGAATATGGCCTTGTAGACCATATCGTTACACGTAATGAAGTTACAAACAAAGAAGAAAAATAAGGAATTTCAAAAGACCTGTTGCAGCGGGTCTTTTTTTTCATGCCGCTAATCTGTATAATAGCGGTAAGGGGGAGATGGGATGAACATGCAAATGAAGCCGGGACTCTGGCAGCAGCAGACGATGAAGCTGGCCATGACGCAGGAATTAACGCAGGCCATTACATTGCTTCAATATTCAGCGCAGGAGCTGGCAGCGTTTTTGGAAACAAAGGCCGTCGAGAACCCGTTTATTCAATTAGAAACGCCTTCGTTGAAAGCGCTTCACAAAAAAGAGCGTGCCCAATCAGGAGCAAAAGCGGCAGATGATAAAAACTGGATCGAGCACATTGCGGATTCTTCTTATACCATCACGGATTATGTGCAGGCTCAATTTCAGTTGAAAGAATTAACCGATAAACAAAAACGGATTCTTCGTTTTTTATTAGATAACATGGATGAAAACGGCTATATGACGATTGATAGCAAGGAAGCAGCCGTCTTAATGGGGGAGAACAAAGACGAAGTCCAATTGGTACTCGATATGATCAAGTGGATGGAGCCGGCAGGAATCGGAGCCGGCAGTTTGCAGGAATGTCTTCTTCTGCAGGTGGAACGGCGCCTGGATGCACCTTTTTTAGCGGAGACGATTCTTCGCAGTCATTTTATCGAGTTTGCCAATAAAACATGGAAGCCGCTCGCCAAAAAGCTTGGTGTTGAACTAAAGGACATTCAGCAGGCGGCTGATTTTATTCGAACGTTAAATCCAAAGCCAGGGGCTTCTTTCGGAAATGGATCTTCCTGCTATGTGCAGCCTGATGTGGCGGTAACCGTCAGCGGAGAAACCATAGAAGTTCATCTTTATGATGACGATTTACCGAAAGTTATTTTTGAAAAAAAATATTTTAATGAATTGGCTTCGCATGCGGACAAAGAAGTGAAGCGGTTTATAAAAGAAAAAGAAAAAGACTATCAGTGGCTTATGAGAAGCCTTGAGCAAAGACAGCAGACCATACAGCGGGTAGGACTTAAAATTGTAGAAAAGCAGCGCCGTTTTTTCTTTGACGGACCGGGCTCCCTGCAGCCGCTTACGATGAAAGGCATTGCTGAAGAGCTGAACATTCATGAATCAACCGTAAGCCGGACCGTACGGGGGAAGTACATGCAGACTCCGTTTGGCACATACGAATTAAAAACCTTTTTCCCATCCGGTATGGCTGCTTCCTCAGAAGAAGGCGAAACGGCCTCTTCCAACCAGGTGAAAATACGTATTCAAGTGCTCGTCTCGGCGGAAGACAAGAAAAAGCCGCTGTCTGACCAGGCTATTTGTTCTGCGCTTTTAAAAGAAGGGATGGCTGTTTCAAGAAGAACAGTCGCCAAATACAGAGAACAATTAAATATACCATCCTCAGCAAAGCGCAAAAGATATGAATAAGAGCGGTCATATGACGATTTATTTTTATACAAGACCAGGCTGCCATTTGTGTGACGACGCTAAAAAAGTCGTCGTCCCTATCGCGCAGGAATTGAATATAGAGATGCTTGAACGAAACATTGATACAAAAGATGAATGGACAGAAAAATACGGATTAATGATTCCAGTTGTTGAAATGGGGGGAGAGCTTATGGCTTATGGCCACGTGGAACGCCGCTCTCTCTTAACAAAACTGAAACAAAGAGTTAACGAATAATTTAAAAAAATAACGAGCTCTTTTCGTTGATTTTTAAATAATGCCCTGCTACAATGAATTTGTAAGCAGGGAAAAATTTTTTTCGCCGGGGTGGGACATTAAAAGTTTCAACTGGGACGAAAGAGAACCCAAAGACCGAAGAGGAGCGCGGGATATGAAACCGATCTTAAATATTCAACAGCAGCTCGTACCGGACCTGCTTGACATTATGCAAAAACGCTATCGTCTTTTGCAGGCGGTTCGAATTGCCGGGACAGCTGGCAGACGTACGCTTGCCCAGTCACTGAGCATGACGGAACGTGTTGTAAGAAGCGAAGCGGAGTTTTTAAAAGAGCGCGGACTGCTCGATTTCAGTGCATCAGGCATGAAATTAACAGAAACGGGTATGGATGTGGTGAGGGAGCTGGAAGAGCTCATGCTCGAGCTTAAAGGCATTGATTCAATGGCCGAAGAGCTGAAGGCCCGCTACAATTTATCGGAAGCTGTTATTGTGCCTGGCAATTGTGATGAATCGGCATTCGTGAAAAAAGCAATCGGTGAGGCGTGCGTAAGCCGCATAAAGAGCAGGCTCAGCGGTAAAACTATCATCGCTGTAACAGGCGGCTCGACAATGGCGGAAGCAGCAAGAACGATGAAACCAGATTTTGCAGAAGGGAAACAAGTATTATTTGTGCCGGCACGGGGCGGTATTGGGGATGATGTCCGCAATGAAGCCAACACGATCGCTGCATTAATGGCACAGAATACAAACGGGTCACACCGTGTGTTGTACGCGCCGGAGCGAATCAGCCCTGACGTGCGCGAATCTCTTCTTCAAGAGCCGGCGATCAAAGAAGCAGTCAGCATGATCCAGTCTGCAGATATTGTTCTCCATGGCGTCGGGAATGCAATTTCGATGGCAAAGCGCCGCAAAACACCAGAAGCGGAACTTGCGATGCTGGAACAAAATGAAGCAGTGGCAGAAGCATTTGGCTACTATTTCAACAAAGAAGGCGAAGTGATTCAGAAGCTATCAACAATCGGCTTGAAACTGGATGATCTGCAGCATGCCAAAGTCATAATTGCGGCGGCAGGCGGCGCATCAAAAGGGAAAGCGATTCGTTCGTATTTAAACGGATCACCAAAGCTCGATATTTTAGTGACAGATGAAGCAGCCGCAAGAGAATTGCTTGAAGACCTATCTTAACGCGAACATCCGGCAGTTCTCATTTGAACTGGCGGTTTGATAAACAATTTCGAGGAGGAAATCACTCATGGCAGTAAAAATTGGTATTAATGGTTTTGGACGTATTGGACGTAACGTATTCCGCGCAGCACTTAAAAATCCGGAAGTTGATGTTGTAGCAATCAACGACCTTACAGATGCAAATATGCTTGCACACCTTTTAAAATACGATACAGTTCACGGCACACTTGACGCGGACGTAACAGTTGACGGCGATACAATCGTTGTAAACGGCGAGCGCGTAAAAGTAACAGCTGAACGCGATCCAGCGCAAATTCCTTGGGCAGCTAACGGTGCGGAAGTAGTTGTTGAATCAACTGGCCGTTTCACAAAACGTGCAGACGCAGCGAAACACCTTGAAGGCGGCGCGAAAAAAGTCATCATCTCTGCTCCGGCATCTGATGAAGATATCACAATTGTTATGGGTGTTAACGAAGATAAATACGATGCAGCGAACCACCAAGTTATTTCAAATGCATCTTGTACAACAAACTGCCTGGCTCCATTTGCAAAAGTATTGAACGAAAAATTCGGTATCGTTCGCGGTATGATGACAACTGTTCACTCTTACACAAATGACCAGCAAATTCTTGACCTGCCGCACTCTGACTACCGTCGTGCACGTGCAGCAGCAGAAAACATGATCCCAACTTCTACAGGTGCAGCGAAAGCCGTTTCTCTTGTGCTTCCTGAATTGAAAGGCAAACTAAACGGTATGGCAATGCGTGTTCCAACACCAAACGTTTCTGTAGTTGACCTTGTAGCAGAATTGAAGCAGGATGTAACAGCTGAAGAAGTAAACGAAGCGCTAAAAACAGCAGCTGAAGGCGACCTTAAAGGTATTCTTGCTTACACTGAGCTTCCACTTGTATCTTCTGACTACAATGGCTCACCAGCTTCTTCAACAATCGATGCTCTTTCAACGATGGTTATGGAAGGCAACATGGTAAAAGTTCTTTCTTGGTACGATAACGAGAACGGCTACTCAAACCGCGTTGTTGACCTTGCTCAATACATCGCTGCAAAAGGTCTTTAATTCAAAAACGCTGTTTTTCAAGCTATAACTTGGAAATCAACAGTTCACCATCTATAATAAAAAGGTGAAACGGGGAGCGGGATACAATCCCCGCTCCCTTTTTTTTGTGTGTAAGCCGTTATCTGTTCCGCTGCTAAAGCAGCGTCGAACGATGTCGGCAGAATGCTGCACGCTTAGCTTTCGCTTTTCAATTACACTGGGAGGTCTTCTTGATGAACAAAAAGACAATTAAAGATTTGGACTTGAAAGGTAAACGCGTTTTTTGCCGCGTTGACTTCAACGTTCCAATGAAAGATGGCAAAATTACGGATGATACACGTATCCGTGCCGCAATTCCGACAATTGAGTATTTGTCTGAACAGGGAGCCATCGTCCTTCTGGCAAGCCACCTTGGCCGTCCAAAAGGAGAAGTAAACGAAGAGATGCGCCTGACAGAAGCTGGACGCCGCTTGGCTGAGCTTACAGGCAAACAAATCGCCAAAGTGGATGAAGCTTACGGCGACAGTGTGAAAGAAGCGATTTCTGGCATGAAAGAAGGCGACATTCTTCTTCTTGAAAACGTTCGTTTCTATCCGGGCGAAGAAAAGAATGATCCAGAGCTGGCAAAAGAATTTGCTTCGCTTGCAGACATCTATGTAAATGACGCGTTTGGTGCGGCTCACCGTGCCCATGCTTCTACAGAGGGAATTGCTCATCTTCTTCCATCTGCTTCTGGCTTCTTGATGCAAAAAGAATTGGATGTGCTTGGAAAAGCATTGTCTGAGCCAGATCGTCCGTTTACAGCGATCGTCGGTGGAGCGAAAGTAAGAGACAAAATCGGTGTGATTGATCACCTGCTTGATAAAGTAGATAACTTGATCATTGGCGGCGGTCTTGCGTACACATTTGTAAAAGCTCTTGGCCATGAAATCGGAAAATCTCTTCTAGAAGAAGACAAAATGGATCTGGCAAAAGAATTTATGAAAAAAGCCGAAGAAAAAGGCGTGAAATTCTTGATGCCGGTTGATGTTACTGTAGCAGATGATTTTGGTGAACATGCAAACACAAAAATTGTGCCAATCGATCAAATCCCAGCTGACTGGGAAGCACTTGATATCGGTCCGAAAACGATTGAATTGTATGCAGAAACCATTAAAAACTCAAAACTTGTCATTTGGAACGGCCCAATGGGTGTATTTGAACTTGATAAGTTTGCAAAAGGAACAAGAGGTGTGGCACAAGCACTCGCTGATTCTGATGCGTATTCTGTTATTGGCGGCGGCGATTCAGCAGCAGCGGTTGAAAAATTCGACCTTGCGGACAAAATGAGCCACATTTCAACAGGCGGAGGCGCGAGCCTTGAGTTTATGGAAGGTAAAGAACTTCCAGGCGTTACAGCGCTTGACGATAAGTAATTTTGAAGCAGCAGAAGGGAGATTTATTCATGCGTAGACCGATCATTGCAGGAAACTGGAAAATGAATAAAACGCTTAGCGAAGCAATTGAGTTCGCAAACGATGTAAAAGGAAAAGTACCATCATCAGAACAAGTGGACAGCGTAATTGGTGCGCCTGCTTTGTTCCTTGGACAGCTTGTTGAAGCGGTAAAAGGAACAGATGTGAAAATCAGTGCACAAAACGCTCACTTTGAAGACAACGGAGCCTTCACAGGTGAAACCAGTCCGAAAGCACTTGCGGACCTTGGAGTTGAATATGTGATCATCGGCCATTCAGAGCGCCGTGAAATGTTCAACGAAACAGACGAGTCTGTAAATAAAAAAGCAAAAGCGATCTTTAACCATGGCATGACACCAATCATTTGCTGCGGTGAAACGCTTGAACAGCGTGAAGCAGGAGAAACAAATGCATTTGTTTCAGGTCAAATTAAAGCAGCACTTGAAGGCTTATCAGAAGAGCAAGTAAGCAGCTCTGTTATTGCTTATGAGCCAATCTGGGCAATCGGCACAGGCAAGTCGTCTTCATCAAGCGATGCAAACGAAGTGTGTGCAGAAATCCGTGAAACAGTTCGCAGCCTTTATTCAGACAAAGCAGCTGATTCTGTCCGTATCCAATACGGCGGCAGTGTAAAACCTGAAAACATTGCAGAATATATGGCACAGCCGGATATCGACGGCGCACTTGTCGGCGGCGCAAGCTTGGATGCGGCATCATACCTTGCTCTTTTGGAGGCTGTAAACAATGGCTAAAGGACCGGTTGCGCTCATTATTCTCGACGGGTTCGCCTGCCGGGCTGAAACGAGCGGTAATGCGGTCGCGCAGGCCAATAAGCCAAATTTTGACCGCTACTGGAATCAATTCCCTCATGCACAGCTTACGGCAAGCGGGGAAGCAGTAGGTCTTCCAGAGGGCCAAATGGGCAACTCGGAAGTAGGTCATATGAATATTGGTGCTGGGCGGATTGTATACCAAAGCTTAACAAGAATTAACATTGCGATTCGTGAAGGTGAATTTTTCGAAAATGAGCAGTTCGTAAAAGCAGCTGAGCATGCGAAAAAAAACGGAACAGCTCTTCATTTGTTTGGGCTTCTGTCTGATGGTGGCGTACATAGCCATATTGATCATTTAAAAGCGCTGCTTGAGTTTGCAAAACGGCAGGGTCTTGAAAAAGTGTATGTTCACGCTTTTCTGGACGGCCGCGATGTTGGACCTAAAACAGCAAAAGGCTACATTGAAGATGTACAAGCGAAAATGGATGAGCTGGGTGTTGGACAGTTTGCGACAATTTCTGGACGCTATTATGCAATGGACCGCGATAACCGCTGGGATCGTGTTCAAAAAGCATATGATGCAATTGCGCAAAACGATGCACCAAAGTTTGATGATCCGCTTGAAGCACTTGAAGCCTCTTACGCAGCGGACGTTGTCGATGAATTTTTTGTACCGGCTGTCATCACCGGTAAAAACGGTAAGCCAATTGCGAAAGTTCAAGATAACGACGCCGTAATTTTCTTTAACTTCCGTCCTGACCGGGCGATTCAGTTAGCGAATGTGTTTACAAACGAAGACTTTATGGGATTCGATCGTGGCGAATTCCGTCCTAAAGACTTGTTCTTCGTCTGCATGACACCATATTCGGAAACAGTTAAAGGCGTTATCGCGTATAACAAAACAGATTTATCAAATACTGTCGGGGAAGTATTAGCCAATAACAATCTTCGCCAGCTTCGCATTGCGGAAACGGAAAAATACCCGCACGTTACGTTCTTTATGAGCGGCGGCCGTGAAGGGGAATTCCCTGGTGAAAAACGAATCTTGGTAAACTCACCGAAAGTAGCAACATACGATTTGCAGCCAGAGATGAGCGCATATGAAGTAACGGACGCGTTACTTGCTGAAATCGAAGGCGACAAACAGGATGCGATCATCCTGAACTTTGCAAATCCAGACATGGTTGGCCACTCAGGACTTTTAGAACCGACGATTAAAGCAGTTGAAGTAGTAGATGAGTGCCTGGGACGGGTTGTAGACTTGATCCTGGCAAAAGGCGGCACAGCGATTATTACCGCTGATCACGGTAACGCTGATGAGGTTGTAACCGTAGAAGGCAATCCAATGACGGCTCACACAACGAACCCGGTTCCGGTTATTGTCACAAAAGAAGGCATCACATTGCGCGATGGAGGAATCCTCGGCGATTTGGCGCCAACGATGCTTGATCTATTAAACCTTGAACAGCCAGTTGAAATGACTGGAAAAACATTAATTAACCATTAAGGGAGAGAATAAACAATGCCAGTAATTACAGACGTATATGCACGCGAAGTACTTGATTCACGTGGAAACCCAACAATCGAAGTAGAAGTATACACAGAGTCCGGCGCATTTGGCCGTGCACTTGTTCCATCTGGTGCATCAACAGGTGAATACGAAGCAGTAGAACTTCGTGATGGCGACAAAGGCCGCTACCTTGGCAAAGGTGTTGAGCAGGCTGTTAAAAACGTAAACGAAGTAATCGCTCCAGAAATCGTAGGCAGCTACGTTGTTACAGATCAAATCGGTATCGACAAAGCGATGATCGAGCTTGACGGCACAGAAAACAAAGGCAAACTAGGCGCAAACGCAATCCTTGGTGTATCTATGGCCGTTGCACATGCAGCAGCTGACTACCATGGTGTATACCTTTATGAATACCTTGGCGGCGTAAACGGCAAGCAGCTTCCTGTTCCGATGATGAACATCGTAAACGGCGGTGAGCATGCGGATAACAACGTTGACATCCAGGAATTCATGATCATGCCTGTTGGCGCGCCTACATTCAAAGAAGCGCTTCGCACGGGAGCAGAAATTTTCCATAACTTAAAAGCGGTTCTTCATGAAAAAGGCTTGAACACAGCAGTTGGTGACGAAGGTGGTTTCGCGCCAAACCTTGGTTCAAACGAAGAAGCCCTTCAAACAATTATCGAAGCAATCGAACGTGCTGGCTACAAACCAGGCGAAGAAGTTAAATTGGCAATGGACGCTGCTTCTTCTGAGTTCTACAACAAAGAAGACGGCAAATACCACCTTTCTGGCGAAGGCGTCGTGAAAACATCTGCAGAAATGGTTGACTGGTACGAAGAAATGGCAAACAAATACCCAATCGTTTCAATCGAAGATGGTTTGGATGAAAACGACTGGGAAGGCCACAAATTGCTTACTGAGCGCCTTGGCGATCGTGTACAGCTTGTTGGGGATGACTTGTTCGTTACGAACACGAAAAAGCTTTCAGAAGGTATTAAAAACGGCGTAGGTAACTCTATTCTAATTAAAGTAAACCAAATCGGTACATTAACTGAAACATTTGATGCGATCGAAATGGCAAAACGCGCTGGCTATACAGCGGTTATCTCTCACCGTTCTGGTGAAACAGAAGATGCAACAATTGCTGATATCGCAGTTGCAACGAACGCTGGCCAAATTAAAACAGGTGCACCGTCACGTACGGATCGCGTAGCAAAATACAACCAGCTTCTTCGCATTGAAGACAACCTGGGTGAACTTGCTCAATACCTTGGCAACGACACATTCTACAACTTGAAAAAATAAGAACAAACGAAAGCCCGGCGGCCGCCGGGCTTTTTTGCGCGTGTGCAGAAAGTATGATATAATTCACTCATCTATAGGTTCGTCTTTGATGGAGGTAAAAATATGTTGCATACAGTGCTTATTGTACTGCTCGTGATTGTAGCAATTGCGCTTATTGCGGTTGTTTTGCTGCAGTCTGGAAAAAGTTCAGGGCTTTCTGGCGCGATTTCCGGCGGTGCGGAGCAATTGTTTGGAAAACAGAAAGCGCGCGGGATTGACCTGGTGCTGCATCGTCTGACAGTGATTTTGTCTGTTCTGTTTTTTGTTTTAACAATTGCGCTTTCTTACTTTGGTTTATAATAAAAAAGGCGATTCGGCTGAATCGCTTTTTTTTATGCCCCAAAGCCTTCATCATCCGAAAAAAGAAAGGAATTGACTCACATGAAACTAACACTGCCAACTCCATTTACATTCGAAGCGGGAAAACGGGCTGTTTTACTTTTACACGGCTTTACTGGAAATTCATCTGACGTGCGCATGATTGGCCGTTTTCTTGAGAAAAATGGGTATACATCACATGCACCACACTATAAAGGACATGCGGTTCCGCCTGAAGAACTAGTGAAAACAGGTCCTGAAGACTGGTGGAAGGATGTGGAGGAAGGTTATCAGCACCTGCTGAATCTTGGCTATGAAGAAATTGCGGTATGCGGACTGTCGCTCGGCGGTGTTTTTGCATTGAAACTCGGTTATACTAAACCTGTAAAGGGTATTATTCCAATGTGTGCCCCAATGTCGATGAAAGATGAGCAGACGATGTACAATGGGGTTGTGGAATACGCACGCGGGTTCAAGAAATTTGAAGGGAAATCCGCTGAAGTTATTGAAAAAGAAATAGAAGCCTTTAAACAAACACCGATGAATACGCTGGCGGCGCTTCGTGAGCTTGTACAAGATGTACGCAGCCATATTGACCACATTTATGCACCGGTTTTTGTTGTTCAGGCACGCAACGACAAAATGATTGATACCAACAGCGCCAATGTGATTTTTGAAGGCGTGGAAACAGACGAAAAACAATTGAAGTGGTACGAAGAGTCCGGTCATGTGATTACACTGGATAAGGAAAAAGAGCAGCTGCATGCAGATATTCTTGCCTTTCTCCAAACGCTTGACTGGACCGTGTAACTTCGCAAAAGGAGGCGGGTTCCAGATGGACCAGCACATAGAGAAAATCGTCGATCGATTATTGACGTATATGAAAGAAGAATCGTACAAGCCGCTCACAGTGCAGGAGCTTGAAGAAGTGCTTGGCATTGAAGGCTCGGAAGGGTTTCGCGACTTTGTTAAGTCGCTCGTGTACATGGAAGAGCGCGGTTTAGTCGTGCGGACGCGCGCAAACCGATACGGTCTGCCGGAGAAAATGAACCTTGTGCGCGGAAAGATTTCCGGACATGCAAAAGGGTTTGCTTTCCTGCTGCCGGATGAGCAGGGAATGGATGATGTATTCATTCCGCCGCATGAAACAAATGGAGCCTTAAACGGCGACACGGCGCTTGTCCGTGTAACGAAAGAAGACGAGAGCGGGACACGCCGGGAAGGTACTGTTGTCCGTATTTTAGAACGCGGCCAGACGGACATTGTCGGTACGTTCATCGACAAAAAAAGCTTTGGCTTTGTGGAAACAGACGATAAAAAATTCACCGCTGATATTTTTATTCCAAAAGAAAAAACTGCCGGTGCGATTGACGGCCACAAAGTCGTTGTCCATATCACACGCTGGCCGGAAGGGCGACAGGCGGCAGAAGGCGAAGTAAAAGAAATTATCGGGCATAAGAACGATCCTGGCGTCGATATTATGTCGATTATTTATAAACACGGCCTGCCGCAGGAGTTTCCGGAAGAAGTGCTGGAGCAGGCGAATGCGGTGCCGGATGAAATTGATCCGAAAGATATCGCGAACCGTCGGGATCTTCGCGATGAAGTCATCGTGACAATTGATGGAGCGGACGCAAAAGACCTCGATGATGCGGTCACGGTAACCAAGCTTGAGAATGGCAACTATAAGCTCGGCGTTCACATTGCCGACGTCAGCCACTACGTAACGGAAAACTCCCCGATTGACCGGGAAGCCTATGAGCGTGGTACAAGTGTTTATTTAGTGGACCGGGTAATCCCAATGATTCCACACCGCTTGTCCAATGGCATCTGCTCATTGAACCCTAAAGTAGACCGTTTAACAATGTCGTGTGAAATGGAAATTAATGCATCTGGTGAAGTAGTCAGCCATGAAATCTTTGACAGCGTCATCCGAACGACAGAACGAATGACTTATTCAGATGTAAACCGGATTTTGGTTGATAAAGATGAAGCATTGCGCGCTAAGTACGAAGCACTTGTGCCGATGTTTGAGCGAATGGAAGACCTGGCGGCCATTTTACGCCAAAAGCGCACGGACCGGGGTGCCATTGACTTTGATTTCAGGGAAGCAAAAGTGCTTGTAGATGAAGACGGGCATCCGACTGATGTGGTCATTCGGGAACGTTCTGTCGGCGAAAAACTGATTGAAGAATTTATGCTGGCGGCAAATGAAACGGTAGCAGAGCATTTCCACTGGATGGATGTTCCGTTTATATACCGGATTCACGAAGATCCGAAGGAAGATAAATTGCAGCGCTTTTTTGAGTTTTTGACGAATTTTGGCTTGAATGTGAAAGGGACAGCAAATTCTGTTCATCCGCGTGCCCTTCAGGAAATTATTGAAAACGTAAAAGACACGCCGGAAGAAACAGTTATTTCTACTGTTATGCTTCGGTCCATGCAGCAGGCAAAATATAATGCGAACAGCTTAGGGCATTTTGGGCTTGCAGCAGAATTTTACACGCATTTCACTTCGCCAATCCGTCGGTATCCGGATTTGATTGTCCACCGTTTAATTCGTACGTATTTAGTTAACGGTGATCTTACGCCGCAAACACGGGAAAAGTGGGATGCGCGCCTTCCGGAAATCGCTGATCACACATCCAGCATGGAACGCCGGGCTGTTGATGCAGAACGCGATACAGACGAGCTGAAAAAAGCCGAATTTATGCTTGATAAAATTGGTGAAGAGTATGATGGGGTTATCAGCTCTGTTACCAACTTCGGTATGTTTGTGGCGCTTGAAAATACGATTGAGGGTCTGATTCACGTTTCGTATATGACAGATGATTATTATCGTTATGATGAACGCCACTATGCTATGATCGGTGAGCGGACCGGCAATGTCTTCCGCATTGGGGACGAAATTACCGTTCGTGTGCGTGATGTAAATAAAGACGAACAGTCTGTCGATTTTGAAATCGTGGGCATGAAAAAACAGCGCCAGCGTCCAGCTGGAATAGAGGGCAAAGCGGATAAAAAGCCGCGCGGCCGCGGCAAGAAAGCACAAACCATTAAACGGGAAGACAGACCGTCGAGAACGCCGGCGCGTTCAGATATGAAAGAGGGCGGCGAATGGTCGAACCAGCCGCCGAAAAAAAAGAAAAAACGTAAATTTTACGAGGGAATTGCGAAGAAAAAGAAACGCAAGTAAGAAAGTGGGGATGAGCCAATGCCAAAGGGAGAAGGAAAAGTGGTCGCGCAAAATAAAAAAGCGCGCCACGATTACTTTATTGAAGAAACATATGAAGCGGGTCTTGTACTTTTAGGAACCGAAATTAAAGCAATCCGGGCGGGGCGAGTGAATTTAAAAGATTCATTCGCCCGCATTCGAAATGGCGAATTGTTCGTCCACAATATGCATATCAGCCCGTACGAGCAGGGAAATATTCATAACCATGAGCCGCTCCGTACGCGAAAGCTTCTTCTGCACCGGAAGCAAATTAATACATTGATCGGTGAAACGAAAGAAGCGGGCTACTCGATCGTTCCTTTAAAACTTTATTTAAAAGACGGATATGCAAAGTTGTTAATTGGCCTTGCAAAAGGGAAAAAGAAATATGATAAACGCGAAGATTTAAAGCAGAAAGAAGCAAAACGAGACATTGAGCGCGCCTTCCGTGATCGTCAAAAGGGTTGAATAACTAGTTTGTTTGTGGTATGATAGATTCTGTCACGATGAAGCAGCTATGCTTCGATACTACTTTGTCAGGAAATGTTCTTAGCATAAGCCAGAACATCCTGTTCAAATCTAATCCGGGGACGTTACGGATTCGACAGGGGTAGTTCGAGCCTGGGCTGCGGGCCAGAGGGTCGGCTCTGTCAAAACGCACTTGCCTATAATAACTGGCAAACAACAAACTCAACTACAAGCTGCCTAATTTAGGTTAGCCTGTGCTCCTCCCGCTGTTGTCCGTGCAGTCGGGTAAGGGGCTCACTTTAAGCGGACTACGCTCAATTCCTCCGCCTGGGGATGAGAGAAGAGACTAATCAGGCTGGCCGATCCAAACGCCTGCTGTGCGGCAGTTGGGCCGGCGAGACCGAAATAGTACAGCTACGCCCGTAGACGCTCAGGTGCCGTTATCTTTGGACGCGGGTTCGACTCCCGCCGTCTCCATACTTGTATGGAGCACCTATTTATAAAAGCCTTGCGAATTATTCGCAAGGCTTTTTTGTTTTGGGAAAAGCAACCCTGTCTTGTATTGGCAAAGACAAAGTGCATATAGTCGAGAGGCTGGCATACATTGATAAAACAATGCGAGGTGATTGGTGTGAAAAAAATCATCATCATCGGTTCAGGTGGACATGCGAGCGTCATTATTGATGCTATTGAAAAAGAAAGAAAATACGCTATATATGGAATTATTGATACGATTCGTCCCGTTAATACGAGTATATACGGATATCGGATAGTAGGGACAGAGTCTACTTTGCTGAAATTGGGCAAACAGGTGTGCGGAGGTATTGTGGCGATCGAGGACAATTGGACACGGAAAAAAACGGTTGAAACCATTCGCAAACTCGTCCCTGACTTTTCTTTTGTTTCCATCGTACACCCATCGGCCTGCATCAGCAGCAATGTCAAAATAGGAGATGGTACGGTTGTGATGGCAGGTGCGGTTATTAACCGAAATACAATTATAGGAGAGCATTCTATTATTAATACAAACTCCTCGGTTGATCATGACTGCATACTTAGTGACTTTGTCAGCATTGCTCCGGGTGCGGTGCTGGGCAGGAATGTTAAAGCGGGAAATAGTGCAGTTGTGTCGCTTGGAGCCAAGGTCATTCACTCAGTGAGTATTGGAGAGCATACTGTTATTGGAGCTGGATCAACGGTGTTGCAAAGCATTGGTCCGTACGGGGTTGCATATGGTACTCCCGCTAAAGTAATTCGAACAAGAAAGCAAGAAGACAGTTACTTATCATAAAGATGGGAAGTTTATTTTGTTTATGAAAAAAAGAAATCAATCTGATAAGAAGGAACGATTTCTTTTAAAACGGATTTGATTGCCGTATCGGTTTCTTCGTTTCCTGATTCGTAAACAAGCTGTTCCAGCTGGTTCAGCCAGAATGGCAGGTCGATCTTTGATACGTTCGTTGTTCTGGCTATGTAGATCAATTCATGCTTGGAAGCCGTGTGGCCTTCTTCTGTTGTAAAAAGTTCTTCGTACAGTTTTTCCCCTGGGCGCATACCTGTATAGTGGATCTCGATATCTTTGCCTGGTGTCAGTCCCGATAAGGTAATTAAGTTACGGGCCAGTTCGCTGATCTTAACCGGTTTGCCCATATCCAAAATAAAAATCTCGCCGCCTTTTGCAAGCGCCCCTGCTTGAATGACAAGCTGTACGGCTTCGGGAATCGTCATAAAATAACGGGTCATATCCCGGTGCGTGACTGTAACCGGACCGCCGTTTTGAATTTGTTTTTTAAATAAAGGAACTACACTGCCTCTGCTTCCAAGTACGTTTCCGAACCGGACCGCGACAAAGTTCGTTTTACTCTGCTGATTCAATGTTTGAATAATAAGTTCGGCTACCCGTTTTGTGGCACCCATTACGCTCGTTGGGTTCACTGCTTTGTCTGTGGAAATTTGAACGTACGTTTCAACTTCATACTGACCGGCACATTCCGCCAGATTTTTCGTGCCGAAGATGTTATTTTTAACGGCTTCCGTCGGATTGTGTTCCATTAAAGGGACATGCTTGTGTGCAGCGGCATGAAAGACAACCTGTGGGCGGTAAGTGGAAAAAATATGTTTAAGCCGGTTTTTATCCTGAATGTCGCCAATTAGTGCCTGGATGGGAAGGTGAGGATAAAGCTGCTCAAGTTCTTTTTCGATTGCATATACGCTGTTTTCACCGTGGCCAAGCAGAAGGACTTTTTTCGGATGAAATGAAGAAATCTGCCGGCAGATTTCAGAGCCGATCGAACCGCCCGCTCCGGTAATCAGCACTGTTTTATCCTGTACATAATGAGAAATGCCGAGAACATCCAGCCGGATCGGCGGGCGTCCAAGTAAATCCTCCACGTTGACCTCACGAATCATACTTAATGTAACACGTCCATTAATAATATCTGTAATACGCGGTAGAATCCGGACAGTGACACCGCATTTTTGACAGCTTTTTACGATTCGGGTAATATCGCTTCCGGAAGCAGATGGAATGGCGATAATGGCTGTTTCAATATGAAACTGCTCAATGACCCGTTCAATCTCACCGGTTGTGCCGGCAACCGGCATATTCCGGACGTGCAGGCCAATTTTTTCAGGGTCATCGTCAATAAAAGCAACGGGGTATAAAAAAGGGTCCGTCGATTTTTTTAATTCTTTCACGACTAAAATACCCGCATTGCCCGCGCCGATAATAAGTGTCCGCTTTCCGTTTTTATTGGGAATGCCCTTGTTTTCATTTATAGACCATAAAATCAGCCGTGAAAATAAAAAGACTGCCAGAGAAACAGTCCAAGTTATGAAAAGAAAAGAAAACGGCAGGGCGGTTGCCCCCCACTCCGAAAAAAGAAGATGCAGCATGGCGCCTGTTACGAAGGCAAATGCGAAGCTTTTTCCAATGACCTTTGATTCCCCCATGCTAGCGAAACGCCATAAGTGGCGATAATGGTGAAAAAGATGAAATCCAATCGTCAGTACCACCCAAAACAAGGCGAAGATGTATGCCAGTTGGGAAAATGTAAGCCCTCTGCCGTTTTCATAGAAAACAAAGCAGGAAAGCGCAACAGAAAGAAAAAGAATCCCGAAATCCATGAAAAGCGCCAGAGCATATCGTTTCGTTCGGCTCACACCAAAGCCTCCATCCCATACTTTTTAGCTCTTTACTTTATATGAGTTTATGGAATAAGGTGTGAGAAAATCGGTAAAACAAAGGGAGGAAAACAGGCTGTTAAATAAAAAATCAAACGAAAACATTACTGTTCTTCGTTTGATTTTTTGTTATTTTTGGAAAGAAGGAGTATGGGGCTTATGACGCCGGCTTCTTTTTTCTTTATACATTTCCTGATCAGCCATTTCAAGCAGCTCTTCAAGAGAAATATTCATGCCGGGGTGGTAATAGCAGATGCCGTGACTGGCCGACAATTTGTACGGCTGCCGGGAGACCTGGTTGGTGCGGGCAAACTCTAATTGAATAGCATTCCAGGCTTGATCGGCCGCTTCCGGCGGCTGATTGGGAAAAAGAATAACAAACTCATCCCCGCCCATTCGAAATAAAAGATCTTCTTCATGCAGAGATTTTTGAATTGCCCGGCAGATCTCTTTAATAAAATGGTCACCTTTATTATGGCCGTAACGGTCATTAACAGTTTTTAATCCGTTAATATCAATGTAGCACAGTGTAAAGGGCTGAGCCTGGCGGCTGTTCATCAGGCTGGAAAGGACGTTCAGCCCTTTTCGTCTGTTCATAACACCTGTCAGTTCATCCAAAAAGGCATGCGCCGATAGTTTTTCTTCTTCCGCTTTAAAGCTCGTTACATCCGTTGTTCCGATTAGCAGGCACGGTTCCTGCAAATAATCAACTAATTCCACACTCAGCATAATCCAAACGTCTTTCTTCGCTGGGTCAAAATGCGGCGTCAAATATCCTTTGATGCTTCCTTTCCCCTGTAAAACATCAACGATATTCTGCTCCTCATGCGGATTTTTAAAAAGAAGGCCAGCGCCTTTATCGTGCAGCTGAGTTCCTTCGTAATACGCAGATGCCCGCTGATTAAAAAGGATAATCTGATAATCAGAAAGCCGTGCCAGAATGAGTGGATGCGGATTTAAATCAAATAAAAGGCGAAATGTTTTTTCATTTGTTTGAAGCTGCTGCTGGCTTTCCATCTCTTTTTTTCGATAGAAATAAAAGGTGGACGATAGAAAAAAAGCAATGCCGGCTGCGGCGGTCGAATTAATCATATTCATAATCGATGTAAGTGAAAAACCGCCAATTTTCATTAATCCGGCTAGAAACAAAACATGGATGCCGGCCAGCATGACTGCGGATTTTTTTGGGGGAATCGGAAAAATCACAGAAGCTGCCAGTAGAATAATTAAATATGCGTAAATATTTCCAGTTAAAAATTGGCTGTTTAACGATCCGGACGCGCCAATGAAAATATAAAAACAAAAATAGCTATATACATAATGCAGCACATCACTCCTGCCAGACTGCTGGCACCGGATCAGTCGCTTACGGACCAGCAAAAAGGTGAGTGACATAAAGAACGAAAGAAAATGTAAAAAAGCGAGAATGCCCAAGTTTAATCTCTTTTCTCCCGTTGACAAGAAGTAAAGATCCAAAGCCAAATAAAGCGGGTAAGACAGGACAACCATTAAACAAACAAACCGAAGCCTGGCGAACAGCAATTCACCATGCTCGCGGCAAAACTGCTCATCTTCAGGCCGATCAGGTTGAAAGAGAGCGCTCCATGTATCTTTCTTCATATTATAAATCCTTTTTTAATTGCATTTTATCATAGCTTTATAGGGCATCCTAATGAATTCAGCGCTCCGTTAAACGAGCTTTTCAAATGAAAAATCCCGGAGGATGAAGATTCCGGGATTTTTCATTTGAACTTGTTTTGAATACCGAACCGTGCATTCAGCTGGCCTTTGATCATGCTTCGTTTTAATTTGTCATGATCTGGTCTTTTCTTCATTTCCTGCCTAATTTCAAATGTCCGGACACCATCTTCCATTTGGTTGGCAATATCCATCAGTGTTTCCACGTCGCCAAAGGAGTATTTTCGCGTGCCTCTTTCTGAGCGGTCAGGGAAAATAAGCTGGCGTTCTTCATAATAGCGAATCTGGCGTTCAGACAAGCCGGTTAACTCGCTCACAATTCCAATTGTAATAACCTTTTTCGTCTTATAGCTTCTCTCTTCATCTGTCATGGAATCACCTCGAAATGGATTACCTGTACTATTATATATCAGAATGTGAATTTATGTAACGATTATATGTGATATTTTCTAACAATTAATTTTTATGTAAGATTATATAACATTTATTGTGACTACTTCTTTTAGTTCTCCTATAATCAACACTATCAACAGCCACCAAGGAGGATGTTCAGATGACAAAAGAGAAAATCGTACTAATCGGAAATGGGATGGCCGGTGTCCGGTCTATTGAAGAAATATTAAAAATTAACCCGGATCGGTTTCATATTACTATTTTTGGTGAAGAGCCCTATCCGAACTATAACCGCATTCAATTGTC
>NZ_JAPSLE010000017.1:0-18442 GCF_031181085.1 Domibacillus sp. | reverse complement strand
AACTTCATAGTCAGGTGGCAATAGCGAAGAGGTCACACCCGTTCCCATCCCGAACACGGCCGTTAAGCTCTTCAGCGCCGATGGTAGTTGGGGGTTTCCCCCTGTGAGAGCAGGACGCCGCCTGGCAGCATAAATGATCTGAATTGAAAACACGTTCATTCAAATGTAAAATTTGAATGAACGTGTTTTTTGTTTTGTTTGTAAGATACTGGGTGTGGTTTCAAAGGAATAAACGTTTTAACCTAATAAGGGCAGGGTAGAGTAAATTTGAATACCTATGAAAGTGACACTGCCTTCTTCCTAGATTCCACTTGTTTAAAGGAATCATTTCGTTTATCTTTTATTATGTCTAATTGAGGTGCAAAAAGCATAAAAGGTGGAGGTGGATGAGGCATAGGAGCAATCCTCTTTTTTTATTTTCTTTTTGATTTCTTTTCAAAAAGAATGTTCAAAGCATTTTTAGCTAATAATATAAGGAGTTGATACCTATACCTTCACATCGGATAAGGTCACCTAAATCATAAAGCGGGCGAGTGGACTATCCACCTGCTTGAAAAAAGTGATGAATTAAGACGTAAAAGAGACGGAGGATGACAGGATGAAACCAGTCAAAATTTCATATATTATTCCAGCTTACAATGAAGCTGAAAATATCCCTAAAGTACTTCAGGCCATTAATCAAGAAATGAATGGTCAATTTTACGCATATGAAGTTATTTTTGTTGATGACGGAAGCGCTGATGATACACTGGATGTTATAAAGCAGCTGGCATTTCATTGTAAAGAAGTTCAATATATCTCCTTTACCCGCAATTTTGGAAAAGAGTCTGCTATGCTGGCAGGTCTTCAGCATGCCCAGGGTGATGCGGTTATTTTGATGGATGCCGATTTGCAGCACCCGCCTTCTCTTATTTCCCAGCTGTTAAAAGGATATGAAGAAGGATATGACCAAGTTATTGCCAAGCGGAATCGAACTGGTGATTCTCCTGTTCGCTCTATTATTTCCTCTTTCTTTTATCGACTTGTTAACCATACAGTCGACGTAAAACTGACAGATGGAGAAGGCGATTTCCGTCTTTTAAGCCGCAGAGCAGTGAATGCCTTGTTAACGCTAAGTGAAGGAAATCGATTTTCTAAGGGATTGTATTCATGGATCGGATATGGACAGAAAACCATATCTTATGAAAATGTAGCCAGAGAATGTGGTGAAACAAAATGGTCTTTCCCAAAACTTCTGAATTACGCCATTGATGGGATTGTTTCGTTCAACCATAAGCCTCTTCGTGCCTGCTTTTACACAGGAGCGCTTGTGTTATTTATGTCGCTTGTTTATATAGCCATCACTTTTGTTCAGATCATGCGGACAGGGGTAGTTGTTCCTGGATACTTTACTCTTATCTCTGCTGTTCTTTTTTTAGGCGGGGTTCAGCTTGTTTGTATGGGTATTATCGGAGAATACATTGGAAGAATTTATAACGAAACGAAAAAGCGACCTCATTATTTAATTCAGCATACGAGTATTGGGGCACCAAAAGAAAAGAGAGAAAAACATGCCATTTATTCCTAATGAATTTTTGAAATTTATTATTGTTGGTGTCATTAACACTGGTCATTATTATGCGGTATACATACTTATGCTGCATGGATTAGGATTACATTTTTTTGCCGCGCATATGATCGGTTTTCTCAGCAGTTTAATCGGTTCTTTTTTCTTAAACACGCTATATACGTACAAAGTAAAGCCGACCTGGTCCGCGTTTATACGGTTTCCATTAACGCAGCTGTTTAATACAGGGATGACAGCTGTGTTATTATATCTTTTTGTTGAACAGTTTGGTATGAACAGTAGTATCGCGCCGCTTGTGGCCGTTTTCTTTACGCTGCCCGCTACGTTTATTCTGACAGGGAGAATTTTAAAAAAGCCATGCAAAAAAGAGAAAACACATCTACATTCTTACATAAAATAAGCCCTTCAGGAAAAAAGGCTTCTTTCTTCTTTTTCTTTTTATCGAGCTTAATTATGGCTCTTTTGAGTCATTTGTATTTTATTGTGCAGTGGTTTGATGGGCAGTACATGACAGGCATGAATGATGGCTTGTCACAAATGCAACCTTTTAAGGAACTGCTTTACAATGAATTTAAAAAAGGCGAGTTTTTTTATTCTCCCGATTTTGGGCTGGGCGGGAGTATATACACACAGCTTAGTTATTATTTTTTTAATTCGATCATTTTTCTTTTTACAGCAGGTGTAACATTTGTTCTGGAGAGTATAGGACTCATTGGAAAGCCGGATCTTTTTTATTGGGCGGATGCCATTTTAGTTGTCAGCATCCTTAGGCTGACCGTCATTTTGATGATAGCGACGTTTTACTTTCGATACATGACTCTCTCAGCACTGCCTGCTTTTGTTGGTGCGGTTGTTTATGGTACAAGCATTATTTACTTTCGGTATGTGACCTACTGGGAATTTTTTTCAGATTCGATGATTTGGCTTCCACTGCTTTTAATCGGTGTCGAAAAAGTAATACGGGAAGAAAAACCATGGTTTTTTCTTGCAGCTGTTTCGGTCAGCTTATTTGATAATTTTTACTTTTCGTATGTTAACTTTTTGCTTGCAGGCATTTATATTTTATTCCGATGGATTTTCAAGCTCTCAGAGGGAGAAACATCAGTAAAAAAACAAATTAAGCTGTTTTTGCTGACCGGCATTGCGGGATTTGGCATTAGTGCTTTTTCTTTTATTCCTGCTGTATATGGATTCTTAAATAATTACCGGCCGCCTTATACGGAGCAAATTCCTCTTATTGGTTTTACTGATAACTTTTTAATCAACGGCCTAATCGTATATATACCCGCTTTTGTTGTGTTGAGTCTCATGCTTGTTTCTTTGTACCAAAATCCGTTGTTCCGTTTTTTTGCTTTTATGACGATTTTTTTAGTCCTTCTACATATGAGCCCGTATGCGGCCAGTGTTTTTAATGGTTTTTCAGCCCCACAGTATCGATGGGAGCATCTTTTGTCTCTTACAGTGGGTGGTACAGCAGCTGCTGCGCTCTCTATTCCGATTCAAATTAAGCGAAAAAAGCTTATGACTGCTTTTGCCTGCGCAGCTGTTTTATATATTCTTTTTTATGTGCTGGACCCTGTTATAACGTTTCAGCGTGCAAAAGATGCCTGGATGGGTGTTTCTGCATTTATAGTCGTGGCTGTCTTTTTTGTTCTTGTTATCCGGAAAAGCCGGCATATAAAATCAATCATGGCGCTGCTCATTATTTTAACAAGTATAGGGGTGGCGAACGCTTATCAGGAAAACCGCCTGTCGGTTTCAGGAACATCTTTTAAAGTGTCAAAAGAGTATATGAATAGTGATCAATATCGAGGTGCTGACCAGCAAAAGGTGATTGCTTTGATTCAGGAGCAGGAAACCGACCCTCTTGCCCGGATCGATTGGACACTTCAGCGTCGGAACAATACCCCAATCATTCATGGCTTCAAAGGAATGAGTGCTTACTCAAGTATTTTAAATGAGCATCTTTTATTCTTTTATTTAAAAGATCTCTATATAGATATGGGCTGGGAAAGTGTTAGCCGCTATGGAACACTTGGAGATCGTGCTAATTTAGAAAGTCTGTTAATGGGCAAATATTATATCAAGAAGAAAGAAGAAGAAGCTGTTCCGTATGGATTCAAGGAAGCTGCCTCTGCCGGCGAATACGTTGCATATCAAAATGAAAACCTCCTTCCGTTTGTCCGTACGACACGTACCGTGTTTTCAGAACGGGAATTAAAGAATGCTTCGCCAGTGGCAAAAGAACATGCTATGCTCTCGGGAATTGTCCTCGATCATAAAGAGCCGGGAGCTCCTATACCGGAGAGTGCATCCATTATGAAACGTACATCGGTCGAACCTGTTCATGCCACTTATGAGAAGAATATACTCAAGGTACCCGAAAAAGGCGGGATTGATGTAGTAGTCAATCAGCCTAATCCGTCTGTTAAAGATTACTACCTTACTTTTACTTTAAGAGGAATCGATAATAAAGATTCGTACGTACTTCAAGTCAATGAGTATAAAACAACCCGAAAAGCGGCCCGTTCTATCTATAAGACGAACGTGGATCAGCTGGTGATAAGAGTAAAAGCGAACAGCCGCATTTCCCTTCGTGTGCCAAAAGGAACCTATGAACTAAAGGATGTGCAGCTGTATGAAGAAACATATGAAGTTCTGCAGGAAGCAAAAGCCCAAAGCCGTCAATCATTCGTCGAAGGGCTTCGCTGGGAAGGGAACCGCCTTTCTTTTACGTACAACAATACGAATCATAGTCAATATGCAGCCATACCGCTTCCTTATGAAAAGGGCTGGCGTTTAACGGTAAATGGTGAGAAGCAGGAAATCAAAAAAGCAAATTACGCATTTACAGGCATTGAACTAAAAGAGGGACGAAACAATGTTGAGCTCGTGTATTATCCGCCTTTCTTTTTCCCGCTTCTCGCTTTATCGGCTTGTACTCTTTTTCTAGTTCTTCTCTTGTTTTACCGAACAAAACGATCTGCTTCTTAAAAAAGCGGATCGTTTTTTTGTATAAAAAAAGTATGGAATGGCAATGAAAAAGGGGGAGGGTTCCTGAAGGGAAGGAGGAGCGGCATGAAAATGTTAAGCTTGGTATTAGCGATAGGCTTTGCTGTTCTTCACTTTTCAGCCAAGTATATGTTTTTTTTAAAACGAGTTCCAAGAAGCCGGTTTTTATCTTTTGCTGGCGGTATCGCCGTATCATATGTATTTGTGCATCTTCTCCCGGATTTACATACGCATCAGCAGGTGCTGGAGAAAGCTCAAAATGACCTGCTTCGTTTCATTGAGAATCATGCTTATCTGATGGCGCTTATGGGCCTGGCTCTTTTTTATGGCCTTGAAGAAGTAGTATCGCAGTCCACAAAGAAAAAGGAAACAAAGGCAAATTCGGGTATTTTTTGGCTTCATGTGGGCGTTTTCTTCTTTTACAACATGCTGATTGGTTATTTGCTTATTCAAGAAACATTTGATCAAGTATTTGGAATGCTTTTTTATTTTCTTGCCCTGTCCGTTCATTTTATGACGATCGACCAAAGTATGCGTGAAGCGCACCAGCATGTGTATGACCAATATGGCCGCTGGATTTTAATTTTCGCCGTGTTAGTTGGCTGGGCCCTGGGTGCTCTAACGGAATTAAAAGAAGCGGCAGTGTCCACAATGTTGGCTTTTTTGTCGGGTGCGCTTATTTTAAATGTCTTAAAGGAAGAACTGCCAAAAGAAAGTGAAAGCAGCTTCGGCGCATTTGCTGCCGGATTGATTATTTATTCTGCGCTGCTGCTGGCCGTTTAAAAAAAGAAAGAGAGGGAAGGATAAACCAAAAAGAAAAGTGGGATAAATATGCCGAGTATTGTTTCTACCAGTACGTACCACCCTCCGCATATTGTTGAGCAGGGTCAAACTGCCGCTTTTGCCCGTGAATTATTCAAGGATGATTTCCGGGATATTGAGCGGCTTTTAACGGTTTTTCAAAATGGGCAAATTCAAAAGCGGCATTTTGCTATGCCGTTAACTTGGTTTGAGCGCGACCACAGTTTACAGGAACGAAATGATTTATATATTGAAAAAACGGTTGAATATGGAACCGAAGCTGTTAAACAGTGTCTGGATGACGAACGCTTTTTACAGCAATCGCTGACAGCAGGCGATATTGACGCCATTTTTTTTATTTCCAGCTCAGGCATGGCAACGCCAAGCATTGAAGCGAGAATTATGAACCGTCTGCCGTTTTCTGATGAAACAAAACGGATTCCGATCTGGGGGCTTGGCTGTGCAGGCGGAGCGGCTGGGATCAGCCGTGCTTATGAATATTGCCTCGCTTTCCCACAGGCAAAGGTGCTCGTGTTAGCGATTGAATTATGCAGCTTAACGTTCCAGCGAAATGACCGGTCAAAAAGCAATTTGGTTGGAACGTCGCTGTTTGCGGATGGGACGGCTTGTGTGCTTATGACGGGGGACGAAGCTGGGATAGAAACAAAACGGCCTGTACCGTCTGTTTTAAAAACTGCATCCAAATTAATGCCCAATTCTGAAGATGTAATGGGCTGGGAGGTTAAAAACAGCGGTCTTCATGTCGTTTTTTCACGGGATATTCCTGTAATTGTCCGAGACTGGCTGGGAGGATTTGTAGATACTTTTTTAGAAAAGGAAGGGTTATCTATGAAGGAAATCACCCACTTTGTTGCACATCCAGGCGGAAAAAAAGTGCTGGATGCATATGAAGAAACACTGAAGCTTTCAGCAGAAAAAACACTTCATGCCCGGAACGTTCTTTCATCGTTTGGTAATATGTCATCTCCAACTGTTTTATATGTGTTAGAACAATTTATGCTTGGCAATGTGAAGCAGGGAGACTACGGATTGATGACTGCTTTAGGACCCGGCTTTTCCGGAGAATTAGTGCTGCTGAAGTGGGGGGAAACAGTATGAGCGGCGTTTTTTGGCTGTTTATTCTTTTTCTTTGTGTACAGCGAATTTCTGAGCTTTTTATCGCTAAACGAAATGAAAAGTGGATGCTCAGTCAGGGAGCCTATGAAGCGGGGACACGTCATTATCCATTTATTGTGGCACTTCACACGCTTTTTTTCATCAGCTTAATTGCTGAAGTGACCATGATGGAAAAAACGCTAAGCTCAAACTGGCCGGTGTGGCTGACATTATTTTTGGTTACACAGCTTGGGCGGGTATGGACACTTCGCTCACTCGGCCCTTTTTGGAATACAAAAATTATCGTGCTTCCCGGCGCAAAAGTTGTTAAAAGAGGCCCTTATCGCTGGGTTCGCCACCCAAACTATATCATTGTTACACTTGAATTTATTGTGATACCGCTGCTGTTTCAAGCCTACTACACAGCAATTGTTTTCACGCTCTTAAATGCATGGATGCTGTCTGTCCGCATCGCTGCAGAAGAGCAGGCTCTTATAGATGCTACGGATTTCGGGAAAAGCTAAAGAATAAACAGACGGCAAAGCAGCTGGCTCTGTCGTCTGTTTACCGAATAACAGCGAGCCTTTCATAAACTTGTGACAGCGTAGTGATACCCATTTCTTGAAGTTTTTCAATATACACCGCCCAAAGCGCCGCAGTAAGACGCGCATCACCAAGAGCATGGTGCCGGCCGGTTATAGGAATTTGATTGTGTTCACAGCAGTCCTCCAGGCGTACATAAGGATTGTCCGGCTCTGCAATCCGGTACATAAACGATGTATCGATCAGCCGGTGGGAAAACGGTGTCCGAAAATATTTACGGCTCGCATACGTCATAAAAGCTTTTTCGTGGCTGGCGTGATGGGCAACGAGAGGAGAAGCCCCGGCAAATTTAAAAAATTGTGCCAGCGCTTCAGCCGGCTCAGGAGCCTTTATCAATTCTAATTCCTCAAGTCCTGTTAATTCCTTTACGAGAGGCGGGAGTGGTTCAGTAAAACGGACCAATGAATAGAATTCATCTTCAACGTGTCTTCCGCATACTTTTACAGCGCCAATCGATAAAATTTGATCCCCTTTGTCTGGATGAAATCCGGTTGTCTCCAAGTCAAATACAACTACCTGCAATTTGTCGAGCGGGACCGAGGTTGCCTCCTTTGTTTTTAAATCGCGCTGCAGACTCCGCATAAAAGCGATATCATGACGGCCGCCCTGAAGGCCTGTGAAGCGGTTTCCACTTAAGTTTTTCATAAAATCATTAAAGCCCATTCTGCATCATCCTTTTGCTATGAATCGCTGTACATAATGATGAAGGGACTCTGCGGTTTTTAAAATATGGCGCAGTTCCCGCTTGCGGACCGGTCCAAGTGAATCAATGTTTATATAGTGAGAGCTATCATAATCGGGCGCGTTTCTTAGGACGCGCAGCCTGAATTCGAGCAGCAGCCGAAATGCTTCCTCATATTCCTGCATGCGGCCGTTGTGAGCAGGAACAGCTGTTAAAGCCTTCATGCGCAATAAAGTAGAAGAAGCATCAATTCCTTCTTTAACGGCAAGCACGCGAATGGCATTTACGTAAGGAAGAAAAGCAGATTGTTTTAAATTAAGTGAACCGGAATGCTGGCCGTTTTGTTCCGTGAAAATTTGTCCAAAAAGGCCAATCGATTTTTTCATAAATTGAATGTTTTCAAAAAAGCGCTTCAGCTTGTGCGGATTTTTTTTCATGTTTGCAGCCACTTGTTGTTTCAAAGTGGAAACGGGTTCTTTGTCACCGTGAATCACACGGGCATCATAGATCATATGAAGAGAACGCATCGTATCCAGTGTTTCAGATTCAATCCATAAAGCGATTTGCTGCTTCCAATCCTCTGCTGATCGGCACCAGACTGGATTAGAACTCATAACTTTTCCTTCACAGTACGAGTACCCAGCTGCATGTAATCCATCTGAAAAAGTTCGGCCTAAATCTAAAAAATAAGCAGCGGCTTCATCTGTATCGGCCTCGAAGACGATGCCATGATCCTGGTCGCTGATGGTGCCTTGTTCAGAACGGCCGGCGCTGCCAAGCAAAAAAAGGGAATAAGAACAGGGGGAAGGGCCATACTCGTGCTCGTGAATTTGCAGAGCGATCGTAAGAACCTGCTTCATAATTTCATCGTGAAAGGCATTCAAGCGCTGTGTGGAGTGAAGGTGCCGATCCATTTTCGCTTCTTTTTCCTGGCGAATGTTTGCGTACGTTTGCTCCCGCGTTGTCATGATTTTTCACATCCTTTTAAACAATAATACGCAAAGCGCTGTCGCTTTGCGTATTATTTATCTTATTTATCGCCTACAGCTTTAGATTTTGTGTCAGCGAATACTTCCGGATAGCCGTATGTGCCGTGTTCACTGATATCAAGCCCCATAATTTCTTCTTCTTCTGAAACGCGGAGCCCGCCAAGAAGCTTCTTGATGACGAAAAGAATGACGAACGAAGCAACAAATGCAAATGCACCGGAGACAAATACACCCATCGCCTGCACCCCAAGCTGTTCGAAACCGCCGCCGTAGAAAAGACCAGGACGGCCAACAGTAGCAAGATCAGGTGTAGCGAAGAAACCAGTTGAGAGTGTTCCCCAGATACCAGGAATGCCGTGAACAGAAAGAGCAAAGATCGGATCATCAATCCCCATTTTTTCCATCCATTTTGCCCCATAGAATACAAGAACGCCGGCAATTAAGCCGATTACAACGGCTGCCCATGTGTCAACAAAAGCACAAGATGCGGTGATGGCTACAAGACCAGCCAGAGCGCCGTTTAAAATAGTCGGAATATCCGATTTTCCAAGGGTTACCCAAGAGATAATCAATGCGGCAACAGCACCTGCGCCAGCTGCAAGCTGTGTATTAAGGGCTACAAACCCGAAGAACCCGGCATCAACAGATACTGTACTTCCGGCGTTAAAGCCAAACCAGCCTACCCATAAAATCAATACGCCGAGTGATGTGAACACTTGGTTATGCCCATGAATGGCATTAGCAGAACCATCTTTATTAAAGCGGCCGATGCGAGGTTTAAGAAGGATCGTAGCTGCTAGAGCCGCCATAGCGCCTGTTAAGTGAACAACGGTTGAACCGGCAAAATCCTGCTTGCCATGCTCCGCAAGCCAGCCGCCGCCCCAAATCCAATGTGCAACAACGGGATAAACAATTGCTGAGAAGAGAATGGTGAATAAAACGTATACAGATAACTTTGCACGTTCCGCGAAACCGCCCAAAGCGATTGTAATCGCGATCCCTGCGAATGCCAGCTGGAATACGAAGAATACAGTAGATGAAAGCCCTAAATCTAAGTCAGCGCCAGAGTAGAAAAAGTTCGACATTCCTACAAAGAAGTTCGCGTTATCACCGAAAATGAAAGCAAATCCGACAGCCCAGAAAACGAGGGAAGCGAGCCCGAATGTGAAAGCTGTCTTGCCGGCAATATGGCCAGCGTTTTTCATGCGAGTTGATCCAGCCTCAAGCATAATGAATCCGGCAATCATGAAAATAACTAAAATAGCACTAACCATGACCCAGAGGCTGTTCATTAAGTACAACATATCTTCCATGTTAAAACCCTCCCGAACGTTATTTTTACTAACTTATGATGTTACTTTTTATAACATGTACCTATCTTATGCGGAAAATTAAGATTCGTCAATAGATTTTTTAGGATTTTATTCTCTTGTGTAATAAAACATTACATAAACAAGGCGAATGATATATAGAAAAACTGGTTTTGATATACGGATTCATAAGATTTTCAATAGGTAGTAGATATTTGGGCATGATAAAGAAGTTTCTTTCATAGAAATAAAACAAACAGAAAGATAAATGACAAAAAAAGGATTTAGCAGCTGGTGTATGATACACTCATTAAAAAGGAGGCGTAACGATGGGCTGGTTCGGCGGGAGCTATCAAAATTATGACTTCACGATGTTTTCAGGAAGCCATTTTATTGTTGTGGCGGCTGTTAGTACAGCACTGGCCGGATTATACGTCTTTCGCCAGCAGCTGGGCAGATTGGTCGGGAGAAAGATGGAAATAGGTACAGCTTTCTTCTTATTATTAATAGAAGCCGTTTATCATGTCTGGATGATTACCACAAACAGCTGGAAGCTGAGTCACGCTATTCCGCTGGAGCTGTGCAGCATCAGCTTATTTTTGGCGGTTCTGCTCCTCGTAACGAAACAAAAAGGCATTTATGACATTTTATTATTTACCGGTTTACTTGGAGCTTCGCAGGCGTTATTAACTCCTTATTTGAATTTTGACTTTCCTCATTTTCGTTTTTTTCATTTTTTCACGGTACATGCTTTTCTGCTAATTGTTCCTCTTTACTTTACCTGGGTAAAAGGATACAGGCCAACGCTTTATTCGGTTGGGAAAACATTGCTGTTTTTAAATTTGCTCATACCACCTGTAATGGTGATTAATAAGTGGACGGGCGGAAATTATCTTTATTTAAGCCACAAGCCGTCAAGCGCCAGTTTGCTGGATTTGCTTGGACCTTACCCGTGGTATATTGTATCTCTTGAAGCGCTGGCACTTATGCTCAGTCTGCTGATCTGGGTAATGTTGCGCGAAAAGCCGTCAGGCCATCAAGCGGAAGGGCTGTTTCGGCGTAAAACAGCAAAAAGGGCAGAATCGTCTTGATCTGCTCTTAGAGGAAAGACAAAGTAAGAAAGCGGGCGTTTGCGGGCAGCCCGAGAGCGGAATCATCCTGATCCGCTCTTTTTGCTATGCGCAGGCTGCTGTTTTAATAGAAAGAAAAAAACACCTGCTAAAATAAAAATGCCGCCTGTTATCTGCCAGCTCGTCAGCCGTTCATTCAGCAGGAGAACAGCGAGCAGGGTGGCACCGACTGGTTCACCGAGAATGCTCATTGAAATCGTTGTGGCATTCACGTAATTCATAAGCCAGTTGTTAATGACATGTGCGATCGTCGGAACAATCGCAAGAAGAAGAAAAATACCCCATTCGTGCTTGCTATAGCCGGTTATCTGCGTACTGGCTGCTAAGTTGTAAAGACACAGAAAAAGAGCAGCAAAAGAAAAAACACAAAAGCTGTAAATCCAATGAGATACTTTGCGCACGGTCTGCTGCCCAATGAGCAGATAACCGACAACGGCAATAACGCTTAAAAAAGAAAGCAGGTCCCCTAAAATAGCCTCTCTGCTTAATCCGAAGTCGCCCCAGCCAATCATTACTGCACCAATAATAGCAACGCCCATCGTAGCAAGAGATGCGGCATTTGTTCGTTCCCGAAACAGTAAAAAGCCGCCCGCCATCGAGACGAGTGGCTGCAGAGCTAAAATAATCGTCGAGCTGGCAACAGTGGTCAGCTTCAACGAGCCGAACCACAGCACAAAATGAAAAGCCAAAAACAATCCGGAGAGAATTAAAAGCATCCAGTCTTTTCTTTGGATACGCTCAAATTCGGATCTTTTTCTCCACACAACAGGCAGTAGGAACAAGCTGGCCAGAATCATGCGGTACATACTTAAGATAGAAGCAGGGGCGTCTGACCACTTAACAAAAATCGCTGAAAAGGAAATAGCGACAACCGCAATAAACAATGGAAGCCCGATCGATCTGTTTGCCATTACCGCTCAAACAGCTCAATCCACTCGCCGTCCGGACCGTAGAAAAAGACATATTTTGCTCCGTTCGGAAGTGCTGTAACAGTTTCGTCAACAAAAACAACGTTATGTTCCTTTACACGAGCGATTTCTTCTTCGATATTATCGACCGTAAAGGCGATGTGGTGCACCTTTCCTTCTGCCGGCAGATTTGGATTATAGCCTTCGATAACTTCAATTAACGTTTCATCTGACTGCTTAAAGCCGATAAATGCAATACGGAGATTTGGATCAGGATGACCCTGCTTCTCAAGAAGCTCAAGCCCGAGAACCTTTGTGTAAAAATCAATTGTTGCTTCTAAATCTTTTACTTGAATACCGACGTGTTCTAATTTTGAAATACCCATATGTATACCTCCTTTTTTCTCCATTATCCCCCTGCCTTGACAAATACGCCAGCAAAAATAAAGATAAAAGAAAAGCAAATAGAGAGAAGGATTTTTTTGATTTATGTATGGATTGGAATAGGGGGCGTTATGGGTGCGCTGCTGCGATACAGTGTATCGGCCGTAATGGACCACGGAGCGGCTGGCGGCTTTCCGTTTGCGACTCTTTTCGTAAATTGCCTTGGCTGTTTTTTGCTTCCGTTTTTAACCGAAAAAGTTAAAGACCGTATTCCGGTACCGATACAAAAAGCTATTACAGCCGGAGTTATCGGTTCCTTTACAACATTTTCTGCTTTTAGCGTAGAAGTCATAACACTTGTCGAAGCAGGAAGGGCAGCTTCAGCTCTTTTATATATAGGTTTAAGCATAGGCGGCGGGCTTCTGTTTGTACGCCTCGGCCGTAAAGGAGCGAAAGCAGTATGATACTGGTCGCGATTGGTGGTTTTTTCGGGGCGATAGCCCGTTTTTGGCTGAGCAGCCAGTTCAACAGCACGGCTTTTCCGTTCGGAACTTTGGGTGTCAATGTACTTGGTGCCTTTTTGCTGGGGCTGCTTATAGGCAGCGGGGCAGGAGAGAGCGCTCGTTTACTGTTTGGAACGGGGTTTCTTGGCGCTTTTACTACCTTTTCAACCTGGCTGTTTGAAGCGGAGCAAATGAAAATGAAAAAAGCCTTTCTTTATATATTCCTTACATGTGCGGTCGGTTTTTTTGGTGCATGGCTTGGCCTATAAGTCGTTTCAAGGGAAATCCATATAAAGGATATGCTATACTTTCAACGTGAATAATTTATTTGATGAAGGGATGCGGAAACATGCAATTTGTAACGTTAAACAACGGACTCAAAATGCCACAGCTTGGCTATGGTGTATGGCAGGTTGAAGACGAACAGGCAACACCGGCCGTTTTAAAAGCGATCGAAACAGGCTACCGCTCTATTGACACAGCTGCTGTCTACGGAAACGAACGCGGCGTTGGCAGAGCAATCAAGGAATGCGGTGTTCCTCGTGAGGAGTTGTTTATCACCACAAAAGTGTGGAACTCGGATCAAGGTTATGATGCTACACTAAAAGCATTTGATACAAGCCTTGAGAAGCTGGGCCTTGATTATGTGGATTTATATTTGATCCATTGGCCGATGCCGCAGGAAGACACATATGTGGAAACCTACAAAGCGCTTGAAAAGCTGTATGCAGATGGGCGTGTAAAAGCAATCGGTGTCTGCAACTTTGATATCGACCACCTGCAGCGCCTGCTGGATGAGTGCGATGTAAAACCGGTTGTAAACCAGGTGGAATGCCACCCGCACCTCGTTCAAAAAGAACTTAAAGCGTTCTGTAAGAAGCATGACATCTACGTAGAAGCGTGGAGTCCGCTTATGCAGGGCGGCGTTGTGCTTGAAAACAATATTGTAAAAGAAATTGCGGAAAAGCACGGTAAAACTCCGGCACAAGTTATTTTGCGCTGGCATTTGCAGAATGACTCGATCGTCATTCCAAAATCCGTTACACCATCTCGTATCGAAGAAAACTTCAATGTGTTTGACTTCGAACTTACACAGGAAGAAATCGATCAAATTACGGCTCTTGACCGTGGTGAGCGTACAGGCCCGGTGCCAGCAGAGTTTAACCGTAAATAATGAGTATAGGAACATTAAAAAAGACCGGCAGATTCAACTGCCGGTCTTTTTTATGTTTATACACTGTCTCGTTCAATTAAGCGAAAGGGCACTTCTTTGTGGGAAGTGTTTGAAGAAATGACCTGTTGAAATGCTGTTTCCCCGAGCAGATGCAGCGGCAGTTCAATGGTTGTAATGCCGAGTGCACCAGCAATGGGGTGATTATCAAAGCCGATAAGAGCCGCATCCTCCGGCACAGAAAAGCCAAGCCGCCTGCATTGGAGCAAAAAACCGGCTGCCACGAAATCGTTTGTAATCACCATGGCATCAGGCCGTTCGGAAAGCGCTGCCCATTCGCCGGCGATTCTGATGCCGTCATCAATGGTGAGTGCCTGGTTAAATACCCAGTCTCGCTTTGCCTTGCCATACTGTTCTTCATACGCCTGCTTTCTTGCCAGGCTGCTTTTTCCCTCCGTCCGCAAAAGAGTGTAACCAACTTTCTGATGACCTTTTTTCTTTAAGAAAGACAGAGCGGCCTGGAATGCTTTGTACTGGTCGACAAATACAGAAGAAAGGCACGGGTCAGCCAGTGCCTCGCACAAAACAATTTGTCCGTATTCACTGTAGTCCTTCACGATATCAACAGGACACTCCCGTGAAACGATAATCACTCCGTCAACTTGTTTTCTCTTCAGCATATCCAGCGCCTCTATTTCCTGGCTCACCTGATAATTGCTTTGCGTAATCATCAGCTTGTAGCCGCTTTTTTCGGCAGCTGAAGCAATTCCGCTTAAAATCACACCAAAATAAGGATGGCTGACAAATGGAAGAATCACCCCGATGATCTTTGTTTTCCCTAGTGAAAGGTGAACAGCATTAATGTTTTTCACGTAACGAAGCTGCTCGGCTGCTTCAAGGACAGCCTTTCTTTTTTCCTCTTTTACGTAAGGATAGTTATTTAACACTCTTGAAACCGTAGCGGCAGAAACACCAGCCATTCGAGCGATATCATGAATATTGCCCATCTTTATCCCTCTTCCAAAAAAATGATTGTTCTGAAACGCGTTTCATCCTTTACATTGTAAAAAAGAAGGGAAGGTGTGGCAATGATGTGGGGGATTTTATCCATGATCTTTTTGTGTACAGTAGAACTTTTATTAGCGGGTGCGGCCATAAAGGAACGGGAAAAGCATTCTTATTGGGAATAACACGGTTTTGGTTAACGAATGGAAGGGAAGGAAATCACTAATGAAAAGAATCCGGCTTTAAAGGCCGGATTTTTCTTGCTAAATGGAAATACCTTTTATATAATTAGTAATTATAGAATTAATAATTAGAAAGAAGGCGGAGCAATGACAAGCTATGACTCCTCCAAATACCGGACACCAGACGGTTATACAGCAGACATCGCGATCTTTACTATTTTGTCGAAAAAAAGAGAAGAAAAAGCCCCTCCTGACATGAAGCTTTACATGATGCTTATTCAGCGCGCGGCAACAGACAGTGAAGGAAACCCCAATATTGAAGCTTTAAAGTGGGCAGTTCCTGGCGGGTTTATCCAGCCGGAAGAAACAGGCGTCCAAGCTGCGCGTCGGGAGCTGCTAGAAGAAACAGGCGTTAGCGGTCTTCATATGCATCATTTTGGCGTATATGATACACCAGGACGCGATCCGCGCGGCTGGATCGTTTCAAATGCCTTTTATGCCATTGTGCCGGAAACGTTTCTTGTAAACCGGTCAGCGTCGGATGATGCGGCGGACGTACAGCTGTTTCCGATTGAAGAAGTGCTGAATCTAGACCTGGCTTTTGATCATAAGCAGATTGTTCAGGACGCGCTTGCATTGATCCGGTCAGACATGCTGAGAACAACGCTGGCGAAAAACTTTTTGCCGAAGGAATTCACACTTTCTGAATTGCAGCGGGTGCTTCTGACCGTAACGAATGATGCGAAAATCGCTTCTGATCCGGTTTTCTTCGCTCGTGCACCGAAGCTTCCGTTTTTAGAACTGGCACTGGATGAAGACGGACAGCCGAAAAAAACAACCCGTCACTCGTACCGGCCGTCCCGATTGTATACTTTTAATGATTTAGATGTAATTGAATCCATTTACGGATAAGAAAGGCGGATGTGTATGAAAGCATTGCTGAATATTGATTATACGTATGATTTTGTTGCGGATGATGGAAAATTAACGTGTGGAAAGTCAGGCCAGGCCCTTGAAGGAGCAATTGTCTATATAACAGAGCAATTTATCCAAAACGGCGACTATGTTGTTTTTGCGATTGACGTGCATGATGAACGCGACCCTTATCACCCGGAAACAGGGCTGTTCCCGCCGCATAATATTCGCGGTACGAAAGGGCGCGACCTGTATGGCTCTCTTCAATCCGTGTACGATCAAAACAAAGGCCGGGATAACGTCTATTACATGGATAAAACGCGTTACTCTGCTTTTGCCGGAACAGACCTTGATATGAAATTAAAAGCGCGGGGAATTACAGAGGTGCATCTTGTCGGCGTGTGTACAGATATATGTATTTTGCATACAGCAGTGGATGCGTACAATAAAGGATACAAAATTGTTGTGTATGATCACGCGGTAGCGTCTTTTAACCAGGCAGGCCATGAATGGGCACTAGGGCATTTTGTCGATACACTTGGTGCAAAAAGGAGGAAAGAATTATGATGAAGCATCCAGATGACAGCTTTATGCTGCATACCGATTTGTATCAAATTAATATGGCGGAAACGTATTGGAGAGACGGCATTCACGACCGGAATGCGGTTTTTGATCTTTATTTTCGCCGGCTTCCGTTTGGGAACGGCTATGGCGTTTTCGCTGGTCTCGAGCGCATTATTTCGTTTATCCAAAAATTTGGCTTCACAGACAGCGATATCGACTATTTGCGTAAACTGGGCTACGGAGAAGATTATTTAGCTTTTTTAAAGAATATGACGTTTACGGGAACGATCCGTTCCATGCAGGAAGGAGAAATCGTTTTTGGAAACGAGCCTATTATGCGGATCGAAGCCCCGCTTGCGCAGGCACAGCTGCTTGAAACACTGCTTTTAAATGTAGTGAACTACCAGACCCTTATTGCAACGAAAGCATCGCGTATGATGCAGGTTGTAGGTGAGGGAACGGCACTTGAATTCGGAACACGGCGGGCGCAGGAAACCGATGCCGCTATCTGGGGAGCGCGGGCGGCTTATCTAACTGGTTTTTCAGGCACCAGTAATGTGCGGGCAGGCAAACTGTTCGACATTCCGGTATCCGGAACGCATGCCCATGCTATGGTGCAGGCGTACCAGGATGAATATACAGCATTCACAAAATACGCTGAGACGCATGAGGATTGTGTATTTCTGGTCGATACATATGATACGCTGCGTTCTGGCGTGCCGAATGCAATCCGGGTTGCAAAGGAATTTGGCGATGCCATCAACTTTATTGGTATCCGTCTTGACAGTGGCGACCTTGCGTATTTATCTAAAAAAGCCCGCACGATGCTTGATGAAGCGGGCTTCCCGGATGCGAAAATTATCGCTTCCAATGATCTTGATGAAGAAACGATCATGAGCCTGAATGCACAGGGTGCAAAAATTGATGTGTGGGGCATCGGCACAAAGCTGATTACCGCTTTTGACCAGCCGGCCCTTGGCGCCGTGTTTAAGCTTGTTGCAATTGAGAACAACCAAGGAGAAATGGTGGATACCATTAAAATCTCCGGCAACCCGGAAAAAGTGACAACACCGGGGAAAAAGAACGTTTATCGTATTATTAACAATGCAAATGGAAAAGCGGAAGGAGATTATATCGCACTCCAGGAGGAAAAGCCGCAGGAAGAAAAAAAGCTGAAAATGTTTCATCCTGTTCACACGTATATCAGCAAATTTGTTACTGATTTTACCGCTGTTGATCTGCATAAAGATGTTTTTGTAAACGGAAAGTTTATGTACCATCAGCCGTCGCTTGCCGATATACGAGAACATGTGAAAAAGGGGTTATCGGTTTTATGGGACGAATACAAGCGTCCCATTAATCCAGAACAGTACCCGGTCGATTTAAGTCCAGCCTGCTGGGAGCATAAAATGAAGAAAATTGAAGAAATGATGCCGCCATCTGCGCGTTAAGAAAAAGCCTGCTCTTAAGCAGGCTTCAGCTTGTAGACAAAGCCTTCATTTTGAAGGCGATGTTTACAGGCTTTTTTTGTATAATGAACCTATCAAAATCTTGTGGGGGAATTTGTATGTTATCAAAACGTCCGGAAAACCGGCGAAAT
>NZ_JAPSLE010000009.1:0-114939 GCF_031181085.1 Domibacillus sp. | reverse complement strand
AATCCTTGTGTCGGCGGTTCGATTCCGTCCTGAGCCACCATTTTAACAATATGCGGGTGTAGTTTAATGGTAAAACCTCAGCCTTCCAAGCTGATGTCGTGGGTTCGATTCCCATCACCCGCTCCATTATTGTTATGATGGGCCTGTAGCTCAGCTGGTTAGAGCGCACGCCTGATAAGCGTGAGGTCGATGGTTCGAGTCCATTCAGGCCCATTTTCCATTTAAAATTTTTTCTTCATATGGAGGGGTAGCGAAGTGGCTAAACGCGGCGGACTGTAAATCCGCTCCTTCGGGTTCGGCAGTTCGAATCTGCCCCCCTCCACCATTTATAGGGGCATAGTTTAAAGGTAGAACTGAGGTCTCCAAAACCTCCAGTGTGGGTTCGATTCCTACTGCCCCTGCCAATTAAATAATATGATATAATGGCGGTCGTGGCGAAGTGGTTAACGCATCGGATTGTGGCTCCGACATTCGGGGGTTCGATTCCCCTCGATCGCCCCATATAAATGGGCTATAGCCAAGCGGTAAGGCAACGGACTTTGACTCCGTCACGCGAAGGTTCGAATCCTTCTAGCCCAGCCATTTATACTTAGCGGGTGTGGCGGAATTGGCAGACGCACCAGACTTAGGATCTGGCGCCGCAAGGCGTGGGGGTTCAAGTCCCTTCACCCGCATCTTTTACAGGCTGACGAAAGTATTCACTTTCGCCAGCCTGTATATTTGATAAAAGACTTCTTACAAAGTCTTGCATGAAAGAGGAACTTCTTCTAGGAGCGCACACGTCCTGTGCGAAACGCAGAACCCAGAACATCCTGTTCAAGTGCGGAAGTAGTTCAGTGGTAGAACATCACCTTGCCAAGGTGGGGGTCGCGGGTTCGAATCCCGTCTTCCGCTCCATGTATATGATATGCCGGCGTGGCGGAATTGGCAGACGCGCTGGACTCAAAATCCAGTTCCTTCACGGGAGTGCCGGTTCGACCCCGGCCGCCGGTATCATTTAAAGCAGCTTCTGTTTCTTTTCGAAGTAGAAGCTGCTTTTTTTATATATAAAGAAATATTAGTACTTGTCCTTATAAAAGAAAAAGCTGTCTCCAGTGCTGGAGGCAGCTTTTTTTATTTAAACCGTTAGTGAATCAAGCAGGCTTTTCACATTTTTGAACTCATATCCTAAATCATGCGCAACGGCTTCAAAGGTTACATGGCCGCCATACGTATTTACGCCGCTTTCAAGGGCTGGATTTTGTTTAATAGCCTGCTCAAAGCCTTTATTTGCGATTTGGAGGGCATAAGGTACCGTAACGTTGGTTAATGCAATGGTAGAGGTACGCGGAACTGCTCCTGGCATATTTGCTACAGCATAATGAACAACCTCATGTTTTTCATAAGTCGGATTTGTATGAGTTGTAATACGATCTACTGTCTCAAAAATACCTCCTTGGTCAATGGCTACATCCACGACAACCGAGCCTGGTGACATTGCTTTTACCATTTCTTCTGTTACCAGCTTCGGCGCTTTAGCACCCGGAATTAAAACGGCACCGATAACAAGATCGGATTCTTTTACAGATTCAGCGATGTTTAATGGATTTGACATAAGAGTTTGAACACTTGCGCCAAAGATTTCTTCAATCTGGCGAAGACGATCTGCGCTTAAGTCAATGATCGTAACGTCTGCTCCGAGCCCAACGGCAATGCGGGCTGCATTTGTACCAACCATACCGCCGCCGATAATGGTTACACGGCTTCGTTTCACCCCTGGAACACCGCCGAGCAGAACGCCTTTTCCACCGTTATTCTTTTCTAAAAATTGGGCCCCGATTTGCGTAGCCATCCGTCCGGCAACCTCACTCATTGGTGAAAGGAGAGGCAGCGTGCCGCCTGCTGTAACGGTTTCATAAGCAATACCGGTTACACCACTGTCGACTAGCGCTTTTGTAAGCGCTGGTTCAGCTGCAAGGTGGAGGTAAGTAAAAAGAAGAAGGTCTTTACGGAAATATTGATATTCAGAAGCAAGCGGTTCTTTTACTTTCATCACCATATCTGCACGGTTCCAAACATCTCTTGCTGAATCAAGTACTTGAGCGCCGTACTGTTCATATTCTGCGTCTGTAAATCCGCTTCCTAAGCCGGCTCCTTTTTCGATCATGACATCATGTCCTGCGGCCACAAGTGTAGCAACTCCTGACGGCGTAATAGCCACACGGTTTTCATTATTTTTAATTTCAGCTGGAATCCCAATTAACATCACGATCATCCTCTCGTATTTGTTGCCTTTATTGTAGGAGAAAAAGAAAAAAATGACATCGTTTTGATTGTTAAAAAAAATGGAGATCATTTGTGAAAAAAAACAAACCAAAAAATCCGTCTGTTTATAACAGGAAATTTGTAATCGGTTCCTATCGCTTCAATACCGCATTTATTATATTTTTTAAACAGTATTCAATCCTATGGAAAAAGGTTTATATCGAGCTTCAAATAATGAAAAAACATTGTGAGAAAATCTAACAATAGAGAGTCGGAGAGAGAAAAAGAAGAAGCTGATAATAAAAAAACCGCCGCTGCTAAGGCGGTTTTTTAAGATGAAAGACCGGTAATCAGGGCAAGATAAAGAGAAAAAACAAGCAGCATGCTCATGAAAAATGTAATGCCCGCTTCTTTTTTCCGATATCCCCAAAAACCAATTGCAAAAAAAACAAGGGCAAGAAACATAAACAGCACATTTAACGGTGACCAGCCAAGGTGCAGCGGCAAAGCGGGCGGCAGGGAGCCGTTGTAAAAGAAAGCAAATAACGGTGAGTAACGGCCCTCGCTGACTGCATGAGGCGGCTCCTGCTGGCCAAGAAACGCTGTTGTGCTAAAGATCAATAATAAAATAAGGCTTTCTGCTTTTATCCAGGGCTTCGGGTGAACGTCCCGGCGCTCTTGCAGTTTTCGTTTGAAAAGAAACCCATTTATAAACGCAAACAGCAAAACCGGCAGAACCAGTAGGTGCTTGATTAAAAGTGCCTGTCCATAATTAAGTGACCAGTCGCTTGCATAGTCACGAACGTCTAAAATGATGGTCATCATCCAAAAGCCAGACAGAGCGGTTAATAACAAACAAATAGCAGCTACTGGCGAAAACCATTTTAAAAAAGCAAGCCAGTTTGCTTCATCACGTGCAAACCAGCCAGCCATAAGCAGCAGGCCAGCCCAAACGGATACTGCTGTAAAATGCACCGCATGGGAAAGGACACCGGTCCAATCGTTTAAAGAAGCGGCATGGCTCGACCAGCTGATCGAGCCAATCAGCAAAAGAATAAAACCGAGTCCGCCAGCTGTAAAACGTTTATCGGTTAAAACAGGAAACGTAAACAAGTACAGTGCGAAAAAAAGCGCAACAGCAAGAGTGAATGCCCAAGCCTTCCCGACCGTAAATCCAAGAATGACCGTTTGTGCCACAGACATTACGCCGCTTCCTGCCGCAAGTTCCAGAATCAATACAGCTGCCGGCACAAAAGCAAAAAGAGCGATACCGGCTACAGCCCCGTAAAGCCAGCGCTCTCGAATGAGAATCGCTGGCTTTTTATGCGAAGGAACAAGCTGTATAAGGAAAGCGCCCATTAACAAAGAAAAACAGCTGTATAAAAGAGTTTCCGACGCATAAAGCACAGCCATTATTTTTTCCCTTTTCTCATAAGCAGAATAACGGCAAGCAATGCGGCAGCTACGATCACACCGATAATAATCGGCATGGAGGAAGAGGATCCTTTTTCTTCCTGCTGGACATCAGCAGCAGGTTGTTCCTCTGTTTCATCTGTTGTTGCTTCTTTCTCCGGCGCTGTTTCCTCTGCCGGCTCTTCCGCCTGCTCGGCTGCAACCGTAAATCCATACGTTCCTTCGATTAAGTGCCCATCTTCACCGACGATCCGCCAATCAACCGTATAAGAACCGTTTTTCAGCGATTCTGCCGCGGACCCGTTTAATACATTGTTCTGTACTTGAATATTTTCAAGCGGAACCTCTCCAGTTTCATTTTTCAGTGTGAAGCTGCTTCCCTGTTCAATTGGCGTTTCAAATGTCAAAGAAAGATCCTGAATCGGCTCTTTTACAGTGTCCCCGTCTGCAGGAGAAGAACTTTCCAATCCCGTATGGGCGGATACAGCAGGCGAAAACAGAAATAATAAGCTAAAAAGGAAAACAAAGATTTTTTTCAATTGATTCACCTCAATTCATAAATGATTCATAAATACTATACCACTGTTGAAAACAAAACGAATGAAAACCGCTTTGGGATCACAAAGGTGTCAAAAAACAAAGAAAAAGCACACAAACTGTTCACAAAAGGAGTAGGGGAAGTCTGAACCGGGAAGTAAGTCTAAAAAAGACGAATGAAGAGAGGAACGATCCATGCACATTCCATTTAAACAATTACCTGCTGTTTCTGCCATCCATCTTTTTGGCCCGGCCAGTCCTGACATTTCTGGAGTTACATACAACTCCCAGGCAGTAAAGCCCGGTTTTGCTTTTTTTGCTATCGCAGGGGAGAATACGGATGGCCACGCCTATATTGAGCAGGCGGTTGAAGCCGGTGCATCCGCTGTAATTGGAACCGATGAAGAAATTCTTCATTCGTTTCACGAGCGGTTTCCAGCTGTTACATTCGTTTCAGTAGCGGATTCTCGTGCGGCTATGGCTCATGTGTCGGATTATTTTTATGAACATGTACAGGAACGCCTCATCAAAGTAGGAGTCACGGGCACAAACGGTAAAACGACAGTGGCTACGTATGTGCAAAGTTTATTCAACCTGCTTCATATTCCATGCGGCATGCTTGGGACAACAGGGATTTGGAAAGCAACTGAAAAAATGCCATACAACAAAAGCACACCGACTACGCCAATGTCCTCAGACATTCATTTTATTTTTAAGGAATTGCACAGGTCGAATCATAAAGCGGCAGCAATGGAGGTTTCTTCTATTGCACTCGATCAAAAGCGGGTGGAAGGCATTTTATTTGATATAGCCATTCATACCAACTTTTCAGAAGAGCATTTGGAATATCATAAAACAATGGAGCATTATAAGCAGTCTAAGCTGCAGCTTTTTGAGCAGGCATCAGTCAGTGTAGTGAATATGGATGATGCGGGCATGTCAGAGGATATTCTCAAATCGGCTAAAGGACCTCTTATTACGTACAGCCGCAAACCGCTTTCGGGAGCTGATTTAATTTGGACAGACTGCCGGCATCATGAGCAGGGCATGGCGTTTCAACTGTTGTACGGCGGGAAATCATATGCGATATCTGTACCGCTCTACGGAGAATATAACGCCGAAAATCTTACAGCAGCGGTTGCAGCGGCTTTGTCTCTTGGGATCAGTATGGAAGAAATCGTTTCTGTTCTGCCAAACATGAAACAGGTAGAGGGTCGTTTTCAAGTGATTCACGGACCGGACAACCGGAAAGTCATTATAGACTATGCTCATACGCCCGTAGCTCTTGATCAAATTTTAACTGAAGTACGGCGTATTCCACATGCTCGCTTAATTGCGATGATCGCGGGCATTGGTATTCGAGACTTTGGGAAAATGCCCAAAATGGCACAGGCGGCAGAAGGAAAAGCAGATGTAATCGTCGTAACGGTAGATCACCCGGGACCACATAATCCAAATGACATTATTGGACGCGTAGTCAGTGGATTTTCAAATCCAAAAGAGCTCATTTTGACGGCTGCCACAAGACGGGAAGGCGTGATCCGGTCACTTGAGGAAAGCAGGCCGAACGACATTATCCTGCTTACGAGTGGCTGTATCAATGGCTGTCAAATCGTAGCAGGAAAGCATATTCCTCATTCAGACGAGGCAATTATTAATGAGTTTTTTAACAGTACTTCATTCTCACAGGCAATGAAATTTAGTGCAGAACAAAGTGTGTATGTAGCACAAATCCAAAAAGGTCTATTTTAAATTAACAAATTAGATTTTAGTTAAAAAACCGCTTAGGAGACAACAATTGTTGTCTCCTAAGCGGTTTTTTTGTTTATTTATACTTCTACACACTAAGTGTTTTTTTATGTCTGAAAATATACAGAACATTGAATGTTAAAAAATAAAACATTTTATCGGCTCTATTTTAAAAAATGAGATCTACCGAAGATTGAAGCAGTACCTTCTCTTGATTTCTGCATATAATTACAGGGAACTTTCTAAAATAGGAGGAGTAGACGAATGAATAAGGAAATTTTAAGTTCATTAGTTGGTAAAGTCGTTAAGGTCAATAGAGGTGGTCATGATTCTCGCGTTGGACAATTACTTGCAGTAGAAGAAGATTATTTCGTACTTCTTACAAAAGAAGACGGTGTTCTTTACTACAAAGGCCATCATGTTAAAAGCTTAACCGACAATACTAAGAAAGGCCTCGGGTTCGACCTCCTTGTTCCTGAAGATTTTACGTATATCGGTGGAAAATTGTTCACAGACGTTATGAACAATTTAAAGTATAAATGGGTGACAATTAATCGGGGCGGGCATGAAAAATATCAAGGAGTCCTCGATGATATTAACGATGATTATGTCACAATTGTTTATAATGAAGAAGTTATTCGTGTATCGACGTTCCATATTAAAAACATCAGTTACGATTTGAAAATTGAGGATCCGGATAAAGATAAAAAAGAAAAAGAGGATGAAAAGAACAAGAAAGAATCAGATAAGAAAGAAAAAGAGGAAGAAACTCAATAAACAGAAAGCAGTAATTATTCATAGTAATTATCAAGAAGAAAGAAATCAGAGTCTCTTTGAAATGAGGAATGGGATAAGCAATTATGTCATATTCTCTTTGTTCAAAGGGACTTTTGTTTGATAAAGGGGTTTTTAACCTGTGAGGGGGAAAGAAATGTCGAGCCCTTTTTTTTCTGATGCACTTAGACCATTTATTGGTTATTCGGTAGGTGTCTTCTCAAATGATGGGATACTTATAAAAGGAATAATGGTCGATGTAAAAAAAGATTATTTAATTTTACAGATTACAGAAGAAAAATACATTTACCATCACCTCGCGCAGATAAAGTCTGTTTCAAAAAATGCAAAAGATATGCAGACAAATACGGTTACTAAGAATTATTTACAGGCAGAACAGCTTCATGAAATTTTAGAACAGTGTAAGTATAGCTGGGTAACGATCAATTGTTATAACGATCAGTTTGTTACAGGCTTTTTAAGCCGGGTCTTTGATGACCATCTTATCCTCATTAGCGGGGAAGAAAAAATAATTGTGCAAAATGCATGCATTATCAATATATTCCCAGGTGTTCATGAGCTTGCTGATACTGAAGAAACCGAAGAGCAGGAAGAGGAGCCTTCCACTCGGGTGGAAGAACAGAAAGAAATAAATAAAAAGGAAGCTTTTTCGAACGGCCGGGAAGAACCGAAAGAGCAGAAAGAAGAACCTTTCGCTCAGATGGAAGAACAGAAAGAAATAAATGAAGAGGAAGCTTTTTCCAACAGCTGGGAAGAACCGAAAGGGCAGAAAGAAGAACCTTTCGCTCAGATGGAAGAACAGAAAGAAATAAATGAAGAGGAAGCTTTCTCAAACGGCTGGGAAGAACCGAAAGAGCAAAAAGAAGAAACTTTCATTCAGACGGAAGAACAGAAAGAAATAAATGAAGAGGAAGCTTTCTCTAACAGCTGGGAAGAGCCGAAAGAGCAGAAAGAAGAAACTTTCATTCAGACGGAAGAACAGAAAGAAATAAATGAAGAGGAAGCTTTCTCTAACAGCTGGGAAGAACCGAAAGAGCAGAAAGAAGAACCTTTCGCTCAGATGGAAGAACCGAAAGAAATAAATGAAGAGGAAGCTTTCTTCAATGGCCGGGAAGAACCGAAAGAGCAGAAAGAAGAACCTTTCGCTCAGATGGAAGAACCGAAAGAAATAAATGAAGAGGAAGCTTTCTTCAATGGCCGGGAAGAACAGAAAGAGCAGAAAGAAGAACCTTTCGCTCAGATGGAAGAACCGAAAGAAATAAATGAAGAGGAAGCTTTCTTCAATGGCCGGGAAGAACAGAAAGAGCAGGAAGAAGAACCTGTCACTCAGATGAAAAGACAAAATGAAATAAATGAAAACGAAGCATCTTTCAAAGGAAAAGAAGTTGAAGTGCAGAGAAAGAGCCACTTAAAACAAATAAAAGAAGCAAGAGACCCTGCAAGACAACAAATTTCTGCCAATCAGAAAGAAGAGGAAATATGGACTGCAGGAAAGACGACCAAAGATAGGTTTACTGATAAAGAAAGAGAAAACATTATCAATAGTTCTCCAAAGGATTCCTCGTTTAGTCAGACGCATATTCAAAGAAATCGAGAGGGAAAGAGGTTCAAAGCAAAAAAGGAAAAATGTATCGATTCCACACTACGTCAGTCAAGTAATTGTCTTCCTCTGAACACTCCAATAGAAGAAAAAGAAGAAGCGTGGGTGCCTGTTATTACAACAGAAGAAACAGAAAAATATCTTGAATCTCAATATTATTCTCTCATGAAGCAGGCGGAAAAAAAGTATAAGGCATTGCGGGAAAAAAGGATGGAACGGGAAATAATGAAAAAGTAATCTGCTGCTCTTTTGCAGAAAGAGCAGCTATGGCGAAGACGTTTTTATATAGCCACTTGAGGCTATTTTGTTTTTCTATATATAAACTGGCATCAAATCAAGTTTCCTGTTCCTTGCTCTAAGGATGCTTGTCCACACGAATTCAAACTTCTACAAGAGCCTGCTTCAGCCGTTAGCCCCGTCTACTTTTAAAAATCATCTTGCAAAATGAAAAGATTCTTTTACTCCATATCATTTAATGAGCCGCTTTAAGAAAACGCCTAAAGTACAAAAGTTGTTTTCTAAGAATCCGGATCGCAGTATGTCGTTCTCAGGTGCAGACAGCCCTTTATGCAAAGAATTAATCAAAGTTAATAATTTTTATCAAAATAACGATGGTAGATGGCTCTTTTGGAAGAGCTGTTTTTTTTTGCAGTGCTTCTGTCACGTTTATTGCGTAATGAATTAAAAAAGAAAAGTAAAGATTTTTGCGAATGTATTGGTAAACATGCTTTTCTATTTTCCGAGATAGGTGTGATACCATCTGCATATTACAAGATTTAAAAAAGCCCAGCTCGGTTCTGTTGATACGGTCTTATTTGGAGGGAAACACGTGTATACGCATGCTAAAGCACATTTCTGTTAGTAAATCACTAAAAAGATAGCAGTGTGACGCTAAAAGCAGATGATTAGGACTGGCCGGATGAACCCTGCTCTGCTTTAGCGGAAGGACTTCTATTATTCTTTCATAAATGGACAGTGGCTATATGCTGGTTAAAGGAGTATTCATTTCATCAGATGAATGATAAGAATGAAGAAAACGAGTTCGTTGTCTTTAGTTTTTGTGTCGAAAAACAGCAGATCTTCATCTGTTTTTTCTTGATTTTTTGAAGGTTTGTTCAATAAACAGAGAATTTTTTCTTTTTAAGTAAAAAGAATGGATACGTAAGGCTGGAAGGAATAAAATGAACGTATTTCAATTCTACTGTATGGAAGGGGTCCTTATTTTCATCAAAGATCGATTGTCACCATAACAGGCCATGATGAAAATACGCGGAAAGAAGGGAATGGAACGTGCATAGTTTAAGATGGATTTGGGCGTATATGAGGGACTATAAATCCGGCCTTTTTTTGGGGTTTTCACTTGTACTTCTTGTTGCAGGATTGAACATGCTGAATCCGTATTTTTCAGGACGAATTGTCGATGACGTAGTGTACGGAGGAAAGATGGAGCTTCTTTGGGTACTGCTTGGTTTTATGATAGCGGTTACGATGGTGAAAACCGTTATCCGCTACAGCTTTCAGCTCCTATTTGAGCGTACTTCCCAGCGGGTGATTTTTACGCTTCGCGAGCAGTTGTACGCCAGACTGAATGAGCTGGACTTTCGTTTTTATGACCGGACAAAAACGGGCGACATTATGGCGCGGATGACAGGTGATATGGAAGCAGTGCGCCATTTTACTGCCTGGACAACGTATATGATTGTGGAAAACGTATGTGTACTGTTGTTTGCCATTGTTTTTATGTTTACCATTCATGCGCCGCTGACACTGGCAATGATCGCTGTAACACCGGTGATCGCCTTTTTTGCTTATCGAATGAGCAGTGAGGTCCGGCCGACATTCTCAGAAATTCGGGCACAGTTCGCGCGTTTAAACTCCGTTGTACAGGAAAACATCAGCGGCAACCGGGTTGTCAAAGCCTTTGCCAAGGAAGACCATGAGATTGGTAAGTTTTCAGCTGAAAACAAAGCTTTTAAAGAAAAGAATATTCAATCGGCACGTGTATGGGAAAAGTATCTTCCTGTGCTTGATTCGCTGGCGGGGGTGCTGCTTGTTGTCATGATCTTAGCCGGCGGGTTTATGGTTATTCAAGGGTCACTGACTATTGGGGAGCTTGTCGTGTTCAATTCTCTTATTTGGGCATTGAACAATCCGATGCGAATGGCGGGCTGGCTGATTAATGACGTTCAGCGGTTTATCGCATCCGCTGAAAAGATTGAAGATTTGCTCAACGAGCAGCCGGGCATTACCAATACATTATCGAAAAAGGCACCGGCTGGCAGCGAACTGTCTGTTCAGTTTCAGGATGTAACGTTCCGCTATGAAGATGAACCGGTTTTATCCAATATTACATTTGGGGTGAAGACAGGTCAGACTGTCGCGATTGTCGGTCCGACAGGCGCTGGGAAATCGACGATCGTCAACCTGCTTTGCCGCTTTTATGATGTAGACAGCGGTGAAGTGAAAGTGGAAGGAATGAATGTGAAGGAATGGGATATCCGGTCTCTGCGCCGGCATACCGCTATGGTTATGCAGGATATCTTTTTATTCTCCGACACGATTGAAGGAAACATTGCGTATGGAATGCCGGACGCGACAATGGAGCAAGTGAAGATGGCAGCAGAAAAAGCGGAAGCACATGCGTTTATATCCAAGCTTCCGGAAGGGTACGACACAATTATCGGCGAGCGCGGCGTCGGTTTGTCAGGCGGACAGCGGCAGCGGATTTCTCTGGCGAGAGCACTGCTTTTGGATGCGCCCATTTTAATTTTAGACGATACGACGTCCGCGGTTGATTTAGAAACGGAGATGCGCATTCAAAAAACGCTCCGGTCCATTTTACAGAAAAAAACGTGCTTTATTATCGCCCACCGCATTTCCTCCGTTAAAGAAGCAGATCTGATTTTGGTGTTAGAGGACGGGCGGATTGTAGAGCGCGGCCGGCATGAAGACTTGTTGAAGCGTAAAGGCCGTTACTTTAATGTATTCAAAAATCAATTTGGTGACTTTGACAGCCGCCAATTTGGCGAGGAAGTGATGTAAGTGGCACGTAATAAATTTGATGTAGATGAAGAGCTGGAGTCTGCCTTTGATATAAACCAGTTAAAACGGATGGTTCAGTATTTAAAGCCGTTTAAAGGAAAAATCATACTTACTGTTCTCCTGATGCTTTTGGCGAGCGGGGCAACGTTGACCGGTCCATATTTAATTAAAACGGCGATCGACGACAAAATCCCAAACGGAGACGTGGGCGGACTTGCACTGCTTGCCGGATTTTATTTAGCGGCTATCACGGTCACAGGCTTTTGCCTAAAATATCGAATCCGAATGATGTCTCAAATCGGGCAGAGTGTCATTTTACAATTGCGGAAAGACTTGTTTGCTCATTTGCAGACGCTGTCGTTTTCCTACTACGACAGCCGGCCTCACGGCAAAATTTTAGTGCGTGTCGTAAACTATGTGAACTCACTCAGCGACCTTTTATCCAACGGTATTATTAACGTTATTACAGATTTGTTCAGCGTTCTGGTCATTGTCGGCTTTATGCTGGCGATTGACGTGAAAATGACACTGGTTGCCATGGCAGGCTTCCCATTTTTGATCGGGTTTATCTTTTTTATTAAAACAGCTCAGCGTAAAGCGTGGCAGCAGCTCAGCAACAAGCAGTCTAATATGAATGCGTATATTCATGAAAGCTTAAATGGAATTAAAGTGACACAGGCCTTTGCGCGTGAGGAAGAAAACGAGCAAATCTTTCGTGAAGTATCCAACAGCTACCGTTCCGCCTGGATGAAGGGAGTAAAAATTCAATTTCTTTTATGGCCTGTCATTGAAAATATTTCGGTGATTACCGTTTCGTTCGTTTATGTTACCGGTATTTTTTGGCTGAACGGAAGTGTCACAGCGGGGGAATTGGTCGCATTTGTCGGTTACATTTGGATGTTCTGGCAGCCGCTTGCGAATATCGGCAATTTCTATAATGCTATTATTAATGCGATGGCGTATTTAGAGCGCATTTTTGAGACGATCGATGAAGAACCGGCCATTCAAAATGCGCCAAATGCTGGTGTACTGCCGCCTGTACGCGGTGAGGTGATGTTCGATCATGTCGTATTCGGCTACGAAGGAGAGAAAAACATTCTTGAGGACGTGAACTTTACGGTAAATCCGGGAGATACGATCGCGCTTGTTGGGGCGACCGGCTCTGGGAAAACGACGATCATCAATTTAATCAGCCGGTTTTATGATACGAAGTGCGGCAGTGTACGAGTGGACGGAACAAACATTAAAACGGTCACGCTTTCGTCGCTGCGCAGCCAGATGGGTGTCATGCTGCAGGATTCGTTTATTTTTTCCGGCACGATCATGGACAATATCCGGTATGGCCGCCTTGATGCGACGGATGAAGAAGTGATTGAAGCATCAAAAGCGGTTCAGGCACACCGTTTTATTAGCGAAATGGAAGAAGGGTACGAAACAGAGGTGAATGAGCGCGGCACACGTCTTTCATCTGGCCAGCGCCAGCTTATTTCGTTTGCACGGGCTCTTCTGGCGGACCCGAAAATTTTAATTTTGGACGAAGCAACATCAAGCATTGATACCGAAACGGAAATGGCTCTTCAAAAAGGATTGGAGCAGCTGCTTGAAGGGCGAACTTCTTTTATTATTGCGCACCGTCTGTCCACGATTCAAAACGCTGATCGTATTTTCTTTATTGACGGCGGTCGAATTATGGAGCAGGGAACGCATAATGAACTAATGAAAAAAGGCGGCGCGTACTCAAAGCTTTATTTATCGCAGCGCCGTGCTTTAGAGGCTGGATAATACAATCAGAACGCGGGCCCGGCGATGCCGGGCTTTTTAAAGGAGGGAGACCATGCCGAAAGCGCCGCTTTTTCGTGATCCTATTTATGATGGCGCTGCAGATCCGGTTCTTATTTGGAATCGGGAAGAAAGGGAATGGTGGATCGTTTACACAAGCCGGAGGACTTCAGTCGAAGGGCCGGGCATTGCCTGGGTGCACGGCACAAACCTTGGTGTTGCTTCGTCACAGGACGGAGGAGAAACATGGACGTACCGGGGTGTTCTTCAAGGACTTGAATTTGAACAGGGTCAAAACACGTTTTGGGTACCGGAAATTCTCCGGCACGACGGCTTGTACCATATGTATGTGAGCTACATCCGGGGCGTTCCATCTGAATGGGCTGGACACCGAAGGGATATTGTTCACTATACGAGCCGAAACCTATGGATTTGGACATTCCAATCTGTTTTGAAGCTGAGCTCTGATTACGTGATTGACGCATGCATTCATCCAATGCCCGATGGCAGATGGCGCATGTGGTATAAGGATGAAGCAACCGATTCTGCCACATACACCGCTGACAATGACGATTTATACCACTGGAAGCCTGCAGGTGCTGTTTTAGCTCATCAGCCGCATGAAGGGCTAAACGTCTTTTTCTGGCGGAATACATACTGGCTCATTGTAGATGAATGGTCGGGCCTGGCTGTTTATGAGTCAGAAAACGGTGAGGATTGGCGCCGTAACGGAAAGATTTTGCATGGGTCCGGTACGCGTGAGGATGACGGAACAATCGGTCTGCATGCGGATGTGCAGGTAAGCGGTGGGGAGGCCTATATTTTTTACTTTACACATCCAGACTGCAGCCGTCATCCCCCGTCGAAAAGATCTTCTTGACAGGCAGCAAAGCTTGAGCTGCAAGACGGGGTACTTACCTGTGATCGGAATGCTTTATTTTCATTTTGCCTGCGGGAGGAAACATAAGCATGAGAACAAGTGATATTCGGATTCGGGATCCATTTGTGGTGGCAGATCAGCAAGCAAAAACCTATTATCTTTACGGGACAACGGATGAAGATGTGTGGACAGGCCCTGCTTCCGGTTTTCAAGTGTATCAAAGCGGGGATTTACAGGAGTGGGAAGGGCCGTTTCAGGCTTTTCGGCCGCCGCCCCGTTTTTGGGCGGATCAGCACTTTTGGGCGCCGGAAGTGTATGAATGGAAGAACGCTTATTATATGCTGGCTACGTTCAAATCAGATAAACGGTGCCGGGGCACACAGATTTTAAAAGCTCAATCTGCGCTCGGTCCTTTTAAGCCGCTGACGGAGGGGCCGATTACACCGAAAGAATGGGAATGCCTTGACGGAACTTTGTTTATGGATAAAAAGGGCATTCCCTGGATGGTTTTTTGCCGTGAATGGATTCAAGTAAAAGACGGAGAGATGTATGCCCTGCGGTTATCCGAAGATTTTCAGGCTGTACACGGCGAACCGGTTTTATTATTCACGGCTTCCCAGGCGCCATGGACAAAGCCGGTGAGGGAAGCTAATTACATTACAGATGGTCCATTTCTTTACGAAACAGAAAACGGAGAGCTTGAAATGATTTGGTCGAGTTATAGTGAAAAAGGCTATGCAGTCGGTATTGCCCGGTCCCTATCAGGAGCTGTTGAGGGACCGTGGATTCATGAGGCAGAACCGCTGCTTGATCAAGACGGCGGCCATGGAATGATTTTTCGGGATTTTACCGGCAAGAGGCGGCTGGCTATTCATGCGCCGAATCGGTCACCCCATGAACGGGCTGTTTTTCTGAATATGGAAGAGCTGATGGGGAAAAGGCCGGTATAAGTGGAACGGGCGAATTCAGCTCAAAGCATGCGGGCATCTTAATAAAAGTGAGCTGGAAAAAGCAGTTTTGTTAAAGGAGGAATAGAAATGTTGACGAAGGAAGACCGGATTGTATTTATTGGAGACAGCATTACCGATTCCGGACGTCGGGCAGAGCCGGAAGAGCTGGGGGATGGGTATGTAAGGATGATTCGTGATCAGCTTATTTGCGAGTCGCCTATGAACGCACCTGTCATTATTAATAAAGGGGTTGGCGGCAATCGAGTAACTGATCTGGCAGAGCGGTGGGAGCAGGATGTGTTAAACGAACGGCCAACAGTCCTGTCCATATCAATCGGAATCAACGATGTATGGCGGCAGCTTGATTCAAAAGAAATGAATCAAATATTACCCGGGAAATTTGAACAGGTATACCGTAGTTTACTTGAACAATCTGAGAGCATCCGGCTTGTGTTAATGGAACCGACGATTATTGAAGAAGATCCGCGCTCCGAAGGCAACGAGCTTCTAAAGCCGTATGTTGAGATTGTTCAAAAGCTGGCCGGCGAATATGGTGCTGTGCTTGTGCCGATGCACCAGGCTTTCATCGAGTATGTAAGTGCGGAAGGTGAGCATAAGCTGACGACAGACGGGGTTCATATGAACTCAACAGGAAATACACTGATGGCGCGGACCTGGCTGCAAGCCATACGCGAAAAAGGACTGTCATAAGAAAAAGGCGTTCTCCCCGCAGGAGAACGCCTTTCTTTTTAGCGGATGACCACTTCAACACCGAAGTGATCGGATACAACCGGTTTATGGATACCGTTAAAAATCACTTTGGATGATATGACCTCGATGGGCTTATTCACAAAGATATAATCAATTCGCAGATCTTTTTTGTTTCCATCCCAGCCGTCAATCTTTCCTTTAACGGTGTATCCTTCATCTTTCTTGGAAGCAAGGGTGTACGTGTCCCAAAACCCGGCTGCTAACAGATAATCGTAGTTTTCGTTTCGCACAGCAGCATCCCCGTTAAAGTCACCCATCAAAAAGGTAAGCTCTTTGGATGAAGCCCTGGCTAGGAGGCGGTCAAGCTGTTTTTTTGCGGGTTCCTCCTCGTCCTGCCACCAGCCGAGGTGACAGGAGAAAAAAGAGGCAGGTTCACCGTTGATATCGATCACAGCTTGAACAATTTTACGTGTTTTCCAGTTATTCATGTCGTGCTGGTCTGTAATAAAAAAAGAATCATGGCTTTTTACAGGATGCTTCGTAATGATGGCCACGCCTTCTTCGTAAATCTCATAGCCGAAGTGCGACATATCCCAAATGAATGTGTAATCCGTTCCACCAAGGTCATGCAGCTTTTGCACAAGCAGCTCTGCGTAATTCGCGTGCCCGGCTTCATCCGACTTGCTTACCTCCTGAAGCGCTACAACATCGTATGATTTTTCGGCAATCGTTTGAGCGAGTTCCGTTAGCTTTTGGAGGGTGTTTTCTTCCTGCCAGGAATGACAGTTTAATGTGAGTAAATTCATGTTTTACACTCCTAAGTAATCCTGTACATCGGATTTAATTACATCAGCTTTAGGGCCGTAAATGGCCTGCACACCTTTATCTTTTAAAATTAAACCGAGCGCCCCGGTTTTTTTCCACTCCGCTTCTCCTGATACTTTGTCCACATCTTTAACGGTCACGCGAAGCCGCGTCATACAAGCATCCACATCTTCAATGTTGTCAGTACCGCCCAGCAGCCGGATGATGGCAGCGGCGGCTGTTCCTTCTGCCGCCGGCGCAGCGCTTTCGGCTTTGGCGTTTGTTTCTTCATCATCTGTGTAATTGCCGGCCCGGCCTGGCGTCGGAAAGTTAAACTTTTTGATCAGGAAGTTCGCGATCGTGAAGTTTAAAGCGAAAAACACAGAGCATGTAATAACAAAGTTAAAAATATCACGTGTCAGTCCTGCTTTTGCCGCCATAGGCATGCGTGTTAAAAACTCTATCAGCCCGAATGAATGGAGACGAAGGTTGATCAGATCAGCCGCAGCAAAGCTCAAGCCGGTTAAAATCGCGTATACCACATATAAAAGAGGGGCAGCAAACATAAACATAAATTCAATCGGTTCTGTTACACCTGTTAAAAAAACAGCGAGTCCGGCAGATAAAAACATCGGCTTGTATTTAGCACGTTTGTCTTTGTCCACATTTTTATACATGGCCAGCGCAATTCCAATAAGTGAGGCAGTAGAAATAATCATTTGGCCCACTTTAAAGCGGGCAGGCGTTACCTCGTTCAGCAGTGCTTGATACGCCGTCATATCGCCAGCTGCTTTTAAATTGTTTAAATCTGCCGCCCAGGCAAGCCAAAGCGGGTCCTGCCCGGCTACAACCTGCCCGGCCGAAGAGCCGGTCAGCATCGTATACGTGCCGCCAAGTGACGTGTAGTTAATCGGAACCGTCAGCATATGATGCAGACCAAAAGGCAGAAGCAGACGTTCAAGTGTACCGAATACAAAAGGCGCAATAATCGGTGCCGTATCTTTTGAAGTGGCAATCCATTTTCCAAACTCGTTCAAGGCGCCCTGAATAAACGGCCAGACGGCCGCCAGCAAAACGGCTATCACAACGGACCAGGCAATGACCACAAAAGGCACAAACCGTTTTCCGTTAAAAAAAGCAAGAGAAGCCGGCAGTTTGCTGAAGTTATAATATTTATTAAAAATCACGGCTCCGGCAAAACCGGAAATGATACCAATAAACACGCCCATATTAAGCGCTGGAGCACCGAGCACAGAAGTAAAATAATCGCTTACAATTAACTCGCTGCCAAAAAAAGATGAGACAGAGGCTTTTGGATCACTTATCATTTCATTGTTTAAACCAAATAAAGCGCCGGTCACCCGATTAATCAGAACAAAAGCTAAAAGGGCTGCAAATGCGCCGCCTGCCCGTTCCTTTGCCCAGGAGCCTCCGATGGCAACCGCAAATAAAATATGTAAGTTGCCAATAATGGCCCAGCCGATGTCTTCCATCACGTGTGCTGCTGTTTGCACAAAACTGATATCACCGCTTATCATGGCAATCAGTTTGCCGACGGATATCATAATCCCGGCTGCGGGCATCACGGCAACGACGACGAGCAGTGCTTTCCCAAGTTTTTGCCAAAAATCAAAAGACGTTAATTTCTTCATACCCCATTCTCCCCTTGATTAGATGTAATAGTGAAATGTAACGAAAACGTTTGCATGGACCTTATTCTAATAAATACGCTTTCATTTAGCAAGAATAATTTTTAAAGAGCTGATTTCTTTCAGCGTTTCGCTTGTTTTAACAGAAAGATCAGTGTTCGCCAAAGAATATTGAATGTATTTTTGTGAAAACGATTGCATTGGTTTTTCGTCTAGTTTATACTAGGGCGTATCAAACAGCAAAAACAAAAAAGAAGGATCAAAGGGAAGCGGGATATTCTCACATGTTTTTCCGTTTTCCATGCTAAAATACACGTAAGAAGCATACGAGAGGATACGGGGGTCGTCATATGAACAAAGTGTGGTGGAAAGAAGCAGTCGCATATCAAATTTATCCGCGCAGCTTCATGGATTCGAACGGAGATGGAATTGGAGATATTAAAGGAGTGATCTCCAAACTGGACTACTTAAAGGATCTTGGCATTGATGTAATCTGGATCTGTCCGATGTTTGAATCGCCGAATGATGATAATGGATATGATATTAGCGATTACAAAGAAATTATGAATGAGTTTGGGACGATGGGTGATTTTGACGAGCTTCTGGAAGCTGTACATGAACGGGGAATGAAGCTGATTCTTGACCTCGTGATCAACCATACGAGTGACGAACATCCATGGTTTATTGAATCCCGTTCCTCTAAGGACAATCCAAAGCGCGACTGGTACATTTGGCGCGATGGCAAAAGTGGAGGGGAGCCGAATAACTGGGAAAGTATTTTTGGGGATTCGGCGTGGGAATATGATCGGATCACAGACCAGTTTTTCCTGCACCTATTTTCAAAAAAGCAGCCGGACTTAAACTGGGAAAATCCCGAAGTGCGCCAGGCCCTTTACGAAACTGTTAACTGGTGGCTCGACAAAGGGATCGACGGCTTCCGGGTTGACGCGATCAGCCATATTAAGAAAAAAGCAGGACTGCCTGATTTGCCGAATCCGAAGGAAATGAAGTATGTGCCTTCTTACGATTACCACATGAATGTAGAAGGCATTCAGCCGTTTCTTGAAGAATTAAAAGCCGAAACATTCGCTAAGTACGACATTATGACAGTCGGTGAAGCAAACGGTGTAACAGCGGAAGACGTTAATGAATGGGTCGGTGAAGAAAAAGGGAAATTTAATATGATTTTTCAATTTGAACATCTTGAGCTTTGGAATGCTGAAAAAGAAACGGGTCTGGATATTCCAGGGTACAAGGAAGTGATGACAAAGTGGCAAAAAGCGCTCGAAAACAAAGGCTGGAATGCGCTGTTCATTGAAAATCATGATAAAGCGCGCGTGGTTTCCACATGGGGCAACGATCGGGAATACTGGTATGAAAGTGCTACGGCTTTTGCAGCGGTGTACTTTTTAATGCAGGGAACGCCTTTTATTTACCAGGGACAGGAAATTGGCATGACCAATGTAAAATATGAAAGCATTGAAGATTATAACGATGTTCGTACGAAAAACATGTACCGGCTTGGCACTGCAGCCGGCATTCACCATGATGAGATGATGCAAATTATTTGGAATTCAAGCCGCGACAACTCTCGCACGCCGATGCAGTGGTCGGCCGAGAGCAATGCCGGCTTTACGACGGGAACGCCGTGGATCAAACTGAATGACAACTATACGCGCATTAACGTAGAAGCGCAGCAACAGGATGAACGCTCTATTTTACATTTTTACAAACGAATGATTCGAATGAAAAAAGCGCACGACGTGTTTACGTACGGTGCTTACAAAGAAGTGGTCGAGGAAAGCGAACGCTTATTTGCGTACACACGCACTCTCGGAAGCGACCGGGTAATCGTCCTTGCTAACTTGTCAGATCAGCCAGTACCGGTTCCGAAGCAGGAAGGTGTCTCTTATGATGCCGCTCAGCTGCTGCTGCACAATTATACAGTGCAGGAAAACAGTCCAGCTCGTGAATTGGTGCTGCACCCATATGAAACGCGTGTATACCGCCTCAAATAGTAATAAAAACCGGCTTAAACCTTACCGTTTAAGCCGGTTTTGTTTTTGGTGGAGCGGCAAAGAAAAATCATAGTCTGAAAAGTTTAGATTCTGCTCAAGCCGGTTCCGCCCATCTTTTATTCTTTATTGAGCTGAATACGATGGTAAGCTTTGCGGTATTCGGAGGGCGTCAGCTTTTCATATTGTTTAAACAGCCTCATAAAATACCGTTCATCTGAAATGCCAACTGTCCGGGCGATGCTTCCAATGCTTTCATCCGAAAGAGTAAGTAAATCCTTCGCTTTGGAAAGCTTCAGCATATGAATATACGACTGCACCGTCCAGCCCGTTTCTTTTTTAAAAAAGCGGCATAAATAGTCACGGTTATAGTTGAACTGATCAGCTATCATGCCGGTTGACAGCTTTTCAAGCGAATGAAGGCGGATCCATTCCAAAATAGAAGCGATTTTTCTGTCTGTACTCGTTTGTTCAGAAGTAAGGTGAAAGTTTTTAACCGTCTGCTCAGACAATTCAATCAGAAGGGAGGTAGCCAGATAATCAGCCGCCCGGCTGTGACCATAATGTCCGTTTGCTACATCAAGAAGCTGGGTGAACAGAATGGTCAGCCGCTCGATTTGTTTGGGCGTGGAGAAAAATGGCAGGAAGATGTCTGTGTCTCCGTGCTGGAGCCTTGGTTTTGTTTGACGCGTTTTAATGTGCCGGTCCAGCTCCTGCTTGTTTATCACGGGTGCTTCTCTGCTGTCTGGAAACAAGAAGTGAAACCAGTAAAAAGAGGTTCCAGGCGGGCATTCGTGAAAGCCCTGATGTATTTTATCGGGCGGCAAAAGAAGCGCATCACCCGGCTGTACTTCAAATTGGGTGGATTCACATTCAATATACAGCGTTTCATGAAGAGCGATAATGAGTTCGTAATCGCCCATTAAGCGTTTCATATGTGTCCAGGAGATATCCGTAACAAATTTTCCGCCCAGCCTGTATTGAACCGGCTGTTGGATTGATGCGTGTATATATTCCCTCAGCATTTTCATCCCTCTTTTTTGAATCGAAACATAGTCAGTTTCGTCCACGAATTATGCGCTTTCATTTACTGATTTTTATTGTATCAATATGCTATTCTTTGAACAAGATTTCTATTGAAAGCGCTTTTTAAATAAAAGGGAAGAAGGGATAAGGTCAGTTTTAGCTAATCGCTGAACCAAACGCGTTACAAAAATGGGGGATGAAAAATGGCGCATACAAAAATTAAGAACGATGTATCTGTTCAAGTAACAGATTCGTTCTGGAAGCGGTATATGGATGTGGTCCGGAGGGAAGTTCTTCCTTATCAGTGGGAAGCATTAAACGATCGAATTCCAGGTGCTGTGCCGAGCTGTGCAATTCAAAACTTTAAAATCGCCGCGGGAGAAGCAGCGGGCGAGTTTCACGGTTTCGTTTTTCAAGACAGTGATGTAGCGAAATGGCTTGAAGCAGCAGCATTCTGTTTGGAAAATGAACGGGATGAAGCGCTGGAGCAGGCGGCAGACGAGGTCATTGCTTTAATTGGCCGGGCACAGCAAAAAGATGGCTACTTGAACACATATTTTACGGTAAAGGAGCCAAATGGGCGCTGGAGCAATCTGCGGGACCAGCACGAGCTTTATTGTGCCGGCCATATGATGGAAGCAGCCGTAGCTTATTACCGGGCGACTGGAAAAAAAGCCTTTTTGGATATGGTGTGCCGATTTGCCGATTATATTGATGAAACGTTTGGCCGGGAAGAGAGCAAAATCCGCGGGTACGACGGGCACCAGGAAATCGAGCTGGCGCTTGTGAAGCTGTATGATGTGACAGGTGATCAAAAGTATTTGAATTTAAGCCGCTATTTTATTGACGAACGCGGGCAGCAGCCGCACTTTTTTGATGTGGAAAGAGAAAAGCGGGGGGATGATCGTCCGTTTTTTTGGAATGAAAGCTATGGCTACCATCAGGCCCATGTACCGGTCCGGGAGCAAAAAAAAGCGGTTGGGCATGCTGTCCGGGCGATGTATATGTACACGGCGATGGCAGACCTTGCGCTCAGACTGAATGATGAAACATTAAAAAAAGCGTGTGAGGATTTATGGGAGAATGTCACGACGAAACAAATGTACATTACTGCCGGTATTGGATCAATGGAATTTGGCGAAGCATTTTCAATTGACTATGACCTGCCGAACGGAACCGCTTATACGGAAACGTGCGCTTCGATTGGTCTCGTTTTCTGGGCAAAGAGAATGCTTGAACTCCAGGCAGACGCAAAGTATGCCGATGTGATGGAGCGGGCTCTTTACAACGGAACGATCAGCGGAATGGACTTGGATGGAAAAAAGTTTTTTTATGTGAATCCGCTGGAGGTAAAACCGGAGACAAGCCGTTACCGCCAGGATCATCATCACGTTAAAACCGTCCGGCAAAAATGGTTCAGCTGTGCATGCTGTCCACCTAATTTGGCGCGCTTGCTTTCATCGATTGGCCAATATATGTATACAGTCCGGCAGGATGAATTGCACGTACACCTATATGCAGGCAATAAAGCAGCTGTCGAACTGAATGGACAGCAGGTCGCGATCCATCAGGAAACAAGCTATCCGTGGGACGAAACCGTGAAGCTGACAGTGATGCCTGATGAGGAAGGAACTTTTACCCTTGCGCTTCGCATTCCGGGCTGGTGTAAACGGGCTGAACTCCGAGTGAATGGTGAAAAAATAGATTATGAGCCTTTGGTAAAAAGAGGTTACGCATATTTGAAGCGTAAATGGGTGCAGGGAGATCAAATTGAGCTTCTGTTTCCTATGCCAGTAGAAAAAATCCGGGCGAATCCAAAAGTAAAAGAAAACGCCGGGAAAGCCGCTTTACAGCGCGGACCGGTCGTATATTGTCTGGAGGAAGCAGATAACGGAAAAGAGCTGTCTTTGATCAAAATAAATAAGCATTCTGTGTTCTCTGCTGCGTTCAAGCCTGATGTACTGGGCGGAGTCGTTGTGATCGAGGGAGAAGGTGTCCGGGAAAGGGAAGAGTTATGGGGAGAGGCATTATATCAGCCCGTTCATAAGCGCTTTGTCGGTGTTTCTATCAAAGCGATTCCTTACTTTGCCTGGTGCAACCGCGAGCCGGGTGAAATGGCCGTGTGGATTCGCGAGGAGAGCTGACTCGTTTTAACAAACAAAAAGCGGTTCGGCCGAAGTCTTTGGCTGAACCGCTTTTTGTATGGGTTTAATGCATGATTGTTGTTTTTTTGAGCAGCCGTTTAATTGAAGCATCTGCTTCTCTTAGCACAGTCGTTTTGTCGATCGTTTTCATCATGCTGTTTTCCATGACAATTCGTCCGTCGACAATGGTCGTTTCCACATCCGCACGGGTAGCTGAATAAACGATGCGTGAGATGGGATCTACATCGTAAGAAGGGAAGGTATGGAAATGATTTAAGTTTAGCATCACCAGGTCTGCCCTTTTTCCGGCTTCAATACTGCCGATTTCATGCCCCATTCCAACAGCCCGGGCGCCGCCGCTTGTAGCCATGCGGAAAACGGTGCGGGCGTTCATGCTGGTCGGACCGTGGATCGGTTTTTGAATCAAGGCGGCAAGGCGCATTTCATTGAACATATCGAGGTTGTTGTTGCACGGAGCACCATCTGCTCCAAGGCTTACGGATGAGCCGGCATCAAGCAGCTCAGGAACATCGGCAATACCGGATGCAAGCTTTAAGTTCGAGCCCGGACAATGGCTGACATGCACACCTTTCTCCCGGATAATCCGCTTTTCTTCTTCGTCCAGCCAGATACAGTGGGCCAAGATAAGCCGTTCGTTGGCAAGACCGAGATGATCGAGATATATAACATTGCGCATCCCGGTTTGCTGCTCAACAATAGCGATTTCTCCTCTGTTTTCGGAAGCATGGGTATGCACATGGACGTTGTAGTGGACGGACAATTTTTGTACCTCTTTCAATAATTCCTCTGTACAGGAAACGACAAAGCGCGGTGAAAAAGCATATTGGATGCGCCCGCTGTCGTACATGTGCCATTTCTCCAGCAGGTCCACGCTTTCCTGGATGGATGCTGCTGTGTTTTCCTGCAGGGCAAGCGGCACTTCATTGCCTTTATCCATCATAACTTTACCGGAGAGCGCGCGAATACCGCTTTGGGCAATCGCACGAAATGCAGAATCGGTATGATGAACGGTTTCCATATCGACAATTGTTGTTGTGCCACTTTGCAGAAGCTCGCCGATCCCAAGCATCGCCGAATAATAAACAGATTCTTCATCATGGGACGCTTCAAGCGGCCAAATCCGCTTTTTCAGCCAGTCCATCAATTCAAGGTCATCACCTTTGCCGCGAAACAGTGTTTGGCATAGATGCACATGGGTTTGAACAAAGCCGGGGATCACGGTTCGGCCTGAAGCGTCAATCACACGGTCAGCCGGCGTTTCGTCCAAAGCCGGTCCGACTGCTTCAATCCGGCTGTCCCGAATGAGGATATCTCCGTTTATAATCTCTTCCTGCGCATTCATCGTTACGATTTGAGCATTTTTAATAAGTAAACTTCCCATCTCCATCCCTCCCAGTCAATAAAAAAAGCCACGAAAAAACCAGCGCCCATGCTGATTTTTCGTAGCTTGGAATTTACGGTCCCAAGTAGAGACCCCCAGCCCGTATCGCTGGGGATATACGAAAAAGGTATCTTATCATTAGAATAAGAGGAAGCAGGAGACGCTTCAACTGAAGTGGAAGAAAACCTTACATTGTTTTTTCTGTTACTCGGAAAACATGATTCATTCAGGTGAATGATTGGGGAGGAAGTACATTCGTAAGCGGCTTTGAAAAAGCCGGTTCCTCTATGGATGTAAAAAATCATTTTGAGAGCGCACTCAATGCCATTGTTGTCTGACGGTTGAGTATTTCACTTTTTTTGGACGAAGTTGGAATTCCTGCATATAAAAAAGTCCGGGACACAGCTCCCGGGCTTTTTTAAGCATTCAGCAGTTGTTTGATACGGAGGGCGAGGCGGACCTGCAGGGAAAAATCGGGGTCTTTCAACGAAATACCGAGCAGCTCTTCACATTTCTCCAGCCGGTACACAACAGTGTTACGGTGGACAAACAGCCGCTTGGCCGTTTCGGAAATATGGCAATGGCTTTCCATATAAACAAACAGTGTCTCCAGCAGCGACCTTTCTTCTTCTAGATTATTCAGCTTTAAGTGCTGGACTGTGTGTTTATAAAACTGGCTTAAGTCTTTTGGCGGGAGCATCCGCAGCAGCTCGTTTACATCCTTTGTCCGATGGAAGTGAATGGAGGAAGGGCCGCTGGAAAGCCGATTTGTTTTTAAGGCATCGCGCGCTTCTTTATATCCCTGCCGGACAAATAGGAGAGACGAGCATAAATGACTGACACCAAAAGAGGTGGTCATGTTATGTTCCCGGCTGAGCCGGCTTTGCAGCTTTTCTAAAAAAGAAGCCGTAAATAAATGGATGTCTTTCATATGATCAGGTGCTTTTGACAGAATGATTACGGTGTCTCCTTTTGTAAATAAGTCGCAGGGAATATCCATTGTGTGCAGTTCTTTTTCGAAAAAATAATAGACTTCATCCAGTTCCTTCTGGTTCGTGTAATAAGACCATTCTTCTTCCGGTGCATCGATTCGGCCAACCGCGCACGCGTATTTTTGTTTTAAAGGCAGGTCGAATTCTTTTGCACGGCTGATCGTTTCCTCATCGCTTGAAAAAGCGTCATCTAAAAAATTGGAGAAAAACTCATTGCGAATACGGCGGGTAGATTGTTTTACGGCTTCTTCTTTCAACAGTTCAAATGAGATCACATTGAGTGCCTGTTCGATCGTAAGAAGTTTCACCTGCTCTGTTGGATAAACAAAGCCTTTGAGCAAAAGCAGGGCGGCTTTTTTCTCGTGTGTGTAAACGGGAAAGAGTGTGTAGCTCTCTTTCTGGTCCAGCGTGCTGAACATGGTAAAAGCAGAGCCAGCCGGCAGAAAAGAGCCGTGCTTAGACGCCCATTTCTTAAACGGCAAAAAAGCTTCAGCCAGCGAATGATCGCCGGCAATGGCAGAAAAGTACGCTGTCGATAAAAAAGCTTGGTGGCCGGTAAGCTCTGTTAAGTTTGCAAGCAGCGCATTTAATCCTTTTCCGCTTATGATATGGCTTGAAAACAGCTTGTGCGTTTCGATTGCGCCCCGAAGCTCGCTCGTTCTCTTATCTAAAATAATATTAAGCATTTGATTGACGGTTTCACCGAGTGACCAGTTTTCAGGAATTTCAACAATCGGAAACCCAAGCTGATCTGCGAGCTGGATTGCTTCTTTTGGAAGCTGGCCGAAAAAACGCTTTGTTTTAATAAAAAGGGCAGCGCAGTTTTTCTGGGCCATTTGCTCAATCAAGCTGATCAGCTCGCCTGGCTTATCTTTAACGTGATAACCGGTTGTCACGAGCAGGTCGTTCGACTTTAAATAAGGGAGAATATCCGGAGCATCCATCATCGTCACATTCGTAATATCATTTGCCATCCCTCTGGAGCCCGCAGCTAATGGGATATCTTGAAAAGGAGCGTGGGCAAGCAAGGTTTGTAATTTCAACTGAAACACTCCCTGAAAATTTATATTGTGTAATATTATATAACATAAATTATTGATAAATTGTGAAAAAGAAGAAAAAAATCTAATGTTTTGGTCATTTAAGCCAGTGACAATACATAATTTTCCTTGTAAACTAATTATATGTTATTATTTATTACACATTTAAGTTAGGAAAGGGCGTGAGTGAAGTGCTGACTATGAAAGCAGTAAACGAAATGAAAAAAGTGATGTTCGTCCAGCACTTCGGCAGCGTATTTGAACATTCACTTTGGGTAGCGGAACAGGCGGTACAGGATCGTCCATTTGAGTCTGTGCAGACTCTATGTGATAAGATGACCGCTGTTGTCCAGGAAGCGTCTCGTTCTGATCAGCTGGCTCTGCTTCGAAACCACCCGAATCTTGGGGCAAACGTGAAAATGACCGACGCTTCTGTGAAAGAGCAGAAAGCTGCCGGGCTGACTTCTTTGTCCAAAGAAGAATTTAATCAGTTTTCTCTGTTAAATGAGGCATACACCCAAAAGTTCTCTTTTCCTTTTATCATGGCAGTGCAAGGCAAAACCAAAGAAGAAATCTGCGTTCAGATGAAGCAGCGTCTTCAAAACGATCAGAAAACAGAATTTGAAACAGCATTAGCAGAAGTGTTTAAAATAGCCGGATTCCGAATCGAAGACATTGTCATCCAGGAAGAACCCAGCGCATGCCAGCCGTGACCATCCGGGTTTTAAATGAAACACAAGGACGGCTGTCTAGACTCGCTTCTTTCATCAGCCCAATTTAAGAATAGAAGAAGTGAGAAGGGGGCTGTGATTTTTTTGAACCAGTGCCCTTTTTCGGACTATACACTGGAGGGAAACGATATGGAAGATATTCATGAATTGCTTGATGCCGTGGATGCCTCCACTGTTGGTGGTGTAATGGCGGCGGTCGTTAAAGTCACAGGCTCTGCTTATAAAAAAGAAGGAGCAGCGATGCTGTTTAAACCGGATGGCACACAGATCGGCCTGCTTAGTGCGGGCTGCCTGGAAGAAGATTTGAATGAACGGCTGAAAACAGTGGATCAGCCGTACGGCGAATTTGTATACGATATGCGCGGTGAGGATGATTTTTCCTGGGGAGAGGGCTCGGGCTGCAACGGGGTTATTCATGTATGGACAGAACGGCTGGATGAAGAGTACACGGCCCACCTATTGCAGTTAAAAGAAGTGCTAAGGTCCGGACAGTCCGTTTTTATGATTAAAAAGCGCGGCGTCCGCCCCGGTTACCTTTTTATTCCCGATTCGGGACGTGTGTTTGGTCATTGGGAGGGAGAAGTACCAGACGACTGCCGGGTTATTGAGCGGGGCATGTTTTTTAGTAAAGCGCTCGACAGTGAAGTGTATGTACACAAAATTCGTCCAAAACGGAGGCTTGTTGTATTTGGGGCAGGGCCGGATGCGCGGCCGCTCGTTTCGTTCGCAGCTGCCGCTGGATTTTCGGTTACCGTTTCCGACTGGCGCCCGGCGTTTTGTTCGGCTTTTCATTTTCCTGATGCTGAAAAACACATGGTCGGTTTTCCGAACGATGTGCTTTCTTCTATCGCTTTAAAACCAGAAGACTGTGTGGTCGTGATGACGCATAACTTTAAGCGGGACCGGGAGCTGATCGAGGCGCTAAGGGAGCAAGAGCTTCGGTATTTTGGTATTCTTGGTTCCCGAAAAAGAACGGCCCGCTTGTTTGGGGCTGATGCCATTCCTTCACGGATTGCTTCTCCGGCCGGCTTGTCAATTGGAGCGCAGGGAGCCGAAGAAATTGCGATTAGTATTGTCGCTCAGCTGATTCAAGTGAGCCATTCCATTCAGCTGCGGGAAGCAGCTTGTTTATGAGCAGGCCGATTGTTGGTATTTTGCTTGCTGCCGGAAACAGTGTCCGGATGGGGTGCGATAAGCTGGCGCTACCGCTTGGCAGTACCACGATTGGCAGTGCTTCACTGAATGCGGCTCTTTCCTCTGCGCTGGATCATGTTATTGTGGCAGGGAAAAGAGAGAGCCGGGCCGGCTGGATTGCGCCCGCTTTTTTTAAAAAAGAGAATTGGTCGTATGCCGTCTGTGATGAAGCCAGCCGCGGGCAGGCGCATACACTTTCATTTGGCTTGAGGGCCGCAGAACAAATGAGTGCGCAGGCAGTGGTGATTCTTTTGGCAGACCAGCCGTTTATCAGGGTGGAATTAATCAATCAAATCGTCCGCACATACAAAAAAACAAAGGCTCCTTTTGTGGCGGCTCGTCTGGATGGTATTCCGCGCCCGCCTGTTCTCTTCTCGAACGGCTGTTTCCTTGTGCTGCAGGAGCTAAAGGGAGACCGGGGGGCGGGCAGTTTGCTGAAGCAGCCTTCTTTTGCGCGGCGCGGACGAATGATTGATTGCCAAGAATCCCGTTCTTTTTTTGATATTGATACGATGCAGGACTATAAACAAGTGGACGGGAGGGGATGGAATGACAATGCAAATGCCGGTGCCGACATCTGTCTGGCAGCCACAGAGTCTGGAGGAAGCGAGGTCTTTAAAGAAAGAGCTTGATGGAATATCGCGGTTTATTGCGGGTGGAACACTTATGCAAATGCAGCGGGAGCAGGGCCTATCCTTTCCTCCTCATTTAATCAGCCTGGAAGGGATTCGGGAACTCGCAGACATTGAAGAAACGGTCGACGGTTTGATCAGAATAGGGGCGCTGACCGACCTGGAAACGTGCCGGAATCATCCGCTTGTAGAAGAAAAGTGCCCGGTTCTATCAGAAGCGATCAGCACCATTGCCTCGCCAGCTGTGCGTAACCGGGGTACGATCGGCGGAAATATTCTTTATGGCGTCGGTGATGCCATTCCGGTCTTACTGGCACTTGACGCGCGCCTTTCGTGGTTTTGTGAAAACGGCATTCGGTCTGAATGGATATATGATTATGTAAGTGAGCAGGAATTTCCGGCAGCATCCGCCATTTTAACGGATATTACGGTTTCTTCTCCTATAAAAGGGCGCTGTTTTTTTCGGAAAGTCGGACGGAGAGAAGCGTTTATTCCATCTGTTGTGACGGTTGCCATGTACAGAGAAATGACAGATGAGCAGACCATTAAAGAAATTCGGATGGTGGCGGGCGGCGGAGTAAACACACCGCGTCGTTTGAAGATGTGTGAGAGAGAGCTCATTGGAAAAGAACTGACGGATGATGTGCTGGCGTCACTGTCAGAAAGCATCAAAGAAGAATCGGCTTTGATTGGTGATGTGTTCGCCTCAGCGGATTACCGTCGCACTGTCACAGCCAATCTGCTGTTAGCGGCTTTGCAATCTGACCGATAAAAACGGGAAAGGAGATTGGCTATGAAGAAAAAAATCCGGCCGGACGGCAAAGAGAAAGTAACAGGCCGCTTAAAATATTTAACGGATCTTACATTTCCAGATATGCTCTGGGCAAAAGTGCTAAGAAGTGCTTACCCTCATGCCCGTATCCTCTCCCTTTCCACAGAGAAAGCCTGTCAGCTACCGGGTGTACAGGCGGTTATTACCCACGAAGACGTGCCTGCCTTAAACGGATTTGGCATCGTTACCCCGGATCAGCCGGTTTTATGTAAAGATACAGTTCGATATGTGGGAGATGCGGTTGCAGCTGTTGCTGCAGAGTCGGTAGAAATTGCTGCGCGAGCGCTTGAACTGATTGAAGTGCACTATGAACCGCTTCCTGTAGTGGACAGTCCGGAAAAAGCATTGGCCAAGTCGGCTCCTCTCCTTCACCCGGGCGGCAATATCCTTCACCGTGCCGGCTTTCAAAAAGGCGATATCCAAACAGCGTTTTCGCGATGCGTAAACATTGTAGAAGAAACATATGAAGTTCCCCGGCAGCTTCATGCTTACATGGAAACAGAAGGCGGCGTTATTGTTCCTGAAAAAGACGGGACGCTGACAGTATATGTCGGTACGCAGCACGGTTTTAAAGACCGGTTTCAATTATCCCGCATTTTAGGCATGCCGGAAGAAAAAATTCGTATTATTTCCAGTCCGATGGGCGGCTCATTCGGTGGAAAAGATGAATTGAATATTCAGCCGTATGGGGCGCTGCTCGCGCTTGCAACAGGCAGGCCGGTGAAAATTCACCAAACAAGGCAGGAATCCATGCGTTCAAGCATTAAACGGCACCCGATGAGCATTACGATGAAAACCGGCGTCGATCAAAAGGGGCGGCTGCTTGCCCATCAAACAAGGATTACAGCCGATACAGGGGCCTACGCTACATTAGGACCGGCAATTTTAGACTTCGCTGTTGAGCATGCATGTGGCCCGTACATGATTGAGGCAGTAGACACAAAGGGTGTCTCTGTTTTTACAAACAATGGTGTTTCCGGGGAGTTCCGTGGATTTGGAGGCAACCAGATTACTTTTGCATTGGAAGGGCAGATGGACCGGCTGGCCGCTGCAATCGGGATGGATGCCCTGGAGCTGCGGCGGCTTAATATCCGCCGTGAACAGGACCCTGGACCGCTCGGGCAGCGGATTGTCCAGACAAATGGTGCTTTAGAGGTGTTAGAGTCGGCTGCCCAAATATACCAGGATAAAAAGCAGCAGATGCCGAAAGCGAGCGAGTGGAAGCGGACCGGCATCGGCATGGCTGTGACGATGCATGGCGGCGGGCTTGGCTTTGGGAGAATGGACCCTGCCGGTGGCCGGCTTTCTTTAAAAGAAAATGGAAAGGTTGAAATTGCCTTTGGATTTGAAGAAGCGGGACAGGGAATTCTGGCTGTGATTGAAGCAGTGACAACAGAAGAACTGGGATGCCAAAAAGAAGACCTTTCCATTGTCATTGGAGATACGGCTCTCGTTCCTTCATCCGGTTCCACTACCGCTTCACGCGGAACAAGTATGGTCTGGCATTCACTTCAGCGGTTAAAAGGGTCTTTTATAAAGCAGGTGCTTGCACGGGCCGTCCAAAAAACGGGTGCAGAAGAGAGTGTGCTGTCGATTGGACCGGGCGGTGTTTGGAAGAATGGAAAATGCGTGCTTTCCTTTGAATCTCTTGCAGCCGGCGAAGAGCCGATTGTGGTTTCCGCCCAGTTTGATTTTCCGGTTTCGCCGGACGCAATTGACTCGGCTCACTACTTATACACGTACAGCGGTGTAGTGGCCCAGACAGAGGTTGATCTTTTAACGGGAAGAATAAAAGTAACCGGACTGCACCAGTCTGCAGCAGCCGGCCCTGTTGTAAACGAAATGGGCTATAGGGGACAAATTGAGGGCGGCGGCGTGATGGCGCTTGGCTACACTTTAATGGAAGATGTGGTGATGACAGAAGGGCAGTATGCGACAGAAAACTTCGATTCTTATTTAGTTCCAGGCATTCAAGATGTACCGTTTGAACTGGAGCTTGAAGCGATTGAGACGCTTCCTCTTGGAGATCATTATGGCCCGCGGGGTGTTGGCGAAATTGGAACGGTAGCCGTAGCGCCTGCAATCGCCAATGCGATCTACGATGCAATTGGCTTTCGGGTCAGCCGTCTGCCGGTAAAGTCGGAGGCTGTACTGCAGTCGATGGAAAGGGGTGTTCTGCATGAAAACCAATCCTGAAAAAGCAGGCGCTGAAGTGATACGGCTGTCCTTTCGGCTAAACGGGGAGCCTGTTCAATTAACTGTTCCGCCTGTTATGAGAGCTGTTGATTTAATCCGAAATGAGCTTGGTCAAACCGGCACAAAAATTTCATGCGGCATCGGACGCTGTGGAGCCTGTTCGGTTTTGGTCAATGGTAAACTGGCTGTTTCGTGCCTGACCCTCGCTTATCAGCTTGAAGGGGCTTCGGTGGAAACGGTTGAAGGGCTTTCTGATCAAAACGAAGTGCATCCTATTCAAGAAGCATTTCTCGAAGAAGGCGGCTTTCAGTGCGGTTATTGCACACCGGGCATGGTCATGGCGGCGAAATGCCTGCTTGAATCAAATCCAAAGCCGAGTGAGGCGGCGATTCAGGAAGCTTTTTCAGGCAATCTTTGCCGGTGCACAGGGTACGGCGGCATCATCCGGTCTGTTCAGCGGGCTTGTTCTTCTTAAATGCTGTTAAATCATTCTAACATAAGCTGTTTCTTTTATTTGAGTACGGATCGAAGCGGCGTCCATTCAAAGGAGAAAGCAGCCGGGTCTATGGATAAAAGAAACAAGCAATGAGCCAAAGAAGCTTCTTTGGCTCATTGCTTGTTAAGAGGAAAACAAATGGGCGGACTGCTGTAAGTCTTTTAGTGCTGTCTCTAAATTTGCTTTTACATCCAATTCGCCCATATGAATACCAATTGTTACCATTGTTTGGGCCACTTCAGGACGAATACCGATAAGTGATGCTTTTACGCCGAGCAGGGACAAGGCCTCGATCACCTTGAAAATTTGATCGGCAACCATCGTATCAACCGTTACGACACCAGACAGGTCAAGAAGAAGGTGGGAAAGCTTAAGCTGGGCAGCTTTTTGCAGCACTTCCTCCATCAGAAGGGCTGCCCGTTCCGTGTTCATGCTGCCAATCAGCGGAAGTACAGCTACTCCTTTTGTGATCGGCACAACCGGCACAGAAAGTTCCAAAAGCGCCTGAGCCGATTGCTCAAGTGCTTCTCGATGAAACTTCACATAAGTGATACTTAACGCATAAACGGCTTGATCAAGCAGTGGATCGATAAGGGCGATGCTGTCAAAAACAGTTTCAACAGACATTTGCTTCTGCTTCATTTCCTTCCTTAATACATCCCAAATAGCCGTCCGGTATATCGTTGTCGTCTGCAGTACATCATCCATTGGCGCATTCAAGCTGCAGGCGATCTCTCCGATTTTCGCTCCCCATTTGCTAAAGCGTTTTAAAGAAAGTTCGTGATCAGGCTGTTCGATTAAAGTGTCTGCGAACATTTGAATAAATTGGGCACGGTGTTCGATTGCCCGTTCTTTCTCCCAGCCGGCTTTTTCATGAATACTTGCTATATGCGAAAGGCTTTGATGAATTTCCTGGGCAATTTCATATTTTACCTCAGACAGTTTCTTTCCAAGAATTCGTATTTCGTTATTCATTTTAACGGCCCCCAGAAAATAGATGCTATACGTACAAAGATACACCGTTTTTCTCTGATTTGGAATGCGAAAATCATAAAAAGCCGTGAACAAAATGAACAAAATATTGACAATGTTCTAGAGATTGAGATAAATAAAAGAAAGAGTTTTTCCATTAGAAAGCGGGAGGTTACATGTTAATTCTTTGGAGGCGGCCTAAGCTGCTCGGCCAGATGATTGGTCTTATTTCTATGGTCGTTTTTTTAACGATTCTTTTTGTAAGCGCTATCTTCTTTACTCTTATGGGAGATTTGGCTGAAAAGTCACTGGGCAGCCAGGCAATGACAGTGGCTAAAATGGCTGCTCAAAATGAGATGATTATCCAGGCATTTGATGATCCAAATCCGCCTCTGCGCATTCAGCCTATTGCTGAAAGCATCAGACAATCAACTGGCGCAGGATATGTCGTGATCGGCAATAAACATAACGTCCGTTATTCCCATCACATAACAAAACATATCGGTAAAAAAATGGGGACGAGCAGCAGGGAAAGTCTCTCAGCAGGAAAATCTGTCGTGTACAAAGGGACAGGTATCTCGGGTTCAGCCATTAAAGCGAAAGCCCCCATTTACAACAAAAAGGGAGAAATCATTGGAGTGGCTTCTGTCGGTTTTTTAACGACAGAAGTAGATAAAGCGAGAAATGCCTATTGGTTAAAGCTGTTATGTTTCACCCTGTTTATTAGTTTATTTGGCATAACAGGAGCTGTTACGATAGCGAAACGGGTGAAAAAATTGATTTTTAATTTAGAACCGGAAGAAATTTCTTTTTTATTTAAAGAAAAAGAAGCGACCCTTGAATCTATTCGGGATGCAACCATTGCAGTAAATAACGATCATCACATAACGTCTATCAACAAAAGAGCGAGAAATCTGCTGGAGGGGCAAATTAGCGAGAAAGGAAAAATAACAAACAGCCGCCTCGTTGGGATGGCTGAATCGATCATCGACCAAAAGACAAGCATTGTGCGGCAGCGGTTTTTGTTTGGGCATCAGCTTTATGTAGCGGATGGTGCGCCCATTTGGCAGAATAATCAAACAAAGGGGGCGGTTTTAACGATCCGCCCTGTATCAGAAATCGAGAAAATAGAGGAGGAAATGTCAGCGGTCAAAAGCATTACCGACAACATCCGGGCACAAAATCATGAGTATTTAAATAAATTAAACACCATCTATGGATTGATAGTGTTAGAGCAATATGAGGAAGCAAGGTCATTTATAGCGGACGAAGTAAAAGAGCGGCAGGATGTCGTTGTATTTTTAACTTCCTCTGTAAAAGATCCGTATATTGCGGCTTGTCTTCTTGGCAAAATCCACCGCTCCAAAGAAATGAAAGTCCATTTTCAGATAGATGAAGACAGCAACTTAGCCGTTGTGCCGTCTTCTTTTGACACCAAGCTGTTTGTAACGGTGTTAGGAAATATGATTGATAATGCAATGGAGGCGGCCGTACGGTTAAGGGGAGAAGAAGCGGTAGTCCGTGTTTCGTTTACTGATATTGGCCATGAACTCATTTTTGATATTGAAGACAACGGTCCTGGTATTCCGCTTGAAGAGCAGGACCGGATTTTTGAAGAAGGATTTACGACAAAGGATGGGGACAATCACGGAATTGGACTGGCGATTGTGAAAAATACATTGCAGAAGCTAAAAGGAGATCTTTATCTTTCAAAAAGCTCCTTTGGCGGTGCGCAATTTACTATTACCATTCCAAAGAAGTAAACAAAGGGGGAACCACTTTTATGGCACCGATTAAAGTAATGATTATCGAAGACGATGAGACCACAATCAATATTTATAAAAAGTTTGTGCAAAAGGTAGATGGATTCGAAATTGTAGCATCTGCAAGCCTGGGAAAGCAGGCGTTGGAATTATTAAACGTATTTACACCGGATCTTATTTTGCTTGATGTTTACCTGCCTGATATGAACGGGACTGATTTGTTGTGGGAAATCCGTAAAGAAGTGCGGAGTGTGGATGTCATTATGATTACGGCTGCCAATGATGTTCGAACCGTTAGTGAAGCCATTCGGGGCGGTGCGTACAGTTATATGCTGAAGCCCATTATGATCAACCAGTTCTTATCTACGCTTGAGCAGTACAAAGAAACAAAAAAGAAACTGTCTCAATCTGCTCTTATTGAGCAGGGAGAAGTCAATCGTTTTTTTGGCATCATGAGCCAGGCGGCCGGAGCCGAATATGTAGAGCAAACGGACCAGCTGCCAAAAGGAATTGATAAACATACGTTGAAAAAAGTACGTACGCACTTACATGAAGCTCCTTCAAGCATTAATGCGGAAGAAACAGCACGCGCGACTGGTGCCAGCAATTCCACTGTGCGAAGATACTTAGAATATCTCGTGGCAGCTGAAGAAGCAGAAGTGGAAATTATGTATGGAACGATTGGCCGTCCGGAACGAAGATATCGAAAAAAGTAAAAAGGTGCCCCACATATGTGGAACACCAGCTCTTAATTTCGTTGAACCATGGCCATCCATTCATCAATTTGAAAGGATGCAATGCTTTCACCCTGCATTTTTACTGAAAAATACGTGGCGACAGACGTGTCTGCAGAGAGAAGGTGAGCATCCACTTCCTGAACCTGCTCAGGAGAAGCGGTCGTGCGGTGGACCCATTCTGGATAGCCGAGTTCTTTTTTCCGCACCTGCTCCTTTACCAGGCTGAAACCGGCTTCTTGAAACCAGCCCTTCCACTCAGGAATGGTATAACTGCGCACATGGCTGTGGTCACGCAGAGATTCAAGCCGATTCACAAAAGCATCCAGGGCCGGGTCTTCAGGTGCAATATTATCAATTAAAACGAAGCGTCCGCCCGGCTTTAGCACGCGGGCTGCTTCCTGTACAAACAGATGTGGATTTGGAAAGTGATGAGCAGCAATCCGGCAGGTAACTGCATCAAACGTATGCGGCAAAAACGGAAGTGCTTCTGCGTCTGCGGCGACGTAAAAGATATTATTGGCGGATGACGCCAAATGCTTTTGGGCCGCTTCAAGCATCGGTACGGTTAAATCAGTGGCAAACACATGAGCAGCATGAGGGGCCAGCGCTTTCGCTGCATGGCCGCCTCCTGTTGCAATATCAAGGACAAGAGAATCGGGACCAATCTCCAGCCATTCGGGGAGAAGGGCAAGATCCGTTCCTGTTGAATGGGTACTGCTTGTAACGTAGTGCTCGGCTGATTTTCCAAACTGGCTTTTCACCCGCTGCTTGGCTGTTTCTGTTGATTCTTGCAAAAAGATTCCTCCTTCTCGAGCAGAATAAGCTTATTTTTGCATATTAAGCGATTCTAAAATCTCCTGTACCAATTTCTCTTGTTCTTCTAGGAAAGCCGTGAATTCCTCAGAATTTTTATAGCCGTCTTCCCATCCGTTTGTTTCAAGAACTTTTTGCCATTCTGGTGTTTTCACCATTTCTGAAAGTGTTTTGTTCCAGTAATCAACCGCGTAGTCCGGCATTTCTTTCGGCCCAAACAAACCGCGCCAAATCGTAAATTCCGCATCAATTCCGGCTTCCTTATATGTTGGAATATCGGCATATGTGCCTTTTAACCTCTCTGGAGAAGATACGCCAAGAACACGAACTTTTCCTGCTTTTAAATATTCCCCTGTGCCGGAAATATCTGTAGCAAGCACATCGGCATTGCCGCCGATCAGAGCAGTCATTGCTTCTCCTCCGCCATCATAAGAAACATATTTGATTTTCGCAGCGTCAACACCCGCTTTTACAGCAGGGAGCATGGCAACCAAATGATCCTGAGAACCCGGAGACGAGCCGCCTGCCAGTGTTAAACTGTCCGGTTTTGCTTTTAAGTCCTTAAACAGCGATTCTAAGTCTTTGTACTTGGAATCTGCCGGAACGACAATCGCTCCGTAATCTTTCGTAAGCTGTGCAATTGGCGTTAAATCCCTATAGGAATGCGGGCTGTTTCCTTCTTTTTTCAAATTGTTAATAAGCAGTGGAACAGAAGGAAGAAACAGCCGGTAAGGGTCTTTAGGATCCTGGCTGATAAAATCCGCGAGTCCGACTGCCTGTCCGCCGCCTGGCTTGTTTTCAACGGTCATGGACTGCTCTGTTAATCCCGTTTCATTTAATACTTTCGTTAAAGCGCGTGCAGTTGTATCAAGCCCGCCGCCTGCTCCAGATGGCGCATTAATGACAATCGGCTTTTCCGGATAAGCAGCGTTTTCTTCTTTGCTTCCTCCGGAGGAAGAAGAAGTAGAATTGCTGCACGCTGCTAAACTAAGTGCAAGCGCACCGGCTGTAATCAGACTGCCCCACTTTTTTACCTTGAACGTCACACTCATTGAAATGCCCCCTTTATTTGGTAACGCTTTCATTTACGAATAGTACCACCAATGAATGAACAGGAATAGTTTCTGTTCATTCATCTCATAAAGATCATTAAACGGCATTAACGTCATATTTTTCACGGAAAATAAATGCCGCGTTGAAAATATGATCGTTATTCAAGTTATGGAGAAAAACTTCTATCAGCGGGCAGAAGCTGATACTTTTTAAGAAAGCGTTTTCATTCAAACAAAACAAATGCGGGGGTGTATAAAATGAGCAGGACATTCGATCGTTATGCCAGCATTATCTTTTTATTAATAGGCGCCTTTTTTATCACAGAAAGCCGTAAAATTGCTGCCACTTCTTATGGAAGCAACGTGGGACCGGATATTTTTCCAATTGGACTCGGCATTTTACTCATTTTATTAAGCATCAAGCTTTTTATCGAAGCCGTAAAAAATAAACAGGACGGAAAAGGAGGAGAAAAGCCGGATTACAAGAGGTTTTTCATTATCTTTGCAGCCGCCATTCTTTACATTGTGCTGCTGGAGCCGCTTGGTTATGTGATTACAACCTTTTTATTTTTACTGATTGGATTTCAAGTGCTGGAAAGGGGCGGCTGGCTGAAAAGCATTTTGATCGCCGCGGCGTTTTCTTTTGGGGTTTACTATATTTTTGTCGGTCTTTTACAAGGCTCGCTGCCAGGATTTCCGGTTTAAATTAAAGGAGGTGCTTACACATGGATACAGTACAATTTTTAATGAATGGGTTCGGGGTTGCCATGCAGTGGCAAAACTTATTGTTTGCTTTTTGTGGTGTCCTGATTGGAACGGCGGTAGGTGTGCTGCCGGGAATCGGGCCTATGAGCGGCGTGGCTCTTTTAATTCCGATTACCGCAACGCTTACATCGGGCCTTGACCCGCAAAGCGCTGCCGCCAGTTCGATTATTTTGCTTGCGGGTGTATATTACGGAGCTATGTATGGAGGATCGACCACCTCGATTTTATTAAACACGCCGGGAGAGTCTTCTTCGGTTGTAACGGCGCTGGATGGTTACCAAATGGCAAGGCAGGGACGGGCTGGAGCAGCACTTTCTATTTCTGCTATCGGCTCATTTGTAGCAGGGATTGTCTCGCTTCTAGGCTTAACCTTGCTGGCGAAGCCGCTGTCCGAATTAGCTCTTTCATTCGGGCCGGCTGAGTATTTTTCGCTGATGCTTCTCGGCTTGTGTGCGGTCAGTGGACTGGCAGGAAGCTCGATTACAAAAGCACTTATTATGACAGTCGCCGGCCTGCTTTTAGCGACCATCGGAATGGATAATGTATCCGGTGTTTCCCGCTTTACGTACAATAACCCTTATTTGTATTCAGGACTTGAATTTTTAACAGTAGCAGTAGGTTTATTCGCGCTTGGTGAAGTGTTCCGGACGATTTTAGACCGTGACAATGGGGACGGCAAAACAGCGAAAGTGGGGCGGATTTTGCCGACAAAGCAGGATATGAAAGAAAGCACCGGGCCTATTTTCCGGGGCTCGCTGCTCGGCTTTTTTATTGGTGTGCTGCCAGGGGCAGGGGCGACGCTTGCCTCTTTCTTTTCTTATATTGCCGAGAAGAAAATAAGCAAACGTCCGGAAACATTCGGCCATGGAGCGATTGCAGGAGTAGCTGCACCTGAGTCTGCCAACAATGGAGCATCGGGCGGCGCTATGATCCCGCTCCTGACAATGGGTATTCCGGGCTCCGGCACAACCGCTATTTTGATGGGAGCCCTTATTATGTACAACGTACAGCCGGGCCCGCTGTTGTTTGAAGATAATCCGCAGGTAGCATGGGGTTTGATTGCCAGTATGTTTATCGGTAATGTAATGCTGCTTGTTTTAAACATGCCGCTTGTAAAAGTGTTTGCCAAGGTGATTGATACGCCGGCCAAATACTTGCTGCCGATTATTGTGGCGATTTCCATCTTCGGTGTGTATGCCGTACAATTTAATATTTTTGATTTAGCTTTACTGCTTACCTGCGGCCTGCTCGGTTACTTTTTAACGAAAAATGACTATCCGGTCGCGCCACTCGTTTTAGCGCTGGTGCTTGGTCCGATGATTGAAAATAATATGCGCCGCGCCCTTACTTCTTCCAATGGTGATTTTTCTGTTTTTGTCACAAGTCCGGTGTCACTCTTGTTCCTGCTGATTGGCGCGTTATGGATCAGTATTCCGCTTATTATGAAGATGCGTGGCCGTTCCGTCATTATTAACGAAGAAGATTAAGGGGGAGCCGATATGGAACTCGGAGGGACATTTGCTCGTTTCGTGGTGGAATTAAACAAAGCGGCTCAGCCGTTTCAATCGAGCATCGTGTTAAAAACAGATCATCGCAGCATTGATGTAAAAAGTATTTTAGGACTGACACATTCCGTTTTAACCTCCAAAACATTTCAGCTTGAGATTCATGGGCCGGATGAAGAAGAGGCGAAGCAGGAAATGGTAAAAGTGTTTCACCAGTTTCATATGCCGGTAGAAGTGAATGAATAAAGAAGCGGTCCGTACAGGACCGCTCTTTTTCTTTTGTTTTTTGAATCGTATACTTTTGATCAGTGGCTGTTTCTATATAAAAAATAAAATCCGCCCTGCATGGAGCGGATTTTTCATTTTATGGTTTCAGGATCACTTTAATACATTCATCTGCGTGATCATTAAACATTTGATAAGCCTCGCCTGCCTGCTCGAGCGGCACTTTGTGGGTAATAATTTCTGTCGGGTCAATCTCGCCGGCTGTAATTTTCTCAAACAGCTCCGGCATGTAATGAATGACAGGTGCCTGGCCCATTTTTACAGTAACATTCCGCTCAAATAAATAGCCGAGCGGGAACATGTTATACAAAGAACCGTAAACGCCAGTGAGCTGAATTGTTCCGAACTTGCGAACCGCTCTCAAGGCGATTTGGATCGCACTTAATGTACCGCCCTGCAGCTTGAGTTTTTGTTCGATCGCTTCAACCGGCGATTTTTTTCCGTCCATGCCGACACAGTCAATGACAATATCCGCGCCGCCATTGGTAATCTCCCTTAAATGATCGCCCATGTTTTTATATTCCGAGAAATTAAATACCTCAACGTTATTCATCTTCTTGGCATGAGCCAGGCGGTACGGAACGTGGTCCACAGCAATGACCCGCTTGGCGCCTTTCATCCAGGCAAACTTCTGTGTTAATAAGCCAACCGGTCCGCAGCCAAGTACAACAACCGTGTCTCCTGCTTTCACGCCGGAATTTTCAACGCTCCAATAAGCAGTCGGTAAAATATCAGATAGGAATAAAACCGATTCATCCTCAAGCTCGCAAGATTCTGGAATCACAAAGGGCATGAAGTTTCCGTATGGCACGCGCATATATTCTGCCTGGCCGCCGGGGAAGTTTCCGTAGCGCTGTGTAAAGCCGAAATAACCGCCCGAATCGATATGAGGGTTGGCGTTAGAGTTGTCACACTGGCTCTCCATATCGTGATTACAATAGAAGCACTGGCCGCAGGAAACGTTAAACGGCAGCACCACACGGTCGCCTTTCTTGACTTTCGTGACGTCCGGCCCGACTTCCTCTACAATCCCCATCGGTTCATGGCCGATGACATAGTCGTCTTCTGCCGGCGGCAGAGCACCCTGGTAAATATGCAAATCAGAGCCGCAAATGGCTGTTGAGGTAACACGGACAATAATGTCTTCCCGCTTTTGAATCGTTGGATCCGCTACATTCTTCACCTGCATGTTCTTAATGCCTTGATACGTAACTGCACGCATGAAAAAACCTCCTGATTTTTAGAATAGTTTTCTTTTACCCGCATGACGGAATATTATGCTGAAAAAACGCGTATTCCTTTTTAAATGGTACAGGGTTTGTTTCCTGTTATAGTAGAAACAAGGAATCTTTAAAACAAAGAAAGGCGGATCACAAATGAATCAGTTATATGATTATCATGTATGGGCGAATGAACGAATGCTGGATCATCTGGCTTCGTACCCTTCCGTTTTTACAAAACCGATGGCAGGGCCGTTTTCCTCTATCGCTCGGACATTTGAGCATATTTATGACGTAGACCGGATATGGTTTTCAAGGATGAAAGAATCCAGTGAACCGGCAGGCGGCGAAACAACTTTTTCGACTGCGGCAGAAGCGAAAAAAGCTTTTACGGATCTCGGAAAAGAAATGAGTGGTTTTTTACGGGGGGCACAAAGCGGTGATACAATGATTAACTATCGGACGAAAGAAGGGGTGCTCTTTCAAAATACGTTATCTGAGCTTGTGATCCATGTGGTCAATCACGGCACTTCCCACCGTGGAAATGTGGTGGCGATGATGAGAACAGCAGGATATGGGAGCTGCCCGACTGATTTTATTTATTTTTTGCGGGACAATCCATCTACATAAAGTAAAAAAAGGCCGCTTTAAATAAGCGGCCTTTTTCACAGCTATTCTAAATTGGCATGGCGCCCGTACATACGGCCGGAATCCATCCCGCGTCTTTCCATGATCATTAAAATGAGCGAATCATAAAACAGCAATAAGCTTTGTTCAAACAAAGAACCCATCGGCTGAATCGATTTATTGTTTATATCGGCTTTTGTCTGAGCAGGAATCTCAATGACGATGTCTGCAATCCGGCCGATCGATGAATCCGGCACAATGGTTACAGCCGTAACCTGGGCGCCGATCGACTTGGCTTTTTCCGCCATCGCCACAAGGCTTTTTGTTTCACCCGAACCGGAACCGACGATAAACAAATCGCCTTCTTCTACATTCGGCGTGATCGTTTCGCCTACAACATACGGATCTAAGCCGACATGCATCATGCGCATCGCGAAGGATTTTGCCATAAACCCGGAGCGTCCTGCGCCCGCTACAAAGATTTTTTTCGCTTCAAGGATGTGGGTCACAAGCTGTGCCGCGTCTTTATCACGGATAAGCTGAGCGGTTGTGTGAACCTCCTGCAGAATGCGTTCAAGCTGCTTGGTCATTAAAACGTAACCGCTTCTTTGACAAGCTTCTGCATTTCGGCAGCAGCTGCTTTTTTGTCGTCTTGGCCAGTGATCCCGCCGCCTATGATAACAAGATCCGGCTGTTCTTTAATCACTTCTGGAAGTGTTTCAAGCTTAATCCCGCCGGCAATCGCTGTTTTCGCATTTTTTACGACGCTTTTAATTGTGTGCAGGTCTTCAAAGGAGTTTTTACCGACTGCCTGCAAATCATAGCCCGTATGGACGCAGATATAATCAACACCAAGAGCATCAAGTTCCTGCGCGCGTGTTTTAATATCTTTGACCGCGATCATATCTACAAGAATTTGTTTGCCTTGTTTTTTCGCTTCTTCTACGGCGCCTTTGATGGATGCATCTTCCGCCTGGCCGAGGATAGTCACAATATCGGCGCCTGCTGCTGAAGCTTGTGACACTTCGTAGCCGGCTGCATCCATAATTTTAAGATCCGCCAGCACGTCCAGGTTCGGGAACGCTTCTTTCATAGCTTTAACCGCGTGAAGCCCTTCATTAATGATAACAGGCGTGCCAATTTCAACGATGTCAACGTGGTCCTGTACTTCCTTCACAAGCTCGATACCTTCCGGAATATTTACAAGGTCTAACGCTAATTGTAATTTCATAATACATGCTCCTTTTTTGTTTGATGTTGTTCATTGTAAAGTGAAGCTGAGCAAAAAAGAAGTACGCACTTTAAACTCATATAGTGCTGAAAAGTATACTGTCCAATAAAAAAGAGCGTGCTCTGCACGCTCTCTTGGTTATTTATTGTGTCCAATTTCTACAGTGGGTTCATCCACTTGTTCTTCAATAAATTTCTTATATTTCTTGCCCCAATCGTACATCGATTCAAGAATGGGCATTAAAGTCCGGCCTTGGTCTGTTAAGGAATATTCTACTTTTGGAGGCACAACCGGATACACTTCCCGGTGAACGATAAAATCCGATTCGAGCTCACGCAGCTGATTCACAAGCATACGCTGCGTAATGCCGGGCATTAACGATTTTAATTCGTTGAACCGTTTTGTTCCTTCTTTCCCTAGATGCCAAAGAATCAGCATTTTCCATTTCCCGCCGATCACCGCCAGCGTCAGTTCTTTTTCACAGTTGAATTCTCTTGCGCACACATGTCCCACTTGTAAGCCCCCCTTTTCAAACAGTATACAATATGTATGTACAGTTCAAAAAGGAACTTGTTTGGCCGGCAGTTGATCTTGGGGCGTTTTGCTGAGAAAATAACAAAGAACAGCGGCTAGTATTCTGGATAAGAGAGGGATTACATATGAATATTGCAACAATTGGTACAAGCATGATTACAGAGCGGTTTATTGATGCTGTCAGCAAAACAGATGCGTTGACGTTTGCCGGCGCTTTCTCCCGTTCGGTCGAAAAAGCAAAGGGGCTGGGAGCGCCGCGCGTTTTCACAGACCTTGCAGAGCTGGCGTCTAATGAAACCGTTGATGTTGTATACATCGCTTCGCCTAATTCACTTCACTTTGAGCAGGCGCTTTTTTTAATGAAGCATAAAAAGCATATTATTTGCGAAAAACCAATGTTTTCAACGGCTGACCAGTGCAGAGAGGCCTTTCAAACTGCGGAAGAAAACAGCGTATTTTTATTTGAAGCGTTCCGCAATTTGTATACGCCAAACCATGCACGCCTAAAAGAGGTGGTTGAAAAAGTCGGTCCGATCCGTCATTCATTTTTGCAGTATATGAAATACTCGTCCCGCTACGACAATGTACTGGCTGGGGAAGAACCAAATATTTTCTCACCGAAGTTTTCCGGCGGTGCGCTTGTTGACTTAGGCGTATATCCGATCAGCCTGGCTGTTTCCTTGTTTGGCAAGCCAGAGCGTATCAGTGCCCATGTGACGATGCTGCCGACAGGTGTGGATGGAAGTGGTTCGGTTGTTCTGGATTACGGCACACATGTGTGTACCACAATGTTCTCGAAAATAACGGATTCGTTCCTGCCGGGTGAAATCAGCGGCGAAAACGGCACGATCAGCATTGATCATGTGGCACCAATTGCAAGCATCCAGTTTACGGATCGTCTTTCAGGGGAGCAGGAACAACTTGCCGTTGCAGAAGAAGAAAACGATATGATGTATGAAGCAGAAGCGATTGCAAAAGCGATTCAGTCAAATGACCGCAACCTGTATGAGCACTACCGGAACATAAGCGAAATTGTGATCGAGATCACGGAAGAAGCGCGCAGACAGGCCGGCGTCGTCTTTACTTCATAAGAAAAAACGTGTTTACCTGGCGATTTGTAACGGCCAGGCAAACACGTTTTTTTTATGGGCAAAATGAGCGAGCGGCTTTTGTTCAAAAACGGCATCCGGCAAAAAAGAAAGGGACGGCGGATCCAAAACCGTACAGCGCGCTTCCGCCACACGCCACCGGTCATGGTGAATATCTCCGCGGAAAACAAAGCCGCCTTTTTGATCAAACAGGCAATAGCGTTCAAGCAGCCAAAAGTCTATACTGCCTTTCTGTGGAATAAAGACAGAGGAAGAAGGGAAATAAACGGCACGAAAAGGATGTTTGCTTCCTGATTGAAAGTCCACCGTTTGATTGCGCACAAGCAGCTTCATTTGAGCATGGTAATACGGAAGAAGAGAAGCGGCCCGTGCACCCAAAACGACCGGCCATTTATCGACACCAAGGCTGAAAAAGTAAACACCGGGAACGCCTTTATACGTGACGTAAGTGCGTATATTGATTTCTAAATAGGAATGATAAAAAGGAAAAGGCGGCAGGCCGCGCAGGTGGGTGCCGCGGGCTAAAAAAGGCACAATGCTGACCCAAGCGCTGCCGCCGAACAAATCAAGAGAAAGAGCGGCTGGGATATGCGGTTCGAGTTTCTTGGCTGAAACAGGCCAGTGAAGAAAAAGCATAAAATCCCATTGCTGTGCTGCGATCCAGGGAGAAGAAGGGAGAGCAAAAGGACGCTGGCTCGTTTCACTGAAAGTGTTGGCCATTTCACGGGACTCCTCTCTATTTCTGTTTTGTGTCTAACCCATCTTCATCTTTTTTAGGAGCGGATGCTTTTTCTAAAAGGGCCGTTAATTTATCGTTGGCGTCTTTTACCCATGGTTTCATTTTTTGAAGATCAGGGTTGTCTTTTTGTGCTTCGGCTATAAGCGGGTAAAGGCTTTTTTCAATAGCTGTGTATTCTTCTGGATATTGCTCTTCCACTTCAGCTTCAGCTAAATCCCAATGTTCCTCCAGGCTTTCTCCGGCTTTCTGAAGCTCCTCACCGCTTTCAGAAGATTCAATATGGGTGTTTACGCGGTCAAGCATACTTTGTACATTTTGAATTTCACTTGGCAAATCACGCGCCTGTTCCTCAATAGTATCGGTTTCGGTATCCAGTACAGGCTGTTCACTTTCGTCCGTTCCACATCCGGCTGTCAGCATCCCTGCCAGGAAAAAAGAAGCAGCATAGTAGGTTTTTTTCATGATGATCCCCTTTTCATCTTTTTTACTACTATTTACAAATGGCACCGTTTTAAACGCTTTTTTTGCTTCGTTTGGCTCTTAAAAGGACGGGTAAAAAGAAGAAAAAGGAGAGAAGCATAATGGCATTTGATTATTCGCTTGACTTTGACCATATTGACTTTCGAAAAGAACCCAAAAAATACCGTGTCGGCCGGGGCGAGCAGGGGGTACTGCTTGTGGAGCCTTACAAAAGTGAAATTTTGCCGCACTGGCGCTTTAAAACACCCGATATTGCCCGGGAATCATCAGAAAAGATTTACAGCATGTTTTTGGAATACAAAGAAAAAAAAGATTTTGTCGGCATGGATATGGCACGCAAGTTTTTGCAGATGGGCTATACGCGGGCACGTCGTTACACAAACTACAAAGGAGGCCGCAAATATAATAAAGAAGGAAAGGTAAACGAGCGGAATATTGATGAAGAAAAAGCGCAGTCAGCAGCGATTTTCCAGATGAAATGGAAAGCTGTGCGCGAAAATCAGGAGTACTTAAAATTGAAAAAAGAACATCAGAAAAAATATGGCTGATCGTAAAAAAAGAACCGGCCTGCTCAGGGCAGGACCGGTACGTTGAAAGAGCTCTTATGCATTTTTGCGGTGAAAACCTTTGGCATAGTATACCACCGTTAATGAAAGCAGCCAAAGCGGACCGACAATCAGGGCAATTCTTGTGTCCGCACCAAAGCCCATTACAACAATGACGCCTGCTAGAAACGCAAGAGAGATGTATGAAGTAAAAGGAAATAGCGGAACTTTGTATTTAAGTCCTTGCTGCTGTTGCGGGCTCAAGCTTTTTCGATAGCGAATTTGTGAAAGCAAAATAACTGCCCATGTCCAAATCGCTCCGAATGTTGCAATGCTCGTTACCCATGTGAAAACTTTAGCGGGTACAAGATAATTCAACAAAACGCCAATGAGCAGCACACCGGCAGATGCAATAATAGCTTTGCCCGGAACACCGTTTCGAGTCAGCGTTTGATAAGAAGCAGGTGCTTCCCCGTGTTCTGCCAGATTAAACAGCATGCGTCCTGTACTGAAAATACCGCTGTTGCAAGATGAAAGAGCGGCCGTTAGGACAACAAAGTTGATAATGCCGGCTGCTGCTGGAATACCTACTTTTTCAAATGTCAGGACAAACGGGCTGCCTTGTGTGCCAATTTCGGTCCACGGATAAATGGACATAATGACGAATAAAGCGCCCACATAAAAAATTAAAATCCGCCAAAACACAGAGTCAATCGCTCTTGACAATGACTTTTCCGGGTTTTTTACTTCCCCGGCCGTAACACCGATTAATTCAATGCCCAAGTAAGCGAACATAACCATCTGCAAGGATAACAGAAGTCCTTTTGCCCCATTTGGGAAAAAGCCGCCGTTCTCCCAAAGATTGCTGATTCCGGTTGCAATACCACCGTTTCCAATTCCGAAAGCGATCATTAACACACCGATTACAATCATGGAAAGAATCGCAACAATTTTGATGAGAGCAAACCAAAACTCCAATTCCCCATATGCTTTTACCGCTAAAAAGTTAACGGTTGTCATAATGACCAAGGCGGCTAATGCCCAAATCCAGGCTGGAACGTCTGGATACCAGAAGCCCATATAAACGCCGACTGCGGTAATTTCCGCCATACAGGTTACAACCCATAAAAACCAATAATTCCATCCAGTTATAAATCCGGCCAGCGGGCCAAGATAATCACGCGCGTATTTACTAAATGAACCGGCAACAGGCTTTTCAATCGCCATTTCACCGAGCGCACGCATAATAAAAAACATCACCATGCCACTCACAGCATAAGCAAGCAAGATTCCTGGACCGGCCATTTTAATCGCGGTAGCGGAACCTAAAAAAAGCCCGACGCCGATGGCTGCGCCGAGTGACATAAGTGTAATATGCCTTTCTTCTAATCCACGGTGCAGTTCATTGCTGTTGTTTGGCTGAGGCGCTATTTTCTTTGACTCTAGTTGTGCCATTTGTGTTCTCCCTTTCCTTAAAATAGGCTCCAAAATGGAAAAAAAATTCTCTGAGATGCTTCAAGAAATTAACGCACTTTCTCATTGTATCCCTGTGCTGTTTTGATTGGCAAGAAAAATAAGAAAGAAACATAACCCCCTTTTTTGCCAAAACAGGGAAACTGGTGAAGAGTGAATCAAGAGAATCCTTGATAGAACTGATTTGATACCGCTTACAATTTGGAGCGTATGCCCATTTTAACATTGATTAATAGAAAAATTGTTTGTGGAGAAATAAAAATTTTTTTCGCTTGTTTGGGAATATGAACAAAAAGAAGAGGAGGAATTTCACGAAAAAAAGTTCATTTTTAGTAAGATAAAGTCTCTTTTTTTTTTGCTCTTTAAGAAAAAATATCTGGAAAAAATGGAAAAAGCACCGGTGCTCTTCACCAGTGCTTTTTCATTAATGATCCTGCCGGAACCAGCCCTTTCTCCAGAAAAAGACAAACATGGACAGGGAAATACCAGCCATGACACCAAGAACGATAAAATAACCGTAGTGCCAGTGTAATTCCGGCATATGATCAAAATTCATTCCGTAAATGCCGGCAATAAACGTAAGCGGCATGAAAATCGTTGTGATGACCGTTAATGTCATCATAATGCTGTTCATACGATTTGAGTTCACGGAAAGATAGCTGTCACGCATGTCTTTTGTGAGTTCCCGGTTTGATTCAACGATTTCTGTCAGCATTAAAAGATGATCATAAATATCTTTAAAGTATAGTTTGCTTTTTTTACCCATTTGAATCCGGTCTGAATTCAGTACACGGTATAACAATTCCCGCATCGGAAAAATAATCCGGCGCAGCTTCAGCAGCTCTTTTCGAATATCAAATAAATCATCTGTGCTCGCCTGGTCTGCATCCTCTGCTTCGAGCTGGATTAAGCTGTCCTCAATCTGATAGACGCTCGGGAAAAAGTGGTCGACTACTTTGTCAACAAGATGGTATAAAACCTGAACTGGGTTTAAGTTTTTTATTTTTTTAGCATCCAGCAGACGTTCCCATACTGTGTCAATTTCAACAGATTTTTTCCGATGAAAAGTTACAATATAGTTTGCACACCAAAAAATATCAATCTCTTCCGGATCAAGCGTTTTTTGATTGATGGATTGAATAATCATAAAGTTGTGATCTTCATAGTAATCCAGCTTTGGCCGTTGAATAAAATGCAGGCAGTCTTCAATCGCCAGCGGGTGAAATGCGAAAAAATCCTGTAAAATTGCCGTTTCTTCGTTTGTCGGCTGGTCAAGGTCCACCCAGTACCAAAGGATGTTGTCCCCGCGAAGGTCTTCAAGCGGGATGTTATGCAACACAGCTTGATCAGCCGTAATTGCAGCCGTTCGGATCATGCGCATCACCTTCTTCTTGTAGTAAGCCCTTAACAGTATACAGCATATCCGCATGTTTGTAAGGAGAGAAGGGAGGGAACAGGGAGCAGACGAAACAGATTTCTGATTCACGAAAAGGAATGTTTTATTTTTAAAATCAGTAACTACATGCTCCTGTATGAGACAGGCGCTTTTCTTTCGTTTTAAATCGTAATAATGACGATTTACATCGTGGGAGCAATATGCTACCATGATGTCAGCGTAATCAGCCGAATAAATACGGATGTACAAGTGGCTGCAGGCGTTCTTTATTTATGAAGAAATGCATTAATGAATGTTTTGAATTGTAAGGAGGAAACAATGCTGACTCATCGGATTTATCTGGCGCTTGCCATTCCGCTCATTTTTTCAACTGTTACAACGCCGCTACTTGGCGCAGTTGACACAGCGGTTGTAGGCTGGCTTCCTGATCCGGCTTACATTGGCGGTGTAGCGATCGCCAGCATGATTTTTAATACAATGTACTGGCTGTTTGGTTTTCTTCGTGTCAGTACATCCGGTTTTACGGCTCAAGCTGATGGCGCCCGGGATTCTCAAGCTATGAAACTAGCGCTGATGAGGCCTTTTTTGGTGGCGCTGTTGATCGGCTGTTTGTTTATACTGCTTCAATGGCCTATTAAAACGATTTTCTTCTCTATCATGAATCCGGATCAGGCCGTTCTTGCGGCGGCGTCAGACTATTTTATGGTTCGAATTTGGGGAGCACCTTTTGTGCTGATGAATTATGTGATACTCGGGTGGATGATGGGCAGATCATTCATTAAAGCATCTTTCTGGCTTCAGGTGTGGATGAACGTTTCAAATATCATCCTTGATATTGTGTTTGTTAAAGGATTTTCGTTCGGGATTGCAGGTGTAGCAGCTGCAACGCTTATTTCTGAAATATCGGCGTTTTTGATCGGGCTGTTTATTATCTGGAAGTCGGCAGGAATCCGGCTGAGAGATATAAAAGAGCCCCGCTTGTTTGAAGCGGCTCCGTTTTTAAAAATGATGGCTGTAAACCGCGATTTAATGATTCGAACGGTCTGCCTTTTAGCTGTGTTTAATGCGTTTACCGCCCAGGGTGCTTCATTTGGGACTGATGTTCTGGCAGCAAATTCCATCTTAATTCAAATTCATTATATTATGGCGTATTTTTTTGATGGCTTTGCCAATGCCTCGAGCATTTTAACCGGCCGGGCGGTTGGCGCAGACGATAAAGACATGTACAAAAAAACGGTTTCTTTGTCGATTCAATGGTCTGCAGCAGCAGCAGTGCTGCTGACGGCAGCGTACTTCTTTTTACGGGAGCCGGTTATTAGACTGTTTACAAATCTGCCGCAAGTATTGGAGCTGGCCGATTCTTACAGTGCCTGGCTGCTCCTGTTTCCGGCAAGCGGCGCATTAGGCCTTGTGCTGTACGGGGTCTTTACCGGTGCTTCACAGGCGGCTCCTGTCCGCAACTCTATTGCAGCAGCACTGGGAATGTACCTTCTAATTCAATGGGCAGGTGTCCCAGCTTTTGAGAATCACGGTCTTTGGCTCGCTTTTATAAGCTTTACACTGGCTCGTTCCGTTTTTCTTGTTTTTTATATGCCTGCGCTTGGACGCCGACTGTTTCCGCCTGAGAGGGACAGGGACATGGATAAGAAAGCCTTTGCTGATCAAACTTGAATCAGCAAAGGCTTTTTTGGGTATGGATGAATAGAAAAGGAGGCAGCGATATGAACGAAAAGTACACGGGCTTAGCCGAAACGGCGATCCAGTCCATTGAAAAAATTGCAGGCGCTCATCCAGGCTTTCGAAGGGCGCATGCAAAAGGCTGCTTTTATCAAGCTGTTTTTGTTCCAAATGGGGAGGCTGCACCGTATACAAAAGCCGCGCATTTGCAGCAAAGGCCGGTGCCGGCAGTCGTCCGTTTTTCAGACAGCTCACCAAACCCAAATATGATCGACAGTCTTTCACCAGTAAAAGGCATGTCTGTTCAGTTTCACCTGCCCAATGGAGAAAAAACCTATTTGGTTAGTGTAAATGTCCCGGTTTTTTTAACGAAAACACCGGAAGCGTTTGTGGAAATGATGAGGCTTGCCGCCGAAGGGCCGGGACCAAGAGATTTAATGAAATTGTTTGTCGACTATCCGGAAAGCAAAGCGGCTTTTCAGATTTTAAAACAAATGAAGCCGTTCGTCAGCTATTCAACGAGCCGCTATTTTCCTATTCATACATTTTACTTTGTTAACGAAGCAGGCGACAGGCAGCCTGTAAAATATGAATGGATACCAGAGAAATCGTTTAGCGCAGAAGCAAAAAAAGAAGCTGTTACCCATCCCGCGGATTACTTAGAAAAAGAATTGGAAGATGAGCTGCCTGTCAGCTTTACACTTTCTATTGTTCTAGGAAAATCGGGAGATGCCACGGACGATTCAACCGTACTTTGGCCTGAAGACCGGCTGCGTATTTCTGTTGGTCGTCTGGAAATAAGAGAAAAAATTCTCCAGCCAAATGACCGGGTCATTTTCGACCCAACTGTGCTTCCGGATGGGATAGAGTGTTCGAATGACCCGGTTTTACATGCCCGCCATGCTATTTATGCTGCTTCTTCTTTACGTCGTTTTAACGGTCTGTAATAGAAATGAAATACAATTGACCTAAAAAAAACGTTAAAATGAAATAAATAGAACCGATGTATAGGTTAAAAGCGGCATATTTTTGAATGGAGGCAACAAAGTGAAAAAATGGACGATATTTATCACGGCATTGTGCCTGGTTCTTTCTCTGCTGGGCATTCAAGCACCTGTTCAGGCAGCGGGATTTAACGATGTTCCATCGCGTGCAGTTAAGGAAGTAAATTACTTAACGCAAGGAAAAATTATTTACGGTGTTACTCCGTCATCATTCGCTCCAGGAGCAATATTGACGCGGGCGCAAGTGGCCATTTTTGTCGGCCGGACCCTGCAGCTTAATGGACAGCAGCGGGCTACTCGTTTTTCCGACGTGGGAAAAGGAAACACGGCGTCCGGCTATATTGAAGCCATGGCCGATAAAGGCATTATGCTCGGTACACCAGACAATCAATTTTTCCCTTCTAAAGCCGTTACACGCGGTGACATGGCCATTATTTTACAAAGAGCATTCGGTTATTCCGGAAATGCTGAACAGGCTCTTTTAAAGCTTGGGATTGCCAGCGGAATGGAAGACGGCACATTTGGCACGAAAAAAACGATTACCCGCGCAGATTTTGCGGTGTTTCTTGCACGTGCTGTGAATCCATCTTTTCGCTTGAAACAGTCAGCTTCTTTTGAGTCAGCATTTGTGTCAACCACAAACAACTTAAATATTCGGACAGGCCCATCAACGGATTACACGTCTATCGGCAAAATTTCAGCCAACACAAAAGTATCGGGTGCCCATTCTGTCGGCGGCTGGACTTATGTAAAAGCAGGGTCTCTGACCGGATTTATCAGTTCTTCCTATTTGCGCTCATCGTCAGGAAGTACGGCGCCTGATGCACCGGCTCCAGCTCCGTCACCAAATACGGATTCTGCTTTGGCCGGGCAAACGATTATTTTAGATCCGGGTCATGGGGGCAAAGATTCCGGCGCGGTCGGCAATGGCTTAAAGGAAAAAGATGTTGTGCTCAAAGCCGGCCTGCAAGTAAGCAGCCTTTTAAAGGGAACACCGTTTACGGTAAAAATGACCCGGTCTTCGGATGTCTTTATTGAACTACTTGACCGTTCTGCGTTTGCAAAAAATGAAGACGGAGATATTTTTGTCAGTATCCATGCAAATGCCGCAACACCTGCAGCAACAGGTACAGAAGCGTATTATTATTCAGCCGGCAACCAGCATGCAGCCGACAGCAAGCTTCTTGGCGAAAAGATTCATGCACGTATGCTTGCCGCATGGGGCCTTCGCGACCGCGGTACGAAGCCGGGCAATTACTCGGTTCTTCGGGAAAACAGCATGCCAGCTACATTGCTTGAGCTTGGTTTTATCACAAATGCAGGAGATGCTGCCAGGATGGCATCTGATGCTCAAATGAATAAAATGTCTATTGCGATTTACAATGGGATTCTTGATTATTACAAAGCAAAAGGATTTAGCGTAGATGTGTATTACAAATAAAAAGTGGCTTCCGTTTTGAACGGAAGCCATTTTTCATCGGAGGAGATTGTCATGGTCCGCATTCAAAAAACAGGAAGTTTGTATCAGATCTCTTTTATGCCATCCCTGTTTCCGGTTAACTGCTATATGGTTGAGGAAGAAAGATTTCTTACGTTGATTGATGCAGCGCTTCCGTTTAGTGCAGCCGCCATTATGAATATGGTGAAACAATTGGGCAAGCCGATTGAACACATTGTACTTACGCATGCTCACGAAGACCATATTGGCTCAGTCGATCGATTAAAAGCGTTTATACCTGATGTGCCCGTTTATATATCTGCACGCGACGCGCGGATTTTAAAAGGGGATTTGACGGTTGATGCGGGCGAAGCACAAAAGCCTATTAAAGGCGGCGTTCCGAAAAGAATGAGCACAAAACCGGATGTAGAACTGAATGAAGGAGATCGAATCGGCTCGCTCGAAGCCGTGTTTACGCCAGGCCATACGCCGGGCTCCATGTCGTTTTGGGACACCCGGAACAAGCACCTGATTGTTGGAGATGCTTTTCAAACACACGGAGGAATGGCGGTTGCCGGTACGTTTAAACCGCTGTTCCCTTTTCCAGCATTCGGAACATGGGATAAAGAGACCGCGATTGAAAGTGCCAAACGGATTCAGGCGCTTCAGCCAGCGCTTCTTGCGGCGGGTCACGGCAAGATGGTGCCGAATCCAGAGAGCGCCATACGCCAGGCAATTGGCGAAGCAGAGAGAAAACTGAGTTAAAAAAAGAGCGAAGCCCAAAGCCGGCTTCGCTTTTTTGCGTTTGCGAAAATGAAATGGCCCCTTTATAATGAGTATATCGAACGTTTGTTTTTGTAGATAGGAGGAAAAGCCATGCAGGCGATCATTGCTGAAAAAGCATCACAGGCCGAGGCGCTTGCCGCTCCATTCCGCCATGCGAAAAAAGGAACACACATTGAGATTGCACCGTGTGAAACATTTCCAGATGGTGCGCTGCTCGCCTGGTGCAGCGGCCACTTGTTTGAAATTGTACCGCCGCATGAGATGGACCCTAAATTAAAGAGATGGCATCTTGAAACACTGCCAATGATTCCAGAAACCTTTAAATATAAAATCATTCCAGCTAAAACGAGCCGATTTAAAGCAGTCAAGGAAATTATTCGAAATCCGGCCGTAACCGAAATTATCTCCGCGGGGGACCCGGCACGTGAGGGAGAGCTCATTGTGCAGCTCGTTGTCCGCATGTCTGGTGTTAATAAACCGATGCGGCGCCTTTGGGTAAGCAGCTTAACACCGAGAGCCGTGGAGCAGGCTTTTGCTAATCTGCGGCCCATTGAAGAGACGATGCCGCTTTACCACGAAGCGATGGCCCGCAGCTATGCAGACTGGCTCATCGGCATGAATGCGAGCCGTGCTTATACGCTCTTAATTCAGTCTAAAACAAAAGGAGCAGGGCGGGATGTATACGCTGTCGGGCGCGTGCAGACACCTACGCTTGCTCTTGTCGTCAAGCGGGAAAAGGAGATTCTTACCTTTGTATCCAAGCCATTTTATGAAGTTGTGGCGTCTTTTAACATGGATGGAGCTTTATATGAAGGAAAATGGATAAAAGAAAAAGAAACGCGCTTTTATGAACGGGAGAATGCAGAAGCAATCCGGGACGAGTGCATGGGAAAAGAAGCGGAAGCAGTGGAAGTGAAAACGGAAAAGAAACCGGTGCCGCCGCCTGCTTTTCACAGTTTATCCACGCTGCAGGCACTTGCGAACAAGCGGTTTAATTTTTCGCCAAAGAAAACATTGGAGGTGACGCAGTCTCTTTATGAACGGTCTTACGTGACCTATCCCCGGACCGACAGCAATCATGTAAATCCAGAAGAAGCTGCGGCTTTTCGAGCTATCTTAAGGAAGTTATCCCAGCTCGAGCCGTACAAACAATGGGCCGCCGGGACAACACGTTCCATCCTATCGGATAAACGGTACGTAGACTCGAAAAAAGTAAGCGATCATTATGCCATCATTCCAACAGAAAAAGTTCCGGCTCTTCATTCATTAAGCGGTGATGAGCGAAAGATTTATGATCTGATTGCTCGTTCACTGATTGCTGCCCATTATAACCCGGCTTTGTTTGCACATTCGACTATCCGAACAGCGGTCGGGCCGCACATCTTTGTGACGAACGGAAAGCGGCTGATTGAGCCCGGGTGGCGTCCGGTTTTGTTTGAAAAGGAAAAAGAGGATGTGCTGCTGCCGAATGTGAAGGAAGGACAAAAAGGCATAGCAGAGGATGTAAAAGTCGTGGAAGGAAAAACCGTCCCGCCGAAACGGTACACAGAAGGGGAACTTATTACCGCCATGAAAAATGTCGGTTACACAGTGGAGGATAAAGAGCTTGGCAATGTATTAAAATCGGTTTCCGGCCTTGGAGAGGAAAGTACACGCTCTAATATTATCGAGCGCCTGAAGCAGCTTGACTATATGAAGATAGAAGAGCACCGCGTGGTACCGATGGCCAAGGCATTCGTCTTGATTGATGCTGTAGAAAATACGCTGCTCGCTTCACCAGAATTAACAGGCAGATGGGAGCAGCGCTTAAAAGAAATTGGCAAAGGACAAGCGCCGGCCAATGTGTTTATTGAACAGTCGAAGCGGCTCGCCCAAAAAATTGTGCAGGATGCCATAGAGCACTCTGCCGGCTGGTCATTTGATGCGCCGGCAAAGCCGGCCACACGTGACAATCAACCGCTCGGTGCATGCCCGAAATGTGGCGGCGCTGTTGTCGATAAAGGGAAATTTTTCGGCTGTTCCGCTTACCAATCATCGAAATGTGGGTTTACACTCGGCAAAAAAATGCTCGGCAAGTCAATCAGTGCAGCGAATGTAAAAAAGCTTCTCGAGAAAGGAAAAACGAACTTAATCAAGGGCTTTAAAGGAAAGCGGCCATTTGACGCTTATCTTGTTTGGAAGGATAAAAGTGAAGGCACCGTTCAATTTGAATTTAAAGCTCAAAAAAACCAGTAGTCATATATACCCAACTCCTATATGCTATCAATAAAGAAGAGCTCCAATGCCAAGGCACTTAGGAAGGCGAGTCAACATGGCACAAAAGGTTTCCTCAGATGCAAACTACATGGTTATTCTACAACAGTCGGTGTATATGGCTTTTACCATTCATTTTATGTGGGCTTTGCTTTTTATATGGCTGGAGGTGCCGTTTTTAGTAGCAGCCAATATTGCAAGCTGTCCTCTATATAGTGAATTATTTTCTTGTTAAAAACGAAGCATACCGCTTTTATTTTATTTTGTCCTTGGCGGAAATTTCCTTCCATGCCTGCCTGTCCACTTTCACTTTTGGATGGAAAGCAGGCTTTCGCTATTACGGCATTATTCCTGTGTACGGTGCTTTCTTTTTTTCCAAAAACGAGTAAAAGTTATAAGTGTACCACTGCTATACTGAGCATTTTTTTTATTGGATTGTACTTTATTAGTGATAGGACAATCATTTCTCTTTCTGCCCATATGATTGATTTCCTCTATGTGTTAAATATAGCGGCGGCTTTTCTTATTATTGCACTTCTTAGCTCATTTTTTCGAAGTTCCGTTGACCGGATGATTGATCATTTAAATGAAACAAATGAAAAACTCAACATCATGGCCAGTACAGATTCGTTAACCGGGATCGCACACTTTTTATTTCGGTTACGATCGGCCTGGCTGAATGGCGGATCGGAAAAGAAATTGAACACATGATTTATGAAGCAGATTGTGCCTTATATGAAGGGAAAAGAAGGGACGCAATTGCGTCGTTTTATATAATGATTAAACAGCGGCTCTGCATCTATAAAAAGAGCCGCTGTTTTATTATGGAAGGCGGGCAAAACGTAACCATAGCAATGAGCAAAGCCTTAAAAAAAACGTCCTTTTACAGAGCCCTGCCACTATTTTTATCGTGGTGTAAAAATCTACCCCAAACTCTTTTTCATTGTACCATCATAGTTAAAACATGCTGTTTGTACACAAGTTCTGATAAGATAAAGAAAAAAGCGCTCAGGGGGCTGGAATGAAAACAATGATCAATATAAAGGTAAACAAAAAAGCGGCAGCAAAGCTTCGTGCGGGATACCCTCTTCTTGAAAAAGAAGCGATTGAAAACCCGAAAGCACTCAAAGAAGAAGGAGATATTCTCCGTATTTTAGATGATAAAAAAAACTATATCGGTACCGGCTATTACGGCGTACAAAATAAAGGCATCGGCTGGGTCATCACCCGGGAGCCGGAAGAATATATCGATGCCGCTTTTTTCGCCCGCAAAATAGAGGCGGCTTTTCAGCACCGTAAAGAGCTGATGAAAGACCCTGATACGACGGCTTTTCGCTTGTTTAATGGTGAAGGGGACGGAATTGGCGGGTTAATTATCGATTACTATAACGGCTTTTATGTTATTCACTGGTACAGCGAGGGTATTTACTCATTCCGGAAAGACATCCTGACTGCCATGCGCGAGAAGCTCGAATTCAAAGGGATTTATGAGAAAAAGCGCTTTGACCAGAAAGGGCAGTATATTGAGGATGATGACTTTGTAGAAGGAGAGCGCGGCGAGTTTCCAATGCTGATCAAAGAAAACGGTGTGAATTTTTGTGTGGATTTAAATGACGGTGCCATGACCGGGATTTTTCTTGATCAGCGTGAAGTAAGAAATGCGATACGTACAAGGTATGCAAAAGGTGCGGAAATGCTTAATATGTTTTCCTATACAGGCGCCTTTTCTGTTTCTTCCGCGCTTGGAGGCGCTGCAAAAACAACAAGTGTGGATGTCGCCAACCGAAGCAGGGCAAAGACGATCCAGCAATTCGAAGTGAACGGAATCGATGTCTCGGAGCAGGAAATCGTCGTGGACGATGTGTTTCAATATTTTAAATACGCTGCCAGAAAGAAGCGGACCTTTGATCTTGTTGTTGTCGACCCGCCCAGTTTTGCGAAAACAAAAAAACGGACCTTCAGCGCAGCAAAAGATTACACAAAGCTGCTTGAAGAAACGATTCAGTTAACGAAGCATAAAGGTATCATTGTCGCTTCTACAAACAGCAGCGCTGTGGATGTAAAAACATTTAAGAAGTTTATTAAAGAAGCCTGCAAGGAGCAGGGAGCGGCTTATGAGATTGTCGAGCAATACGGGCTGCCAGAAGATTTTCGAACCATAGAGGCTTTTCCTGAAGGCCATTATTTAAAAGTGATGTTTGTAAAAATTAAAAAGAAATAAAAAAACGGCTTCTGCACAAGGAAGCCGTTTCAGACTGCAGACAAGTTATATTGATGACCATGCACATGAATGAGATGATCGGCGGAGTCCAGGCAGCTCCGCTTTCCATAGGGCAGGCGCTGAGCCCATAGGGGTCTGCGCTGATCTCCCGCCGCCAAGTGTCTTGCGACAAGATTGTATAGAGCGGATAAGGTCGTACCTTTCTATTTAAAAAAGAGAAAATGTCTATTCGGTCCTTGCTTATGGATCTTCCACACCACTTATCGGCTCTTTTTTAAAAGCGAAAGACTCTGTCTATACATTGAAACGGCTTCCGCACAAGGAAGCCGTTTTTTTATAAGGAAAACCGATTTAACATAGAGAGAGCTCTGGCAGTGCATCGCTCAAAACTAGCGCTTCTTCTTTCATTTAACATAAGATAAAGAGGATGATATAAAAAGGAGAGATCAGCATGAATCAAAAGCCGGTCATTTTTGCCCATCGCGGTGCAAGCGGAACATACCCCGAAAATACGATGGCCGCTTTCCGGGCAGCTGCTCAAAAAGGGGCAGACGGCATTGAACTCGATGTACAAATGACAAGGGATGGAGAGCTTGTCATTATTCATGATGAAACCGTTAATCGGACAACAAACGGCAGGGGAGCCATTGGGCGAATGACGCTGGATGAATTGGCACAGCTTGATGCAGGAAGCTGGTTCAGCCCTTCCTGCTCAGGTGAAAAAATCCCAACGCTCGATGAATTTTTTAAGTGGGCGGCAGGAAATAAGCTGCAAATCAATATTGAACTTAAAACCAATAAAGTACCTTACCACGGAATCGAAAAACAAGTGCTGGATTTGATTGACGCTTACCAGATGCGGGAGAGAATCATTATTTCTTCGTTTAACTTCGACAGTATTAAGCGGGTGATTGAGCTGGACCCGTACATAGCAGTTGCGGGACTTGTTTGGAAAATACGCCGTGATGCATTGGCAAGAGCGAAAGAGCTTGGTTTGAGGGCCCTTCATACACAGTCATCCTATGCGCTTAGCGGCTATGGAAGGGAAGCTGTTGACAGCGGCATGCTTCTTCGTCTCTATACAATTAACCATCCGAAAGAGTGGGAGCGGATACGGAGCAGCGGTGTGCCGGTAGCAGCGCTTATTACCGATTTTCCTGAACGGTTTCGTTAACGCTTTGAGCGGCTGATCGTTGTAAGTTTAATACCGCATCCGCATAAAGTACTGTGCTTTAGCTTTTTCATAGCCATTTGGCAGTCAGGACAAATTTGGGCTTTTTTCAACGAATGTTCACTCCTTTTCAAAGTAAAAGAGGTATCCGCAAACGGGCGGAATACCTCTTTTTTTATTTACTGAGCTGGAACGACCAGGCCAAGCCCTTCTGCAATGCGTGTGCCGTATTCCGGATCTGCTTTATAGAAATGGGCGATCTGGCGGAGCTTAATGTCTTCACGCTCTACCGGTTTCATCGCACCAACGATGTTGTTAACAAGGCGTGTGCGCTCATCTTCAGACAATAAACGGTACAAGTCGCCTGCTTGTGTGTAATGGTCATCATGGCTGTAGCTATGCTGACCTGCAAAGCCTTGCACCTCAAATGGTGTCAGCTTCGCTTCCGGTGTTTCGGACGGGCCACCAAAGCTGTTTGGCTCATAATAAACGGCCTTGCCGCCATTGCCGTCGAAGCGCATTTGGCCGTCGCGCTGATAGTTGTGGTACGGGCATTTTGGCGAGTTGATTGGCAGTGTATTATGGTTAGCGCCAACACGGTAGCGGTGCGCATCTGCATAAGCGAACAAGCGGCCTTGAAGCATTTTGTCTGGTGACGGCTCAATGCCTGGAACAAGAGTACCTGGTGAGAATGTAGCCTGCTCAACTTCCGCAAAATAGTTTTCTGGATTGCGGTCCAGTGTCATTTTACCAACTTCGATTAACGGATAGTCTTTTTGTGACCATACTTTTGTGACATCAAATGGATCCCATTTGTACGTATTGGCGTCTTCGTATGGCATAATTTGCACATACAGCGTCCATGATGGGAAATCACCGTTTTCAATAGCGTTAAATAAGTCTTCTGTATGATAATCCGGATTTTCACCAGCTAGTTTTGCGGCAACATCCACATCTAGATTTTTTACACCTTGGTCTGTTTTAAAGTGGTATTTCACCCAGACAGCTTGTCCTTCAGCATTTACCCATTTAAAGGTGTGGCTGCCGAATCCGTGCATATGACGGAGCGTTGCCGGGATACCGCGGTCAGACATTAAAATCGTAACCTGATGAAGTGATTCAGGTGATAAAGACCAGAAATCCCAAACGGCTGTAGGATTTTTCAAGTGCGTTTGCGGATGGCGTTTTTGTGTATGGATAAAGTCAGGGAATTTAATCGCGTCGCGAATGAAAAACACAGGTGTGTTGTTTCCGACAATATCATAGTTGCCTTCTTCTGTATAAAACTTAACTGCAAAGCCGCGTGGATCCCGAACTGTATCAGCTGATCCAAGCTCACCAGCAACGGTTGAGAAGCGGATAAACATCGGCGTACGTTTGCCTGCTTCGGATAAAAAGTCTGCTTTTGTATATTTTGAGATTTCATCATTTGTTACTTCAAAGTAGCCGTGTGCACCAGCGCCTTTTGCGTGAACAACGCGCTCAGGTACGCGTTCGCGGTTGAAGTGAGCTAGTTTTTCAAGCAAATGAACATCTTGAATTAAAGTAGGACCGCGATCTCCCGCTGTTTGTGAGTTTTGATTATCTCCAACAGGAGCACCCCAGCTGGTTGTTAAACGATTGCTTTTTTCGATCAAAGAAATCACCTCATCAGTTATTGTTTGTTATAAGTAAATGATAACACTTCTCAAACGAAAGTCAATATCTATTTATAATTATTATTAATAAAAATCTTTTCTAATATGATAATGTATGAAATCAAGATCGTCTATAGAATCATTTTTTAAAATCATAAAGGCGTAATATCCTTTTTTATGAAAAATCTATCGTTGAAAGCGCTGTCGAAAACAGTGTATACTTTTAGCAAATGAAGAAAGAGGGGAATCGAATGACAACCATTCATATTTTCGACCCGGCCATGTGCTGTTCTGGCACATGCGGTCCACGCGTAGACCCTGAGCTCGCCCGTGTGGCCGCTTCCGTTCATATGTGGCAGGAAAGAGGAGCCCATATTAAACGCTTTAACTTAGCGGACCATTCAGAGGCTTTTTTAGAAAATGAAACGGTACATACACTTATGCAAGAAAAAGGACCGGGAATTTTGCCTATTATTTTTCTGAACGGAGAAGTAGTGAAAGAACGCATGTATCCTACGGATGCTGAATTTGCAGAATGGCTGGGTGCAAAAGCGGGCAGTTTACAGAAGTAAAACGGATAAGCTGAAAAAGGAGGCAGCTGAATGCTGTCTCCTTTTCTATGCCTATTTTTCAGGACAGCCGTTATGAAGAAGTCCATTCGCCTCCATTAACGTGAACAGTCTGCCCGGTCATATAACGTGAATCGTCAGAAGCAAGATATACGTAAGCAGGGGCCAGTTCGAACGGCTGCCCTTGGCGGTCCATCAGGTTATCAACGAGCGGAACTTGGTCTGCTGAAAAGCTTGACGGAATAAGAGGAGTCCACACACGGCCGGGTGCCACGGCGTTTACGCGGATTCCCTGTCCGATCAGGCTATGGGCTAAAGCCCTTGTGAAGCCGATATTCGCTGCTTTGGTGGACGTATAATCAATTAATTCCTTATGGCCCCGGTAAGCCGTAACGGAAGAAGTGTTAATAATAGAACTGCCTGCTTTCAAATGGGGAAGAGCGGCCCGCGTTGTGTAAAAGTGAGAATAAATATTAATTTTAAAGGTGAGATCAAATTGTTCGTCTGTAATGTCAAGCAGGCTGAGCTGTTGAAATTGGATGCCGACGTGATTGCACAGCACATCAAGACTGCCAAATGTTTTTACGGTGTTTTCCACAATGGCAGCACATTGCTCTTTTTTTCCGAGATCACCCGGCAGCAGTAAACAAGACTGTCCGAGTTCTTCGATTCTATTTTGGGTCCGCTTGGCATCCTCATGCTCATCTAAATAAGAAATCGCCACATTGGCTCCTTCTTTGGCAAAAGCAATGGCCACGGCGGCTCCAATGCCACTGTCTCCTCCTGTGATCAGGGCCGTTTTTCCTTTCAGCTTCCCGCTTCCTTTTTCATTCGGATTTTCTACAATTGGGCGGGGCACCATCCACTTTTCCAATCCGGGCTGCCGCAGCTGACGCTGTTCTGGAACTGTAAGCGAAACATCTTCATATTGTGTTATTTTTCCGTAGTTGGGGTAAAGAGGATACGAATGTGGAGAACCGTTTTGGTTCTTATCTGTTTTATCATTCAAAATGGAAAGACCCTCCTCATTTGAAAATGACCTATCACACTCTATGTAAGATAGGCGTTTGTGGTGAATGTTTTGAAACGAAGCGAAGCAGAGTCCATTTAAATGACAGCTGAATAAAGTAAGAAGAAAAGAGACAGAAGGGAGGTAGCTGCACGTGCAGGCTTATGAAGTGCATGGCCAGGTCAGGCTGCTGCTTGTTCAACAGTCTAATGAAAAAGAACGAATTACGTATACGGCAGATGGTGCAAGCATTCAAGTACCGAAAATAGGCGCAAGACCCCCTTATTACTGCAATCCGCGTTATGGATGGGTATACCCAGTGATTTAAAAGGCTGCTTCTGTTTTTTTATAGTTTGTTTGGGCAGAGGAATACTAACAGGCGTACCATTTACACAAAAAAGGAGGATGGCAGATGGAGCAGCAGATGACATATGGCAGTGATTACAAATTTATTCCCGCCACTTCAGTGAAAAGCGGCGATTCCGTTGAAGTCGCGCCGGGTATTATCTGCCACACGATTCAAATCGTCAATATTTGCCTGACTGGAGATCCAAACACTGGAGACTTCGTTTTAGTAGATGCAGGAATGCCCGGCTCTGCCGAGGACATTATTTCCGTATCAGAAAAGTATTTTGGTGCTGGTAGCCGTCCGAAAGCAATCATTTTAACACACGGCCATTTTGATCACGTGGGAGCTGTCATTGAATTAGTAAAGCATTGGCAGGTACCGGTTTATGCACACGAACTGGAGCTGCCGCATTTAACGGGCCAAGAGCCATACCCGAAGCCGGATGCGACGGTAGAGGGAGGCATGGTGGCGAAGATGTCGCCGCTGTTTCCGCGTGAGCCGATTAACCTGGGGGGGAATGTAGAAATGCTTTCATCTGATGGGAAAGTCCCGCACTTGCCGGATTTTCGCTGGATTCATACGCCGGGACATTCACCGGGGCACATATCGCTGTTCCGCGACAAGGATCGCCTTTTACTGGCGGGTGATGCATTTGTAACCGTTAAGCAGGATTCTTTTTACAAAGTGGTGACGCAAAAGGAAGAGTTAAAGGGTCCTCCCCGGTACTTGACGACCGATTGGGAAGCTGCAAAAAATTCTGTAGCGGCATTGGAGAAGCTAAAGCCGGCTGTCACAATAACGGGCCATGGGCGCCCGATGAGCGGCAGCGAATTATCAAATGGATTAGCTATGCTCGTTCAAGAATTCGACAGAGTGGCAGTTCCCGATTATGGAAAATATGTAGGTGAAGAAAAATAACTATACGTAAAAAATGGTCTCTTTTGGAAAGAGACCATTTTTTATAGAAAAGCGTCCAAAAGTATGCCGCCCAGTGCGCCGATTATGACAACCATCCAGGCAGGGAGCTTCCAATGTGCCAGCAGGCTGAATAATACGGCAGCTAAAACAAAATCAAGGGGCCGATTGATGCTGCTCGTCCAAATGGGCATGTAAAATGCAGCAATCAATAAACCGATAACCGCAGCGTTTACACCCATCAGTGCGCCTTGAACAGCCGGCTTGCGGCGAAGTTCATCCCAAAAAGGGAGGATACCGAAAACGAGCAGAAACGCTGGCAGGAAGATGGCAGCCGTCGCGAGCAGCCCGCCTTTCCAGCCATCAATCACGGCACCAATATAAGCGGCGAATGTAAAAAGCGGCCCTGGTACAGCTTGAGCAGCTCCATAGCCGGCTAAAAACTGTTCTGCTGTCAGCCAGCCCGCTGGAACAAATTCTCTTTCCAAAAGAGGCAGAACAACATGCCCGCCGCCGAACACAAGTGCACCACTACGGTAAAAGCTGTCAAACAGTGCCAGCCAGTTCAGCCCTGTCGCCTGGCGAAGTAAAGGAAGGCAGAAGAGCAGAACGAAGAAAAGCACGAGACAAGCGATACCAAATGCCCGGGAAATTGGGAAAATAAAAGGACGGTCCGTATTTGAATCATGCTTTGGATAAAGAAAAAAGCCGATTAAAGCAGCCGCTGCAATAATGAGTACCTGGACAAACACAGCCTGCCAGAGCAAAACGACTGCCAGTGCAGTGAGCACAATGGCTTTCCGCTTAAGATCCGGGGCTAATTTTTCCGCCATTCCTAAAATGGCATGAGCCACAACCGCTACAGCCACAAGCTTCAATCCGTGAATCCAGCCGGCTTCTGCTATGTTTCCTCCTTGCAAAAGAAGGGCAAACAAAATGAGGACTATAACAGAAGGAAGCGTAAAGCCGAGAAAAGCCAGCAAGCCGCCGATTACACCGCCTCGTGCGGCACCAATGCCAATGCCGACCTGGCTGCTTGCGGGACCGGGAATAAATTGACAGAGAGCGACCAAGTCAGCATAGCTCTGTTCATCTATCCATTTTCGTCTGCGTACATATTCTTCGTGAAAATATCCTAAGTGGGCTGTGGGGCCGCCGAAAGAAGTCAGCCCAAGCCGGGTTGATACAACTAAAATTTCCCATAGTGTCCTGGCATTTCTTTTCTTCATCGTTTACTCCTTTAATTTTAAAAACGTTTTATTTAAGGTAGCACGGCTGTTTCATTCCTTCAAGAAGTAGGAGGGAACCTTTACAAAACATTAAAGATAAACGGTTTTGCGGATGAAAATAAAGAGAAAAAAGAGAAGGTGTTGTGCAGATGGTTTAGTTTTTCTGCGTCATTTAATCAGAATTTTATTGTTATTTTAATATATTGAATACAACATAAAAACCATTCTACATGTAGAATGGTTTTTTATTGTATAAACAAACAGCTATTTATTTAATAAGACGTGAGCGACGCAGAATAGGGTAAATGACAACACCTAGAAGGAACAGTCCGATTCCAAGAGTAAAGGTCACCCGGTCCGCGGTTCCTGATTTAATAACCCAAAGAGAGTACACAAGCGCAATGGTGGCAATGATCCCGTGACGGATGCGCGCTTTGTCGCCTGCTTCGTACGTTTCGCCTTTTAAAGTAAGCTTTAACAGATACAGAGATGAAACCAGGTACGGAATCAAGTAAGCAAGCGTAGCGGACGTTGTTAAAAACGTGAATGCTTCGCTGATTGTTCCAGAAATCGTCGAGAAAATAAAAACCTGTGACATCGCATTTGTGATGGCTAATGAGCGAGACGGGCTGCCTTTTTTATTCACTTTCGCAAAGAAAGCCGGGAAATTGCCTTCTTTCGCTGCAGTGTATGGCACCTCAGAGGCAAGCAGAATCCAGCCAATTGTGGAACCGGACAACGAAATCACCGCAAGCAGGGCCATCACGGTTGCTCCTGTATCGCCGATCAAAACAGAAAGAGCATCGACAAATGGCTTATCAGATGATCTTAACACATCTTGCGGCAATACTCCCATCGTAATCAGAGTCAGTAAGATGTAAATGGCAAGAGCAATAAGCAGGCCAAGAACCGTTGCACGTCCAACATCACGCTGGGATTTCGCCCGGCCGGACAAGATAACAGCTGACTCGATTCCAACAAATGCCCAAAGCGTAGAAATAGCTGCGATGTTTACTTGACTGAACAAGCCATGTGTCTGGCCTTCATTGTCTGTAATCGGTGTATACATCTCGCCAAAATTCGATACTTGAAAAGCGAACAGAGCAGCTGTGATAAACAGCAGAAACCCGATCACTTTTGAAGCAGTAGCGACAAAGTTTAACTTACCGGCAGTTTGCATGCTTGTGATCAAAATAAAATGTGTTCCCCAAAGCAGTAAGCTGCAAATGACAAATGTAATCGTCTGCCCTACAGAAACTTGCTGAGAGCCAATTGTGAAAAGAAGATGTTCACTTCTCATAACCGGAAAAAACGTTGATAGGTAGCCTGCAAAACTTGTAATGATCGCGACATTGCTGATCCAGTTGGCGACCCAATAGCCCCATACCATCGAAAAGCCGGCAGTTTTTCCGTGCTTTGGTGAGTCAAACAACGACCGCGCATAGCTTTGCGGGCCGCCTGTTAATTCAGGCTTGCGAATTGACAATGTGCCAAACACGAGAGCAATCATTAAAACACCGAAACCAGTCAGAAGCCAGGCAATCGTTACACCAAGCGGGCTTGCTATCTGGGCCAGCGTGCTCGGCAGCATAAAAATACCGGAACCGACCATGTTTCCGACGACAATAGCCGTCAGAAGCCATAATCCCCATTTTTTATCCATTCCATGTTCCTCCTAAATAAAAAACACAAATGCATGGGACATTTGTGTTTTATCGTTATAACCCTCATTTTCTATCTCTTTATAGTTCTCCACGGAATCAATCCGTGACAGTTTTGCACCTATTCGATACAAACCCAGCCTGAAGCATAAAATGGATGCTTCAAACTTCGGCGACCCTTCCTTTCACATACCTTCACCAGCCCCATTAGACTTCCGATATGCTACTTTTAATAATCGCAACCTCTACCTCATTGAGACAGCCATGAGGATTTTGTATTCAATTTTTACAAACTAGAGGATAACAAATAATATTTAGTTATGTCAATATAGTAAAAAAATATCTGCTTCACGTTAAAATATTTTTCACATTATTGCTATAATAAAAGGAACAGAACGTACGGAAGGTGCAGAAAACATGACAAACAAAAAACCAACACAATCGAAGCATTTAGCCAGTGCATCACTTGCTGTGATGGGCGGTGGTTTTATTGCAACTATTCCTTTTCAAGAAACAGCCTGGAGTGCTATTTTGCATGGCGGATTTGAAGCGGGCCTTGTTGGCGGTCTTGCTGACTGGTTTGCCGTAACGGCGCTGTTTCGTCATCCAATGGGTATTCCTATTCCGCATACAGCTCTTCTGCCAAAAAACCGCAAAAAAATTGTAGCGGCGCTCGTAAATACACTGGAAACCGATTGGCTTTCTAAAGAAAGCATTCAAAGTAAGCTGCAAAATGTGCATATTATTCAAAAAATGATACCGGTTATCCAAAAAGAAGTCTCGTCAGAAGCGGTAAAAAAAGAAATCAATGGGCTCCTTAATCAAATGGTCCGCTCGATCGATGTGGCAAAAATAGCGCCTCTAATCGAAAAAGAACTGAAAAAGGCATTGCGTTCTATTGATACCGGGCACGTGATTGAAATGGCCGTAGAGAAGCTGATTCATCATCAATACGATGAAAAAGCGCTTGATTATATGCTTGATCGCATGGAGCAGTGGCTCAATAAGAATGAAACGAGCCGACAACTCGGCCGAACAGCTTTAAGAGCCATCGAAGGCTTGGAGCTGGATGGATTTATGCAGTTTGCCCTAAAATCGTTCCAGCAGATGTTAAGCGAAGAAAAGCTGGGAAGCCTTCTGCAAAACCTGCTGCGGAATGCACTCATTAATATAAAGAAGCCGGAGGATATGAACCGGCAGACGCTTTTGTTAAAGGTGAAGGAAGAAATGCGGGGAATTACAGAACGGAAAGAATGGATGGAGGTTATAGAGGCCCGGAAAGAAGCAGCGATTCATGACTGGGAGCTTTCCGGGAAAATCGAGGAGATCTTAGCGTCCATTCAGCAAAAAGCTTCTGCTTTTATCGAAAGCGGTGAATGCATGGAGAACTATATTCTTCCTTTTGTAAACCGGACGATTCGAAGCGTGCAGGATAATCCGGATAAAATAAACCGGCTGGAAGCGTGGGCTCAGCATCAAATAGGTGTGCTGGTTGAAGAAAACCATTCAAAAATCGGCAAGCTGGTAGAAGAAAATCTAAACAAGCTTGATAATGAAACACTCGTCCAGATGATGGAAAACCATATTGGCAAAGATCTGCAATGGATTCGAGTGAATGGGGCTGTCTGCGGCTTTTTTATCGGTCTTGTGCTGGCCGGTATTCAGATTCTCGTGTAATCTATAATTTCTTCTTTACAGATGTTTACGATTCAACGTATGATGAAAAACGGTTGATTTTGACAAATGGGAGGAAGAGGCAGTGGCAGGACAGAAAAAAAAGCTTGAAGCCGAGCTGGGTGAAGCACTTATTAAGCTGCAGCGCGAATTGATTGGGCGGGGACCGCAGGAAACGAAAATCTATATCGTTCAGGATATGGTGATCGCCCGTTTCAAAGGCGTGATGACGGTAGAAGAAAAGCACTTGGCCGGCCACGAGGATGGACGGAAGCTCGTAAAGGAAATGCGCCAGGTGCTGCGGGAAATGTACAGCAGTCAATTCGAGGAAATCGTCGAAAAGTATACAGGCTGTAAAGTGCTCTCAAGCCATAGTGATATGAGTACCAAAACAGGGGAACGCATTGAAATATTTGTGATCGACCGCAATTTGGAAAAAGAAGTGACTGCTGACTAAAATTCTATTGACTTTAAAAATTGAGCGCAGTAGAATGATGTCATCAACAAGCGCATAATCGGCCTAATCCCCCAGAGGGGAACGGAGGACCCAATTTTTTCGGGGCTAATTCCACGGTTTTTGTGGAAGGGATGAGAGTACTCTTTCGCCATCCTGCCCGTCAGCTAACTTCGTCGGCTAAAGCGAGGGAGGTCTAAAGACCACCTTTATTCAGGGGGCTTTTTTTTGTGGCGTATACTGCTGCGAAAGAGAGCAGCTTGATCAAAAAAGCAGGTCTTTTTATTATGCTTATTTTTAAAAAAACAGCTTGGAAGACAGAACGCAAAGAGGGCAGAAGTGCTTGCTGGGCGTTACGTAGACCAATGATGTTTTTTTCAATTGCAAATCAGGAAAATTCTTTTCTTGTTTTCGCGTGGAAAAAATGTCATTGGTTTTTTTCTGCGTAAAAACAGCAAGAAAGAAGAGAAAATACACACTTCAAAACTGGATGGTGAACAACATGGTGTCTTCTGTAAAACGGTTTTTGATCGGGCGGCCGTTAAAATCAACTGAGCTTGGAAAACAAAAATTAAACAAAACAAAAGCACTTGCCATTTTGTCCTCAGATGCCCTTTCGTCTGTTGCGTATGGCCCGGAACAAATACTGCTTGTTTTAATGACTGTTAGTGCAGCTGCTTTTTGGTATTCAGTTCCGATCGCGTTCGGTGTGCTCATTTTATTAACAGCATTGATCCTGTCTTATCGGCAGATTATTTATGCTTATCCGCAAGGCGGCGGGGCCTATGTGGTGTCGAAAACAAACCTGGGAACCAATCCAGGGCTGATAGCCGGGGGATCACTGCTGGTTGATTATATTTTAACGGTTGCTGTTAGTGTTTCGGCTGGTACGGACGCGATTACGTCCGCTTTTCCAGCTCTGCATGAATACAATGTAATGATCGCCGTTATATTCGTTGTGCTGTTAACGCTTCTTAATTTGCGGGGGGTAACAGAATCTGCCTCCGTGCTGGCGTATCCGGTTTATTTGTTTGTCCTTGCTTTGTTTATTTTAATTGGTGTGGGGCTGTTTCGAATCGCAACTGGAGAGGTGCCGCCTGATCTGCATACTCCGGCCGGAACCCCGGTTGCGGGCATCAGCTTGTTTATTTTGCTGCGGGCGTTTGCATCGGGAAGTTCTGCTTTAACGGGAGTTGAAGCAATTTCCAATGCGATTCCGAACTTTAAAAGCCCGGCTCCGGTCAATGCAGCCAGAACGCTGACAGCGATGGGGCTTCTGCTGGCTCTATTGTTTTGGGGCATCGTGTATTTGGCTTATTATTATGGCGTCTCGCCGCTGGCGGAAGTAACGGTCGTTTCGCAGATTGCAGAAGAAACATTTGGCCGCACTTTTATGTATTTCTTTATTCAAGGAACGACGGCTTTAATTTTAATTCTCGCCGCGAATACAGGATATTCGGCATTCCCTTTGCTGGCGGTAAATTTGGCACAGGATAAATTTATTCCGAGAATGTTTACCCTTAGAGGAGATCGGCTTGGCTACTCGAATGGCATTATGATCCTGGGTGCTGCTTCTATCCTTTTAATTATTTTATTTGGCGGGCACACGGAAAACTTGATTCCACTTTATGCGGTCGGTGTGTTTATTCCGTTCACACTTTCACAGACGGGAATGATGGTAAAATGGCTTCGTGAAAAGCCGAAAGGATGGGCCGCGAAATTTGTGATTAATACAACAGGAGCTTTAATCAGCTTTGTTGTCACGATCGTGTTCTTCTTAACAAAGTTTGCGCAGGTTTGGCCGGTACTTGTGTTTCTGCCTATTATTATTTACCTTTTTCACCGGATTAAAATGCATTATGAAGCGGTCGGTGACCAGCTGCGTATTACCACATGTGAGCCTGCTGTGCCGATTGAAGGAAATATTATCATTGTGCCGGTTTCCGGTATTACGCATGTAGTTGAAAACTCTTTAAACTATGCGAAGTCTCTTTCGCCTGAGCGGATTATTGCCGTTTACATTGCGTTTGAAAGAGAAGAAGAGAAGAAATTTGAAGAAAAATGGAATATATGGCAGCCGGATGTACGGCTGGTTACCCTGCATTCGCATTACCGGAGTATTATTCAGCCGCTGACAAAATTCGTGGATACAGTAGAACATAAGGCGCGTGAATCGAATTACCAGGTGACGGTTCTTATTCCGCAGTTTATTACGAAAAAAGGCTGGCATAACTTTCTTCACAATCAATCCAGTCTGCTTATCCGGGCTTTTCTGCTTTACCGCAGAAATGTCGTTGTCACAACAGTGCCGTATCATTTGAAAAAGTAAAAAATGCCGCACAGAGCTGTGCGGCGTTTTTTTAAAGAAGTCTCTCACCAAGCAGGGAAGCAATAAGCGCCACTGCTGCATCGCCTGTTTTATTTTTCTCATCTAAAATAGGGTTGACCTCTACAAATTCTGCTGATGTAATGATGTCCGCTTCTTCAAGCATTTCCATCGCCAGGTGGCTTTCACGGTAGCTGAGCCCGCCTGCTACAGGCGTCCCTACTCCCGGTGCTTCTGTCGGATCAAGCCCATCAAGATCCAATGAAAGATGAACATAATCGGTGCGCTTACGCAGATACTCAATGGTTTCTTTCATAACGGCTGTCATGCCAAGACGGTCTATTTCGTGCATGGTGTACACTTTAATTCCTTTTTCTTTAATCAGTTCGCGCTCACCATGATCCAAATCCCGTGCCCCAATAATCACCACATTCTCCGGCTTTACTTTCGGGGAATAGCCGCCAATATGGGTGAGGGAGCGGTGCCCGATGCCGAGGCTCGCCGCAAGCGGCATTCCGTGAATGTTGCCGGATGGAGAGGTTTCCGATGTGTTTAAATCGCCGTGCGCATCATACCAGATCAAGCCGAGGTTTTGGTGTTTTTTTGCGATGCCTGCAAGCGTTCCGATTGCCACGCTGTGATCACCGCCGAGTACAAGCGGAAAGCGGCCCTGGCTGACCGTTTCTTCCACTTTTTTTGCCAGCGCTTCACTAGCCTCTGCAACCGCTGTTAAATTTTTTAAGTTAGCTGTTTCTTTTGGAATGGCTCGTTCCTGAATTTCCACTTTAATATCGCCTTCATCGTGGACTGTATATCCAAGCATGCGGATCCGCTCTGTCAGTCCCGCATAGCGGATGGCGCTTGGACCCATGTCGACACCCCGGCGTGTTTGCCCTAAATCCATTGGTACCCCTATGATTGACACTTGTTTCTTTTGCATGTAAATGTCCCCTTTGCATCATAAATGCCCTGCTGTTTTATGAAACATACAAAAAATAAAATGGCTCAAGCACGCATCTTTTGGAGTGTTCATACTTGTTTATTCATTTTTTGAAGAGAGGCCGACTTTCTTTAAACGGTATTGAAGGCTTTGCCTGCTTAGGCCCAGCTGTTTAGCGGTCCTGGAAATACTCCATTGGTTCTTGTGCAGGAAATGCTCAATGTAGTATTTTTCAAAAGCATCCAGCTGATCTTTCAAATGAGTGGTTCCTTCTTCGTCGCCATTAAGGAATGAGGCAAGCTTTGATACGGGTGCAGACTGGTCGCTTGTCATTGATTTATGGCGGAAGTGATAAGGGAGATGATCATATTCGATCCATTCCTCGTCTAAAAGCAAATTCATGGATGCTTCGATCACATGCTCAAGCTCCCGCACGTTTCCAGGCCAATGATACGCATTGAGAGCATCCAGTACTTCCGGCTTTACACCGAGTACTTTCATATCAAACAGTGCATTGTATTTCGTGATAAATTGTTCGATTAACAGCGGAATGTCATCCAGGCGCTCGCGAAGCGGAGGAATAAAAATGGTCACTACTCCAAGCCGGTAATATAAGTCTTTGCGCAAGTGATCGTTTGCGATTGCATCGATAGGGTCTTCATTGATCGTGGCGATAATCCGGACGTTAATTGGAATATCTTTCGTGCCGCCGATCCGTCTGACCCTTTTTTCCTGAAGAACACGCAGCAGCTTCGCCTGCAGGTGAATATTCATCGAGTTGATCTCATCAAGAAGAAGCGTGCCGCCTTCTGCCTGCTCGAACAAGCCGGCGCTGTCAATGGCTCCGGTAAAAGCCCCTTTTGTAGTACCAAATAGCAGCCCTTCAATTAAGTTGTCTGGCAGCGCCGCGCAGTTTTGTGAAATAAACGGTGCTGAAGCCCGGGCACTCCCGTTATGGATGCTTTGTGCAAACAGTTCTTTTCCTGTGCCGGTTTCGCCAACGACAAGTACATAGGAAGAAGTACGGGTAGCCCGCTTGGACAGTTCGATCACTTCCTGTATGGCATCGCTCTTGCCGATAATGCTGTCAAATGTAAAGCGTGTATCCTCCTTTCGTGTACTGCTGCGCATGAGGCGTTCAATTTTCGTAACATCCTTAGCCATTTCAACGGCACCGCGGATTTCATCCTTTTCCCGGAACGGAAATGTATGATTAATAGTTGTAATTTCCGTTCCTTTATTATTAAAGTATGTTTGTTTTACATTGACGGTTTCTTCTCCCTGCTGCAGTGCCCGGACGAGCGTACTGTTTTGGTTTTCGGGAAACATAAATACGTCCAGTACATTTTTGTGCAGCACATCCTGCGTGTCCATTGCTTCGATTTCACGCATTTTTCGGTTATAAATAATGGTTTTCCCTTCTTCGTCAATCGCATGAATCCCCACGTCGACTTGATCCATAATATATTCATATAAGGCATTCATAAAATGCAGCTGATCTTCTTTCATCCCGGAGTCCTCCGTTTCAGGTGTGTTGCTCTTATTCACTATAGAGCAAAAAAAATAGACTGAAAAGGCAAATTTTTTCGTTGCATGCAAAATAATTTTGCGTATTGAAAGAGCTTCAAGGAAAAAAAAGCTGATCTTCCGCTTGTTAAAAAAATGGCATGCTTCTTGCATAGTATAAAGCGAGACAGTTATTTTTCTGGAGGGATCATCATGGTAATCGCATACAAGCACGAGCCGTTTACTGATTTTAGTGTGGAAGAAAACAAGCAGGCGTTTCAAGAGGCGCTTGAGTTTGTAAATACAAAGCTCGATGAAGAATACCCGCTTGTCATTAATGGAAATCGGGTACAGACAGAAACGAAAACAGCATCCATCAACCCGGCACGCAAGGAAGAAGTGATCGGAACGGTTTCAATGGCAGGAAAACAAGAAGCCGAGCAGGCGATGCAGGCAGCGCTCACTGCTTTTCAAACGTGGCAGTATACAGATCCGTCAGCACGCGCTCAGATTTTATTCCGCGCAGCTGCGATTATCCGGCGCAGAAAGCATGAATTTTCGGCATGGCTTGTAAAAGAAGCAGGAAAGCCGTGGAAAGAAGCAGATGCAGATACAGCGGAAGCGATTGATTTTCTGGAGTACTATGCACGCCAAATGAACGAGCTGAAAAAGGGATCACCCGTTCAAAGCCGGCCGGGTGAGCACAACGAGTTCGGTTACATTCCACTTGGGGTCGGCATTGTGATTTCACCGTTTAATTTTCCGCTGGCCATCATGGCCGGCACAACAGTTGCAGCCATTGTAACGGGCAACACTGTTCTGTTAAAACCGGCAGAAACCACACCGGTTATTGCGGCAAAATTTGTAGAGGTCATGGAGGAAGCAGGTCTTCCGCCGGGCGTTCTGAATTATATCCCGGGCAGCGGTGCCGAAATTGGTGACTTTTTAACGGAGCATCCGAAAACACGCTTTGTTTCGTTTACCGGCTCTCGTGCCGTTGGCTGCCGTATTTACGAACGGGCATCAAAAGTGCAGGAAGGACAAATTTGGCTGAAGCGGGTCATTGCAGAAATGGGCGGCAAAGATACGATGCTTGTTGACAGCAGCGCCGATTTGGATCTTGCTGCAACATCTATTGTTTATTCAGCTTTTGGATTTTCCGGCCAAAAGTGTTCCGCCGGATCGCGCGCGGTCATCCACGAAGATGTATATGATAAAGTGCTCGAAAAAGCAGCGGCCTTAACGAAAACCTTAACGCTGGGCAGTCCGGAATCTGCTGATACGTATATGGGCCCGGTGATTGACGAACGGGCATTCCAAAAAATTATGAACTACATTGAAATTGGCAAAGGAGAAGGCCGGCTTGTAACCGGAGGAAACGGAAATGACGAAACCGGCTACTTTATTGAGCCGACAATCATTGCCGATGTAGGGGAACGGGACCGCCTCATGCAGGAAGAAATTTTTGGCCCGGTCGTCGCATTTTGCAAGGCAAGAGATTTCGATCACATGCTGGAGATTGCGAACAACACAGATTACGGCTTAACCGGAGCGCTTATCTCCAACAATCGTGAACATATTGACAGAGCCCGCAAAGAATTCCACGTCGGAAACCTTTACTTTAACCGCGGCTGCACAGGGGCCATTGTCGGCTACCAGCCATTTGGCGGCTTTAACATGTCAGGAACCGATTCAAAAGCAGGAAGCCCGGATTATTTGATTCTTCACATGCAGGGAAAAACGATTTCAGAATTTTTTTAAACTCAAAAAGGGGGAGAAGAAAATGACATCTGCAACAAACTCATCGAAAAAAATCATTGAACAAACGGAGCAATTTGGGGCGCATAACTATCATCCGCTGCCAATCGTTGTGTCGGAAGCAGAAGGGGTATGGGTAAAAGATCCGGAAGGCAACCGTTACATGGATATGCTGAGCGCCTATTCCGCTGTTAACCAGGGGCATCGTCATCCGAAAATTATTCAGGCACTAAAAGACCAGGCAGACCGGGTTACACTTACTTCACGTGCTTTTCACAATGACCAGCTTGGTCCGTGGTATGAAAAAATTTGTGAATTAACGGGTAAAAATATGGCCCTGCCAATGAATACTGGAGCGGAAGCGGTAGAAACAGCAGTGAAAGCAGCACGCCGCTGGGCATATGACGTAAAAGGTGTGGCAGAAAACCAGGCTGAAATCATCGCCTGTGTCGGCAATTTTCACGGGCGGACAATGACGGCTGTATCGCTTTCTTCGGAAGCAGAATATAAACGCGGTTTTGGACCGATGCTGCCCGGAATCAAGCTGATCCCATATGGCGATATTGACGCGCTTGAAGCAGCCATTACACCGAACACAGCCGCCTTTTTAATTGAACCGATTCAAGGTGAAGCCGGGATTGTCATTCCACCGGAAGGCTTCTTAAAAGCAGCTTCAACGCTTTGTAAAGAACAAAACGTGCTGTTTATTGCGGATGAAATTCAAGCCGGCCTTGCCCGCAGTGGTAAATTGTTTGCCTGCCAGTGGGAAGATGTTGTTCCAGACATGCTGATTCTTGGAAAAGCACTGGGCGGCGGAGTATTCCCGATTTCCTGCGTTGTGGCAGACAAAGATGTATTAGGGGTGTTTAACCCTGGATCGCATGGTTCTACGTTTGGAGGCAACCCGCTTGCGTGTGCAGTGTCGCTCGCTTCACTCCAAGTGATTGAGGAGGAAAAGCTTGTAGAGCGTTCATTGGAACTTGGTACGTACTTTAAGGAGAAGCTATCAGCGATTACACATCCGGCAATTAAAGAAGTGCGTGGACGCGGATTGTTTATCGGCGTTGAGCTGACAGAGCCAGCTCGTCCATACTGCGAGCGTTTAAAACAGGAAGGTCTTTTATGCAAGGAAACACATGAAACGGTGATCCGTTTTGCTCCGCCGTTGATTATCTCTAAAGAAGATCTTGATTGGGCCATCGAAAAAATTCAAAAGATTTTTGCTTAAAAAGAAGCCGGCGGATGAATCCGCCGGCTTCTTATTTGCTTCCGGACAATAAATTTTTCTGCCATATGCAAAATTTATTGTCTATTTTTATTTTTTCGAAGGCCGATCCCTTTGGAATAGCGGCCGCTGTTTTTGGCATAATCCTTGCATTCTTTTTCATAAGATCAAACAGAAAGGTGGCTACGATGCCCATGCTGAAAAACGAAATAAAAGGAAAGCCGCCTGTTCAAAAATCAGCAGCGATTCCAAATGAAGAAAAGCAAAAACAAGTAAGCAGCTTGTTTCAATCTACCCAAACGATTATAAAAAAAGCACTCGATACACTTGGATACCCTGAAAGTGTCTTCGAATTATTAAAGGAGCCTATGCGGGTGCTGACAGTTCGGATTCCAGTCCGAATGGATGATGGGCATGTAAAGGTGTTTACCGGCTTTCGCTCCCAGCACAGTGACGCAGTCGGCCCGACCAAAGGCGGCGTCCGGTTTCATCCGAATGTGACGGAAGAAGAAGTAAAAGCGCTGTCGATTTGGATGACACTCAAATGCGGGATTGCCAGTCTTCCTTACGGCGGTGGAAAAGGCGGCATTATTTGCGATCCGCAGCGAATGTCAGCTGGTGAGCTTGAACGGCTTAGCCGCGGCTATGTACGCGCAATCAGCCAGATTGTCGGGCCGACCAAAGATATCCCGGCTCCAGATGTGTATACAAACGCGCAAATTATGGCCTGGATGATGGATGAGTACAGCCATATACGGGAATTTGATTCTCCTGGCTTTATTACCGGAAAACCAATTGTACTTGGCGGATCTCACGGCCGGGAAACGGCAACTGCACAGGGAGTCGTCATGTGCTTAAGAGAAGCGGTCAGAAAAAAAGGAATGAAAATTGAAGGCGCCCGTATTGTCATTCAAGGATTCGGCAATGCCGGCAGCTTCCTGGCCAAGTTTTTGCATGATGAAGGCGCTCGTATTATCGGTATCTCGGATGTGCTTGGCGGTATTTATGATCTAAATGGGCTTGATATTCCGTACTTGCTGGACCGCCGCGACAGCTTCGGCATGGTGACAAACCTGTTCGAAGACACGATCTCGAACCAGGAACTGCTGGAGCTTGACAGTGATATTTTAATTCCAGCTGCCATTTCCAACCAAATCACGGAAGAAAACGCAGAGCGCATCAAGGCAGGAATTATTGTAGAAGCAGCGAACGGCCCAACAACGATTGGAGCAACGAAACAATTAACCGAGCGCGGCGTTTTGCTTGTTCCGGACATTTTGGCAAGCTCAGGTGGTGTAACGGTTTCTTATTTTGAATGGGTGCAAAATAATGGAGGCTATTACTGGTCAGAAGAAGAGGTTATGCAAGAGTTGCAAAAGAGAATGGTCGATTCGTTTAACCTCATTTATGAAACGGCGCAAATACATGGGGTTGATATGCGGCTTGCTGCTTACATTGTCGGCATTAAACGTGCGGCGGAAGCGGCGACATTCAGAGGATGGGTGTAAGTAAAGAGTCTGGCAGTCTTTCTTCCATGAAAATTGAAAAAAGTAAAAGAATGTCCCAAAATGAAGGGACATTCTTTTATTTGGAAAGGGATTGATCGGTATGAAAAAGCGTCTATGGGATTCACCAGAAAAACTTCGTGCCCTGCTGGATGAGCTTGTCAGCTGGAAAAGCATCACCCTGTCTGAGGATGAGCGGCAGTTTCCAATGAAGCTGCAATCGAAGCTGCTCGGACTTCATTATTTTCAGCAGCATCCTGAGCACCTGTCCCTTCATCCAGCCGATTTGCGGCGGAAGTTTTTAACGGCGCTTTACAAACATCCAAAAGCTGTGCGCACCATTTGCTTGATCAGCCATTTTGATACTGTCAGTACAGAAGAATATGGCGAGCTGGAGCCGCTGGCGACGCAGCCGGAAGAATTGACCGCCTACTGGCTGGAGCGGCCGAATGATCTGCCGCCGGACGTGCTGGCTGATTTGCAATCAGGTGAGTACTTATTCGGACGCGGGACGATGGATATGAAAATGGGGCTGGCTTTGCATATGCAGCTTATTGAGAAAGCAAGTGTGGAACAATGGCCCGTCAATCTGCTGCTGTTAACCGTGCCGGATGAAGAAGTAAACTCAGCTGGAATGCGCGCCGCTGTGCCGAAGCTGTTGGAACTTCAAGAGGAATTTGATCTTGAATATGAGCTATTTTTAAATAGTGAGCCCGTTTTTTCTCAGGAGCCGGGTGATAGGACGCGTAAGGTCTATACGGGTACGATTGGCAAAATTATGCCGGGTGCCCTTTTTTATGGACGTGAAACACATGCGGGCGAGCCATTTAACGGATTAACGTCCCCTTACATCGCGTCATTTTTAACACGAAAAATGGAATGGAACCCCCTGTTTCAAGAAACGGAGCTTGGTGAAACAACGCCGCTTCCCGTCACCCTGCAGCAAAAAGATCTTCGTCTTGAATATTCAACGCAGACACCATACCGTTCATCTGCTCTTTACAACGTATTTTTAATGAAGCAGACAGCACAACACATAATAGAAAGATTTGAACAAATTGCTAAAGAAGCAGCCGGAGAATGTAATGCTGCCTATGAACAAATCTGCCAAATGCACGGTGTGAAGCCAGTAGGGAACGTCCGTGTCATTCGCTTCGAGGAGCTGCTGCGCTACTCAATCGATAAACTGGGAGAAGAAGCAATAGAAGAAATCAAAGCGGATGTGTACACTCGGGAAGAATGGGACGATCGGGAAAAGTCATTTCGGATCGCGGATAAACTGATTATCCAGTCACAGGAGCTGGCACCAGCCATTATTCTGCTGTTTGCGCCTCCTTTTTATCCCGCTGTTCATTCCTCCGGTGAGGCGCTCGTAGAAGAAGCCGTCGAGTTTCTAACAACATTGGCCCAAAAAGAGTTTGGGCTGCCGATTGAACGGGTCCATTACTTTAACGGCATTTGTGATTTAAGTTATGTAAATGGAAACGGTGAGGGAGAAGGCTGGCAGGCGTTTGAAAAAAATACACCTGTATGGCAGGACGGCTATTCCATTCCATTTGCCGATATGGCTAAGCTCAAAGCGCCGGTTTTAAACATCGGGCCGTTCGGCAAAGATGCCCACAAACGGACAGAACGGTTTCATATGAAACATGCTTTTGAGCAGCTTCCGATTCTTTTAGAAAAATGGATTAAACACAGAAAGCCTTGAACCTATTCAAGGCTTTTTTCTTTGAAAGTCTGGACAGGGCAGGCAATTTTATGATAACTTTTAATTGAAACTGATTATCAATTGCAACCGTCCAATATAGATGATATAGGAAAAACGTAAACGAGGTGGAAGAAATGAGCAAGCTGCGTGCGGAACGAGTAAACATTGGCTATGGGGATGCGACAATCGTCGAGGATTTAACCGTCGATATTCCAGCGGGAAAAGTAACAACGATTATTGGGCCAAACGGCTGCGGGAAGTCCACATTGCTCAAAACAATGGCACGTCTTTTAAATCAAAACAGCGGTTCGGTGTACTTAAATGGTGCGGACATTCACCGTCTTTCCACAAAAGAAATCGCCAAGCAAATGGCTATTTTGCCGCAAACACCGGAAGCCCCAGCTGGACTGACTGTCTACGAGCTGATTTCATACGGCCGCTTCCCGCATCAAAAAGGCTTTGGCACACTAAACGCACACGATAAAGAAGTGATCCAGTGGGCGATGGATGTAACCGGTACGGCGGACTTCCGTGACCGGGAAATTGACGCGCTTTCAGGCGGACAGCGCCAGCGTGTCTGGATCGCGATGGCACTGGCACAGGAAACGGATTTGATTTTACTCGATGAACCAACGACTTACTTAGACTTGGCCCACCAGCTGGAAGTGCTGGAGCTTTTACAGGAATTAAATGAACGGGAAGGCCGGACCATTGTGATGGTGCTCCATGATTTAAACCACGCGGCACGCTTCGCCGATTACCTCGTCGCGATGAGAAAAGGCAGTATCATATGCGAGGGAACGCCAGAAACGGTTATGACAAAAGAAAATCTGCGTTCTGTTTTTCAAATCGATGCGGAAATTGTCCGCGATCCTCGTTCCGGCAAGCCGGTTTGTTTAACCTATGACCTAGTAAAAGCACCAGAACTTGCGCTGGCAGGAAGCCGATAAAGGAATCCAATAAAGCAGGTGACTGTGTGATTAAGTATTTTTTTTCGTATTACCGCCCATATAAAAAACTGTTTTTCTTAGACTTTTTTTGTGCGGTATTTGCGGGTCTGTTAGAGCTCGCATTTCCACTGGTTGTGAATTATTTTATTGATACCCTTCTGCCCGGAGGAAACTGGAATTTAATTGTAGCCGCAAGTATTGGCTTGCTGCTTATTTATATTATAAATGCCGGTCTTCAGTACGTGGTTACATACTGGGGGCATATGCTCGGCATTAATATCGAAACAGATATGCGCAGCAAACTGTTTGCCCATGTGCAAAAGCTGTCATTCCGTTTTTTTGATAACACAAAAACAGGCCATCTTATTTCACGGATGACAAGTGATTTAATGGAGATTGGTGAAATGGCGCATCATGGGCCGGAAGATTTGTTTATTGCACTGATGACGCTGACCGGGGCGTTTGGCATTATGCTGACAATCAACTGGAAGCTGGCTGTGTTAACATTTATTATCGTGCCGGCTGTGCTGTGGCTCGCTGTTTTCTTCAATAAAAAAATGACCAGGGCTTTTCACCAGCTCTTTGGTGATATTGCTGATTTCAATGCCCGTATTGAAGACAGCATGGGCGGCATTCGTGTCGTGCAGGCTTTTGCGAACGAAACACATGAAAAGAAGCAATTTGAAGAAAACAATGGAAGATTCCGGATGACAAAGCTCGTTTCCTATAAAATTATGGCGCAGAATATGTCGATCAGCTACATGCTTATGCGCATAATTACACTGTTTGTACTTATTTGCGGAACGTATTTTGTGATGCAGGGTGAGCTTACCTACGGTGAATTTGTCGGATTTATTCTCCTATCTAATATTTTCTTCCGTCCGATTGAAAAAATTAACGCCATTATTGAAAGCTATCCGAAAGGAATTGCTGGTTTTAAACGCTATGTGGAATTGCTCCAGACGGCTCCCGATGTAGCGGATGCACCAGGTGCCATAGACGTAGACGCAGTGCATGGCGACATCAGCTACCATAACGTGACGTTCGGGTACGAAGGGAAAAAGCCGGTTCTCCAAAAGATCAGCTTGTCGATTAAAGCCGGAGAAACAGTGGCGTTTGTCGGTCCGTCCGGTGCTGGTAAAACGACTATGTGCAGCTTGCTGCCGCGTTTTTATGATGCGCAGGAAGGATTTATTTCAATTGATGGGCTCGACACGAGAAAAATGTCACTTGCGTCGCTGCGTCGTCAAATTGGGATCGTGCAGCAGGATGTATTCCTGTTTTCTGGCACGATTCGTGAAAATATCTTATATGGCGATCTTGGTGCGTCTGAAGAAGCTATCCTGTCCGCTTTAAAACGGGCGCGTCTTGATGAATTTGTTTCTTCTTTGCCAGATGGACTCGATACGGTCATTGGCGAACGCGGCGTAAAGCTGTCGGGCGGCCAAAAGCAGCGTCTTGCCATTGCGCGGATTTTCCTGAAAAACCCGCCGATTTTAATATTGGATGAAGCAACGTCTGCTCTTGACACGGAAACAGAGCTTGCCATTCAGCAGGCGCTCTCGGAGCTGTCTGTCGGGCGGACAACGCTTGTGATTGCCCATCGGCTTGCTACAATCAAGCATGCCGACCGGATTATTGTCGTTACGCCATCAGGCATTGAAGAACAAGGCAGCCATTATGAGCTGCTCGAGCAAAACGGCCATTATCGGCGTTTGCATGAAGCGCAGTTCGGCCACGTATAAGCTTATTAAAACCTTTCACTGCTTGGAGCAGTGAAAGGTTTTTTGTTTAAATGAGAGCAGTGAAGCGAAAAAATGGCTCAATTAAAAAAGGAGCATTATAATGGCTCTAACGATAAAGATAGGAGCTGAGTGAAAAATGGTGAAGCAAGTGATCTTGAATGATACGCCGATTCAGGTGGAGAATTTTCACGAAGAAACGGTTGTAAATAAAAAGACGGGTGCAAAAGTGCCAAAAATCAGCTTTCAATTTCCCGTCACAAGCGAAGAGTATCATGATATAACAGTTCTTTTATATGAAAATAATTTTCAAGTGAAGGTGCCCGAAAAAGGAATGGAGTTTCCGGCCATGATTCATACGTATTCTACCTCGGTGACGAATTTATATGAAGCGGGCGCAACAGGGACATTCAGTCTGGAACTGATCGGCCGATGATAACGGAAAAGCAGCTCGTCGGTGAAAAAGCGGCAGAGTTTGTAGAAGACGGCATGATCATTGGTCTCGGAACAGGCAGTACAGTACGGTATACCATTGAGAAAATAGGCGGGCTCGTTCAACAGGGTTTGTCCATTCAAGGCGTGGCTACGTCGATTCGAACGGAACAATTAGCGAAAGAATGTGGAATTCCGCTTCTCAGCCTGGAGGAAGTGGACGAGCTCGATCTGGCTATCGATGGCGCTGACGAAGCCGATCCTGCTTTTCATTTAATCAAAGGTGGAGGAGGAGCGCTTCTGCGGGAAAAAATCATTGCCTCTTCCGCACGGAGATTTGTAATAGTGGCGGATCCTTCTAAAATGGTTGAACAACTCGGGCGGTTTCCTCTTCCGGTTGAGGTGGAGACATTCGGATACAAGATGACAGAGAAAAAAATACGTTCTTTAGGAGGGGCATCTGCATTACGGGTAAAAGAAGGAAAGCCGTATATCACCGATAATGGGCATTATATTTTTGACTGCGATTTTGGTCTTATTGCGTCGCCTGAAGAATTGGAGCGGGAATTGAATCTCATCCCTGGTATTGTAGAAAACGGATTGTTTATCGACATGGCGGATACGATCATTACTGTAAATGAAAAACAGGAGATACAGGTTAAAAAACGAACAAAACAGGAGTGATAGGATGTATTCAGTAAGCGGCATTCAAGTGTTGGCAGAGGGCAGCTTAAAAGAGAAACGAATTGAGCCGGAAGAACATAACGAAACGTATTGCCAGGCGGTCAGCTTTAAAGATCGAGAAGGTGAGCATGTCGGTGACTTGGATATTTATTTTGTGGTAAAAGGCTTTGGAAAAGAAGAGGGCAGCGAAGAAATCGATGTTCATTTTACAGTTCCATTTTTCAGTGCCTATGGCCCCGAAGGCGAGCGGTTTATGGAGGAAGCAGAAGCCATGCAGTTTATTTTTGTTCATTTTGCCAGTGAAGTTCAAGATGTTGTCGATGAAGTACTCGATACGTTATATGAACGATATGAAAACGAAGAAAAAGACCGCTTTTAAATTAAAAGCGGTCTTTGTTTTGCGGTGGTAAAGGGTTTCCCGCTTGTTTGACAAGGATTTTAAGTGTAACTAAAATAAGAACAAATGGTGGTGAAAAAAATGATCAACAGCCGTCTCGCAGTCGCAATTCATATTATGATTCTCATTGCATCCAATCCCCGTGAAACGGTTTCATCGGAATGGATGGCAGGAAGCGTCAATACAAACCCCGTTGTGGTTCGGCGGATTATGGGCATGCTTCGCAAAGCCGGTCTTTTGACCTCACGTGCCGGTAAAACAGGCGCAGCTCTGACGAAGGACCCGGCTGACATTACCCTTCTGGATATTTTTCGAGCCGTTGAGCCGAAAGAAGAATTGTTTGCCATCCATGAAAAACCGAACCCGGAGTGTGCGGTCGGAAAAAATATTCAGTCGGCACTCGACGTCACGTTTGGGCGGGCTCAGGCTGCGATGGAGCAGGAATTAAGCAGCCAGACTCTTAAAGATGTTTTGAACCATCTCTTATAACAGGGGTGGTTTTCTTTTTGAGAAAAAGTAAAAAAGTTTCTAAAAGTAATTGACGTTTTCAAAAAAAGTTGATATGATTATCTCGAATTCAAGATAAATAATCAAAACGTTAGTGGAATATATCGGACTTTTTTAACTGTATATCTCGAATTCAAGATAATAAAAGAGGAGGAAGAAAGAATGTTAGATGCAGGATTGTTAATTATTCGTTTAGTCATTGGGCTTGCGTTTGTCGGACACGGCGCGCAAAAACTATTTGGCTCATTTGGAGGCTACGGCTTAAAAGGAACGGGAGGCTGGTTTGACTCCATCGGCATGAAGCCTGGTTACGCGATGGCGCTGATCGCAGGGCTTTCAGAATTCGTCGGCGGTGCCCTGTTTGCGCTCGGTTTGCTCACACCGCTTGCTGGTGTATTAATTGCTTTGACAATGGTTGTTGCGATTGTAAAAGTACATGGTCCAAACGGTTTTTGGAGCACACAAAACGGCTATGAGTACAATTTAGTGCTGCTGGCTGTTGCCATCGGTATTGCCCTAACAGGCCCAGGACGCTATGCGCTGGACGCGCTGCTTGGTTAAAAAAACAAAATAGGAAGAGGGCAGCAGGGATGGGTCCCATTACAGCTGAGGTAAAAGCTGCCGCTTCCTCAATGCAAAAAACGAATATAAAGGAAAGGCCGTCTGTTCAACAAGGCGGTCTTTTTGTTTTTGAAGTGGTAAAATGAACCAAAGCGCGATACGATAAAAGCAGGTCTTTGATTAAAAGGAGGAAGGAAAAATGGCAGACGAACAAAAACAGCAGTTGTTCAAAGATGCAATGGGCAATTACCCGACCGGTGTCACGGTTATGACAACGGTGGATTCAAATGGAGAACCGGCTGGCCTGACTGTGAATTCATTCGCTTCTGTATCACTTGATCCCCTTTTGATTTTATGGTCGATTGACCACAAAGCTGCAACCCTGCCAGCGTTTATGGAAAACGGCACATTCGCCGTGCACATTTTAGCGGGCAATCAAAAAGACATTTGCATGACGTTTGCGACCAAAGGAGCCGACCGCTTCAGCGCATGTAAATGGAACTTTTCACCTGAACACCATTTGCCGGTTATCGAAGGCGCCTTTGCTGTTTTTCAATGCCAAACTGTTCAAACGGTGGAGGCGGGCGATCATACGATTTTGATTGGAGAAGTAGATACCATTCAAATTGATGCGGAAAAAGACCCTATGCTGTATCATCGCCGCCATTTTGCTTCGATTCCAGCCACTTTTTACGCTTCAAAGTAGTTTTTTTAGATAGAAAGGGAAAGCATAGGTGGATTTATTCACCTGTGCTTTTTATTTGTATAAATCTAATTTTGTAGGAATGAAAATAGGATACACTCATATATTTACTTTTGTGTTTCATTTTTCATTTTGAGGAGGAAAAGCATTGGTTATGAACGGATCAAGGGTAAGGTGGGCAGCGGCAGTTCTGGCAATTTTGTCTCTGGCAGTAGCATTCATGTTTTGTTCAGCCTTAAGTGCATCTGCAACAATCAATTATGGAGAAGAAGCAGCGGCTGTGGCCAAAAGATATGTAGGAAGCCCGTACAAGCACGGTGGAACAACGCCAAAAGGATTCGATGCAAGCGGGTTTACACAGTATGTTTATAAAAACGCCACAACGAAAATGACGATTCCGCGCACAAGCGTTGACCAATATAAAATCGGAACGTCGGTGAGCCGAAGCCAGCTTAAACCTGGTGATTTAGTTTTTTATGCAACCGGCACAAAAGGAAAGGTATCATTTGCTGCCATCTATTATAAAGACGGCACTTTTATTGGCGCTACCTCCAAAGGAGTAAAGGTAGTGAAAATGAGCGATACGTATTGGAAGGAACGGTATATAGGCGCTAAAAGAATTGTCAAATAACAAGCAGTATAAACAAATAGAATATCGGCCTTGTATTAAGAAAAGCTGCGGAAGCTTGGCCTGATATCAGCTTATGATTCTGGCAGCCGGAGAAGAGCTGTGAATAAAACCGGACTGTCTGCTGGCAGTCCGGTTTAGTTACTTTTGGGTATTTGAAAGCCTGTACAGTTCACGGGCGAGTGATTCAAGAATATACACAACCGGTACCTGCGTTGTAATATTGGAGTGTGCAAACCGCTCCTCTGAAACATAGTAGGAAAGGTTAATATCAGACATTTTGGCAATGGTGCAATGTTTGTTATTTGTAATGCTGATAATGGTGCTGCCCGCCTCACGCATTTGGTGGGTATGACGGATGGTATAGTCGTTTTCACCGGATACAGACAGAACAATCGTCGTACTGTTTTGAAGAAAGTTTGTATGAATCGGGTAGTGCGGGTCTTTTATGTAAAGGGACAGCTTGCCAAGGCTCGAAAAGTAGCGGGCGCCGTACTCAGCTAAAATTCCTGAGCTGCCGATTCCAATAAAGATAATGCTGTCGGAAAGAGACATTGCGAGGGCTGCTTCAAGCATTTGCTCTTCAATCGGTCCATTTAGCGACCGTTCAAAAAAATCTGTGACAGAATGGTGCATGCTTTTAGGCTCAAATGGTTCCTGTTCTTTTAAATAAAGCTTTAACCGAACTTTAAATTCTGTAAAACCATCACAGCCTGCTTTTCGGCAAAAACGCAGAATGGTCGCTGTTGAGACATGTGTTTCCGCTGCCAGCTCCCGAATACGCATATAAATGACTTTATTCCCATTTTTAGATACATATTGATAGACGGCGGTTTCAAGCTCATTAAACGATGAAATCATTTCATTTGTAAACAAGTGAAGCCCCCCTTACGAACAAAAAGCCGCTTCGGTCGACCGAAGCGGCTTTTGATTAATCTTCGCCGATAATTTTTACTTCTGTTTCAAGTTCTACACCAAATTTTTCGCGTACACGATCCTGCGCGTAACGGATTAAGTTTAAATAGTCCGTAGAAGAAGCGCCGTCCACGTTTACAATAAAGCCGGCATGCTTTTTAGAAATTTCCGCGCCTCCGATCCGGGTTCCCTGCAAGCCGCTGTCTTGAATCAGCTTGCCAGCGAAATAACCGGCCGGGCGCTTAAATACACTTCCGCAGGACGGATATTCAAGCGGCTGTTTTGATTCGCGGAGCGCAGTAAAAGTGTCCATCGCTTCTTTAATTTCCTCAAAACGGCCTGGTTTTAATTCAAACACCGCTTCTAGAATAATGTAGTCCTTTTCTGTGAAAATGCTTTTGCGGTAGCCGAAGTGAAAATCATCTTTCCCAAGCGTGATCAAGTCACCGTCATAAGAAAGAACCGTTGCTTTTCTCAGCACCGTTGACGTCTCGCCTCCATAAGCGCCGGCATTCATGACAAGAGCCCCGCCTACAGAACCCGGAATGCCGCAGGCGAACTCAAGGCCCGTTAGATGATGATCGAGTGCTGTACGGGAAACATCAATAATTTTTGCCCCGCTTCCTGCGGTAATCGTTGTGCCGTCCACATGAATTTGGTCAAAGTATTCAAGGGCAATGACGATGCCGCGCAAGCCTTTATCCCGGACAAGCACGTTTGATCCGTTTCCTAGAATCGTCAGTGGAAGTGCGTGTTCTTTTGCGTAATGTATAACGGTTTGTAGATCGTCTATATGTTTAGGCTTAATGAAAACATCGGCTACCCCGCCTGTTTTCGTGTATGTGTGCTTATACAATGGAAACAGTGGATACACAGACTGCTCATCCACTTTCTTCTTTAAGTCGTTTGCAATTTGCAGCGCATCGATAGCTGCTCACCTTCCTTTTCTCATAATCCTCTCTATTATAAAGGATATGAGGGAATTCGTTAATGATCTTTCACGATTTGAGAAATGTTCCCCATTTTTCAGGGTATTGTATGTAAGTATAGACAAATGGGTGCCTGCCTTAAACGGTTGAAGAGGAGGAGATCGACACAATGACAAAAACAAAAAGCGCTGCTTTTGTTCAGCAGCATTTGGCGAATGAACGCACTTATTTGGCATGGATAAGAACGGCCATTGCCATTATAGGAATTGGGTTTTTAATCAGCAACCTTCATTTTAGTTTTTTGTCCCGGCATTCGACACGTGCCGATCTCTTGGCAGACATAGTCGGATTTGCTGCTATTCTATCAGGACTGCTCGTCATTGCTTTTTCTACACGTAGTTATTTTATTAAAGCCAAAGCGATAGACAACGAAATGTTTAAGCCTGAAAAAGCGAGTATTTTGCTCCTGACAGGGATCATTGTCACTTTAATTTTGCTGTTCGGAGTGTATATATCATTTGCTTTTTCTTAAAAGAACTGCTGCTCCCCAGTTCTTTTTTTATGAGGTTTTGAAGGAAAAATAAGGATTAATTATTACAAAAAGATCGAAATTTGTAATTTTAACGTAAAACATCGTAATGTTTATTTTTGCTAGAATAAGATTTATGAGGAATTAGATAGATAAAAAAGAATGGGAAATTAGGAGGTACATAGTGAACAGCTGCAAGAAAGCAATTTTTTCATTTTTAGCGGTCATCTTGTTTTTTAGCGTGTCCTCATTGGCATCTGTTAAAGCAGAAGCCGCGTCCATTGGTGAATCAGTTGTTGCTTTTGGGAAAACGTTCATGGGTGTAGAGTACGTGTTTGGCGGCACAACGCCAAAAGGATTCGACTGCTCCGGTTTCGTTCAATATATTTATAAACATGCTGCTGATATTTCTTTGCCGCGCACAACAGGTGAACAGTACAAGGTGGGCACAGCAGTAGCCAAAAGCGATCTTCAGGTTGGCGATCTTGTTTTTTATGCTAACACATATAAAAAAGGCATCTCTCATGTTGGGGTGTATGCAGGCAACAATCAAGTATTGAATGCCACATCAAGCAAAGGCATCGCGCTTGTTCCACTAGATGGTGATCCATACTGGTCTCCAAAGTATGCAGGCGCTAAACGTGTGATTGAAGAAGAACAAGCACCAAAATGGTTTACAGATATAGAAAAAACAGATCTTGCGTACAATGCGGTTAAATCATTGACGGAACAGGGAGTTATTAATGGATTTACGGCTGATACATTCGCGCCAGACGAAAAAATAACGCGTGGACAAGCCGCAGCCATTATCAACCGTGTACGTGGCTTGAAACCAGAAAAAATGAGCTACTTTACAGATGTGCCGAAAACAAACCGTTTTGCTGTAGATATAGCAGCGGTTCATGAAGCGGGAATTATGAATGGCTATGGAGATAAAACATTCGGCTTAGAAGAAGAAATGACAAGAAACGAAATGGCATCTTTGATCCAGCGTGCTTTTAACTTAAAAGTGTCCGAAACGGCGGCAGCAAATGTGGTGTATACAGACATTAAGGCGGGCCACTGGGCATACGAAGGCATCGTTTCTATGACTTCTATTGATAAAACCGGCTTTTTTAAAGGCGACAAGTTCTATGGAACACACGATGCAACACGTGAAGCATTTACAGTAGCCATCTATAATGCGATGAACGCAAAATAAAAAGCACTGCCCAAACGGGCAGTGCTTTTTATTTTGTATCTGAATGAAGTTCATTAAGCATGTTTTCTATTTGCTGCAGGGAAGGCAGAGAAGAGATGGCTCCTTTGCCGGTGGTCGTAATGGCTCCGGCTGCATTGGCAAAACGGACGATTTCTTCTCCACGCTGCTCAAGAAGAGAGGAGACGTTTTCTAAATTGGCACCAGCCTGAAGCAGCTGAAATAAAAAGCCGCCAATAAAAGCATCCCCGGCACCAGTCGTATCCTGTACCTGTACAGCAAAGCTGGCTGCTTGGAATTCTTTTCCGTTTACAAACAGTGAGGCACCTGCTGCACCGCGTGTATACACCACCGCTTTTACATCTCCTGTAAACAGGGAAGCAATAGCCGCTTTTTCTTCTGAAATACCTGTAATAAATTCAAGCTCTTCATCCGAAATTTTGATCAGATGCGCTTTGGGTATGAATGCTAAAATGGTTTCGCGGCACGCATTCGGATCCTCCCAAAGCGGAAGCCGCACATTGGGATCAAAGCTGATGAAAGCACCGCGCTGTTTAGCCCGGTCGATTGCTTTAATATGCGCATGCTTCATTGGACTTTCAACTAAATCGACGGAACAAAAGTGCAGAATGTCACCGGAGTGAAACAAGGATTCGTCCACTTCGTCTGCTGTCATCAGCAAATCTGCACAAGGCTTCCGGTAAAAGGAAAAGTCCCGTTCACCATCTTCACGGAGGGAAACGAACGCAAGAGCCGTATTGGCTTCACTCGTGCGGATAATATGCTTGGTTTCCACTCCTGCTTCAACCAGCTTCTCCAATAAAAAATCACCGAATGCATCGGAGCCAAGCTTCGTTAGCATGGCGGAGTGCCCGCCGAGTTTTGAAACGGCAGCGGCCACATTGGCCGGGGCTCCGCCGGGTGCGCGTTCAAAGGATACGACATCTTTAAGAGCCAGCCCTTTTTGCTGTGGGATAAAATCAATTAATACTTCTCCAATCGAAAATAATGTACTCATTTTACTCTCCTATCGTCCATTTTACCGCCTGGCATGACGCGCGGCCGCCTTTTGCAAAAAAGCGGAGGCCTGCCGATTCCCTGCTTGGAAAAATACGGCTTGTAAAAACTTCGGCTCCATCGTTTACAAAGAGCTCAAGGGAAGAGGAATCCACAAATAAACGAAACGTCACTTTGTCCCCCGCTAACGAGCAGCTGCGCACAGTTCCATATGGCGAATCTGTAAGCGCACCAGAATATGTTCTATCCAAATGGACCTTTTGCTTGAGGGCGTCGTACGTAATAACGGTTTTTTCTTCTTCGCTTACGCGAATTTCAATTCCGCATGAATCTGCATCCTCCAGCTCAAACGAACAAATCATTTCAAAAGCTGTACCGCTGAAGCTGTCAAAAGTCTGTACTTCATCACAAAGATCAGCTGAAGCTTCCATTTGAACACCGCGCAGGCGCTCAAGCTCCCGGACTGGTCTTTGCATAAGCCGCCCGTTTTCAATGGCGATTTCCCGGGGCAGGGTCAGGCAGTGCGCCCAGCCATGTGAATCCGTTGGATAAGACATTTCAGGAAGTCCCATCCAGCCGACTAAAATACGCCGTCCGTCCGGCGCTTCCATTGTTTGCGGTGCATAAAAATCAAAGCCGCGGTCCAGCTCAGCGAATACGCTATGATCTATGCTTTGTGTTTCAACATCAAGATTCCCGAGAACATAGCCGGATTGATAAATATTATGATAGCAATCGCCTTTCGGCGCAATGCCCTGCGGTGAAAAAACAAGGACACCTTGTCCATCAATTGTAAAGTAATCGGGGCATTCCCACATATAACCGAAGTGGGGAAGAGCAGTTTTAATTTCGCCTTCGAATGTCCATGTTTCCATATCCGGGGAGCTGTAGAGCACGACGCAGCCCGTCAGGTTTGTCCGCTGGGCACCGATAATGGCATAAAAAAGCCCATTTTCTTTCCATACTTTTGGATCGCGGAAATGATCGGTATAGCCGGGAGGCACTTCATGAATCACTGGTTTTTTCTTTTTTTGAATAATGCCCTGCTTGTCCATAATGGCAATATTCTGCTTTGGATGCCGTACCCATTGCTCATCACGTGTATTGCCGGTATACATTAAGTACAATTGGTCATTGTGCACGATACCGCTGCCAGAGTAAGCACCGTGACTGTCAAGGTCACTATCTGGCCGAATCGCGATACCGGCATTTTCCCAATGAACGAGATCTTTTGATTTTGTATGATACCAATATTTAATGCCGTGAACAGGACCAAGCGGGAACCACTGGTAAAATAAATGATATTCACCATTATAAAAAGAAAAGCCGTTTGGATCATTTAACAATCCTGTTTCGGGCTGAATATGATAAGTTTGCCGCCACGGGGAACCATCCACCTGCTTTTTTAAGGCAGCCAACTCTGATTTAGATATGTCTTCAAGTCGTGTATAACGCTGTTCTGTTGTCCATTGCAATCTGATCACCTCATACTTATTAAAATGAAAAGGAGGTGGAGAAATCTTCTCCACCTAAATGTTATGCTGCTTTTTGCACAGCCTGTTTTTTCTCATCACGTTTTCCAAGGAGCATCGTTACAGCAAAAGCAACTACAATCGAAATAATCATTCCAATCACATATTGAACAAGTCCTTCATGCTGAATAGAAATGATGCCCGGAAGACCGGCTGCGCCAAGTGCAATCGCTTTTACCTTAAAGAATGTCACATACGCCGTTGCCACAGAAGAACCGATCAACGCACCAATAAACGGATAGCGAAGCTTTAAATTCACTCCGAACAGGGCAGGTTCTGTAATGCCAAGCAGGGCTGAAACACCTGCAGCAGAAGCCGTTCCTTTTAACTTTTTGTTTTTTGTTCTCATAAAGACGGCAAGTGTAGCCGCTCCTTGAGCGACGTTTGACATGGTCGCTACAACGAAGATAAAGGAGCCGCCTGTTTTTGCTATATCCGCAAGAAGTTGTGTTTCAACGGCAATAAAGCTGTGGTGCATACCGGTGATGACAATAGGTGCGTAAAGCAGGCCGAACAGGGCGCCTCCTACAAAACCGGTCGTATCATAAAGCCAGATCATACCGTCGGACAGCAGGTTGCCGGCTGTACGAGTAAGCGGACCTACAAGTGTAAACGTTAAAATACCTGTAATAAAAATTGTTAAAAGCGGCGTCAGTAAGTTATCGAAGAGCGATGGAACAATTTTGCGAAGAGATAGTTCCACTTTAGCCAGAATAAAGGAAGCAGCAAGAACAGGAAGAACCGTACCCTGGTAACCGATTTTTTCAATTTCAAATCCGAAAATAGACCAGACAGGAATTTCATTTTTAGCTAGAGCATCTGCAATATTATAAGCATTCAATAAATCCGGGTGCACCATCAGCATACCGAGCGTGGCGCCAAGATAAGGGTTGCCGCCGAAGCGCTGGGTTGCAGAAAAACCAATTAAAATAGGGAGAAATACAAAGGCAGCATTGGCAAATGTATTAATAAGAGCTGCTAAATCAGCCATATTTGGATAAGCTTCAATCAGTGACTTGCCCTCTACAAACAGTCCCTGTGCTGTGAGTAGGTTGTTGATTCCCATCAACAGACCGCCGGCAACGATGGCTGGAATAATCGGTACAAAAATATCAGACAGCATTTTTACAAACCGCTGGAGAGGATTCATTTTCTTGGCGCCGGCACTTTTCACATCAGCTGTTGACATGCCGCCAGTACCAGTTAGCTTGGCAAACTCTGCGTATACCTTGTTAACGGTACCAGAGCCAAAAATAATTTGGTATTGACCGCCGGTAGAAAAAGTCCCTTTGACGCTGTCCATCGCGTCGAGTTTTTCCTGATCGACAATCGATTCATCATGCAGGGCGAGCCGAAGGCGTGTGGCACAGTGGGCGGCTGCTGCAATGTTTTCCTTTCCGCCAAGCGCTTCAAGCGTTTCGCGTGCAATTTGAGGGTAATTCATTGGAGTTCCTCCTTTGTAGGTAAAGTATAACCGATACGTGTAAGATTATTTGGAACCGGTTCCCGTAAGTATTAAATAAAAAGGGGAACCGGTTCCAAGAACGAGTAAATAGGAAAACCGGAATTGGAACCGGTTTCTACCTGATTATAAAAGATGATCTGTACGGATGTCAACACTTTCTCGTAAAACAAGTTCAAATCGCGAATAGGCCAATTTTGGAATGTCTTCCCCTTTAATCAGCTTGGTGATATGATCCGCTGCCATCTGGCCGGCTTCTTTAAAATGAATGTGGACGGTTGTTAAAGAAGGATGCATCATAGCGGTTACCTCATAGCCTCCAAAACCCGTAATGGAAATATCTTTTGGAACATACCGTTTTTTTCGGTAGGCTGCTTTCATGGCTCCGAAAGCAATATTATCGGTGGCACAAATAAGCGCTGAAGGCGAAAATTCATCAAAAAGCTGTTCTGCTTTTTCGGCAGCGTCAGTCATATTAAAAGTCGTTTCAAAAAAGCGGGCTTCTACTTCTTCCGCATGTTCGTGCAACGCCTGGGCCACTCCTTTTTTTCGCTTGACTCCGACTGCTACGTCATATTCGCCGACCCCAAGAAAAGCAATTTTTTTATGGCCGCGCTGGGCAATGTATTTACCAATGGCGTAACCTGCTGTTTCATCATCGTGGATCAGGCTGTATACCTCTTCGTGCTGCTGGCCGACAAGAAGAACCGGGATATCAATGGTGCGAAACGCTTGTAAATGCGCATCTGTTACTTGGGTAGCGAGCAGAATAATGCCCGCTGCTTTTTGTTTGGCGAGTGTATAAATGCTTTCAATTTCCCGCTGGAGATCTTGTCCCGCATTGGAAACAAGCATATGATAATTTAATTCGCGAAGCCGTTCATCAATCCCCATCAACGTACGGGAAGTAGCGTAGGAATCGAGCCGGGGAACGATTGTGCCGATCATATTTGTTTGTTTCGCTTTTAAGCTCTGGGCAAAAGCGTTCGGTGTATAGCCTGTTTCACTGATGACCTGTTCAATTTTCTTTTTTGTTTCTTCACTGACCGAACCGCCATTTAAGAACCGTGACACAGTGCTTTTTGCGACACCGGCGATTTTGGCAATATCTGCGATGGTTTTCATCAAATTCCACTCCGTTTCTATCTTCTACTATACATGATTGAAGAGAAGGGAGAAAACGAAAGAAAGCGAAATACAGAAAGAGAATTTAATGAAAGCGAAGCGGTTCACACCGTTTGGGGTGAAATACAGAAAAAAATCGACTATGATGAAATGTAAGCGCTATAAAATGACGAAGAAAGGTTTAAGGAAGTTGAGAAGTTTCATTTTAAAGCACACAAAATTGCCTGGCATTTGTTACAAAAAGAAAAAAAGCCGTTCGCCATGACTTCCGGGTGGTTAATAACTAAAATACCCCGCTTTCGCGTTCTAAAAGTTCATGGCTTGCTGCGAGGGAGCTGACAGGCGATATACCAGGAAAGGCTGAACGGATGTATGCGGATATTTCGGCTCCCATACATATAAAAGATGACTTTTAAAGTGCTGTCGGGCATTTAAAGGAGGCGGAATCAATGAAACAAGCAATTGAAAAAGCACATCGCGCTTTTCGTCAGGACGAAAAGCGGGCAGCACACAGTCCGTACCGGCTCGGTTATCATATTATGGCGCCGGCCCGCTGGATAAATGATCCAAACGGCCTTATTCAATGGCGGGGTGACTATCACGTGTTTTATCAGCATCACCCGTATGACGTAAAGCCAGGCTCCATCCATTGGGGGCATATGAAAAGCCGTGACCTTGTTCATTGGGAGCATTTGCCGATTGCGCTTGCACCTGATGAGGAATATGACAGAAGCGGCTGTTTTTCCGGCAGTGCAGTCGATCATGACGGTATATTAACGCTCATTTATACCGGGCATGCAGAAGATAAAGACGGAATAAAAGAGGTCCAGTGTATCGCAACGAGCACAGATGGCATTCATTTCGAGAAGCATCCACAAAACCCGGTTATTTCTGCTCCTCCCCGGGGAGCCGCGGCTGATTTTCGTGACCCGAAAGTGTGGAAGTATAAAGAGAAATGGTATATGGTTATCGGCAGTCAAAAGGACAAGCTTGGCAGTGTACACTTGTATGAGTCGGCGGATCTTTTTTCATGGAAGGATCGCGGAGCTATTATAAAAAGCGATGGTAGGCTTGGATTTATGCTTGAATGTCCTGACTTTTTCGAGCTTGAGGGCAGGCATGTGCTTCTCGTTTCACCGCAAGGCATTGAAGCTTCCGGCGACCGTTATCAAAACCTTTACCAGACCGGAACGCTGATCGGCGATTTGGATTACGAAACGGCTGCATTCACGTACAGTGAATTTACTGAGCTTGATCAAGGCTTTGATTTTTATGCGGCACAGTCATTTGAGGATGACCAGGGACGGCGGATTGTATTCGGCTGGATGAATATGTGGGAGGCGGTTATGCCGGAACAGGCACATGGCTGGGCAGGGGCGCTGACGATTCCGCGCCAGCTGTCCTTTAATCAATCAGGACGGCTTGTGATGCAGCCTGTAGAAGAATTGAAAAAACTGCGACGGGAAAAAACGATTGCCGGTCCAATGCCTCTTTCCGGGACACAGCTGTTCCATATATCCGGCGACCGTCTGGAAATCAAAGCGGAATTTGAAGCGCGAAGTGCCACGTCGTTTGGTCTGCATGTAAGATGTTCAGAAGACAGCCGGGAAAAAACGACGATCCGCTTTGATGCAGCTGATCAAGCCATTACTTTTGACCGGCATTCATCTGGTGAAGGGGAAGGCGGTATCCGCAGGGCAAAAATTGGAGCATCAGCTGTTGTGAAACTGCATATATTTGTCGATCGTTCTTCGGTTGAAGTGTTTGTGAATGACGGAGAAGCAGTTATGACCGGACGTATTTATCCGAATGAAAAAAGTACGAAGGTTCAATTATTTGCCGACGGCGGCGAAGCGAGGCTCGTTTCGTTCGCGGCATGGAAACTGAAAGATGTGTGGAAACAGGAATAAATGTTTTTAAACCACCTAGAAAATAGGTGGTTTTTTTATTGACACAAAATAGACGTTTTATTAATATGTCTATAAATAAATAAACGTAAAAAGGAATTGTTTGTTATGAATACTTCAGCAATGTTTTGGAATGCGTCGATTCAAGAATTGAAAAAAGGCTACGTAGAAGAAACTGATTTTTTTACCTGCCTTTTGTGCGGAAAAAGAATTGAGAAAGGGATCATTTATCCGGTTGAAGACAAGCTCTATGACGCGGAGCGGTATACGCAGGCTCACATTAACCAAGAACACGTCTCTGTTTTTGACTATATCATGAAAATGGATAAAAAGCTGACGGGGCTTACCGAACATCAAAATAAGCTGCTGCGCCTTTTTTACGAGGGGAAAAACAATAAAGAAATACAAGCGGAAATGGGGATCGGAAGTATTTCCACCATCCGAAACCATCGTTTTGTACTAAAAGAAAAAGAACGCCAGGCTAAAATGTTTTTGGCAGTGATGGAGCTGTTAAATGAAAGGGATGCCCATGCTCCTGTTGTCGTCCCTTCCCACAAACAGGCTAGAATGGTTGACAGCCGTTATAACGTAACAGAAGAGGAACAGGAAAAGGTGATTCAAAAGTTTATGCCAGAAGGGATTTTGCTCGCATTTCCGCCAAAAGAAAAACAGCGGCTCGTTATCATGCGGGAAATGGCGAAAAAGTTCAAAGCAGGCCAGGTGTATAGCGAAAAAGAAACAAACGAGATCCTGTTCGCTATTTTCAATGATTACGTCAAAATACGAAGATACTTAATTGAATATGGCTTTTTAAACCGCAAGCCGGACGGAAGTGAATATTGGGTGAATGAATAAGGGGAGGCATTGAAAATGGAGAGAAAAAGAGAACTGAAACAGCAGTTTAAAGAAATGGAGATAGAAGCAGGCGTGTATGAAATAAAAAATACGATCAATCAAAAGATCTTTATTGGCAGCACCCGGAATTTTAAAACGTTGAATGGGCGGAAGTTCGAGTTGGAAGCAGGTTCAAGCACAAACAAGGCTTTACAGAAAGAATGGAACAAATTTGGAAAAGAAGCTTTTCAATTTACGATTCTTGAGCAGCTGAAAAAGCCGGAGGAAAAATGGCTTGCTGAAAAACAGCTGTATGGAGAAAAGGGTTATAACGGGCTCTAATAAAAACGGAAATATGGTGGAGATCGAATCCATTAAATAAGTAAATACCAAAAAAACCGGCCTGCTCAATTGCGAGCAGGCCGGCTTTTTTGGTGGGAACACACTTTTAAAAGCATGCATATTATTGGTAGGAAGAGGTGGTGAACATGAAAGTTTTACACAATCCGGTGGAAACCGAAAAACAGGAATGGAAGAAGGAACGTAGACGGCAAAAAGCAAAAACGGCCCTAACTGTTTTTTCTCCACTTTTTCTTCTGCTGATCTGGGAATTTTTATCCCGAAGCGGCTTAATCGATGCACGGTTTTTTCCGCCGCCGACCGCTATTGCAGCTACGTTTGTTGATATGCTTGTAAGCGGTGAACTGTTCGGGCATATTCGGATTTCGTTGTTTCGTATTTTTGCGGGCTTTTTGCTTGGAGCCATTCCCGGTATTATCCTCGGTCTGTTCATGGGCTTGTATGCACCAATCAGGCATTTTCTTTCTCCTCTAATTATGGCGCTTATGCCCATCCCCACACTTGCGCTGCTGCCAATCATTTTAATTTTGTTTGGCATTGGTGAAACGTCGAAAGTTGTGACGATTGCAGGGAGTGTCTTTTTTCCAGTGGTGATCAATACAGCGGCTGGTGTTCTTTCCATTGATTCCATGTACTTGGACGTAGCTAAAAACTATGGCGCAAGCCGTAAAGATTTCTTTTTAAAAATTGCCCTGCCTGGTTCACTTCCCTTTATGCTTGAAGGAATTCAAATGGGGCAGGCTATTGCTCTGTTAACCATTGTAGCGGCTGAGATGATGGGAGCGCGGTCGGGAATTGGCTACTTAATTTGGACATCGTATAATGCGTTTCTGCTCAAAGACATGTTTGTCGGGCTTATTTTAATTTCATTTTTCGGCTATCTTTTTTCCCTGCTGCTGCGTGCACTGCAGCGAAAGTTACTTCCGTGGAGGTGATTAGATGAATGATAAGCCAAAAATATCCATACGCGAGCTGACGAAAGTTTTTTATAAAAAGCAGGACAGTACAACCGCTATTGAGAGGATTTCCGTTGATATCGCAGAAGGGGAATTTGTTTGTTTGGTCGGACCGAGCGGATGCGGAAAAACCACACTGCTCCGTATTATTGCCGGTCTCGAAAAACAAAGTGCCGGCCGTTTTGACATTCAAAAAAGTGGTGCAGGTCGTCCGAGCCAGTCGATGGTGTTCCAGGAGAAGGGGCTTCTGCCGTGGCTGACAGTAGAAGAAAATGTCGCCTTCGGTTTGAATATGCGTCACTTGCCAAAATCCTATGTGACAGAAAAAACACAATATTTTTTGGCGAAAGTGGGACTGGAGAAATTCGCGAAAATGTATCCGAAAGAGCTTTCGGGCGGAATGAAGCAGCGGGTCAGCATCGCCAGGGCTTTTGCGAACGACCCGGAGATTCTGCTCATGGATGAACCGTTTGGGGCACTCGATGAACAGAACCGGTTTATTTTGCAGGAGGAGCTGCTGTCGATTTGGTCCGAAACGAAGAAAACGGTTCTTTTTATCACGCACAGTATCGATGAAGCTCTTTATTTAAGTGACCGGGTTCTGTTGATGAGCGCGCAGCCCGGCCGTATTGCCGCTGATGTCCGCATTGATCTGCCAAGGCCAAGAAAGCTTGAAGATATCCGGTCCAATCCGGACATGACTGCTGCTTTTTCAAAAATATGGAAGCACCTGCAGGAAGAAGTACAGGGATCAAGAGAATGAAAGGAGCATCGGAATGAAAAAGTGGCTTGGATTGTTAGGTGTTATGTTCCTTTTAGCGGGCTGTGGAGAAGAAAAACCATCTAGTGTAGGGAATGAAGTAAGTAAGAATAATCCATCCGGTGATCTGGCTCCTTTGGAAGAAAAAACAAAAGTCATTATAGCGGAAGACGGTTCGGCATCCGGTGCTGGATTTTACATTGCCAATGAAAAAGGATATTTTGAGGACTACAACATTGAAGTGGAGTTTGCGACGTTTGCTAACAGTGACGATATGCTTCCCGCTCTTGCATCCGGTGAAGTAGATATTGCGGGAGGGGTTTCTTCCGCCTCATTCTTTAACGCCATTGCTCAAGGAATCGATGTGAAAATTATCGCTGACAAAGGGCACAATGAAAAAGGAAAATCGTATTTTACTTTCGTGATTGGCGCAGACAAGAAAGATGAAATTAAAGATTACAGCGATTTAAAAGGAAAAAAAGTAGCGGTATCCACCGAGCATGCGGTTGATGATTATATCTTCCGGAAAATGCTCGAGCACGCCGGCTTAAAGGAGAGCGACGTAGAGTTTGTTTTAATGCCGGACTTCGGCAATATGCTGGCAGCTATCGAAAATGGCTCCGTTGATGCAGCGCTTCAAATTGAACCGCTCATTACACAGGGCGTATCGGAAGGCATTCATATCCGCTTCGGTGATGCAACGGACTTTGCCCCGAAAGCGCAAATCGCCATGGTGCTTGGCTCGCCGCAGTTTATTAACGAACAAAAGGATGTTTCTCTGCGCTTTATGGCTGCCTATTTAAAAGGAGTCCGCGACTATAATGATGCCTTTAAGAAAGGAGAAGGCAAGAAAGAGATCATTGACATTATGACCAAGTATACTTCTTTGAAGGATGCAGCAGTGTGGGAAGAAGTGTATGTAACAGGCCTTGATCCAAATGGAAAAATGTTCGTAGACGATATCCGCCAGCAATATGATATGTACAAGAAAAATGGAGCCATCCGCGGCGAATTTGATTTTGACAAAGCGATTAATACGACCGTTACAGAAAAAGCGGTTGAGATCATTGGTGTTTATAAATAAAGGCTTGCATATAAATACCTGGTCCAAGGCTGGCGGCAAAGTCGTCAGTCTTTTCTTTCATAAAGAAAATGGACAGGCTGCTTGTCGGGAAGCACCGCTTCTTAAAAGGAGCCGGTAGTGGAAAGCCGGCCGGACTTCGCTTTCCACGGGCAGTGCGGGAGCCTCCTCGGCGCGTACGCCTGTAGGATCTCCCGGCTCACTGTTCATCCCGCAGGAGTCTTGGTGCGGCCGGCTTCCCCATTTGTTTCCAAAAAGCAGTGAAGAGGCATCTTCACATGTGCTTTTACCACTTTATTCGTAGGGCAAGTGTATCTATTAAGCAGTGCGCCCGCCGCCTTATCGGCTCTTATTCTAACCGTCCGCACTCGTTGTATGAATAAGAAGCAATGCACAAAACGCGCAGACAGTCGAGCAGGTGAACGGGTCGGCAGGGAAAATGACTGAGCTGATTAAAGAAGTGCGCTTTGATTCAGAGCAAAGCTTCCTCGTTGTTGATACACTTCGGCGGGCCATTGATAAGTTTACGCTATCAAAAAGATAAAGGTGTTTCGCGCGCTGCGAGGCGCCTTTATCCTTTTGTCTGACTGCGCGAAAAAGATTATGGTAAAATAAAAGAATCAAACGAAGCCGTTAAAAGCACACAGTGATCTATCCGTAAAGATGGGAAAAGCGTCAGGGAGGAAGCGGGAAAATGGAAAACCGGTTTGCAAAGCAGCAAAAATTTTATCCGATCGGCACAAAAGGCCAGGAAGGGCTGGCGCAGTCAACGGTCGCGATTATTGGGTGCGGGGCGCTCGGTTCTGCCGCGGCAGATACACTGGCGCGCGCTGGTGTTGGCCGGCTGCTGCTTGTCGATCGTGATTATGTTGAAATGTCTAACCTGCACAGGCAGCCGCTTTACACAGAAGCGGATGCACGCGATATGATGCCAAAAGTGGAAGCGGCGAAAAAGCGTCTGGCGGCCGTCAACAGCGAGGTCGCGGTGGAAACGTGGATGGATCATGCAGATGCTGCGCTCATTGAAGGGCTGGCACAGCGAAGTGATCTACTGATTGACGGGACCGACAACTTTGAAACACGTCTTGTTATCAACGATGCAAGTGTCAAGCATGGCATTCCTTGGATCTATGGGGCCTGCGTCGGTGCAACGAGTGTCGTTATGCCATTTATCCCTGGAGAAGGCCCTTGCTTTCGGTGCCTGCTGCCGGTACTTCCCTCTTCTGCTGAAACATGCGACACAGCCGGTGTGATTGCGCCGGCTGTATATATAACTGCAGCTTTTCAGTGTGCTGAAGCACTAAAGTGGTTGACGGGGAACGCTGACTATATACGGCGTGATATGCTGCGAATTGACACATGGACAAATGAAAAGCACGCATTCGGTGTGAAGAAAATGAAACGGCCGAACTGCCTGTCGTGCGGAGCGAAACGCACGTATCCGGCTTTGAGCCGGTCAGATGAAACAAAGGCGGCTTTATTGTGTGGCCGTGACACCATTCAGCTGACACCTGGTGCCGGCCGGACGCTGACACTTGAAGACGGAGAGAAAATAGCCCGGAAACAGCGGTTGAAACATAAGCGGACGCCTTATTTTTTGCAGATTATGTTTGGTGAACATCGAATTGTTTTGTTTGAAAACGGTCGTTTGTTTTTTCATGGAATGCAGGACGCTAAGCAGGCTTTAAAAATTTATAACCAGCTTTTCAGTTAAGGGGGAGCGGAAGAAATGTCAGTTGATTTTGGGAAAGAAACGTCATGTTCAGCCGGTGTTCTGACTGTGAGCGACACACGAACCGTTGAATCGGATAAAAGCGGTGCTCACATTCAGGCTCTTCTGGAAGAAAACGGCCATCAAACAACGCGGTATGCTATTGTGCCGGACGAACAGGAAGCAGTGGGCGAGATGATTGGAAAGTGGCTTGAAGATGATCAGATTGATTTGATCATTGTAACAGGCGGAACTGGCATTGCATCCCGGGATATTACTATTGAGACGGTAAAGCCGCTGCTTCAAAAGGAAATTCCGGGATTTGGAGAGTTTTTTCGTTATTTAAGTTTCACAGAAGATATTGGCACAAAAGCGATGTTATCCAGAGCGTTAGCGGGAACAGCTAAAGGCGGAAAACTGCTTTTTGCTCTGCCGGGCTCGCTCGGGGCGGTTGATCTAGCGATGCGGAAGTTGATTTTGCCGGAAGCGGCACATTTGCTTCATGAAGCTAGAAAATAAAAGGGACATAAAAAGTGTAGAGCTTTTCATTCGGTGGTAGAGGAAAGGAAAAGCGGCCGCTTAACCGCGGCCGCGCTCATAGTCTCCGTTTTTGCCGCCTGATTTTTTCTGCAAATACGTTGGACCGATCACCATTTCTTTCCCGGATGCTTTACACATATCATAAATAGTGAGCGCAGCGGCTGAAGCGGCAGTCAATGCCTCCATCTCAACCCCGGTTACACCCTTTGTTTTTGCTTCTGCCTCAATGAATACAACAAAGCGGCCGGCTGCTTCGTCCACTTTCCAATGGAACGTGATATTAACGCCGGTTAAAGGAATAGGATGGCACATGGGAATAATTGAAGAGGTTTGTTTAGCGGCCATGATGCCGGCTACTTGGGCAACCGCGAAGACATCCCCTTTTTTATTTGTACCTTGCGTGATCTGCTCATAAATAGATTGGTTTACTTCGATAGAGGAATGAGCGACAGCAAGACGGACCGTTTCCGCTTTCTCGGAAACATCCACCATTTTAGCGCGTCCCTGCTCATTAAAATGCGTGAATTCAGACATACAAACATCCTTTCAGGTAATAGATAATCTCAGTATAGCATGGGGAAAAGAAAGCGAGGAAAAGAGAATGGTTGAAAAGCGACAGCCGATTGCAGTAAAAGAGGCGATTGAGAGAGTGATGAAACGGGTGACACATTTAACAGAAGAAACGGTACCGCTTCATGAAGCATACGGGCGGATTTTAGCGGAGCCGGTTCGAGCCAGTCACGATGTGCCTCCGTTTGATCGTTCTCCGTATGACGGATTTGCCGTCCGCTCTGCCGACACAAAAGGTGCCTCTGGCGAGTCGCGTGTTGAGTTTCGCGTCATTGATCATATTGGCGCAGGAGCTGTGTCGCCGCATACAGTCGGCGAGGGAGAAGCAGTTCGTATCATGACCGGGGCACCGCTGCCAGACGGAGCGGACGCTGTTGTGATGCTGGAACAGACAGTGATCACAGAAGACATGTTCACCATTCGTAAGCCATTTGAACCGCTTGAAAACGTATCGTTAAAAGGAGAAGATGCACAGGAAGGAGAGATCATCGTCAAAGCCGGCACTTTTATCCAGCCTGGCGTTATTGCTGTCCTGGCAACATTCGGATACGCACAGGTACGTGTAGCGAAAAAGCCGGTCGTCGGGCTGCTGGCAACAGGCACCGAGCTTGTTGCCGTCCATGAGCCGCTTGCGCCGGGGAAAATCCGTAACTCAAATGGTCCTATGATTGCCGCTCAGCTGGCGCGAATGGGCATAGAGTGCCGGCTGCTTGGTTCGCTTCCCGATGATGAGGATGCCTGCTTTGATATGGTGAAAGCGGCAATTAATGAATGTGATGCGGTCATCACAACGGGTGGAGTATCGGTAGGTGATTTTGACTTCCTGCCGGCCGTGTACGCCCGTCTCGGAGCTGAGGTATTATTTAATAAAGTACAGATGCGTCCTGGCAGTGTTACAACGGTTGCTCATGCGCGGGATACTTTTTTATTTGGCTTGTCTGGAAACCCATCTGCCTGCTTTGTCGGCTTTGAGCTTTTTGTGCGTCCCGCTCTTCTTTCCATGATGGGGAGCGGCCGGCCGTATTTACCTTATGAGAAGGCAGTACTGGCGGCAGATTTTAAAAAGCCAAATCCGTTTAACCGGTTCATTCGGGCCGTTTATACATCCGCGCCATCAGGTGCGGTGGTCAGCCCGGCGGGATTTAATAAATCGAACTCGGTCACATCGATTGCAAGAGGAAACGCGTTTATCGTATTGCCAGGCGGCACGCGCGGATTCCAAAAAGGTGATGAAGTAGATGTACTGATCATTGGATCGGAGGAAGGAGCAGCAGTATGGGAGCTGAATTAAAACCATTTCATGTAACAGAAGAGCCGCTTGACGGAGCGCCATATATGGATTACGTCACGCACCCGGGAGCAGGTGCGGTTACACTGTTTGCTGGTACAGTTCGTGAGTGGACAAATGGAAAGCGGACAATGTACTTAAAATATGAAGCATACGTACCAATGGCTGAAAAAAAGCTGGCGCAAATCGGTGATGAAATTATGGAGAAATGGCCAGGTTCACGCGTAGCGATTGTTCATCGGATTGGCGAGCTTGCTATTTCTGACATTGCGGTGATTATCGCTGTCTCCTCTCCGCATCGAAGAGCCGCTTATGAAGCGAATGAATACGCGATTGAGCAAATCAAAAAAGTGGTCCCAATCTGGAAAAAAGAAATATGGGAAGATGGAGAAGAATGGATCGGCGATCAAGCTTATAAACCGGAAGGAGGAAAAGCATGATTTATCTGCATTATTTTGCGGGCTTAAAAGAAGCGGCCGGAAAAGCCGAAGAAGAGCTTGCATGGGAGAGCGGCACTGCAGCAGATGTGCTGCAGTGGGTCAAAACATCGTATCCAGAGTTTGATTTTTCCGCTGTGCAAATAGCGGTTAATGAAGAATATGTACTCGAAGGTGAGCCTGTTCACCCAGGTGATCACGTAGCTTTTATTCCACCGGTAAGCGGGGGATAACCAAAACTATGAAAAAGGACTGAGCGCTTTGAACATAACCGATACACTTCAGCGTCCATTGCGTGATTTGCGGATTTCCGTAACTGACCGGTGCAACTTTCGCTGTACGTATTGCATGCCGAAGGAGATTTTTGGTGATGATTACGCGTTTATGCCGAAAAGCGAGCTTCTCTCTTTTGAAGAAATCACACGGCTGGCAGCGCTGTTTATAGGGTTTGGCGTTAAGAAAGTGCGGCTGACAGGCGGAGAACCGCTGCTGCGTCGTGATCTGCCGGAGTTAATCCGCATGCTGTCAGCGCTTGACGGACTAGAAGACATCGGTCTGACGACAAACGGACTTTTGCTGAAGCAGCATGGTAAATCGTTGTTCGATGCAGGGCTTCGGAGGCTGAACATCAGTCTGGATGCGTTATCAAAAGAAACGTTCGGGAAGATGAATGGCCGGGGAGTTTCACCGGACGTTATTCTTCAAAATATTGATTACGCGCAGTCACTTGGATTTACAGTGAAGGTTAATATGGTCGTGCAAAAAGGTGTGAACGATCATGAAGTCGCTCCGATGGCGGCTTATTTTAAGAAGCGGGACATCACTCTCCGGTTTATTGAATTTATGGATGTAGGCACAGACAACGGCTGGAGTTTTAAACAAGTCGTCACAAAAAGGGAGCTTCTTGACCACCTTCGCGAAACAGAAGAACTCATTCCAGCCGAAGCGGCTTATTTTGGTGAAGTGGCCGGACGGTACCGTTATAAAGATGCAAAAGCAGAAGTTGGGTTTATTCCTTCTGTTTCTGAGTCGTTTTGTTCTTCCTGCACACGCGCCCGGCTTTCATCGGATGGAAAGTTTTATACATGCTTGTTTGCGACAAGTGGGTTTGATATAAGGGAACTGCTGCGCTCCGGGGCTTCAGACGAAGAGCTGGCTCGGGCTATTCGAGGTGTATGGGAAAAGCGGACAGACCGCTATTCTGATGAGCGGACAGAGCAAACGGCGAAAAGCCGTAAAAAAATTGGCATGTCTTATATTGGCGGATAAAAGCAGCGCTGGCTCCTTTGATCAGGGGGCCGGCGCTTTTGTTTTATCGGCTTGTCCCGTATACTTACTTTTATAAAAGCGTTTTCTTAATCAAGGGAGGATCATGATGAACTATCGCGAACTGGGCAATACGGGATTGAAGGTAAGCGAAATCAGCTTTGGTACGTGGGCAATTGGCGGCTCTTGGGGAAAAACGACAGATGAAGAATCATTAAAATCCCTGGATTACGCAATGGAACAGGGTGTGAATTTTTTTGATACAGCCGATGTTTACGGAGACGGCCATAGTGAACGGCTGCTGGCCAAAGCCACCAAAGGAAGAGAAGATGAGGTTTATGTTGCAACGAAGTTTTGCCGCCAAGGCGATATTCATGCGCCGGAAACTTATTCTTATGAACAAGTCAGTACGTATTGCGAAGCAAGTTTAAGAAGACTGGCGCGTGAGAGAATTGATTTGTATCAAATTCACTGTCCGGCTACAAAGATTTTGGAGGAAGGCGAGGTCTTTCATGTTTTGGACTGCCTTCAAAGAGAAGGGAAAGTACGGCACTACGGTGTCAGTGTAGAGAGCGTCGAAGAGGGCCTTCTGTGCCTTGAACACCCACACGTCAAAAGCCTGCAGGTGATTTTCAACCTTTTTCGCCAAAAGCCTGCGGAAGAGCTGTTTCAAAGAGCGAAGAAACAGGGCGTTGGTATTATCGTCCGCCTTCCGCTTGCGAGCGGCCTGCTGACGGGCAAGTTCAAGCAAAGCGATACATTTGAAGAGGACGATCACCGCCATTTTAACAATGATGGACATGCATTTAATGTTGGTGAAACCTTTGCGGGGCTTGGCTTTCAAAAAGGCGTTGAGCTTTCAAATGAATTAAAGTGGATTGCAGAAGGAAGAGGATCGATGGCAGAGGCCTCTCTTCGCTGGATACTCGATTATCCGGAAGTAACGTGCATCATTCCCGGATTTAAAAACACGCGGCAAGTCGAGCAAAACCTGCGGGCGCTCCACACACCTTCTTTCACACAGGAAGAGCAGGAGCGGGTCAAAACGTTTTATGATGAAAAAGTAAAACAGCATATTCGTGGTGTTTATTAATGGATGCCTGCTCTCCAACGGTGGAGGAGCAGGCCCTTTTTTTGATATGATACGATTAATACATATAAGGATAGGAGCGATTAGATGTACGAGGAGTATACTGCGTTTGCGATTGAGCTTGGAAAGGAAGCGGGAGCTTTTTTACGGCCGAATGCCGGGAAAGCGGGCGGACAGACAATCAAAGCAGCAAAGGATTTCGTTACGGAAATGGATATCAAAGTTGAAGAGCTTATTATCGAACGAATTCAACAGAAGTATCCAGAACATCGCATTTTCAGTGAAGAAGCTGGAGTGATTGAGGCGGACAGTGACTACGAATGGGTAATTGATCCGATTGATGGAACGATTAACTACAGCATCGGCGTACCGCAGTATGGTGTCTCCATTGCGCTTACATACAAAGGGGAACCGATTGTCGGAGTCATTGATCTGCCAGGGCTGGATGAAACGTATTGGGCATCAAAAGGCGGCGGTGCTTTTAAGGATGGTGAACCGATTCGTGTAAGGAATGTTCCTTTGGCGGAATCCTTTGTTTCACATAGCGATTTTGCGAAAGACGGTAACAAAGAAGCGAATGTGCAGCGGCTCGATCTGCTTTCGAAGATTGTAAACGATGTATACCGCGTCCGCATTATTGGCACAGCAGCTGTTACGCTCGCATACATTGCAGCTGGAAAATGGGATGCTGCACTTTATATGAACCCGGCTTTTTATGATATTGCGGCAGGTCAGCTTCTTGTAACAGAAGCAGGAGGTGTAATGGCAGCAGCCGGTCCGTATACGATGTTTGGACAGAAACAGGCGGCTGACAAACTCGTTTCTTTACTCGAGGAAGCAAAATGAAGCTGATTGCTATAGATATGGATGGAACACTTCTCAGCAGCCAAAATAAGATTCCGCATGAAAATATAGAAGCGATACGCGAAGCGCAGAAAAAAGGAATAGAGGTTGTCATCTCAACTGGACGCTCATACCCGGATGCTTCAAAGCTTATGAAGGAGGCTGGACTGGTCACCTGGATTATCGGCGCGAACGGAGCGACAATACATGACCCGTCCGGAACCTGTGTCCAGGCTGTTTCCTTAAGCCGGGAACAGGCAGAAGAGATCCTCGCTTATTTTGAAGCGCGCAGCTTTTACTACGAGGTATTTTCGGAACAAAGCATTTTTTCACCGAACAATGGCCATGAATTGGTGAAAGTTGAAATGGACCGTATTCTAACCGCCAACCCGCATGCGGACCGTGAGGAAATGAAAGAAGCGGCCGAGCGGCAGTTTAGTCAGGAACCTTTTCATTTTGTAACGTCTTATAAAGAGATACTGCAGGAAACGAATCAGTATTTTAATTTGCTCGCTTTTTCTTATGATGAAGAAAAATTGCAGGAAGCATGGGACCGTTATGCGGGCCGGCGTGATCTTGCTCTGGCGGCTTCAGCGAGTCATGTGTTCGATATTATGCATCCGGATGTTTCAAAAGGAAATGCTGTTCGGAAGCTGGCTGATCAATTTGGTGTGAAAACAGAAGAAACAATGGCGATCGGCGACAACTTCAATGATATATCGATGTTTGAAGCCGCCGGCCGGAGTGTGGCAATGGGCAATGCGCCGGAAGGAGTAAAAGAAAAAGCGGGGGCTGTCACACTCGCCAACGACGAATTTGGCGTCGCTCATGCGATTCGCCAGCTCTTGTAAAATCCTTCTTTCTTTATACGTATTTTGGGATTATAATGAAACGCATATTTCTAAAATTAAGGATAAGTGAGTGATAAACAATGGAGCCGAAAAAATGCAGAGAATCTCGTGTCGTGCGGACAAGCCGGGTTTTTCCAAACGATGTAAACAACCATAATACATTATTTGGGGGACGTCTGATGAGTGATGTGGATCAGGTTGCGTCCATTTCAGCTGCGCGTCACAGCCGGAAGGAATGTGTAACGGCTTCAACCGATTCTGTCGACTTTTTACATCCGATCCGCCCGAGCGATTCGGTTTGCTTTGAATCGTTTGTGACGTGGACAGGTAGTTCTTCGATGGAAGTCTTTGTTAAAATTATTGCTGAAGATTTAAAAACCGGTGCGAGAAAAATCGCGGCTACTGCTTTTTTGACGTTTGTTGCCCTGGATGACAAACGGCGTCCGGCTCCTGTTCCAGGTGTGATCCCTGTTACGAATGAAGAAAAAAAGCTGAATGAAACGGCACCAATGCGGGCACAAAAGCGGAAAGAGCGGAAAAAGGACAGTAAAGAATTAGCGGCTTATTTAACGACAGACAAATTAGAGTCGTAAGTCGTCTCGTTTGATCCCACTTCCTTTTTTTGAAATAATGAGCAGGAAATGATTTGGAAAGAGGTGCTCATATACAATGAAAGTGCTGGTAGTTGGAGCAAACGGACAAATCGGGCAAAAATTAATCGGGCTACTGCAGAGTAGTGAGAAGCACGAAGCGCGGGCTATGGTACGCAAGGAAGAACAAGCGGAAGCGCTGAAGGAAAAAGGAGTAGAAGCAGTTGTTGCCAATTTGGAAAGCAGTGTAGATGAGCTGACAGATGCGGCGTATGGCTGTGATGCGATTGTTTTTACCGCTGGATCCGGCGGTCACACCGGTCCAGATAAAACGCTTTTGATTGACTTGGACGGAGCAGCAAAAATGGTGGAAGCAGCCGAAAAAATCGGAGTAAAACGATTTGTGATAGTGAGTGCGCTGCAAGCGAACAATCGCGAAAACTGGAATAAAGCGATGCTTCCCTACTATGTAGCGAAGCACTATGCAGACCGTGCAGTTGAACAAAGCTCACTGACTTATACGATTGTGCGCCCTGGCGGCTTGTTGAATGAACCAGGTACAGGCAGAGTGGAGGCGGGCGAACAGCTTGAGCGCGGTTCCATTCCGCGTGAAGACGTAGCGTCGGTCGTTTTTCATGCACTTGACGAGGCACATACGTTTAACCGTTCCTTTGATCTGATCTCTGGAGAAAAGTCGATCAGCAGTGCGTTAAAACAAATTTAAAAACAGCTCTCCCTGTGAAACAGGAGAGCTGTTTTTAATGAATGGCTTTAAGATCAATTCGTTCAATAAATTCAACAAATGCTCTGACAATATTTAATTCAAGCGATTCCTCATGAAAAAACATCCAGCCTTTCCGCTTGATCAGCTCCCCGTTTGGCTGCCTTAAAGGGATTTTATGGAGATTCTCGATGTCTTCTAAAATCATGCTTGGCAAAATGGCATAGCCGAGACCGTTTGCCACCATGTTTTTGCACGTGCCGGCTTTGTCAACGTCAATGCTGATTAAAGGTGGTTTCGCATAATTCTCTGCCCACCAGTTATCGACGACCATTTTCAGTCCTTGATCAGTCCTGTAATCAATTCTCGGATGGTCAGGCAGGTTCTCCAGGTCAATTTCATGCTTCGATGCCACACAGATGGTTTCTTCAAACAGGAGGCGCTTTTGGTCTTTCCAGCCGTAATCGCCTTTGACGAATCCAACGTGTACATCCTGGTTGTGTATTAAATGGGTAATATGGCTGCTCCATTCTGTCACAACTTTAAACTCGACATTTGGATATTCTTCTTTAAACATTTTTAAAAGGCCCGGCAGCTTATAATCCGTAAAAAAAGTTGAGACACCAAGACGAAGTGTGCCGGACATCGTATTTTCCATATTTAACACGTTTTCTTTGATTTTCTGCATGCGGTGAATCATATCGTCTGCACACTTTGCTAAATAATCTCCCTGCGGTGTAAACTGTACACCGCGCCTTCCACGTGTGACAATCTGCACGCCAAACTCTTTTTCCATTTGTTTCAGCCGGTTTGTCAGAGCAGGCTGGGAAATATAAAGCGACCGCGCGGCGCTTGTAATATTTTTATGTGTATGCAGCGTTTGTAATATAAGCCAGTCGCGTTCATCCATTTGACCGTCTCCTTACAGGTATAATCAATATTTATTGTTAAGTATAGAAAAACGATATTTTATTTATTTCTCTTTTTTCATTATAGTAAATAGTAGAACAAGAAGAAAGAAGGAGTCACCATGAAAGAAACAAAATGGCTGTTTATTGCCATAAGCGCTATTGGAGGGCTGCTGCTTTCCATGACTGGCCTGTCGATTGGCTGGATGCTCGGCACACTTTTAGCCGCCATGCTTATTTCTTTCACTAAGCCAAACGTTTTAGGAAAGAAAGGCGTTCCGAAATACTGGCTTTATGCTGGTCAATGTATTTTAGGCATTGAGCTTGGTCAAAAAATCAATCTTTCCGTTCTTACTGTTTTTCAAAAGGATTGGGCGGTTATTATCATTATGCTCCTGCTTTCGATTGTATTTTCGCTCCTGTCAGGTATGGTTTTGTGGAAATTTAGCAAAACAGATATGCTGACAAGCTTTTTCAGTACAGCTCCTGGCGGTTTGTCGGCTATGCCGGGAATTGCCGAAGAAGTAGGGGCTAATACAGCGGTTGTAAGCATTTTGCAGACGATGCGTGTGTTTTTGGTTATCTTTATTATCCCTATCGTTGTTTCGGTCCTCGTATTTCACCCATCTGCCGCTCCTGCTGCGCAAACAGCTCCTTCTGTATTTGAATGGACCAGCTTTGGCTGGACAGCGGTCCTCGCTGTAACAGCGTATGCGGGCTACCATGTCGGAAAAAAATTAAAATTTCCTGCCCCCTGGCTGCTGGGAGGCATGCTGTTAACAGCAGTTGTACAGGCAGGTACATCTTCTGCGGTCGGATACGATATGCAGGCTTACTGGCCGCATGAAATTATGATCCTTTCGCAAATTGTGATTGCTGCTTCCATTGGCTCAAGGTTTCGAAAAGAAATGTTTTATGGGTTAAAGCAGACCATTGCTATCGCGTTTATTAGTACGGTTCTGTTTATTAGCGCTATGTTTGTTTGCGCGTATATCGTGTCAAAAGCAACGGGTCTCGCGTTTATGACGGCTGCTTTAGCATTTGCGCCAGGTGGCGTAGCGGAAATGGCAACTACCGCAGTCGTTCTCAATGCTGATGCGACTTTTGTTGTAGCTGTTCAAGTTTTGCGTATTATTGCGGTGATCCTCGTGCTGCCGCCAGTATTCCGAATGCTGCACGCGTGGGAGACAAGAAAAGAAACTCATTCTCATGCATCCGTTTAGTACGATTAACTTTTCACTCTGTTTTTCTTCTTTAGTAGAAGAGAAGAAAAACAGAGTTATTTTTTAGTCTTTTTTTAAAAAAGGTTTGACTTTTAAAAAGTAAAAGTGTTATATTTAATACCGTCGCTTGAACAGTAAGTCAAAACATGAAAATCTTAAACGGTTTTGGTTAATATCTTTCCAAAAAGATTGACTAGATTTGAGAGGTATGATAAAGTGATGTATCTTCGTTAATAACTTCTCAGTATGAAATAAACAAACTTTAAAAAAGTTGTTGACATTGAAAAGTGATTAATGATATGATATTATAGCTGTCGCAGAGATAGCGCAAACGAATTGAACATTGAAAACTGAACAAAATCAATAAAAACGTCAACGTTTTAAATTTTTATCTTCCATTAAAAACACCCCGTGTTTTAATGGAAACAAATGAGCAAGTCAAACACTTTTTGGAGAGTTTGATCCTGGCTCAGGACGAACGCTGGCGGCGTGCCTAATACATGCAAGTCGAGCGGACTTGACAGAGCTTGCTCTGTTCAAGTTAGCGGCGGACGGGTGAGTAACACGTGGGTAACCTG